>CAZJKU010000034.1:0-24553 GCA_964546905.1 uncultured Staphylococcus sp.
TAGGGTGAGACCTGATTGCCGGGATAGGCACCCCAAAGGTGGGAGAGATGACGGTGGGACGACGATTCTTTATCCCAGTCTTCCATCCATTCCTGAACCTGACCGTACTTACCTATTTTGTAAGGGACAAGCTGAGCCTTGAGCAAGTCGAGTTCGTGGGCAAGCTGGGGATCGACGTTGAGGATGCGGGCTGCCTCGGCTGTATTTTTAAGCACGTCGTAAATCATCTGATTGTCCATGGCCACTCCTCCGAAGAGAGCTACATTGATGCTCTTGCCTTCATCGTTGGTATACGACCATTTACCCGGATGATTTTCGGGCGAATTGGAAGGAGCTGCCACCTTGTAGCCGGTGTTGGGGTCGGTGACAAGAAAGTCCTGATAGAACTCGGCACACCCTTTCAAAATCGGGTAGATGGCAGCGAGATAGTCCTTGTCGCCCGAAAAGAGGTATTTTTCCCATAGGTGGGAGGCGAACCATGCGTTGCATGTAGGCCATACACCTACCGAACCGTTATCGACGGCACCGGTGGTGCGCCAGATGTCGGTGTTATGATGTAGAGTCCAGCCGCGGGCTGAGTACATCTCGCGAGCTGTTACCGCACCGGTCTCCGACACGTCTTTGACCATCTCGATAAACGGCTCGTGACACTCGGCGAGATTGGTTACTTCGGCAGGCCAGTAGTTCATTTCCACATTGATGTTGGTGGTGTATTTAGAGTCCCATGCAGGATATTGGCGAGCGTTGGGATTCCAAAGACCTTGTAGATTGGCGGGCTGGCTTCCGGGCTGAGAGGAACTGATGAGAAGGTAACGGCCAAACTGGAAATAATTGGCTATGAGCTGCGGGTCGTCGGCATAGGTGTAGTATTCCTTGATGCGTTTTTCGGTATCCTTCACCTCTTGCGCGGGGTTGTGGCCAAGGTCGATGCTGACGCGGTCAAACTGCTCGCTGTACAGGGCCGAATGGGCTGCGATGGCAGCATCGGTGTCAAGATTCTTTTCGAGATAAGCGTTGAGGTAGCCCAGCGCCTTGGCTTCGGCATCACCGCTGATGTCATCGTAGCTCACGAAGTTTGTGGCTGAGGAAATGACGATGGTAGCAGAGTTGGCATCGGTAACCTCGATTGAGGGCACGTTGTTCTGACCGGCCACGATACCGTAATGAATCACGTTTTTGGTTGACGGGTTGAGTGAGCCGCCGTCGTTAATCACCTTTATGAACGTGAAGCAGTTCACTTTATTGTCGACATTCTCGGTCTGGGCCTTTGCAGGAACAAGTGAAGCCTTGATAAGCCCCTCGCCGGCATGAGTGTTGACACCGGCCTTGGCCATGTTTGTCTTAATTGGAGCGGCGAAGCATACGTCGAAATTAAGTTTTCCCGGCTCTGAGGCCTCGATGTGCATTACGGTCACATTGTCGGCCATGGAGGTGAATACCCTGCGGGTGAAAGTCACGCCGTCGACCATATAGGTTGTTGTGGCAACGGCCGTATTCATATCAAGGTCGCGAACGTAGCCTTCGGCATCCGTGGCATTCTCGGTTGCACCGTGTTCCTCATCGTTATAGCGGTGTCCCGGAAACCCGACGAGTATGCAGCCTGCGGCCTGATACTGGGCGCCGTGGGAGGCCTTGGATTGCCATGCGGGGATGGCGAGTTTCTGAGCTTCGGTGTATTTTTTCTCGAAAATGAGCTGTTGCACCTGCGACAGCACACCCTTGGCATCGGGATTATGGTTGCTGTTGGGTGACTGTCCCCAAAATGTATCCTCGTTCAGCTGAAGGGTGTCGCAGGCCACGCTGCCGCTCACCATTGCGCCGAGACGGCCATTGCCGAGAGGCAGGGCTTCTTCCCAATACGCGGCGGGACGGTTGTACCACAGTCGATTCCGGCTGTCGAGTACCGGTGGTGGCACCGGTCGCTTGTCGCCGGTGGTGAATGAGAATGTCACCGGCTCGGTGCAGATGTTGCCCGCCAGATCGGTCAGCGATGATGCGGGCAGGCTGAATGTGTAGTTTGTCACGAGATCAAGGTCGCCGAATTCCATCGTCACCTTATTGTTGTTCACGGTTGGAACAGCTGTCAGCGTGACGTTGTCACTCCGCAGAGTCGCCTTGATGTTTTCTTTCAGAGTCACGCTTTCGTTGAACAAAAGCGAAATACGTCCGGTAGGCAATACTGATGTTTCGCCGTCGGACGGCGTAGAGCGGATTAGAGCCGGTGCCTGGTGGTCATCGGCAAGAACGTTTACATACTTCAGGTTATAATTGCTCGTCTTGGTGGCTGACTGGATAAGTAGGCGCACGATGAGGTTTTCCTTATTGTCAGCATTAAGGCTGTAGCTCTTTTCGGTATAGGTGTTCCAGTGGGACGCAGCGGTATAGTCGGGGAGAACGGTCCAGGTCATACCTTCATCGGTGGAGTATACGACACCGAATTTTGTCGACGAACTTGATCCGTCGCCTATAGCGAAATTGAGGTTGACGTTGGAAAGTGATGTGGTAGGCATCGAGATTTCAAAGTACTGGTCATGTTTGGAACCGTCGGTGTAATCGGCCTTGGCGGTAAACCTGTCGGTCGAGGCGGTGTTGAGTCTTAACAGGTAACTGGGGGTTGAGCCGCTCGATGTGAATTGCCACTTGCCGTCAGATGTCTTGAGCGACACGCTGCACTTGTCAATGTCGAGCGCGCAGGTGTTGGGTCGTACAAGAGGTTGGATTGTTTTCCACGCTACGTTGCCTGAGGCTGCCCATCCGGCATTGTTGGGCGTATAGATAGCGATTGTGCCGTCTTTCACTTCGTCATATCCCGAGGTGAATTCCCAGTGGGCTACCACTGATTGCTCGGCGGCCCGGAGGGATGCGGGAGCGACCAGAAGGGCGGCTGCAAGTAGGGCTGAGGGAATAGTTTTCATTGGTGAAACTTTGGAATTAAGGTTATGGAATATTTCGGGCAAAATTATCCACAACGATATTTCCCGGTGATAAAAAGCGGCTCAATCGTGATGAAAAACGGCTCAACTTTGCATGTAGCAATGTTCTGATGAAGAAAATTGTATTATCTTTGAGCCGAAATTCCGCAACACATGTATCTGTACCGTCTTGCCGTTTTGATAGTCATGCTTTCCGCGCTTTCTGCTGCGGAGGGCGACGTGGTGCATTACGACCGGAGCGACGGCCTTTCAAGCCCCATCACGGGTGGTGGCGTGCAGGCCGCCAATGGGGTGATGTGGTTTGCGACATGGAATGGTCTCCATTACTATGATGGTTATGATTTCTATCGTATCAGTATTGCGCCGGGCGACAGTTCGTCGATAAAAACCAATCTTATCCGCACTATTTCCGGCTCGCCGGACGGCAATATCATCTGTCGCACCGACGATGGCTTTTATGAATTTGACCTTGCCTCGATGTCGTTTCGTGACATACCCGAATCGGCATCGGATTCGTTGACAAAGATACTCTGCCGGGTGTGGCATGGCACGGTAATACGTCAGGGTGACACTGATATTCGGTGGACAGGCTCCACTGCAGGCATCGACAAGGAGTTCACGGCCCATCATCCGGCCATTCCGTTGCCTTTTACCGCCGGGATCGCTCCCCGCGCCCTGATGACCGACCGCGCGGGGCGGCTGTGGGTGGGTGCGCGGAATTTCCCGCAGCTGTCGGTCTATGAAGATGGTTTCAGGACTGATTCCATCAGTCTTGGCTTCACACCCTATTGCATATTTGAGACCGGCGACGGGCAGGTGTGGGTAGGAGGCAAGCCGGGAGGTCTGATCAGAGGCGACGGAGTGAAGATAAGTGAGGATGTGGTATATGATATGGCCCAGGACGACAAGGGCCGTCTATGGCTCGCTACGTGGGGAGAAGGACTGAAATATATCCCCGATCCGGGAGCCGACAGTCCGGCGGTTACATCGCTTGGCGTGGGGGAAAAGGTCAGAAAGTTGCTCGTGACCGGCGGAGGCAATCTCGTGGCCGCGACCCCAAGCGGGCTTATCGCCGTGAGACTCGACGATCTGTCGGCAACTACTGTAAGCCGTGTTCCCTGTCAGCAATCAAGCCTTGTCTCCAACGCCGCTATCGGTCTTGCCCAGGATTCCGGCGGCAATATATATGTTGCTACCGAGAGCTCGGGTATAAGTCGTGTGAGCGAGAAGTCACTTTTCAGCAGCAATCCTGAATTTCGTCACTATAACGTAGGAAACTCGTCGCTTGACCGGGACGAAATCTATGGGATGGCTTTAGAAAACGACACCACGCTCATCGTCACCGGTCCTGACCGAGTGATGATACTGAATCCGGCCACAGGTATCAGTACCGGCTACAGTATGCCGTTTTGGGGTAGTGACGTGACATTCTCGGAAGGTAGTCCTGCACGTTTGCCCGACGGGTCGTGGGTGTTTGCCACCTCGCGCGGAGTTCTGAAAGCAACTGCCCACTCGCTTTATACACGTGGCTTCATTCCTCGTTTAGTAGTCACAGCCGTGTCGGTCAACGGGGGGCCTGAGAAGCTGACGTTCCTGCCCGACAGGTGTCTGAAATTAGATAGCGGTAGCCGCAACGTTACCCTTCGGTTTGCTGCCGTAGATTATGTCGACAATTCTCATATCCGCTACCGTTATCGTGTCGACGGATCTCCATGGTCAGCCTATGGCGACGCCCGCTCACTGACGCTCTTTAACCTGACGGCCGGGGAGCACTCGGTCGATTTTCAGTCGACCGACCGCTACGGGCGCCATGTCGATAATACACTCTCAATTACCATCATCTGCACTCCGAGGTGGTATGAGACATGGTGGGCGATGATGCTTTTCATAATTGCAGGAATAGCTGCGGCAGGCAGTGGGGTCGGGCTCTCGGTTTATATTCGCAATGTCAACCGCCAGCGTCGCGAACTGCTCGCCAGATACATGGCACTTCTCAGGGCGCCGGTCTCCACAGAAACTTCCGCTGCTGAAACTGAACCGGTTGTAGAGTCGGCCGTAGATGCTGCATTCCTCAGGCGTGTACGGGCCTATATTGAGGAAAATATCTCTAATCCCGACGCGAATATCGACTGTATGGCCGAGGCTTCAGCCGTGAGTCGCGCCACACTCAACCGTCGCCTGCGCTCCCTGCTGGGAATTTCTGCCGCCCGTTTGCTGTTCGAAGCCCGCATGGACCGCGCCACTACGCTGTTGGCCGACGGTTCTAAGAGTCCGGCCGAGGTCGCCGAAGCCTGCGGGTATACCGACGCCCGTTATTTCACCCGCGTATACCGGAAGTACTGCGGAAAAAATTCCTCCGAGTGATTTTTTTCATAAAAATTTCAGTGGCGGGTGAACCATTCCGGGCGCGACGTGTTTTATAAGTACATAGCAAGATTACTTTTTCCATTGCAAGAAATGTGATAATGATTGGTTTATTATCTAAGCGAGAAGACGTTGTGAAACATCTTCTCGTTTGGTTTTTATACCTCCTCCTCCCGCTGATGCGGGCCAACTGATTAATGAAAGGGTAGGAATGATGACCCGGAATGAGGAGCGAAGTTAATTTTAACCGTCGCAAAGAGCGGAAATCGGGTATTTTGTTGTATCTTTGCACATTGAAACAAAACTAATATCATCCGCGAAATGAATATTTCCTACAAATGGCTTAAAAAATATGTCGACCTGCCTCTGACGCCCGGCGAAGTGGCCGACGCGCTGACCTCGACAGGGCTTGAGACCGGTTCGGTCGAAGAAGTGGAGTCAATCCGCGGCGGCCTTAAAGGAATCGTCATCGGCAAGGTGCTGACCTGTGTCGAGCATCCCAACAGCGACCATCTTCACATCACTACCGTAGACTTGGGCGACGGTGTCCCGACTCAGATTGTGTGTGGCGCGCCTAATGTTGCCGCCGGCCAGACGGTGGTTGTGGCCACCGTGGGCACCACCCTCTATGACGGTGACAAGGAATTCAATATCAAGAAGTCCAAGATACGCGGCGTGGAGTCATCGGGCATGATATGCGCTGAGGACGAGATTGGCACGGGTACCTCCCACGACGGCATCATCGTGATCACCGATGCCGACGTGAAACCCGGCACACCGGCTGCCGAATACTTCGGCATCACGTCAGACTATGTGCTTGAGGTCGACCTGACCCCCAACCGCATCGATGCCGCGTCTCACTACGGCGTGGCCCGCGATCTTGCCGCGTGGATGAAGCGTCACGGTTATACTCCCGATCTGCACCGTCCCGGAGTGGAAGATTTCAAGGTGGAGAAGCCCGAGGGAGGCGTGACCGTGGAGGTGACCGATACCGAGGGGTGCATACGCTACTGCGGCGTGACCGTGGAAGGCGTGACCGTCAAGGAATCACCCGACTGGCTTAAGAACGCGCTGCTCACCATAGGCCTGCGCCCGATCAACAATATCGTCGACATCACCAATTATCTCCTCCATGCCACCGGCCAGCCGCTCCACTGCTTTGACACGGCTCATATCAAGGGTGGCAAGGTGAAGGTGCATCAGGCAGCCGAGGGCGAGAAATTCGTCACGCTCGACGGCGTGGAGCGCACCATGACTGCCGCTGACCTGATGATATGTAACGACACCGAGTCGATGTGCATCGCCGGCGTGTTCGGCGGTCTCGACTCGGGCGTGACCGAGAGCGCCACTTCGGTATTCCTTGAAAGCGCGTGCTTCCATCCCACCCGCGTCCGCAAGACTGCCCGCCGCCAGGGACTGAACACTGACTCGTCGTTCCGCTTCGAGCGCGGTGTTGACCCCAACGGCTGCATGTATGTGCTGAAGCTCGCCGCCCTGATGGTGAAGGAGCTTGCCGGAGGTACAGTGACAGGACCTGTCACCGACTTCTATCCCTCGCCTGTGGAGCCCGTGAAGGTGCAGCTCACCTACGACTATATCAACGGCCTTATCGGCAAGGCCATCGACCCCGATACCGTGGTGGCCATACTTGAGAGCCTGGAGATGGTGGTGATCGACCGGTCGCCCGAGGGGCTGACCGTGGCCGTGCCCACCTATCGTGTCGACGTAACCCGCCCGTGTGACGTGGTCGAGGACCTGCTGCGCATATATGGATATAATAATGTGGAGATCTCGTCGACGCTCCATTCGTCGCTCTCGTTCAAGAGCCGCGAGGATGAGGACAACACGCTTCGCAATCTCGTCTCGGAGCAGATGACCGCTCGCGGGTTCAATGAGATCCTCAACAACTCGCTGACTGCCGAAGCCTATTACGCCGACCTTACCTCCTATCCCGCCGGGAATTGCGTCAAGCTCCTCAATCCGCTGAGCAACGATCTCAACGTGATGCGCCAGACACTCCTTTTCGGCGGCCTCGAATCACTGGCCCATAATATCAACCGCAAGTCGGCTGACCTGATGATGTATGAGTTCGGCAACGTCTACTTCTTCAATCCCTCGGCTGAATCCACGGCTGAGCGTCCGCTCGCCCCTTACAGCGAGTCGGCCCGTCTCGGAATATGGATGACCGGCAACATGACTGCCGCCAACTGGGTGCGCCCCGCCGTTGAGGCTACCTTCTACGATCTCAAGGCTGTGGTGGCCAACGTGTTCTCCCGTCTCGGCATCGCTGCTTCGGGCCTGAAGTTCACCGCCGGCAAGAGCGACATTTACTCGGCGTCGCTCGACATCGCCACCCGCTCGGGCAAGCATCTCGGCTCGATGGGCGTGGTGTCGCCCGCCCTTCTGCGCCGTCTCGACATCAAGGTGCCGGTGGTTTATGCCGAGCTTCACTGGCATGACCTGGTCGACCTGTCGCTGAAACATTCGGTCAGCTACGTGGCTCTCCCCAAGACCATGCCCGTCAAGCGCGACCTCGCCCTGCTGGTTGACAACGCCGTGACCTTCGAGCAGATTCAGGCCGTGGTGACCGAGAGCGAGCGCAAGCTCCTGCGCGACGTGACGCTCTTTGACGTATACGAGGGCAAGAACCTCCCTGCCGGCAAGAAGTCCTACGCCATCTCTCTCACCCTTCAGGACAACGAGAAGACACTCAACGACAAGGCTATCGATGCCGTGATGAACAAGATAATCAAGAACGTCACCTCGCGCCTCGGCGCCGAGCTGCGTTAATCAATCAGAATATTATCCAATAAATCAACTCAATAACACTACTCTCATGGGAAGAGCATTTGAATACCGTAAAGCCCGCAAGCTCAAGCGCTGGGGCAACATGTCACGCACATTCACCCGCATAGGTAAGGAAATCACCATCGCCGCCAAGGCCGGTGGTCCTGATCCCTCCACCAACCCCCGTCTCCGCGCCCTTATGCAGAACGCCAAGGCTGCCAACATGCCCAAGGACACCGTGGAACGCGCCATAAAGAAAGCCACCGACAAGGATGCCGGCGACTACAAGGAAATCGTATATGAAGGATACGGACCATTCGGTATAGCCATTTTCGTAGAGGCCGCCACCGACAACAACACCCGCACCGTGGCCAACGTCCGCTCCTATTTCAACAAGCACGGCGGTTCGCTCGGCACCCAGGGCTCGCTTACTTTCCTTTTCGACCACAAGTCGGTATTCAAGATCAAGCCCAAGGACGGCGTGAGCCTCGACGACCTCGAACTCGAACTCATCGACTACGGCGTTGACGATCTCGGCCACGACGAGGACGAGGAAGGCAACGAGCAGATCGTGCTCTACGGTGCCTTTGAGGAATATGCCAACATCCAGAAGTATCTCGAAGACAACGGATTTGAAATTATCAGCTCGGAGTTCGAGCGCATCCCCAACGATCTCAAGGACGTGACTCCCGAGCAGCGCGAGGCCGTCAACAAGCTCCTTGAGAAGATCGAGGAGGACGAGGACGTGCAGAACGTGTTCCACAACATGAAGGAAGCCGACGACGAGGAATAATCACCCGCAGTCAACCCTCCCACATACTCATCACCGCGATGGCGCGCGACTTTCATGCTCGACGCGCCATCGCCCGTGGATGGGGCCGTGGATATAATAATCTGAATCATGAAGAAATCCAACCTTTACACCCGCACCGGCGACACCGGGATGACAGGCCTCGTGGGCGGCGAGCGGGTAAAGAAAACCGATGTCCGTGTCGAGGCTTACGGGACCGTCGACGAGCTCAATTCCCACATCGGCCTCCTTGCAGCCGAGTGTCAGCCCATCGACCCCGCGGCAGCCGCCGTGCTGCTCCGCATTTCCTCGCAACTCTTTGACCTGGGCAGCTATCTCGCAGCGGTGACCGACCGCCCCGATGCCATGCTTCCCCCTCCCGGGCCCGCCAAGGTGGAGGAACTGGAGAAGGAAATCGACCTTCTCGACTCTACCCTTGAACCGTTCCGCTGCTTTCTGCTTCCCGCCGGCCATCATGCCGCGGCCCAGGCCCACGTGGCCCGCACGGTTGCCCGCCGCGCCGAGCGGCGCATGATCGACGTGGCCGATGCCGGGTTTTCCGTGGATCCCTCGGCCCTGAGATGGATCAACCGCCTTAGCGACTACCTCTTCGCCCTGGCCCGTCACATCAACAGCGTCACATCCACGCCCGAAGTGCCCTGGCAACGCACCTGAGGAGCGGTCATTATCGCAAGTATCCGCGCCCGGGATAGCGTAATTTTGCATCACCGATTAATGCAAAAAAACATTACGCTATGAACGACCACGAAAACATCAGCCCTCAGTCTCCGGCCCCCGTCGAGGAGCCGCAACCGTCTCCTGCCGAAGCTCCTGCCGAATCCGCTCCTGAATCCCCTGCCGAATCCACTCCCTCGCCCGAGGCCGCCCCTGATCCGGCCCGCGGGCTCGGAACCTTTGAACTGCTCCGATCGCCGTCGCCCGACGATAATCCGGTCGCCCCGCCCGACGACGATGTGACGGCCTTTGTCCTAACGCGCCGCCGGCGCAGCGCGTGGGACTTATAACTAATACCTCATCACAATAACCTAATACTTAATCTACTATGGCTTTTACACCCGAAACACTCACCACCAAGCTCGCCGGGCAGCTCTCGCCCGAGCTTCTCGAAGACAGCGTCGAGTCACGCATCGTGAAAGTGCGCCCCTCGGCCACTCCTCTCGACCAGATCACCCGCTGCATAGGCTCGCGCCGCTGCGACTCCATGAAAGTTTCCTACTACTCCGTCGACCTCAAGCCCGGCTCCACCACGTTCATCGCCTCGGTGAACGAAGGCTATCAGCCCGAGACCGATATGGAGATAAAGGTGGGCTACGAAGGGGTCTTCGCTCCCACCGATACCTTCCTACTCCCCGGCGTCACCGTCACGGCTGCCGGCAAGAAAGAGGGCCTGCGTGGATATGTCAGGGAGGTCAACGGCAAGACACTGACCGTGCGCTTCACCCCTATACCCGGCTTTACCGGCACCTTTCCCGCCATACATCCCGGCGACGTGATAGTGAGGATGGGGCGCGCCGCGTCAGAACTCGACGTCATGACCGGCCTCTACAACTCGCTGCCCGTCAAGGATTTCAACTACTGCCAGATATTCAAGGCACAGATAGAATCCTCGGTGCTTCAGAATCTCGCCCGCAAGGAGGTGGGATGGGGATTCCACGACCAGGAGGAGGTGGCCATAATGGACATGCGCCTGGGCATGGAGAAGACGTTCCTCTTCGGAATCCGCGGCACCATCACCGATGTCGGCGACAACAGTGAAGTGCTCCTGACCGGAGGTATATGGAACCAGGCCGGACGCGACTTCTCATTCGGAGGCAAGGTGAGCACCGCCACGCTCCCCTCGCTGATGCGCCGAGCCTTCACCCAGAGCGGCGGCTCGCGCGCCAAGGTGATGATAGCCGGCTCGGGACTCGTGGAGCGGCTCTCGGCCCTCGATTACACCCGCGTGGTGCAGTCGGCGGGAAAAAATGTCCACTGGGGCATCGACTTTGACACTATCGTGTCGAAATTCGGCACCCTCCACGTGATCCACTCCGAGATCTTCGACCTCTGCGGCCACGCCGACGATGCCATAATCATCGACCCTGAGTATGTCACCAAGTACACCCACATCCCCTTCAACGCCCAGAAACTCCACCTCAAGCAGGCCGGACTGCGCAACACCGATGCCGTGGTGATGACCGAGGCCTCCTGCGTCGTCCTCCGCTACCCCGACGCCCACGTGCGCGTCACCTTCGCCTGATTTCCGTCCCGCTTTTCCCGCCGGGAGGCTCCACGTCCGGAGCCTCCCGGCTCGTTTTCTTCCGGCGCCTGACCGCAAAAAAATCGTGATTAACACAAATTAACAAATGGGGGGGGGTAAACACCAATTTTTTCGTACTTTTGCCTGTCAGGCGCGCTGTGCCGGTAAAGCCGGAGAGGCTTGACATCAACCTTTATATGTAATTGATCGACACCATGCAATTATCATCAGTGATACGCCGGTTTCTTTTTATCGTCGCAATAATCCTCCCCGCTGTATATGCCTCGGCCCGGAGCGTGATTTCGGTAAAGGAAGAAGAGTACAACGACATGGAGCCAACAGCTCAGATTGACGCCCACCGCGACCGGTGGGGCAAAGTGATGGCCCTGGTCATAGTCCACAATGCCGAGCCCGAAGGCTACCAGTTTGAGGCCGACGGAGCGAGGGTGGAGAACGCCACCCTGAAGACAGGTGAGAAAGTGATCAAGCTCTATCTGCCCCAGAACACCAAGTCAATGCGCATCAAGCACTCCGACCCTACGATCCAGGGCATCACCTACACCTTTGAGAACGCACCCCTGCAGTCGGCCCAGACCTATCATCTCACCCTCAATCCCGTCTACTCGGCCATGCGCACTGGGCAGCAGTATCTCGTGTTCAACGTCACCCCGCCCTCGGCCATTCTCGAAGTGGAGGAGGACCCTGCGGGGCAGCCCGGAAAGTATGTCCCCTGGCCGCTGACCGACGGCATGGCCCGCAAGCTCATGCGCTACGGCACCTACCGCTACCAGTTGCGTGCCGCCGACTATTATCCTTCGGCGGGCAGCGTCACGGTAAGCGATCCCGAGTCGCCGGTGGTGGAGGAGATCAATCTACGGCCCCGCTTCGGCTACCTCACCATCCGCCCCACGGCCGACCTTGAGGGTGCCGTGATATTCATCGACGGCCTCATGGCCGGCACTTCGTCGCTCGACCGCCACCTCCTCTCCTCGGGCCGCCACCAGATTAAGATTGACAAGCGGCTTTTCAAGATGTATGAGACGATGGTGGAGATCGCCGACGGCGAGGAAGTCACCATTGCTCCCGAACTTGAGTCCAACGCCGGACGCGTGACGCTCACCACCCCCGACAGGGAAGCACGCATATTGCTGCGCGAGGGTATGGACAACCGTTATCTCGGCACCGGATCGTGGAGCGGTCCGCTCGAACCGGGCGACTATCTCATCACCGTAAGCCGTCCCGGCCATGCCGATGCCACCAAGCAGATCTCCGTAAGGCTCGACGGAGCCAACTCGTTTACCCTCCCCGTGCCTGTGCCGCAGTATGGCAGCATCAATGTCACCTCCACCCCCGCCGGAGCCCAGGTGACTGTCGACGGCAAGAATGTGGGCGCAACTCCACGCGTGCTCAACAATATTCTCGAAGGTGACCACACAGTACTCGTCTCCACTCCCGGCTACTCCGATTACGAGACCATCGTCACCGTGACCCGCGATGCCGTGACCGATGTCCACGCCACGCTGACCAATCAGATCACCTTCACCATCACCGGTGAGCCCGGCTTTGAGGTGACCGACGCCCTCAGCGGAGCGGCCCTGCAGCCCGCTGACGACGGCACCTACACCGTGTTGCGCGGGACCAAGGTCAGGATCTCAGGCTCCCGCCCCGGCTCCGGCGGCTACTATGACTACGGCTACTCCACCACGAGAGAGATCGACATGCCCGGCGATGTCAACTTCCGTATTCCCCGCCCCATGCTCGGTTACAAGGAATTCTATATCAGCCTCGGCTATGCCTGGAGCGGCTACTCGGCCGGAGAGGTGGCAATCGGCTACACGTTCAATCACTTCAACGCCGAGCTGTTCGGTCAGGTCGGCGGCAAGAGTGCCGAGGTTTACCGCTATGCCGTCAACGCTCCCGCCGTGCAGCAGAAAGCCTCCTCGAAGGTCTCTGCCGCCTTCGGCCTCAAGTTCGGCTACTCGCTCCGCCTGGGCACCCGGCTGCGCGTCACCCCCCGCGCCGGTATCAAGATCCTCGCCGGGAAAAATACTGATTTTGACGGCGTAGACTCTCCGGCCATGATGTCGCTCCCCGTGGAAGTGCTCGTCAACTTCCAGCTCGCACCCCACGTCAGCATCTTCGCCGCTCCCGCCTACCGCATTTCACTCGGCGAAAAGCCCCACACCGCTGTGCTCTACGACAGCAACAAGTACTGGACCGAAGGCCCGGCTGTGAGCGCCGGCATCTCGTTTAACTTCTGAACAATCCCTGCTGAGAAATGAAACATAATATCATATATGTATTCGGCCTGCTTGCCATGATTTTAGCGGCAGGCTGCTCCGACGAGCTTTATCGCGAAGTCACTTCTGACGGCTACATCTACTCCTCGCGTCCCATAGCCCTGAGCGTCAACCCCGAGAATGTGGTGTTCAGTGCCGGTAGCGTTAAAACCACCTCCGAAGGCCCGGTCGTCACCGCGACCGATTTATGGAAAGCAAGCGGAGTGAATACAGGCTGGGTCACGACCTTCGCTCCAATGACCGGAGGAGAGGGTTCCACTTCGCTTGACATACGCGTCGCTCCCAAGACCGACCCCGAGTCGCGGGTGAATATCGTGAACCTCTCCCTTGACCGCAACGATGCATTCACGACGGCCCTCACCATCACGCAGAACGGTCAGCCCTATGAGTTCAAGATTAAGGAATACGACGAGGCGGCACGCACATTCCCAGCAGCCGGTGCCACCAGGACATTTGACATCGACACCAATATCCCCGCGGGCAATCCAGTGACATCCACCGTGACTACTTCATCGTCACCTCAGGATTGCGTGGTCGAGGTGACACCCGACTATAAGCTGAAACTTACTCTGAAACCTACTACCGTGCCTACCCTCCGGTCCTTTACCGTCAATCTCGTGACTGTGATCAACGGAAGGGAGATACAGAGCCCTATCACGGTGCGTCAGGAAGGCTTCTCCGTAACCGGTACGATCAACTCCGTGACCCTCCCGGCGGCTGGCGGAAGCTCTGGCTGCAAGTTCACCAACAACATTCCCTGTACTCTCTACAAGGATGCCGACTGGATCAGGATCAGTACCGCCACCCTGAGCCCGGGCTCTACGACGGTGACGATTTCAGCCGATGCCAATACCACTGCCGCGTCGCGCAGCGGCAAGGTTTACGTGGTGCGCGACGGGGTAGCAGGCGTATCGGCCAACTCTCTTCACACTATTACCGTCACCCAGGCGGCTGCCGACGTGTCGGGCGGTACCTCGATGACATTCACTGCCGGCGGAGGCACCCTTTCGGAGGTGCTTCACAATAACGTGGCATGTGACGTAGTGGCCGAGGCATCCTGGCTCTCGGTTTCTCCCGCCTCGTGCCAGCCCGGCGACAACACGCTTTATGTCACCGCAGCCCCTAATCCCTATCTGGTCGACCGCACCTCGACCGTGTCGGTCTATCCCGCCACCGGGGCCCGGACACCATTACACCGCATCACCGTGACTCAGCGCGCCATCACGGGCGGAGTGACCGAGAATGTCTTCGCCGGCCTCTCGGCCCGGGGCGAGAAAGTGACGGTGGATTTCACCTGCGAGGCAGCGTGGACCGCAACCCCGTCAGCCACATTCGTGTCAGTTTCTCCCGCAGCGGGCGAGGCCGGTAATACTAAGGTAGAGATCACCGTCGCCCCCAATACCTCGGTATCGCAGCGCAGTGCCGAGGTGAGATTCTTCACCCTCTCGGGCGGTCAGATAGGCAAGACGGTCTACCTCTATCAGCATGGAGCCTCAACCACCGTCAAGCCGGCATCGCTCCTGTTTGTCAGCAAGGGCGCGACCCTCGGCGTCGAGGTGGATACCGACGTGGAGATAACCGCCATCGAGACTCCCGAATGGATCGAGGCCTCGCCTACGTCACTCGCTCAGGGCACGTCGGCTCTTTCACTCACGGCCTCGCGCAACGCAGCCGTGACAGGCCGGTCGGGCAGGGTAGTGCTCCGCTCGGCCGACGGCATGGAGCGCGCCGCCATCAGTGTGACTCAGGAAGCCTCGGGCCTTACCGACGATTCAGAAGTAGTGCTGTCGTGGAAATCCCAGATTTTTGAAATACCTGTCAACGTGACCGAGAACTGGACTGCCCTCCCGTCGTCGACCGGCTGGCTGAGGCTCGGCGCCACGAGCGGCTCCCCCGCCGACAATCTCATCCTCCTGGTCGATGAAAACACCTCCGAGCAGTCACGTGAGGGTGGAGTAAGGGTCACTTCGGGAGGCATCAGTTCCGAAATCCGCGTCATCCAGCAGGGGCAATACATCCATGTCGACGGCTCATCGGCCACGCTGCCCATCACCGCGTCGTCGCTTGAAATTTCGGTCAGCTCCACCGTGGGATCATCGGTCAGCGCGATCCGTTACCTTGACGATTCCCGCGACTGGCTCTCGCTCGACGGACAGCAGAGTGCCGACGGTGTCGAGACTTATTCATTCTCGGCCACCGAAAACGATTGCGCCTTCACGCGCCGCGCCGAGATAGTGTTCGAGCCCGCCGACAAGACCGGCGCTGTCGACCATCCCGGAATCATCTACACCGTCTCTCAGCTCGGGCGCACCCTCTCGCTGTCGCAGTCGGCTGTCTACGCCAACGCCACCGGCGGCCAGTCGGAATTCATCGTGATTTCGGCTGTGGGACCCTACGAAGTCACTGTCGCCGAGCCCGCCTCATGGTTCACGCTCAACCACACCGGTAATGTATTCTACCTCGACATACTCCCCAACGACTCAGGCGCGCCGCGCTCGGGATCGGTGACCGTATCGCTCACCGATCTGCCCGAGGGACAGCAGCTAAGTGTAGTGCTCGGAGTGTATCAGTCCAACCAGAATATCGACATCGCAGTCGAACCGTTCAAACCCAATGTTGATTACAAATGAAAATCATTAACCCCCTCAGCATAGCTGTAATTTCGATAATGTCGATGGTGACAGCCGGTTGCAGTCAGGACTCTCCGCTACCCGGCGGAGCGGCTGATGAAGCTACCGAATATATCTACACCCTCAGTCTCGGGACTCCCGACGCCTCGCGCGCCCTATATCCCTATGAGCAGGACGATATGCTCTACCTGACCTTCTTCTCGGCAGGCCGCTCCATCCCGGCCTGGGCGAGATATGATGCCGAGTACCGCCTGTGGAACGTGCACGCGTCATCGGCGCTCGGTGAAAATGAATACGGCACCGTCAATCTCGCCTACTTCATGCACGCCCCCGGCGAGGAAACTTTCTCGACTTTCGCCATCTCCCCGGCCAATCTTTTCTTCATGGCGCGCAATGTCGATTACTCCGTCCGCAACTCGGTGATCAACATCACCACCACCCTGCAGCCCCAGGGCACGAGGCTCAGGTTTGTTGACACGGGGACCGATGAGGCCCGGCTCGAAATAACCGGTCTCAACACTTACAAGAACTGGTATCCCGAAAGGGGTGAATTTGATTCCAAGCCGTTTACCGATGATATGCTCCGGCCCGAATCCGACGGTCTGGCATCATCTTACCGGTCGGTATTCCTTGTCAACGCCAATCCTCAGAATACGTCGCTCAACTTCTTAAGGGTGCTTAAAGGAGATAAGGTTATGACTTATCCCTACGATGACTACAAAGCGATGTTTGAAGCCGGAAGTGTAGCTACCATCGACCTGAGATCTCCCAAATATTCCGATACCTATACAGTGTCAAAACTGGTGACCCCCCATACTGTTACCAATACAACGGATGTCACTGCTGCTAAATCCGTTTTCAGCGCGAAAACTACAAGAACGGGTGGCTTCCGTCTTCAGGGAAGCCTTATAGTAAAGTCTTATTCCGGATCGCCTTCCGATGCAGTTTTCGCTATCAGGTTTAGCAATACTGCCGGCACGGTTTTTTATGAAAAGAATGTTTTGCCTGCGGTACCGCTGGCCGAAGGTGAAACTTTTGAATTTGACGTGAATTTTTGTGTGCCTGAATATGTTGGCAAAAATACTTCAATGATTACGAGTGTTGCCTATTCTATGGGATCCTACACCTTCAACAACCTGACTCTATCAAATTTCTAACACCATAATACCATCAAGATTATGAAAAAAATCCTCTTCCTTGCAAGTGTGGCTGTCGCCGCCCTGCTGACATTAGTTTCCTGCGGTGCCAAAAAATCGTTTGGCGACAACAAGGCCGTCGAGAATCCCTCGGCCATAACCAAGGCCCTCGAAAAGCCCGCCACCCGCGCCTATGGCACTGCCACCCAGTTTGACCTCGGCTTCGCCACCCGCACCGCTTCGGCTGCCGCCCGCCAGGCCCTCGCCGCCCAGGTGCGCCAGGTGCTGACTTCCAATACCAACCTCCACAATTACGCCGCCTCGGCAATCGCCTCTGACGGTGTGGAACATGCCACTGCCAAGGATGAGGAAGGACAGGTCAACGAAATGGTCGAGGCTATCGTGGCCAATATCCCCGTGGCCGGCGCAGCGGTGATCGACAACAATATCTTCCGCACCCCCGACAATCAGTATCAGGTATTTATCTGCGTCGAGTATCAGGGTGATGCCGCTAAGATGGCCTCGGACATGACCACCGCCTACCGCAATTACCTGACCCAGCGCGTCAGCCCCGACAAGCGCGAGGAAATCGAGAAGCGCGCTGCCGATTTTGAGGCCGAGACCCGCGCAAAAATCGAGGCTCTGGGCAAGTAATGCCGATGAGACTGCATCACCATCTGCTTGCCTTCCTGGCACTGCTCGTAGCGGGCAGTGCCGCCCTGCAGGCGCTGTCGATCGACGAGATCCGCCGGTCGGGGCTCTATTACTGGGGCATGGGGCAGAGCACCGAGCTCTCCATGGCCGAGAAGGAGGCCCTGGCCGCGCTGGTCAATCAGATCTCGGTCAACGTGCAGGAGCGCACCTCGATCGTCAACCGCTCCTCCACCGTCCGCGCCGAGGGTAAGCCGGTCACCGACGAGCGGTCGAGCTATGCCTCGATGGTCAGCACCTATTCCCAGGCCACGCTCGACAACAGCGAGACCCTCCAGTGGAAGGACGGCGACATGAACTATGTGGTGAGGTATATCCCTAAGGCCAATGTCTACCGCGTGTTTGAGGACCGCCGCAAGCGCATCGACGCCCATCTGACCAACGCCGCCCGCCAGCTCAGCCTCGACAAGGTCGACGTCGCGCTCAAGGACTATTACCGCGCCTATGCCTTGCTCCTTTCCATGCCTTCCACTTCTACCGAGGAGTGGCACGGGAAGGTGCTATATCAGTATATCCCCGCCAAGATCGATGAGGTGCTGGCCGATATCAACGTCACCGTCGACAGCCGCGACGGCAACGACTACCGCCTGCTCTTCACCTATCAGGGTCGCCCCGTCCACTCGCTCGACTATTTCTACTACGAGAACGGCGTGCCGGGTCCCATGGCCGGTGCCGGCGAAGGTTACGGCGAGATCACCCTCCTCTCGCCCGAGCCGCCCCGCAGCATCGAGGTGGAGATCGAGTACATGTATCTCGACCAGGCCTCTGACCCTCAGATGCTGATGATCCTCGGCAATCCGTTCCGCTACGAGTCGAAATACCGCATAAAGACCATCCCCTTGGGCAGCGTCGCCTCGCGTGACTCCCGCCCGGCTCCCGTCACCTCGCCGGCCTCGGACATGAAACCTGCCCCCGCTCCCGTTCCCGCCCCTGAGCCCGTGGTTGCTCCGGTGCCTGACCGCTACGTGGCCTATGCCGCCACCGCCCGCAGGCTCCTCGAAGCCATCGAGGCCAAGACTCCGCCCTCGAAGATGCGCGATATCCTCGTCGACTCGATCATGCTCAAGTACAAGAGCATCATAAGCGCGGGCAACGTGAAGGTCATCGACGCCGATTCACTGGAGTTTTCAATGGCGGCCCGAGGCGACGTGCTGTGTCGCGGAGCGGTCCTGCTCTTCAAGTACCGCTCGGGCAAGTACCGCAACTTCTCGCGCGACATCGCCATCACCTTCAATCACCAGGGAAAGGTCTCCAACATCAACATGGGCCTCGGCAAGACTCCCCGCCGCAACATCGAGGAGACGACCGGGATTCCGCTCTACGTGCGTCAGGCCATCATGGAGTTTATCGAGAATTACCAGACGGCCTTCGCCCTGCGCGACCTTGACTACATCAGCCGCATATTTGACGACAACGCCATTATCTTCACCTTCACCCAGCTGCCCCGGGCCGCCGGGAGGTTGGAGGACTATGGCTACCGCAACGACAGCCGCCTGATATGCAACCGCTACACCAAGGACACTTATCTTCAGAAGATGGACGCCGCCTTCAAGTCGCGCGAGTACATCAACCTGCGGTTCAACAAGATCGACATCGACATCGTCGACGAGGATCGCCAGATCTACGCCATCAGCCTGGAGCAGGACTATTTCTCGCCCTCCTACAGCGACAGCGGCCACCTCTTTCTCCTTGCACGCTTCGAGGACCCGTTGAATCCTGTAATACACGTCCGCACGTGGCAGCCGGAGTTTGTCAGACCGCGCGAACTGTTCAATAAATTTGATTTCCCGATCACTTTCTGACCGGTTATTTCTCCCCACCATAGATCATGAGACACCTTTATTCAATCATATATTCGCTCGGCGTGCTTGCGGCAGGTGCCGTGGCCGGATCGCTGACGCTGTCGGCTGCCACCGACACCAAGGACGACGTGAAAGCCCGCAGCGCCGCCTTCCATTCCCGCGTAAAGGCCCGGAGCGACTCTGCCCGGGCCAATGTGGCCGAGCTGCGTGCCCGCGCCAACAAGAAAGTGGCCGATCAGCTCCGCCGAATGTGGGGCGACTACCTGCCCGAGCCTCCGGTTCAGGTCACGGTGATCGATCCTATTATTCCCGAGCCTGACTTCCTGCCCTATCCCGAGCCCGAGGACCGCGAGCAGGAGGCCGAGATCGTCGATCCCGTCGAGCCGCAGCCGGTGCGTATCCCCGTGCCTCTCGTGCCCGACGACATGACGCTCCCTCTTCCGCTTCTCGACACGCCGCTCGCCACCGACCCCTACGTCAAGGTGCCCGAGGCTGTCACTCCGGTCATTGACCGCCGGCAGGCTCTCGGCAATGACCCTGTGGCCGACAGCCGCCGGGTCACCGTGCCTGCCCTCGACACTCCTCTTGCGGTGGATCCTGCCGTTGAGGTGCCCGAGGCCGTCACTCCGGTTATCGACCGCCGTCAGGCTCTCGGCAACGACCCCGTGGCCGATGGCCGCCGTGTCACCGTGCCTGCCCTCGACACCCCGATCGCCGATCAGCCCGTAGTCACCGCTCCGGTGCTCATCGAGCCTGTCATCGACCGCCGTCAGGTGCTCGGCAACGACCCCGTGGCCGACCTCCGCACCCGCCCCGATGCCCGGCTTGACTCCCCGCGCGCCACTGATCCTGCCGTAGACGGTCCGGCAGCTGTACTTCCGTCATTGCCATCGTTCAACCTCGACATCTTCGCCGAGAAACTCACCCTCCCCGTGGTGTCTAAGTTTGCCTTGGGTCCCGTCAGCGGCGTGGCCGATGCCTGGGATCTCCTCTCGGCCGACGAGCGCTATGACCTTCTCGTCAGGACGCTCTATCACCTCACGGTAGAGAACAACATCGCCGGATGGGCCGCGCTGAGCCTCACTGACGAGGTGGCTTCGCGCCTCACCGACGACGATGCCTCTCAGGCCTTCCTGATGACGTGGCTCATGGTGCAGCTCGGCTACGACATGCGCCTGATCGAGGCTACCGACGGGCGGTTGCTCTCGGCCTTCGGCTGCGACGACGTGATACTCTCGGGTGCCACCCGCAATTTCTTCCTGCTCCCCGTCGACGGCAAGCGCTACTACTCGTGGCAGGATACCGGCGACTCGTTCCCGCCGTTCCGCTCCCACGGCTCGCTCGGCGAGCAGCTTCGCCCCGTCAGCCTCGCCCTTTCCGCCATCCCATCGTCGACCGTAGGCGAGACCGTCAGCACCCGTTCCTCGACCCGCCTCAACGAGAGCATCGAAGCTAAGACCGCCCCTCAGGGTATGCTCGATTTCTACACCACTTTCCCCAGGTTCTGCCCTCAGGGAGGTGCCGTGGTGACGCAGTGGTACAACTATGCCAACGCTCCCGCGAGCCGGGCCCTCGTCACCACCCTTGAGGAGCCGCTGCGCAGCAAGGTCAGCGGCATGGAACCACTCGAAGCGGTCAACACCATCCTCACTTTCGTGCAGGATGCCTTCCCCTACGGCTACGACGACCGGATATGGGGATATGACCGCCCGTTCTTCCCCGATGAGAGCGTATATTATCCCAAAAGCGACTGTGAGGATCACGCCATCCTCTTCACCCGCCTTGTCAGGGACATCCTCGGACTCAACTGCGCCCTTGTCTATTATCCCAATCATCTGGCCGCAGCCGTGGAGATTCCCGGCCACGTGAAAGGCGACTACATCAATGTCGGTGGCCGCCGCTTCACGATTTGCGACCCCACCTACACGCGCCCTGCCGGCTACACCATGCCCGGCATGGACAATTCCACCGCTCAGGCCGGCCTCCTCCCCTGAGCCCCACTCTGAACTCAATAATCCTTCAACTCACTAACAATCCTTACACAATGAAAAAAATCTTTACCCTGCTTGCAGTGCTGGCGCTGAGTGTCAACGCCTTTGCCCGCACGTTCACCTACTACTACGAGGGCAATGCGCTCATCTATGACGTGATCGACGAAGGCGAAAAAACCTGCAGCGTCGCTGAAAATAAATACGTCTATGGTTCGGCCATCATCCCCGATGTAGCCAACGACGGCGAAAACGACTACACCGTCGTCGCCATCGGATATAGAGCATTCTATGACACCTCTATCGCTGAGGTTGATATTCCTTATTCAGTGAATGTAATTGGAGAGGAGGCATTTAAGAATTGCCAAAGTCTTACAGATGTAGTAATACCCGGAAGTGTTGAAACGATAATTGAATACGCATTTTCTAATTGTGACGCCCTTAAGACTGTTTTTCTTTCTGACGGCGTTGTTACTTTAGATAAATATGCTTTCTATGATTGTAACAGCCTTGAGACGGTGCGACTCAGTAATACCCTGAATGTAATTGGGTATAGTGCTTTTTGTAATTGTTACTCATTAAGATCTATTGAAGTTCCCAATTCAGTAACAGTAATTGAAAGTCATGCTTTTTACCAGTGCCAATCGTTGACTAAAGCTATTATTGGTGATGGTGTCACTTCATTAGGGACTTGCTCTTTTCAACTTTGTAGGAAACTTTCTGAATTGGTGTTAGGGAACTCATTACTTTCAATAGGACAATTAGCTTTTTCGGGTTGTGATAACTTAATCTCAGTAACCCTGCCTCCCTCGGTAAATACAATTGCAGACGTTGCTTTTGATGGTTGTGACAATTTAACATCTATTACTCTTTCAGAGTCTTTGAACAGCATGGGTGAAAATATTTTACAATATTGTGATAAACTGCAGACGATTGAATGTCCGGCTGCTATTCCTATGCCTTTCTCGGGGGTATATCCGTTTACTGATGATAATTATCAGCGGGCTACCCTTTACGTCCCCGTAGGCTCACTGGCTGCATACCGCACCACATTGCCCTGGTCACCTTTCCGTTCCATTCAGGAAAAAGATTTTTCAGGCATTGACGAGACAGTGGCCGACGGCAACGATGAAATCAACCCCGCTGCTCCCTGCGACGTATTTGACCTTTCAGGTCGCCGCGTAGCCACCGGTCTCGACGGCCTCACCCCCGGCCTCTACATCCTCCGTCAGGGCGAAGTAGTAAAGAAGCAGATCGTCCGCTAATCCCTGCATGATGTACGGACGTGCCTTTGGCACGTTTCCCCGCATCGCAGTGAGCTTCAAAAAGTTATATTATTGCTTGGCATGAAACGTGCCAAAGGCACGTCCCTACATTATACCCTCCTCCTGATTCTCGGGTGGAGGGTTTTCCCTGTTGATGGAGTGCGTGCGGAGCACGCCGAATCATCGTAACACCATTCGCCGTAGCTTGCGTAGGCGATTGGTGTACCACGCCGGCACCCACCCCAACAGGGCGTGCAGAGCACGCCGAGCCATCGGTCTTGATACCTGCTGAAAGCCCGGGACGGGCTTAACCTGTTCAGCCCCGGGTGCTTGTCACCCGGGGACAACCGCAACCGCATTCCTGCACCCAGGAGAGGTGCAACTAAAGCTCCTAAGAAGTTCAACCGCTCCGCGGTTGGTAGGTAGTGTTGTCCTCTCCGGGGGTGGCAAGCACCTCCGGTTATAGAGATTAAGCCCGTCCCGGGCTTGACTTGACGCGAATCACATCACCCCCGGTCCTCAAGATTCGGCCCGTCACGGGCTTCAGCAGGATGACGACATCTGCATTATTCCCCCTACCGCTGATTCTCATGCGGAGGGTTTTCAACCCTTTGGCGAGGGGAGGTGTTATAAAATAAAAACTTTATGATTATGGAAAATGTCGATAGCAAGGAAATGGTTAAGAAATTTGAGGAGAAAGTAGGCGAGGACCTGCGCGGATTCCTGCAGCGCAAAGGCGCGCTTGACTCCCACGTGCCCGAGTGTCCCGACGTTGAGGAGCGGTGGGGCGAGATCGCCCGCAGCTATCTCCCCGACGGTGCACGCGAGTTTGCCGATTATCCTGTGGTGTCGCTCGGATGGATGATGCTTGTGGGCATGGCTATGGCCTACTACTGGGACACCGACTGGGAACGATATTCAGCCGAGAAAGACATCTATGTGAAGCTCCGCGACATGCGCGGATATGACAACATGGACGATGCCGTGGTGCAGGATGTGCTCGGCTACCGCGACGAGGCTGCCGAGAAAGTCACCGAACTTGTGGCCGAGTGTGCGTCGCGCGTTCACTCCCTGCTCAGTCACGAGCATGTGGAACCCGGCACCGAGGCCGCACTGGGCTGCTACATCGCCGCCCTCCATCAGCTCTACCTCGCCGGCATGGCCATGGAGCTCAATGCCCTCGGCTACCACATGACCCCCCTCCGCGACGCCTGACCCCGTTTTTTAAGTGCGTGTCCGGCGGCGATTATACATGCGTGGAACTTTTTATCAGGGCAAAATTTGATATTTCTCAGAATAATTCCCTACCTTTGTTTTCATAACATGTATAATAAAAATCACAGTATATATGCGCACTAAATATAACAGGGTGCTCCTCAAGCTCTCGGGCGAGTCACTCATGGGCCGGCAAGGCTACGGAATCGATACCGAGCGTCTAAACGAATATGCCTCTCAGATAGCCGAGGTCGTGGCCTCGGGCGTGCAGGTGGCCATAGTGATAGGTGGCGGAAACATATTCCGCGGCCTGACGGGAGCCGCCAAGGGTTTCGACCGCGTCAAGGGCGACCAGATGGGTATGCTCGCCAC
>CAZJKU010000035.1:0-23374 GCA_964546905.1 uncultured Staphylococcus sp.
GGAAATCATAAAAATCAGACTCGACCGCTGAAAATCAGCAGCCGAGCCTTCTGATGTTCCTTTAATTGTATTTTATCGGACAGCAATAAAAAATTATTATTATCTTTGCGTGACGTATACCATCTCAATGGCTTGCGCCGGCAATCGCCGCCGCAAGCCGCTGCCTGTAAGGCAGTTGTGATGACGTGTTGTAACTGAACTCTTCCCCGATTATTACCAAATCCCTGAAAAATGAGTGATTTTTCCCTGATACTCAACACCGGCATCCAGTTCTATGAACCGGCCGGAGAGGTGACCGTAGATCTTAACGAGAATGTCATGAAGGCTCTCCGGTATTATGTATACCTGTTCAAGGATGTGATCTACATGGACCCGGTATATTATTTCCCGACAAAAGACAAGTACCTGCGCCGCAATGACCTGCTGCTTTCAGGTTATCTCGATGCCAAGACGGGCGAGCTGGCTCCCGAGGAGGTGATCAATAATCACGTGAACTGGCTCGAAGGCGAGGACCTGCTGAATATCAACAGTCTTGACACGACGGTGGGTGATCTGAGGCTGTCGGGACTCGAACAGATTGAAAATCACTGGCTTCCGGTGCCTTATTACGAGAAGGACCGCGACGCGGCTCTGTCGTTTCCCACCAACTGGTGCCGCATAAAGCTGATTCCGGTCGAGGGAAAGTGCACTCCCCACAAGCGTGTCTACCGCCTGGTGATGGCTTTTGACACCGACAGTAACGTGACGGTAGAAAATGTCAGCCCTAAGTTCAGCAACGGACAGCCTTTCAAGGATTTCGCCATGCTGGGAGTAGCTCGGGCCGACTATGACAACATGACCGACAGCGAGCGCAACCGCCTCGACAACATGATAATCCCGCTGCGTGCCTACGAGTTTGTCGACATGAAGAAGAATCCCGAGCTCGACAGCTACCTGCGCTCGATGCTCCACACTGATCCCCACGGCAAGCATGAGGATGTTAGGAACCGGGTGAAGTATTTGGCCTACTATACTTATTTGCTGACTTATCTCCAGCGCAAGCGGGTGATACCTGAGCTGAGGCTGTATAACGACGCGGGCCAGGCGGTGATCAACACCAACCTGGTGCTCGACGTGGGCAACTCGCGCACATTCGGGCTGATAGCCGAGGATCCGATCAACGCGTCGTTTTCCAAGGCAGCTACGCTCGAACTCCGCGACCTTTCCACGGGCGAGGTCTACGACAAGCCTTTCGACATGAGGCTCTGCTTCCGCCGCGAGACGTTTGACCTCTCGACGGGCGACCGCCAGTTCCGCTGGCCGAGCTACGTGAGGCTCGGCAGCGAGGCTCTGCGCAACATCTACAGCAGCGACCGCGACCTGCTGAGCAATGAGGAGTTTGAGACCAATCATTCGAGCCCGAAACGTTACCTGTGGGACGACGAGCCGTTTGCCGGCGAGTGGAAATTCGTGTCGGAGCGCGACCGCTACATCGGCCCGGCCATGAAAGTGAGCATCGAGGGTCTCGACGAGCAGTTTGCCACCGACGGCTCGTTTGTGGCCGACCCGATGAAGTTCGGGGTGCGCAGCAGCTACTCCCGGCGCTCGCTGATGACGTTCTGTTTCCTCGAAATCCTGCTTCAGGTCAGGATGCAGATCAACTCGGTTAAATTCCGCGAGCGCAACGGCAACGAGTCGCGCCGCCGGCGCATAAGCCGCGTGATACTGACCTGCCCCACGGCCATGAGCCGCCGCGAGCAGCTTGTGCTGCGCCGTTGCATGGAGGAGGCTTCGATAGTGCTGTCGCGCTACTATGCCGGCACCTACGGCGAGGTATACAACCCCGAGGATGACCGCGACCGCATCGAGGTGATACCTTCGGTTAAGGACCTTGCCAAGAATGCCGATAACTATGACCTGCGCCGCAACTGGATCTACGATGAGGCTACCTGCTGCCAGATGGTGTATCTCTACAGCGAGATGCGCCGCTATCTGGGCAACTCGCACGAGTTTTTCGATCTCTACGGCAAGCGCCGCAACGGCGAGCAGGACCGGTCGCTGACGATAGGGTCGATCGACATAGGAGCCGGCACGACCGACATCATGATATGCAACTACCGCAACAGCGGCGAGACGATAATCCCCGAGCCGCTGTTCTGGGAAACTTTCCATATAGCGGGCGACGAGCTTGTGAAGCGCGTGATCATCGACGTGCTCCTCAATGACCCGCAGGAGAAATACCCCGGGGCGTCGGGCATCATCACCGCGCAGCTCCGTGCCGCCGGGTGTACCGACGTGCCCAACATCAAGGCCCACTTCTTCGGCGACACCCAGGCGATGGGCGTGCGCGAGAAGAGGATGAGGAAGGAGTTCAACATCCAGGTACTGATACCGGTGGCCAACTACCTTCTCGACCTGCTCCAGCACGATGCCGACGACCGCACCCTGACATTCGACGAAATCTTCGGGGCGCAGCGTCCGTCGCAGGCATTGCTCGACTTCTTTGCCGAGAAGATGGGATTCCGTTTCGAGCAGACTCCCATAAAGTATTCCCGCGATTTCATGAATGAGATCGTGTGCAAGGTGTTTGAGCCGCCGATGCGCAAGTGGGCCGCGCTTTTCTACCGCTATAACTGCGACATAGTGCTTATGGCCGGCCGCCCCTGCTCGCTGGGGCAGGTTCACCGCCTGCTTCGCCGTCTCGATGCCGTGAAGCCCAACCGTCTCATCTCGATGAACGACTACCGCGTAGGGTCGTGGTATCCCGGCTCCACCGGCATAGGTCACTTCGGCGACAAGAAGTCGATGGTGGCGGTGGGCGCCCTCATCTCCTATCTTGCCGAGACGGGCAAGCTCAACGATTTCCGCCTCAACACCTCCAACCTCAAGACCAAGATCCTGCCCACGACCGACTACATAGGGTTGCTCAACACAATGTCGGGCGCGCTCCAGCCGCTGCTCACTCCGGTGGCCCGCCGGGCCACACTCGCCGTGTCGGGATTCCCGATACGCCTGGGAGCCAAGCAGATCAACATAGGCGGCTACCCGTCGCAACTGCTCTATGTGCTCGATTTCAACGATGCCTATATCCACGAGAAAGCCGTCGCCAACCTGCGCACTCAGCTCGGCCTGCCCCCCTCGGCCAAGGAAAGCGACATCTCGCCCGACTATATCAACTCCGAGATGGACACCATCAAGTTCCGGACCAAGCGCAACACTCCGCTGACCTTTGCCCTGGAGCGCGAGTTCAATTCCGACAAGGAGGAGGTGAAGATCGAAAGCGTCAGCAACTCCCAGCGCGACGAGATAACCACCAAGATGTTCACCCTGCGCCTCCAGACATGGGCCGAGGATGAACACAACTGGCTCGACTCGGGCAAATTCATAACTCAGATCAACGATTAAACCCAATCCATCACCCGCTATGGAATCCAAGAATATCGATGCCCAGCTCAGCGCCAACGGCGCCGGTCTCGACTGGGGAAAAACATATCTCAAGGGCAGTGACCTGCGCTCGCTGCGCAGCGACCTGATACAGAACCGCATCGACCTGCGGCGCATTGCCTACGCGGCGTCGGTCAACCCGGCGGCCGCCATCTTCGGCAAGTCGCAGGTGGGCAAGTCATATATGGTCGACTGCCTGCTGACGTCGGAGACTAACCCGCTGACGGTGTATGACGCCGAGGGCAATCCCACCGGCTTCATCGAGAAAATCAACCCTACGGGCAACGGAAAGGAAGCCACGTCGCTGATCTCGCGCTTCACCACGAGCAAGGTGTGGACCGACCCGCGCTATCCGGTCAAGGCCGTGATGCTCTCGCCCATCGACGTGGTGCTCGTGCTGGCCGACAGCTATTTCAACGATGTCAAGGATCACACCGTCCCTACCGAGAGCGAGATTGCCGCCGAGGTGAAGCGACTGCGCGACACCTACGGCACGCGCCCCGCGATGCAGTCAATCGTGGGCGAGGACGATATTTTCGAGCTGCGCGAATACTTCACCTTAGGTCTCATGGAGCAGCGCCCCGACTTCCACGAGGCCCTGCTGCGCAACAATTACTTCGAGACCCTCGCCGAGGTGATCCAGGCCATTCCGGTATCGGAGTGGGCCGGCGTGTTCTCCTACCTGTGGAACCGCAACCCGATCATCACCGAGGTATTCAACAAACTGATAGCCACTCTTGAACGGCTCGACTTCAGCCGCACGGTCTACATAAAGCTCGCCGCCGTCGACAAGTTCACCGGCACGATACTCCACGTTGACCGCATCTACGAGCTTTTCGGCATCGACAGCCTCGACGACGAAAAGGGCGGAGCAGTGATGATCGAGAAGGCCAAGGAGCCGATGATGCAGGCCCTTACCGATACCGGCAAAGAGGTGTCGGATATCGAGAAGGCCGTGTTCTGCGCCCTGGCCATGGAGGTAGACTTCACTATCACTGATCCCACGCGCCCCGAGCAGCAGGAACAGCTCTATGCCGAGAAACCGTTTCTGCGCGACCTCGACATCCTCGACTTCCCCGGCGCCCGCTCGCGCCAGAAGAATCCCGAGGCCGGCATCACGCTCAAGGACGCGTCGCTGATGCTCATCCGCGGCAAGGTGGCATATCTATTCAACAAGTATTCACAGCAATACCTTATCTCCAACCTCCTCTTCTGCCACGACGATACTCAGAACGAGGTCAACACACTCCCCACGCTGCTGACCAGTTGGGTGGAGAAGACCGTGGGCAAGACCCCGGCTGAGCGCGCCGACTTTCTGGCCACGGCCGAGGTGTCGCCTCTATTTATAATAGGTACTAAATTCAACATCGAGCTGAAACGCCGCGACGTAGACTCCTTAGGCACACCCGAACAGCGGGAGCAGGAGAAACACAACCGCTGGATAAAGCGATTCGGCATACTGTCCAACGTCATGTCGGCCTCGATCAAGAATCCGTGGGAAAACGAGTGGACTCCGGGCCAGGCGTTCCGCAACTTCTATATGCTGCGTTCATTTGTCTACTCCTGCCTTGACGGCCTCTATGACGGCTACCAGACCAAGGATGCCCACGGCGACTGGATGCTCAGCCGCACTCCCGACGGCAAGCTCCAGGGCGAGCTGAAGGTGAGCGACGACTACGTGTCGTTTTTCGCCGCGTTGCGCGAGTCGTTTGTCAGCAATCCCTACGTGCGCACCCATTTCGCCGACCCGGGCCACTCCTGGGATGAAGCCGTGCAGCCCGGCAAGGACGGCTCGAAGTGGATCATCGAGAACCTGACCCGCTCGGGCCGGAAGATGGCCGCATCGCGCGAAAGGACCTTCGCCCGCATCTCTGACCGGGCCCTGACGTCGCTCTGCGCCGCCCTGAAGAAACATTTCCACGACGATAACGCCGACGAGGAACTGCGCCGCGCCCTGCAGGGTGCAGGACGAATAGAGCTGATTTTCGACGCTCTCTTCGGCAAGGACAAATACTTCTTCTCCGACTTCATCAACGCCCTACTTGTACACGAGGACGAAATCAACGATACCATCCTGGCCACGGTCAACTCGGTGAAGGTGCTCGACGACACCGACATGTCGACACTCTTCGCTATACGCAACCGCGCCCGTATCATCCCTCCCTACACCACCGACGAGAAGGGCAACAAGGTGCCCGTGGACCTCGAAGCCAACGAGGCCGAAAACCGCCGGCGTATGCGCGAGACCTACCATTTCACCACCGACGAGGAACTTGACAGCTTCCTGGCCGGAATGAAACTTACCATGCACGACATCATCAACCCGCCCATGGTCAGGAATCTGGCGCGCATAATCGTTGACGCCGTGGAGAGCTACTGGGCAGGAAAGTACCTGTCGGAAGACCGTTACCGCGAGTTTATCGACCGCGGCATGACCGAGGATGCCCTCAACCGCCTTCTGGCCAACATGAGGGTGCTCTACTTCGACAAGCTGAAGATGACCGAAGTGCTGACTGCTCGCCTTGCCCCCTACGTCACTGCCCGCGAGAACCTCGACGAGATGACCGAGATGCTCGCCGACATCTGCGCCGAGATGATCAACAAGTTCATCAACACCATCGGAACGGCCTATTTCGAGGCCGAGTTGTGGAAAGACGTGCGCGACACGGTGGCTCACAACGGGTTTGATGTCAAGGTCGATGCCGTGTACAGTGACGACGTGGAGCTTGACAACATCAAGCTGCGCGAGGGCCTCGGCGAGGTGTTTGACGTGTTTGACAACGTCGACTCGCTGCTCAACGATGTCCCGGTCGACACCGAAAAACTCTCCTACTTCAGCGCCTACCACTCGTTCCGCGAGTGGACCGACATGATGAAGATAGCGTTCCTCGCCACGTGTGGCATACCCAAGTATGACGTGGCCATGAACAATGCCCTGCGCGGCGTGATCACCCGCTATATCACTTCGCAACCCGAACTCAGCTCGCAGCTCCGCCCCGAGCACGCATTATCCTCCCTCACCACCCTCTCATCCGAAATCTGACCTAAAGAATCATGCAGTTCCTGAATCAGAGCGACTACAACGCCTTCACCCACCATTACAGCGGCAACCAGCCCGTGGTGGGCAAGTGGAGCGTGGTGTTCTCGCTCATCAACACCAAGCTCAAGGGTATCGACCCTGACGCGTCGATACTGCTGGCACGCCCGAGTGTGACCGGAAAACCCGGCGCCGAACAGATACTGTGGGGCACCGACGCCTTCACCTCCATCCCCCGCCGGCTGAGCGACCTCAGCGGTGACGAGCGCCGCCACTACGAAGAAATCCTCGACCGCTCAATGGCCCGGCTCGCCGCCGCAGCCGCCAAGGCTGACGACGAGACCCGCGGAATACTCAACGAAGCGGTGACATATCACGACCCGTCGACAGTATATTGCGCCGACGACCGCGTGGTAATCACCGAGTGGGGTATGCACCCGAAAAACGTCAGCCAGGTAAGCCGCCTCCCCCTCGGCGTGAAGCAAGACCCCGACCCCACCTTCCATCCCAACAAAGAAGAAAAGAAAGAGGAAGTTGCAGAGCAAAAGAAAGAGGAAGTACCGGAACAAAAGAAAGAAGAAGTCGCAGAAAGAAAGGTAGAAAAGAAAAAGGAAGAAGAAAAAAAGGAAGAACTTACCCCCTCCAATAATTCCAATTCCTCCAATTCTTCCAATAATTCCAATTCCTCCAATAATTCCAATAACTCCACTCCCCCCACTCCCGCCCCCTCCCGTCCCTGGCTGAAATGGCTGCTTATAGCGATAGGAGCCCTGCTGCTCTTGTGGCTGCTCAGCTACCTGCTGAGAGGATGCGGATGCACCCGCGACGGCGCAGGGTCATCAGAAATCATAGCCCTTCCTCCCGAGATCAACCCCGAGGAAGACGTGATACCCAGTCCCGACTCCCTGACCCGCATCGTGGCCAACCGACTCATAATCGTGATAACCTCGGGCGGAACCGTCAATGAATTTGTAGAGGAATTCCGCACCAAGTACCCCGACAAAAGCCGCTATCAGTTTGCCAACCCCGACACCCTCATCCCCCGCATGGTCCTGCTCCTGCCCGCCGATGAGCGCGAGTCGATGATCGAGCGGCTTCCCGCCGAGTTCCCCTCGTGGGAACTGCTTGTGCTGCCCGAGACCCTGTTCACATCAAGCGACGTGCCCCGCGACCCGGCATTTTCCGACCCCCGCAAGCGGTGGTACTTCGACATGACCGAGGTTTACGACGCCTGGGACGAGACCCGCGGCGACAAGAATGTAAAGATCGCCATAATCGACGACGGCTTTGACCTCAACCATCCCGAAATCAAGGGCAAGGTGGTCGACGTGTACAACGCCGTCTACCACAGCCGCGAGATATTCAACCAGGAAGAAAGCCACGGGCTGCACGTGGCCTCCACCGCCGCCGGCCTGGCCGACAACGGCGAGGGTGCATCGGGCATAGCTCCTGACTGCGACCTGATACTGATACAGGTAGGCGACCGCAACGGCCTGATGCCCATGTCGGCAGTGCTCGACGGCGTGCTCTATGCCATAAAGAGCGGAGCCAAGGTTGTCAACATGTCGCTCGGGGCGCAGTTTGACCCCGACCTCCAGTTCGCCCCCGTGGAGATTCAGGAAGAAATCATCCGCAACCGGTATCTCGAAGAGGAATCGATGTGGAAAAAGATATTCGAGATGGGTGAGCGCGAAGGGGTGACGTTTGTCATCGCTACCGGCAACCAGAACATCATCGCCGGCCTCGACCCGTTGCAGCGGTCAGAAAAGACCATTCTCGTCTCGGCGGTGCAGCCCGATAAGGCTAAGGCCCCGTTCTCCAACTATGGGCGCCGCTCCACCCTCTCGGCTCCCGGCGTGGGAATCTACAATGCCGTGGGCGATGGAAAATATGCGTTCTACGACGGCACGTCGATGGCCTCGCCCATCGTGGCCGGTGGCGTGGCCCTGCTCAAGAGCATGGAGCCGTCGCTGTCGACCGAGCAGATAGTCAACATCCTGCAGGAGACCGGAATCCCGTCGCCCGACGATGTAGGTCCTATCGTCAACTTCGGCCGCGCGGCCAAGCTGCTGCGCGAGCAGGGACCCGATGCAGGCCTGACACCTCCGGCAGCCGGCGGCAGCGACGACTGCGACCGCATACGCCGCCGCTACGAGGAGCTGCTGCAGGAAATGGAGCGCATACGCCGCGATCACCCCGGCTGCATCGAGTCGCCCGACACTCTCGAAATCCCCGAAGGTGCTACGGTCGAGGACCTCAGGGGAGTGTGGAAAAGCACCACGCCCATCATCAACTCCGACAATGAAGAGATAGTGCTCTACTTCACCTTTGACGGCTCTCCGGCCGGCAAGCTGGAACTCGTCGAGCCCTCGGGCAAGCGTTACACCGGGCCGCTGCAGGTCAACATCGACCGTGACAAGGTGACCATGCACCAGACCGATTACTGCGAGAGCGCCGACGGCGAAAAGTATCTTCCATACGACTTTATCCTCGTCCCTGACCGCCACCGCGTGGCTCAAGGCACGGCGATAAGTCAAACTGAAAAATTTAAGCAGATAAGATTTAACCTTATCCGCATCCGATAGTCAATAGTATATACAAGCATCATAATCATGAAATATCTGCTTTACATCCTCAGCTGGGCCGGTGCCCTGCTATGGTCATTCGCCTTCATGGTGGGCCTCAACTATATTATCGACAACATAGCCGCCTCGATTGTGCTGGCGATATTGCTCGCAGCGATACTCGGCGGCGCAGTCACCCTGATGGTGAACAAGAGCCGGAACAAGGACAAGGTGTCGGGCAACACGGTGAAGATCTCCCTCGCGGCCTATATCGTGGCCAGCGTGGCTTCGTGTGTATTCGTCAACCAGTTTGTCTACGTCGAAAGCACGCTGAAGGATGAGATCCGCAAGGAAGCCCGCGGTCAGGTCGACGAACTCCTGACGGCCTACGGCGAAAATGCCGGCAGCTACAACGAGTGGGTGCTCAACCGCCAGGCCGATTACCGCACATATCTCGAAGGCCGCATGAGTCCCGGCTCAGTCGAGACTAAAATCAATGAGTTTCAGGACACATTCCTTGATTCAAGCTATGGCGAGCGCGCCAATAAGGTCATGAGCGACATGTATATCATCCGCGACAACATCGACTCTCCGCTGTGGCTCGACATCGCCTTCTCGCTCGATTATCTCAAAAGAAACAAAGGGCTGTGGGAAGAGCAATTGGCCGAGGCCTCCCATCGGGCCGGCATGTTCATGCCCCTCAGCAGCGATGAGTATTACAATCCCGGCTCGGAATACAACAACTATGAAGTGTTTGACTCCCTTTCATCGATCGGCTTCAGCTTCTGGTCGATACTCGTCGTGATACTGCTTCAGCTCATGATGCTCCTTGTCTACCTGGTCACGAAGCCTGACCACGGCCACGGTGCCACCAAATACGGTAGCGAAGGAGTGGGTACGCTCAGCTCGTGGAGCAGCCTTCCCCCGCTCGGTTCCGACGGCGACCGATAATATTACGAGCCTCTTAATCAAAAAGCTAATCCAATCATAATCAACGATATTCATTATGGAATCATTTGATCCCAATAAAATGTCATTATACAGCATCGCCCAACTGATCGAATTTATCAAAAATGGCGAGGTGACCTTTGAGGAGTTGCAGCAGATAGGCTGCAACTACATGGTGCAGAATGAGATACGCAAATTCCTCGACCAGCGCGACATCTGGGAGAATGCCAAGACCTCGCGCGAGGGAATAGAGCAGTATGTCAGGGATTTTCCTGACGGTTTCTTCGTGCCCGAAGCCGACAAGGCCCTTAAACTCCTTGAGGACGACGAGACATGGCGGTGGGCGGAGAGCTGCAATTCGGTCCAGAGCTACCGCACTTATCTCGACCAGTACCCTCAGGGTGCGCACTCGTTTGACGCCCAGATGAATATCAAGATGCTTCAGGCCGAAACGGAGAAGCTGAAAGAGGAACTTTTCGAGGACATGAAGACCAAGCCCTGGAAATACAAATTTCAGGACATGGCCAACCTGTATAACGGCATAGATCAGAACGACCAGATCCTTCTCTCGTCTCTGCGTTCGCTCTCGGGCGACATTCTCGCCCGTTTCCTCCTCAGCGGCATGACACTTTCTCATCAGGAACTGATCGACAGGGAGATAGTACCTGCCACCATGACCAAGGAGGACGTGACTCGCCCTGAGTTCCTCATGCCGCAGACCCGGATAGAGGCACTCGGAGAATATCCGCAGGAGCGCACCGACGTGTTCTTCCTCGGCGTGCCCCGCTCGGGAAAATCATCGGTACTCGCCGGACTGTTCTATCAGCTCTATCGAGATGGTCTCGGTAGCTATGAACCTCATATCGTTGACGGTATTGATCCTTGCATGGCCTATTATAACGGCCTGGTGAAGTCGGTCGGCTCGAAAAAACCGCCGGTGGGTACTCCTACCGATACCGTCTCGTTCATGAAACTCAACATCAACGACGGCAAGCGCGAGAATAACCTTACCATCGTCGAGATGGCCGGCGAGGCATTCAGCCGCTCGGCCAACCGTATCTCCGATACATCGATGCGCGGAGTGTGGGAACTGCTTGGTGCTGAAAAAATATTGAAAAACGACAACAAGAAGCTGCTTTTCTTTGTGCTCGACTACTCCACGATACGCGGGTTGAATGAAGTGTGTACCGAGGAGGATCAGCTGATGACTCTCCTAAGTGCCCTCCACACTCTGAGCTACGACGGCCCCAACCCCGCCAAGCCTCAGGAGGATTGTACCATGAGCAAGGTGGAGACCGTGGCGATAATCCTGACCAAGAGTGACCTGATGGGTTACGACGACATCCGCGAAAGGATGCGCGAGGCCGAGCGATATATCACCACCAATTTCCGCTCGTTCCTCTATAAGCTCGATGAGGTCAGCCGCAAGTATGGCTGCAACAAGGCCAACGGCTACAATCCCTACTTCCTTACCTTCTCGCTGGGTAACTTCTACGTGGGCAACACGTTTGACTTCAATCCGCGCGACTCCCGCGAGATCATCAAGTTTATCAAGGCCGTCACTCCCTCCCGCAGCGTGCGCCGCTGGAGCCTTTTCTAATCTTTAACTATCAGTCAACCGCAATATATGAACACCGACATAAAGGACATCGGACTGGTCATCTGGGGCTGCAAGGGCGGGTACCGCATCTTCTGTTCCAACGTGGTCAATGTCAACGAGAAGGATATCAGCGACACGCTGAAGGATATCCGTAACTATGTCTACGTGCAGCGTCACGGCATAGACTACTACGCCGTGGAGTTCTCCTCGCGCTACAAGGTCTATACACACTACCGGTCGAGCAACGACTCGGGTTCGGGCGCGTTCATAGCCATAACGCTCTTCGTGCCCCACACGCTGATGATCACCAACGTCCGCGAGGTGCTTGACGAACTCGTCAACAAGTATTTCCGCGAATATGTCAATCCCCTCAACGGCACTCCGCTCCCGGGCAAGTTTGACGAGATACGCCCGTTTCAGAACCTGCTCGAAGCCACGGCCAAAGTGGTGCCTGACAGGCGCATGTTGCGTTTCAGCACCTCGGTGCAAAACAATATCCCCAAGATAGTGAAATATGACGACCTCTCCACGGTCGACCGATATTTTGACAATCCCTACCACCGCGAGTTTTTCGACTGCCAGGAGGTGATGTTCTTCCGCCGCGACCTCATCGACCGGCGCGCCGACTTCCAGATCAGTTTCTCGCGCGAGCCCGAGATCATCGAGAAGGTATCGGAACCCGAGCCGATGAACCGCCTCATCGCGCCCGACTCGCCCGACGTGGCCATAGCGTCGCTGAGCGTCAACGGTCATGACTGCACGGCCTCCATTTCCAAGCAGGGAGTGAATCCCGGCGACCGCGTGGCCATCACATTCAGTCAGGAATATCACTCGCCCAGGAGCGTGGACGGTACAGTGGAGGAACTCGTCAGGCAAGGCATCCTCGCCCGCCGCGGCGACGACTACCGCATAGTGCCCCCACGCCTGACACCTGTAAATTATTATCTTTTCATCGAGGCCGAGGGGATGGATGCCGCCGCGCTTTATCCCCACCTCAGGCTCAGCAGCAATGTAGCCGGTGTGATCGAGGCCACGGCCACTGAAAAAGGGCCGGCATTCGTGATGCCGGGTATCAAGGTGACTGCCGAGTACCGCGTGGTGTTGATTCCCGACGCCAAAGCCCGCGAAGGCTTCAATATCGACAAGTGCCGTCCGCTCGAAATGATCAAGGTCGGTGCCAACCTGCGCGTCCAGGCGAGGGAACTCGCGCCGGCAGTGGAGATTCCCGCCGGACTGTCGCCCGAAATCAAGGCCGAGGTCCAGTGCAACGGAGTCACGATAGAAGTACCTTTCAGGCCGGGTCAGAAACTCGCTGCCCCGGTTGATGCCACAGTGTCGCTGCGCTCGTCCGACGGAAAATTCGAGCTCCGCGACCGCACCTATCATTTCATCCCCTCCTCGCTCCCCTACCGCATCGAACTGCCCCACGCACTCAACGCACTCATGCTCGACATCGACGGCACTCCCGTGGTGGAGATCGACGGAAAGACCTATCAGGTAAAAGGCACCGAGGTGCGCCTCCCAAATCCCCTCCCGTCGCCGCAGCTCGTGCTTGCCTGCCGGGGGCCGAAGAAAAGTTTCAGGCTTCCGTTGGCAAGTCTCGGGGGTGACCGTCTGACACCGTCAGCCACTATAATCAACAATAAATCAGGTTATACCGTAGTCCTCATGACTGACGGTTCAGTGACCGAAGTCGATCCCCGCGCCATCATGCACGGCTCTCCCGGAATAAACGTGGCCTTCAAGAATCCCGCCGACGTCAATGACCTGACCTTGACCGCATCGGGCGACGATAACCTGCGCATCTTCACCATCAGCCCGCGCGACGTGAAAGAGGAGACTCCCGACGGCGAAAACGCTGCATCAGGCGGCAAGCACGACAAGAAAAGCGGCAAGGAAGTGAAGGTCCTGTTCCGCAACTTCAGCAACTATCTTGTCGACGGCCAAAAGGTTGCCGACGGCAAGGAGCTGCTGCTTGACAAGAAAACGCCGGTCAGGATCTCTACCCTGAAAAACAAGTATGTGGCCACAATCATGCTGGCCGACGGCGGAAGGTCTGACTCCAAGGAGTTTGAGGTCAAGGGCGACGGCAAAGTGTTTATCGTCACCTACCGGCCTACGTTTGTCAGCCGCGCGGTGGATGTCATGACAAGCAAGGTTGCCGTCATAACGCTATGCGCTGTGGTCGTGGCCGGTCTCGCGGTGGGCGCGTGGTTCCTCTTCCGCAGCACTGAATCGGTTTACAACATACATCTCAGGTCAGCCGACAAAATTACGTCACTCAAGCCGCTCGACACTGCCGCAGGCTTGGTGACTCCGCTCGACACAGTGCTGAGGTTCAGCCGCAAGGAAGCCCCGGTCACCGTCACCGGCAAGGAGCGCGTGGTAGTGACCTACGGCGCTGAAGGCAGCGACACGCTCTCTCTGGAAGAAATCGTCCGCGGCCCGGAATACTCCGACTTGCAGACCTTCCTGAAATCCGAGAAACCCGCCGCGCTGACCGACCTCACCGTCACCTTGGGTCCCTCGCCCGCGTCACGCTTCTACGATGAAATCAAGGATAACGTGAACGATTCAACCGTAGCCTTGTTTGCCGGACGCTATGCCGGTTCACGCCGGCTCGCCGCCCTTAATGACACCCTCGCCGCCTTCAAAAAGGCCGAGGCCGAAAAGATAGCGGTGGCCGAGGCCGAGGCTGCAAAGGCAGCTGCCGACAAGGCGGCTCACGATGCCGTAGCCAAGCCTTATCTCGCATTGGTCAATAAACTTAACTCGATGGACTGCACAAAAGCCGACGTGGATGCCATAGACGCATACGCCACTGCTCATAAGTCCGAGATAACTCAGGAAATCAGGATCAACCAGCCTAAGGTTGACGCCTACCGCAAGTTCTTTGACAAGGAACAGGCCATCGCCCCGCTGACACGTTATTTCTCTCTCGAACAGCAGAAGGCTTGTAAATACTACAACAGTTACTGGAATATCCACAAGAAGAACGACCCTGAACGCAATTTCCGTTACGCCGCCCAAAAGGCTAAGGAAATGGGTATTCTATAAAAGTCTTACTTATGAAAAATTCCTTCGTCTACTATTTTATGTTATTAGTGCTTGCAACCGGCTGCACCAAGCGGCCCGGTGGAGCAGATAGCATTAATCGCTCTATAATATTGTCTCAACAATCTCAAAAGCCGGTAATTATCTATGACAGTGCACTTGATTCTACTGAAATATTGGCTCAAGCCGAAGCGGAAAGAGCGGCCTTAGCAGCAACTGAAGCCGAGAAAGCTGCAAAGGCCCAAGAGCTTAGGAGTACGTGGAACGAGTTTGTTTTTTTGTTCAAAAAAGTTATTTTATCGATGGACTGTACGTTAGCAGACGTAAATGCATTAGAAGAATATGCTGCGGCTAATAAATCTAAGATAATGGAATTAGCTAAGACAGAAGATGGAATAATGGAATCATTCCTGGATTCACAGAAACGTATTGAAGCTTATCGCAAGTTCTTTGACAAGAATCAGAACGTAGCTCCGTTAGTGGAATATTTCAGCTACGATCAGAAAGTTGCCTGCAAATATTACAGTTATTATTGGAATATACATAAAAAGAACGACCCTATCCGCAATTTCCGCTACGCCGCCGAAAAGGCTAAGGAAATGGGTATTCAATAATCCGAACTCTTATGAAAAAGATATTTAATCTCCTGCTGATTTTGCTTGCCGTAGCCGGCTGCACGGGACGCCGTCCGGGCGACGATTCGGGCGTGAAAGGCCCCGTAGTCTCGGCCACGCAGGCTCAGGTGACTAAAAATATTGACGAACTGCCCGATAAGCCCTGGAGCCGCGCGGCCTACGACGATATTCTCAACAATCAGATTCTCAGTTCTAAAACCTTGACCAAGAGTCAGCGCGAGGGTTTGCGCTCGAAGCTGAATATGTATTATTCGCGCTCCATCGTCAACGACATGAACCGCATGATGGGCATAGACTGCGAGAAGAATCACTCCCGTCTTGCTCAGGCTGCCAAGGAACTTCGCTCGTTTAAGCTCGCCGATGGTGCCGACGATGTGTTGCGCCGCTACGAGAACCATCAGGCCGAAGTCGCCTTTGCGGGCACTATCGGCACGAAACAAAAGGTCAGCACGTGGAAAGATGAATATGACACGGCCTACGAAAAGCGCGTCCGCGCCGAGGTGGAGAAGCATCGCGCCCAGAAGCCGTCGTGCGCCTATCTGCAGCGCGCGTTCAGCCCGTCGAGTGTCGACGCCGCGTTCAGCAACCGCCGCAAGTCCTATGCCATCGACCTCGCCCGCAAGTATGCCGAGCGTCGCGCGCTCTATGACCGTGCCGACGAGCGGGCCGTGAAGATCCGCATCGGTTCAGCTGTCAGCCCCATGCCCAAGGAGGCTGAAGCTCTTATCGAACAGTTCAAACGGGCCAACGATCCTGCCAACTTATGAAACATATCCTGCTGATAATCATTGCCGCGTCATGGCTTGCGATTCCTGCCGCCGCGCAACGGAAATTCTATAAGGCTGACCCTGCCGCCGCTGCCCAAATAGCCCGTGCCCTCGCTGCACCCGCCGAGAAGGCCGAGCAAAGGATGGTGAGGGAAAACACCGTCAATGAGGCATTTGCGGAGCTGTTCAAGGTGTCGGCAGTCAAGGAGCGCGATGTGGAAAAGCTGTTGGCTCTCCTTGCCGAGCGCCGTCAGCTCCTCGACTCGCTTCACCGCATCGAGAATACTGCGGCCGAGCGTCGCGCCGCCATCACGGCCCCTGCCGACTCCCACGCCACGGACCCCGAACTCACTCAGGCTCATAACGACATAGCCCACCTTATGGCACGCATCGACAAGGCGCGGGTGGAGCTTAAGCAGGCCGAGGCAAAGATGGCCGCTGACAGCGTCAACCTCGCCATAGCAATCGCCGAAGCGGGAGCCGCAGGCGCGGAACTCGACAGCATACGCCGGATTGCCGACGCCGACATGGCCAATGCCGACGTAGCGCGGTCAATGCGGGGTGAGGCAGCCGTTGAGGATGTCGTTGAGGCGATGCGTATTCCGTCGGGCCGGCTGCAACTTTTTGATATCGAGCGATACAATTCTGCAGTCAGTGCCCTTAATGATGCCGCCCCGCAGCTCGAAGGCAACGAGCGGGCCGCCCGTGTCATCGACAGCGTGGCAGCCTTCAACCGCGACATCCTTCCCGCCGCCCGGGCGATCATAGGTGCCGTGGAGGTCATGGCCGGAAAATATGATGAGGCTACGGCATCGCGTGTAGCCGGCGAGACCGCTGCGCTCAACTCATCGGCTGCCCGCTCGGCCGCGCTGAAACCTTATCGCTCCGAGATCACCGAAGTGGCCGCTGCCGCCGCCGACTTCAACCGCGCCTACCGCAATCTTACTTTCCTGCTGAGCGAGCTGCAGGGGATGGGTGGCAACGTTGAGGCTGATTTCGACATAAATGACTTCATCAGGTCGGTCGTGGGTATCTATGCTACGGGGACCGACCGTTATTCAGCGTATTACGTAACGTTTAACAAGGCTCTTGACACTCTCGGCTCTACCTTCCGTCCCGGAATCTCCGCTTCCCATGCCGCCGAGATCGTCAGCAATGTCACCTCATCTATAAGGAAATGAAACCGTTGACCGCTATATTTCTCTCTCTGCTCATGGCTGTATCGGCCTCAGCCGCCGATCCGGCCCGATATATTTCCCCCACCGCCAAGGAGATCGACAACGTGGCCAAAAAAGTCACCTCAAAGGTTTCCGACCCCGAGGAGGCTGAGATTCGCCGCGTGATGATCAAGCGCGCCATCGAGACGTATCTCGCCTCGCCGGCAGTTGCCACGCCGTTTCACGAAGGGAGCACCGCAATTGCCGCCGACTCGGTAAAGCTGCTGAAGAACGAGATACGCACCGCCTCGGCCACCCTTGCTGAGCTTGAGGCTGAACTGGAGCAAAAGCAGGATGCCGATGCCGGCGACTCGGCTGCCGTCATCGCCGAGCGCGACTCGCTACGGGCAGTCCTCGCAGCCATCGATGCACGCCGCGCTGAGGTGGATGCCCGCTCTGAATGGCTGCAGGCACGCACTGCGGCGGTCAACGACAGCATCGACGCCATGCAAAGCGCGATGGCCGGACTGGAAAAGGACGTTGCCCGAGCCGGACGCATCAAGGATGCCGCCCAGGCCAAAAGATCGCAGACACTTTCGGTCCTCGATCAGCTCTCCACTCTCGAAACTCAGGCTCTCCGACGGCCGCTCGGCGAGAGCTTCGACCGCATTTACTCCGACGCTTCCTCACTCCTGGAGCGCAACCGCGCCATGATAGCTTCATACGGCACTCCCGCTCAGATGGAGGAAGCCAATGCTGCCGTGGCCCACATCGCGTTGCTGAAGGATTTCTCTGTGCTGACCGCCGAAGGGCAGCGTGCACTGAACGCGAACTATGATGCCGGTAAGGTTGCGGGAATAGCGTCGCGGCTTGAAACCATGTACCGCGAGCACGGACTTGACAATAAGGATCATATCGATACCGTCAGGCATCTTATAAAGGCCCTGCGCGACGAGCAGGCTCTCTACGGGCGCTTCATCAGAATGCTCGACGAAGTGGCCGCGCATCCCGACGGATGGCTGTTTCCCGACGATGCCGGTTCATTCAACCTGATCGTCGATTCGGTCGGTGACATTCCGGCTGATTATCCGCGCTTCCGCCAGGCCAAAGCCGAACTCATCCGCAGCCTCCCGGGCTCGGGGAAAACGGTGGTGCGCGGTGCCGAACTCAACAAAATTATCGAAGACATCAAAAAATCATTATAAGCCATGCAACTCCTCAGTGAAGAATCCTTCTCGATGATCGAACCGCTGCTCAGCGACGATTACAAGCGTATCCGCAGCCGCATAGCCCTCGTGTTGGGACCTGACGACAGCGAACTGTTTGCCACCGTCGACGTGCTGCCTAACCGCGGCAAGTGGCTCTCGGCCAAGCCGGTCAAGGCATACTCCGAGGCATCTCCCCTTGAACGCGAGCTCATCGCCGCGGCCATAGAGGATGCCAAGGCCGCGACATTGCCGCGACTTGCCCAACACATTCCCGGGGCTGAGAATCTCTACCGTGTTCCCGCCGAGGAGTGCATCTACTGGTACCGCGACGCCGACGGGAAAGTGGGCGTGGTGTTGACCCAGTGGGGTTTCCGTCGGGCCAACGATCCCGGCAAGGTCGACGTGATAGAGCTGCTTATGGCAGCTCCCCGCCCGCTGTCGATGGTCGACGTGACTCTTGAGGCAATCTATAATTACGGCGCTCCGGTGACCGGGCGGGAATTTGACCTCTCGATCTTCAACAATACCCGCGTCATCGTCACTGATGCCGAGGGCCGCTACTCTATAGGCAAGGTGAAAAACGGGGTGGAATTTTCGGCCACTGACAGAGTGTCTGGAATCGATTACCACTTCACTGTCACTTCGGGAAGAGAGATATACCGCATTGAGATCGGTAAGGATGTAGATTGGCGTGTGCGCGTCATCGACCGCAATCTCCAGCCTCTCGGGCCCGGCTACCGCGTGGAGATAAACGGTGAAAGATTCGGCACCAATGATGACGGCATCGTCGAAATGGGCCATCAGCCTTACTCGCCCGACATGACGCTCCGCGTGTCGTCGGCCGACGGCGATCCCGCCGAGTTCAAGATTTCTCCCGATGGTGACAACGACTTCGTGTACCAGGTGAATCTGCCCCTCGAAACTCCTCCGCCGCCTCCCGAGCCGGAGCCGAGGAAAGTCTACATCCGCATTCTCGATGTCGACGGATCGCCGCTCGACGGGGTCGAAGTCCACGTGGACCAGCCCGGCGGAGTCACGGTGACAGCCGTCAGCAATGCCGACGGTGTGGCTGAGTTTCCGCGCGACACCTTTGTCGACAAGAAGAAATCCAACGTAAGATTCGTCCTGACTGCCGAATATCAACGTAGCCGACAAGAGAAAAAGAATAATCGCAATGGCAAGTGACTTCAAGCCCCGCTCGGTGGCGAGGCAGATAAAATTTGACGCCGCCTGCGACAGCTACGAGATCAGAATACGCCCGCGCCGCAATTACTGGTGGCTGCTGTTGCTGCTCCTCCCGTTGCTGCTGTTGATCCGCTGCGAGCGCGACATCGTGGTGGTGACGGTCGATGAAAAGGACCGGCCGATCGACGGCGTGGCTACATCGCTCAGTTACGACGCCCGCTTCCTGTGGAAGGATTCCTCGCTGCTCCCCGTCGAGCCGCAGTATCGTGAGCTGACAACCGGCGACAACGGTCGCGCCGTTTACAAAGGACTGCCGTGCAGCGTGTTCTCCTATATTTTCGCGCCGCTGTCGCGCGTCACAGCCACCGGCGACCGCTATCCTTACACTGCCGTGGCAAAGGATGCGCTGTTTCACTTCACACGCGAGATTAAGCTCGTGATGAACACTGACACCCTGGCGCGCGACGTGGACATAGTGATGGTGATTGACAACACCGGATCGATGGACGAGGTGGAGGATGCCGTGAAGAAAAAGGCTCTCTCGCTTTACGACGACCTCATAGCCCACTGCAAGGCGGTCGATAAGCCGCTGCGCAAGGTCAGGATGAAGTTCATATCCTACGGCGACTTTGCCGACAGCGATATGGTTGAGTCGGAACTGTTTGCTCTCCCGGGCAAGAAGCACGCCTTGGCCCGCTTCATCAAGGACCTCACGCTGACCGACGGCGGCGACAATCCCGAGAACAGTCTCGAAGCCCTCTCGCGCGCCCTCGATACCCCATGGACAACCGACGGCAATATCCGCCGCCACATCATCGTTCTTGTGACCGATGCCGAGACCCTGCCGCTCGGTGAGCGCTCGGGGTCGCCTCACTATCCCGCCGGGATGGCCGCCGACATGGCCTCGCTCCGCGCCGCGTGGGACCGCATGGATCCCGCCGAGCGACGCCTGATCATCTTCGCGCCCGACGACGATTCATGGACCGAGGTGAAATCATGGCCCCAGACCGAGAACATCTCTCGGCCCGTTTATGACGTGATCTCTACCGAAGGCTTCGATGCCGTATTAAAGATTATCTCCAACTCTCTCTAATCCCTCTTCCCGCGATGAAAGACATTTCCTTCAGCAAAAAATTCACGGTTGACCCCGGCAATGATTACTATACGTTTCAGGTGAAGAAACGCCGCTCTTGGTGGCTGCTGTTGCTGCTCCTCCCGCTGCTGCTGTTGATCCGCTGCGATCGTGACCTGACGGTGACGGTCGTGGACAAGGAGACGGGCGAACCTGTGCAGGAAGCCGCCGTGACGCTCGCCTACACGTCGCATTATCTCGCCGACATGTGGCATTTTCTTCCCGACTATGACCGGAACTATGAAGGCGTGACCGACGAAGACGGTATCGCGGAGTTCAAGGATCTGCCTTGCAGCGTGTTCTCCTACATTTTCTATTGCATGTCGCGTGCCACGGTCACGGCATCGTCGCCATGCCACGATACTGCTGTCGCCGAGCCACTGTTTCACTTCTCGCGCCGCGTTACCCTGGAACTTTCCGCGAGGCGCGACGACATGCTCATCACCGTGATCGACCTTGAGACCGGCGACCGTTTGCCAGGAGCCAAAGTAGAAGTGAGGGCCGGCGAGCGCGTTGACACGGCCATGACCGATGCTGCCGGACGTGTCACGATCACTGGTGTCCCCGTATGCTCCACCATCGGCCTCATTAAGGGCAGCTGCTACGGATATGCCGACACTACTGTCACGTCAGTACCTGCCGCCAACTATATGGGCCGCGACACAGCCCGCCTGGCACTGCGCCCGCTGAAAGAGAAATTCACGTTCTTCGTGAAGGATGTCGAGACTCGCGAGCCCATCCCCGGAGCCCGCGCCGTGGTAACTCTATCCGACCCCCGCTCCGGAGCACGTGGAAGCCACACCGCCGTTACTAATGTCGACGGTCGAGGTCAAGGCCTCTACGACTCGGGATTCGTCCTTGCCAAAGTCCACATCACCGCTTCCAAGAAACATTACAACGACTCCACTCTTCAGGGCGATTACACTGTGGCTGAGTTTATCAGGCAGCCCGACGATAACCGCACCGTGTGGCTCCGTCCCCTGCCGTTCACCGTCGACTATCAGGTAGTCGACTCGGCCACTCATGAGCCGGTAGCCGGAGTGGAGACAAGGGTCACCGTGACTGACCCGGCTGGAAATACCGAGACCTATACCGAGATTACCAACCGCAACGGCAAATTCCCCGTCCACGCCAAGCCCGGATCGAAGGTTACCGTTGAGACACGCACCCCGGGCTATCACGACGGTCGCAAAGAGATACCCTCGTTTGGCGAAAGCCCCGAAACGATTGAAATCTCCCCCATTATAACACCGGTCGACGTGGACATGGTGCTCGTGATCGACGACACCAGCTCAATGGGCGGAGCCATCGAGATGGTCAAGTCCCATGCGAGGAGCTTCTACGACGACCTTAACCGGGTGTGCATCCGCGAGCGGTTCCGCATCAACTCCATGAGACTGAAAGTTGTATCTTACGGCGATCTGAGCGAACATTCCCTCCGTGTATCGCCAATTTTCAACATGCCCTCCCAGAGCAGTGCCTATCAGGCATTCGTCTCCGGAATCACCGTAAATGGTGGCGGCGACGAGCCCGAGGACGGCCTTCAGGCACTCGCCGAAGCCCTTTCCACTCCCTGGAGCCGCGGATCGGTTGAGAAACGCAACGTCGTGATCGTGTTTACCGACGCCTCCACCCATCCCGTCAGTCCGGCCGAGATGAACGCCCTGCGCGCCAAGTGGATTGCTATACCCGCAGCCACCCGCCGGCTCATCCTTTTCGCTCCCGGAAGCGAAAGCTGGTCGACCATATCCGCCACATGGCCCGACGTCCACCACGAGCGCGGCCTCCTCTCCACCGTCCTCGCAGGCAAGGGCTACAACGAAGTCCTCGATTACATCTGCAAGTCCCTCTGATCCACCCAACCCTGCATAAAAAGCGGATGCGCCTCGCGTGGAGGTGCATCCGCAATTCTGATTCTATAATAGATGTGTAGGAATGTTATATCAGTGAGCCTGAGAAATGATGGCGTCGTTGATAGCGTTGACGATTTCCTCAACGAGACCGCGGTCCTTGCTTGAGAAAGCGTCAGAAGAACCAGAAGAAGTCTCGATATGTACAAAATAAGTGGGACGCGAGAAATAGAGCCATGCAGCACCTAAAGCGGCGAGGATGATACCCCATAATACCGATCCGTTGAAAAGAACGATCAGACCGATGATTATCAGTATGATAGGCCAGAGAAGGCTGGGCTTCTGGACGAGCATTGATACCGAGTTGAGTGAACGCACGGGAACAGTCTTGCCACCGAGGATGCAACGGGCACTTGTGATAGAAATATCGCCGTTGTCGAAGAATACTTGTTCGTTCATGGGAAAAATGTAATTAATTGGTTTATAAGTTCTGATATTTTCCGTTACTCCCGGTCAAGAATAAGTATAAATGACAGCCGCAGAAGCAGGAATAACGCACAAATATACTAATTTCTAACGACTTATTACCCCACAAATAAAAAATTAACATACATTAACCCAAAACAACCACGTAACGAGTCACCACAAACATAATAAGTTCAAATGCACATATCCTTAATGCAATAAAGAGAGAACCGCACTACCGGCGAATTTTTTTGCGACAGAACCCAAAAAGCTCTCGGCATGTCAACCGTTTCAGCGTGCTCCGCACGCTCTAAATTCCAATTCCTCCAATTATTCCAATTCCTCCGAT
>CAZJKU010000036.1:0-22653 GCA_964546905.1 uncultured Staphylococcus sp.
TATCTAAATAAACACTGAATACCACTCTGTTAAAGAATGGTATTCAGTTCAAGCGCGGGAATCAGACTCGTTGCCGTCCCACACCTTGAGGCTCTCGCATTGCCTTAGAAAGTTGAACGGCAACGGCGAAGCCCACGCAAATATGAACATAATCTCTGCAGTCGTAACACGACGCAGAGAGCGATGTCATATCCAAGTGGCGCAACCCGTTGCTTGGTCTTTGACTTTCTAAAAGAAATTTGCGAGATTTCAAGGTGTCAAGAGACTAAGCGCAAAGTAACGCTTTTAAGTATGTAAGTTGCCGACCCGCCCGCTGGCCCGCAGACCGGGCTTCGCGTTTCGGCCGACACCGCAAAGATACGCAATTATTTTTAAATGCCTAACTTCAACCTGTTGAAATTTTTATGAGCCGCTGAGCGGCGATACTGTGACCACATCACTGTGACCACATCACGCCACCGGTTTCAGTCAGTGACTCCTTGGCGGGAAGAAAAAAATCGACCCGATTTCCTATTTCCTGTTCCTGTTCCCTAAAATATTTCTTGCCTAAGTAAAATTCTTTCACTAACTTTGCACCCGCAAACGAGGCCACTCCGCCTCGGGGAAGATTACATTTCCTTGGCAATTTGGCGCAGAGGCACTGAAAGAAATGGGACGGCTCTTCTTCCCTGCCCCACGGGCAAATTCCGAATACATCCCTGCATCCCGTCTTGCAGAATTATTCAGGCAATGACGCCGCGCGACCACAATCGCGCAGTGCCACTGCAGGTAATGATTCATAGCAAGAAGGTGATACATATAGCGATAAAGCGAGCGTTGACGGCTTCAGTGATGAATCCTTCTGCGCCCGCCGATTTTTTATATCTTGTTCAGCGACATAACTTCTCACACCTATATAACTATGACTGCCCGTGTCGATGGTGAGACTGAAACAATGTTGGTCGATGCCTGCCTCATTGACAACCACACCCTCGTAATGACCAGTAGCGAATGAAACTCACCGATTCACGCGCAAGTAAACACACTCCGTTTATTTCCCTCGCCGGCTCGGGCTCAGTCCCGTCCCGGCGAGTTTTTTGTGCACAAATGGTACGGGTGGTGAAGAGAAATTAAGGACCATGCGAGCGCGGCATAACCATCCTACCTACCCTCAACCGTCAGCCGACCCTGAAAAAATCTCGACCCGATTTCTTGTGAAATTTGGTGATTTACGAGATTTTTTACTATCTTTGGGGTGCAGTTAGTGCCTGTGACCATGTCAAATAAGGTTTCACTGCTGCGTTACAACATAGAAAGGCGTTGATCCGACGCAGACTTCTACGTGTGAAAACCTGAGAAATTTTCCTACTCCTAAAGAAGATCTTGCAGTCAGGTGACGTCCAAGGAAAGATTATATCCATTCCTCAACGGGGTGTGGCGCGACTGCCACGTTCAGTTGAGTCATATAATCCTACGTGGGCTTCCCGACTGCTTATCCTTTAGGAAGGGCAGTCTCAGGGCCTCACACGTGGGATAAGCAGGATTGAGCTTGCCCACGTCTTTTGTTTAAAAACCCATTATTACGCCGACTCCGGGGAAGCTATAGGCAAAGATTTTTCGCAATGAAAACTACTTACCTTAAATTTATCGTGCTCGCGTTTTTATTGCTCGGCAATATGCGCGTTCAGGCTGAGGATTTTTCCGAAGCAGTCAGAGGTGGGGTGAATCTCAAATTCTCAACATTGCCCGTATCGGAGGGTAAAGCACCAGCAGTTAAGATCACCGGTCTTGCCGCCAACTCCGCCGACGTGATTCCCACTCTTTACATTCCCCGCTCAGTGAATCACGAAGGAGTGACCTACGCGATCACCGCGATTTCATCCGAAGCATTTGCCGGAGACCGGAAAATCAAGAACGTAGTGTTTTCCGACTCTGAAATCGAAGTGGGCTTCAGGGCTTTCAGGGACACCGGCGTAGAAACCGTCATGACCTCCGAAACCGCAGTCGTATCTTTTGACAACGGATGTTTCAGTAATTGCCCCGGCCTGAAGGAAATATACTTTGGTGCAGGAGTTCGGAACATTGGCAACGGCATTGTCCAGGAATGTTATAACCTCACAAGCCTCGGCATCTCGCCCGAAAACCCCGTTTACAGTACCGACGGGACAGCGGTCTTTGACAAGGAGCAGACAAAACTATTATTTATAATCGATTCCTATGACGGTGATTACAGGATACCTTCCACCGTAACCGTACTCCCTCATCAGGACGGCTGGGCCTACGGCAAGAAGCTCAACAGTCTCACCATTCCTCAATCGGTGGAGTCGATTGCCTACAATGTGTTCCTGTCCGGTAATATTGTCATTGAAAATCATGACGTCTCTTCCATTACTCTTGGACATCAGGCGTTCCTGTCGCCGTTCAGCATAAAAGTCCCCTCCGAAGCCGTCGACAGTTATAAAGCAGCATGGCCCGAGTATGCCTCGGTCATCACCGACGGAAGCTATGTCATGGCAGTCACAACCGACGAACCACTTTCTACCAAGAAGACGGTAATGATACCCGTCTCCCTCTCCAATTCTGGCAGCGTAATCGGCTTCCAGTGCGACATACACCTTCCTTACGGAGCCTCGATAGCAACTGACAATAACGGCAAATATGCTGTAAAGCTGAGCGACCGCGCCACCAAGTCTCATACACTTACTGCAGGATCGGTCAGCGACGGCAGCCACATTTCGGGTACTTCATCACAGGTTACACGGCTCGTATGCGTTTCCTTAACCAACGCTGTTTTTAAGGGCAACGACGGAATCCTGTTATACATTCCCGTCACATTATCTTCTATAGGAGAATCTGACCGCTACCACGCTCCGGTGATCATTGACAATATCCACCTTTCGGAGCCGGGCAATACAAGGATCGATCTGCCTGTCGCAGGGAAGTACCTTTGTGAAATCGACTATACTCCCGGCGATGCCGATGACGACGGAACCGTGTCGGTAGTCGACGTTACCTCGACCATTTCCCACATGATCGGCCAGACCCCTGAACGGTTCCTGCTCACAGCCGTGGACTTTGACAATGACGGTAATATAATGATCAACGATGTCACCACCCTTATCGACATGGTTCTCAATAATGACGATGACCCCTTCGGATTCTCAGCTCCGGCAATGCGCTCGGAAAGCACTGACCCCGAAGCCGCCTACTCCATGACCGTAGCGAATCTTTCGGCAAAAAAAGACTCCGGCGCAGAAATATCGGTGTCGATTGACAACGAAGCCGCCATTTTGGGATTTCAATGCGACATCACCCTGCCCGAGGGAGTCACTATAGATCCCGCTGAGGATGGAGACGGTTATGAGTGCGTCCTTAACGAGTCACGTTGCTCCGACCATATAGTAGCAACACGAAGCGTTGCCACTAAGGAAAATACCGTCAGGATTCTTGTATTCTCCCTTTCCAATACCCCTATCGACGGCAATTCAGGTGTGGTATTCTCGTGCCCCGTCACCGTCAACGCTCCCGAGGGCACCTATCCCGTCACCCTCTCACGCATCATCCTTTCAGGAGACGGCAACACGAGGATTGACCTCCCCGACTATTCAGGAGAACTGACGGTATCAGGCGATGCCACCGGAATGGAAACTATCGAGTCAGACAGCGACCTGCAAAACATCCGCGTCTACGACCTGCAGGGACGACCTGCCGCTAAGACTACCCGCGGAATTATCGTCACCGAAAAAGGAAAATTCCTGGTAAGATAAACCGGGAGATTACTTTCTATCAGAGGAGGGCGCGGCAAGTCATGGCTTGGCGTGCCCTCCTGAAATCACGCCGGTAATTATTAAAAAACCTTAAATTCACTTGCTAAAACCGAGGAAAATCAATACCTTTGCAGTCCGATTATGTCCAATTAATAAACCATCGGCCCGCCCGTGCCACGCTTTTGGCCGAGCAAAGCACCGGAAAGGCCGGCATTAACTATCTATTAATTAACATTTAAACGTGGATACTTTAAGCTACAAAACCCTCACCCCCAACGCCGAAAGCGTTGACCACAAGTGGGTCGTCATCGATGCCACCGACCAGGCACTCGGACGTCTCTGCGCTACTGTCGCCCTCATCCTGCGCGGCAAGAACAAGCCCTGCTACTCACCCAACGTTGAGTGCGGCGACAACGTAATCATCATCAATGCCGACAAGGTGCGTCTCACCGGCAAGAAGTGGACTGACCGCGAATACCTCCGCTACACCGGCTATCCCGGTGGCCAGCGCGTATCGACCCCCGAAGTCCTCATGAAGAAGTCGTTCAACAAGCACATCAAGCCCGGCTATCACCCCCTCTTCATCAAGGTTGTGAAAGGTATGCTTCCCAAGAACCGTCTCGGCCGTCGCATCATCGAGAACATGCACGTGTACAACGGTCCCACCCATCCCCACGAAGCGCAGAACCCCGAAGTTATTGACATCAACAAAATTAAATAATTGAAGAATGGAATCAGTAAATGCAGTAGGACGTCGTAAAGCCGCCGTGGCTCGCGTTATCGTCAAAGAAGGTAACGGCGTCATCACCATCAACAAGCGTCCCTTGGATGTGTATTTTCCCTCATCCATCCTCCAATATATCGTAAAGCAGCCCCTCAACACCCTTGAAGCCGCTGAAAAATACGACATCAAGGTCAACCTCAACGGTGGCGGCTACAAAGGCCAGGCCGAGGCTCTCCGTCTCGCTATCGCCCGCGCCCTCGTCAAGATCAACCCCGAAGACAAGCATGCACTGCGCGTAGAAGGCTTCATGACCCGCGACCCCCGTGCCGTCGAGCGTAAGAAGCCCGGTCGCCCCAAAGCACGCAAACGCTTCCAGTTCTCCAAGCGCTGATATCAATTACGATGCCGCAGCCTGACATCTGCGTCATCACCGTGTTTAGAATCTAAATCCTCCGGATGGACACGTTCCCTACCGCCGGATTGTATTTATCAAAAGAACGTAAACTCAACCACCAAGAAATCATTATGTCAACACCCAATTTTGACCAACTCCTCGAAGCAGGCTGCCATTTCGGCCACATGAAAAGTAAATGGAATCCTGCTATGGCTCCTTATATCTTCATGGAGCGCAACGGTATCCACATCATCGACCTCTATAAGACCCAGGCTAAGCTCGAAGAAGCTGCCGCAGCCCTCCGCAACATAGCCCGCGGCGGCAAGAAGATCCTTTTCGTCGCTACCAAAAAGCAGGCTAAGGAACTCCTCGCCGAAAAGGCTTCGTCGGTCAACATGCCCTACGTAATCGAGCGCTGGCCCGGCGGTATGCTCACCAACTTCCCCACCATCCGCAAGGCTGTCAAGAAGATGACCACCATCGACAAGATGACCAACGACGGTACTTTCGACAACCTCTCCAAGCGCGAGAAACTCCAGATCACCCGCCAGCGTGCCAAACTTGAGAAGAACCTCGGCTCTATCGCCGACCTCAACCGTCTTCCCTCGGCTCTCTTCGTGGTTGACGTCCTCAAGGAGCACATCGCCGTTGCCGAAGCCAACCGTCTCGGCATCCCCGTGTTCGGTATCGTCGACACCAACTCCAACCCCAACAACATCGACTTCGTGATCCCCGCCAACGATGACGCTTCCAAGTCAATCGAGCTCATCCTCGACACCGTATGCGCATCCATCGCCGAAGGCCTCGAAGAGCGCAAGGTTGAGAAAGCCGACGAAAAGGCATCGGCCGAGCAGACTGAAGAAAAGGCTCCCCGCCGCGAGCGTCGCCGCGTTGCCCGCCGCAACGACGATGCCGAGGTTAAGGAGCCTGTCGTAGCCGAAGCTACTGAGGAAGCTCCCGCCGAAGAAGCATAATCGCCTTTTGACGGTCACGGTTCATCCCCCGAACCGGTTCAAGCCGTAAATCTATATAGGGTCAAAAGTCATCCCTGATGGAATTGACCATCGAGGAACGCCTTTTGACCCTTTTAATTACATTAAAGTTTCACCAATCTAAATCATATACTCATTATGGCAGTATCTATGGCAGACATCACCAAGCTGCGCAATCTCACAAGCGCCGGCCTGATGGACTGCAAAAAAGCTCTCGCTGAAACCAACGGCGACATCGAAGCAGCCGTTGAAATCCTCCGTAAAAAAGGTCAGGCTGTTGCCGCCAAGCGTGAAGACCGTCAGGCTTCAGAAGGTTGCGTAATCGCCCGTACCGACGGCACTTTCGCCGCTGTCCTCGCTCTCAACTGCGAGACCGACTTCGTGGCCAAGAACGCCGGATTCGTCGCCCTCGCCAACAAGCTCATGGACCTCGCGATGGCCAACAAGTTCAAGACCGTCGACGAACTCAAGGCTTGCGTCGTTGACGGCATCACCGTTGCCGACCTCATCACTGAAAACTCAGGCAAGACCGGCGAAAAGACCGAAATCGGTGCATACGAAGTAGTTGAAGCTCCCACTACCGCAGCCTACAACCACTTCAACAACAAGCTCGCCGCAATTGTGGGCTTCAATCTCGCCGGCGTTGACGAGCAGGTTGGCCGCGAAATCTGTATGCAGATCGCATCAATGAACCCCGTTGCCGTAAGCCGTGAAGACGTTCCTCAGGCAACCATCGACCAGGAAATCGCCGTTGCAGTTGAAAAGACCAAGCAGGAACTCGTCCGCAAGGCTGTTGACGCAGCCCTCTCCAAGGCCGGCCTCAACCCCCACCACTTCGACAGCGAAGATCACATCGAATCCAACACCGCCAAGGGCTGGATCACTCCCGAAGAAGCAGAAAAGGGCCGCGAAATCATCAAGGCTACCTCTGAAGCCAAGGCTGCCAACCTCCCCGAAGCCATGATTCAGAACATCGCCAACGGTCGTCTCAACAAGTTCTTCAAGGAATCCTGCCTCATGGAACAGGAATATGTTCAGGACGGCAAGCTTACTGTAGGTCAGTTCCTCGACCAGACCACCAAGGGACTTGTCGCAGTCGCCTTCAAGCGCGTAAACCTCAACCAGGACTAAACAAATTTCCATCAATAAGGAAACCCCGAGCGTGTTGCCCCCGGCGACACGCTTATTATTTAATAAACGCCGCTATCAAATCCTCGCTTAATAAATGTAATGAATTGGTACTTAAAATCCTCCAATAATTTCAATAAATCCAATCACTCCAATTCCTCCAATAATTCCAATTTCCTCCAATTACCTCTAATTTTTCCAATTTTTCTCAAAAAAAATTTGCACAACTGAAAATTCCTGCTTAACTTTGCAATCGATTTCCGGATGGCCCATTCGTCTATCGGTTAGGACGCAAGATTTTCATTCTTGAAAGAGGAGTTCGATTCTCCTATGGGCTACAATAATAACCAACCAAGAACTACTAACGTTTCTATAATGGCAAATCATAAATCATCCATCAAGAGAATCCGCCAGACTGAGTCACGTCGACTCCGCAACCGCTACTATGCCAAGACTGCCCGCAACGCCGTGCGCAATCTTCGCAAGATGACCAATAAGGCCGAAGCTCAGGCAGCTTTCGTCAAGATTTCAGCTATGCTTGACCGTCTCGCCTCCAAGAAGAGCATCTCTAAAAACAAGGCAGCAAATCTCAAGAGCAAGCTGGCTCACCACATCGCCAAGCTCGCCGCTTAAAAATATTCATCACCTGCTCAGCCTCAGTTGAGCAATGATGTGATGGCCCATTCGTCTATCGGTTAGGACGCAAGATTTTCATTCTTGAAAGAGGAGTTCGATTCTCCTATGGGCTACAATTGAGAGGATATATCGGTTGATATATCCTCTCGATGTTTTTCACCGATATATTACCGTAATCGTCGAGCCGTTGCTTGAGCACTCGATATAAACTCTACCCCGTTGCGGGTGAAGCACCTTGCGCCCCATCAGGTCGTAATACTCCGTAGCGACGGTCGAGCCGCTCTCACCACACGTCTCTGCGATACCCGACGCGCCATGATATACTTTTCCCGAAATCTTCACATCACCGAGGGCAAGTTGCTTATTGGCAGTCATATAATACAGGTATATCCTTATCTTTAATCCTCGCCCCACTCCCGTGTTGCCGAGCGGCAGCTCGACAGCCGAGAACGCAGGAGCCCCTGACGACCTTTCAGGCTGAAAGCCATTCAGAAGTTCCGTCTCAAAACCATCCCTGATAGCCACCACATCGACAAAACACATATCAGTGCCGACTCTCGCTGCATTGAAAGTGAGCGACTCAGGAACAAACTCCACATCAGCAGCCGCTTCCAGGTCAAATTCAACATAACATTCTTCATCTCTCGCGCGTCCTGATGCCTCGGTAGGATTGAAGCAGGTAAATTTCCTTCCGGCAATCGTTTGCCCGGAATATACGTAGAGATTTTCACCGACATTGACTGCCGTCATTCCGAAGGCATCGGCCGGCTCGGCCACGGCCACAGTGCTACCCGAGGCTCCGGCATCGAGCGGCCATGAAACGACAGCCGGCGCCCCCTCGCCCGCCAATTCAACCACATCGGCCCTGAGCAGAATCGCGAAGTCGCCATCAGGCGAAGATACATCAACCTTTATTTCAGTCACGCCACGGCCGCTGAACCGCGCCCGGACATACACATCGGCCTGCAGCAAATTACCGTCGGTAGCCTCGACCATGAGCGATGAAGAAAAGTCTTTTCCATCAGCCGAAATCTCAACGCCCTCGGGAGCGGAGAGCGTCACCATCGGTGCAACCTCCGCCTCAAATCCCGACACCGTGAATTTACCCTCAACCGCTACACCGGCATACACCTTGCCGAAATCAATCATCGACGGCGATGCCGAAAGCTCCCTGACAAAAGGCTCCGGGAGCGTCGCGCCCGCGCCGGCCACCACTTCGGGCACCACCGCAGCCTCGGCAATCATGCAGTCATAAGGTACCTCCACATGCCCGTTGCTGAGGGGTGCTGACTTTCCGTGCCACAGGCTGCCGCGCCAGTCATAGACCACGTCGGCATCCCTGACTGCCAGCGCCCGTTTCACCTTGGATGTGAAAACCGAGTTCTCTATCAGCAGCCTCGACTGCTTGTGAGCGTCGATACATGTACCACCCGTGCAGTCCCAGTAGCAATTCAATATATGGTGGATTCCGAGCACGGTATAAGGCATCCTCCCCGAGCATCCCTCGTCCCAGTAGCAGCGTATCCAACTGATATTGTTGCGTTGGGCCGAGCCGTCGGTCATTTCCTCGCCCGAGTTTAGGTTGCTCAGAGGATGATTGTAGGCCTTTTCAGTATACCTGAACCTCGTGTCGCTCACTGTAATGAAATCACAATTATTCACTATATCGAGATTCCCGTCAAGACCGTCGGTAAACAGGCAGTGGTCCACCCACACGTGATCACAGCCGCTGAGCGTCAGCAAGTCAGCGCCGCCAACGTCAAGCGACCCGGGCCCCGCGAAATCAAGATTACGTATTATGAAATCGGAGCATCCGTAAAGAGCCAGTATACCTGCGTAGCGATAAGGCTCCTTCTCGTCGCCGAAACGGTCGATAAGTGCCTGACGGATGGTAAGCTCACACTGCTCGGCCACATAGACACCGTTTGACAGCGTTCCGCCCAGATTGTCGGAGGCATTCTGGCTGAGCGATTTCACGTCAAGGTCATCGAGCAGATCACGGATTTCCTGTGTCACCGAAAACTCCGTGCACAGCCGCGCCCCGTTGACACCTATTATGGTCTTCCCCGACAGGGAATGAAGATTGATATTGGAACCGAACATGAAATCGCCCATCGACCCGTCGAGCACCACCACGTCGTGACTGTTCACGGCCTCGGCTATCGCCGGGCCCATATCGGTTCCGTCGCTGCGGAGCACTATCAAAGGGCCGTCGCCTCCGCCCGTCAGGTCATAGTCGCCGGCCGATGTCACCGTCGAGCAAGTCACCCATCCCTCAGGGCGCATCAATCCGCCGGCACGGACTCCTGACACGAGTCCCGCCAAAGCTATCATCATAGCAATGATTCTCAATTTCATGGCACGTAGATTTATCAACCATGCAAAAATAATCCAATTCATCATCCGATACAACATTATGGGGCCGTTTTTTTATTACCGCCCTTATTTTTTTTATTCATAGCTATTTACTATCTTTGCAGCCTGAACCCCCACGAAAATCCATTTCTCAGCTATGTCAAAGCAATATGACCCGGCAGTAAGCCTCAACTACTTCTTTCAGGAAGCAATCCGCAAGAACTGGGACAATACTTCTATGACCGATTTCAACGGCACCTCCCACCTTTATAAAGATGTAGCCCGCAAAATCGCCAAGCTCCACATATTTTTTGAAGAAATAGGCATCAGGCCGGGCGACAAGGTAGCCCTCTGCGGCCGTAACTCCTCGTCATGGTCCATCGCCTTCATCGCCACCATCACCTATGGAGCCGTGATCGTGCCGATCCTTCACGAGTTCAAGGCCGACAATATCCATCACCTCATCAATCACAGCGAGTCAAAGCTCCTCTTTGTCGACAACAGCATCTGGGACAACCTCGACCCCGAGCAGATGAAGGAACTCAAGGGTGTGCTCCACCTCAAGGACTTCTCACTGTTGCGCGCCAACGAGGAGGCGGTCACCGTGACCCGCGCCCACCTCAACGAGCTTTTCGGCCACCGCTATCCCGACCGTTTCACCGGCGAGGACATTGCCTTCTATCAGGACACCCCCGATGAAATGTGCCTCCTGTCCTACACCTCCGGTTCAACCGGGATGTCAAAAGGCGTCATGCTCCCTTACCGGTCCCTGTGGTCCAACGTCAGGTTCTGCATCGACAACATCCATCACCACCAGGGCGACGGCGTGGTGTGTATGCTTCCGCTGGCCCACATGTATGGCCTCACCATCGACATGATATTCCCCTTCGCCACCGGCTGCCACATCAACTTCCTGACCAAGACACCGTCGCCCCGCATCATCATCGAAGCCTTCGCTCAGGTCAAGCCCCGCATCATCGTCACCGTGCCGCTCATCATCGAGAAAATCATCAAGACGCGTGTGTTCCCGCTGCTCGAAAAGCCGCTCATGAAGATACTCATGCACGTGCCTTTTGTCGACGACCGCCTGCTTTCACGCATCAAGGAGCGCCTCACCGAGACTTTCGGCGGCAACCTCGACCAAATAATCATAGGTGGCGCCGGCCTCAACAAAGATGTCGAGGCATTCCTGCGTAAGATCACTTTCCCTTACACCGTAGGCTACGGAATGACCGAGTGCGGCCCCCTCATCTCCTACACCCCGTGGCAGACCGAGAGAGCCGGATCGTGCGGCACCGTTGTCGACCGCATGGAACTCCGCATTGACTCGCCCGACCCCGCCACTGTGCCGGGAGTGCTTTCCACCCGCGGAATGAACGTGATGCTCGGTTACTACAAGAACCCCGAAGCCACGGCTGCCGTGCTCGACAAAGACGGATGGCTCAATACCGGCGACATCTGCAACCTCGACAGCGACGGATTCCTCTACATCCGCGGCCGCGACAAGAACATGATTCTCGGCCCTTCAGGACAGAACATCTACCCCGAGGAAATCGAGGAAAAGCTCAACAACATGCCTTATGTCAGCGAATCGCTCGTGATCGACAGCGGTGAGGGACGTCTTATCGCCCTCATCTACCCCGATCTTGAAAACCTCACGGCCCAGCGGTTCTCCCAGGCCCAGATCGAAGACATAATGGACGAGAACATCCGCAACCTCAACCGCGAGCTTCCGGCCTACTCCCAGATCCAGCGGTTCCGTCTCTACGACGAGGAATTCGAGAAGACGCCCAAGCGCTCGATCAAGCGCTACCTCTACCAGCACCAGTAATCACCTTCGACCACCTCATCACCGGGGCAGCCCTTCAAAGGGCAGCCCCGGTTTTCTTATCGGAAATATGGTCGGTAACGGCCTTGTAAACCGCGTTTCGCACCTCCCAAATGTACTGATCGTACTCTATTGCATACGATTACTCCTATTTCACCACAAACAGTAAACCTAAATCATTTCCTCTTGTTTAAATGTCAGATAACTTAATTCACTAACCCCTAAAACTTATCTATTATGGACGATCAGAGAGGAACTCGCTATCCTACATTCGGTTTCATTACCGGTGGCACCGGTGCATTCAACGACGGTATCCCCCCTCAGCCTTACGAAACTTTTGCTTACGACTCGGCCCTTCTTATGGCCCGTATCGAAGATTTCAACGTTATCCCCTACACCTCGGTGCTTCCTCCGGAGTGTCGCGGCAATCTCGTGACCATCACCAAGGAATTTGCCGACAAGTATCCTGCTCATCAGTATCGTCCTGATCTTCCCGATCAGTTCAAGCACGGTGCGGTGCTGGAAGTGATCATCGCAGGCAATGGCGCCAACTACAATGAGCACAAAGCCATCGCCACCGGTATCGGTATCATCTGGGCCAAGAAAGACGGCAAGTTCATCGGAGGTTACGCTGCTGAATATGTACAGTACTACGACACCCATATCGACGATGACATCGCCAAGGCCGAAGCAACCATGTGGCTTCACAAATCGCTCAAGCACGAGCTCCAGATCCGCGGACTCGAACAGGACGGGGAAATCGACCTCTACCACAATTTCCTCAACATCCCCGCCGATCAGCCTTTCGGCTACTGCCTTACCTGCATAGGATTCCTTAACTTCGGTTACGCTCCTCTTGCCAAATAAGGAATAATACATCTATCATCCATCTCCACAAGGGCGGGAGGAACTCATTCCTTCCGCCCTTGATAATAAATTGAAAAATTATGTCAGACGATACAAAAAAACTCGGCCTGATCGGACTGACTGCCATAGTCTTCAGCTCAATCGTCGGGGGAGGCATCTACAATATTCCTCAGAACATGGCAGCAAGCGCAGGATTAGGCGCGGTCATCATTTCGTGGTTGCTCACCTGCGTGGGCATGATATTCCTTGTCTATACGTTCAAGATCCTGAGCGACAAGCGTAGCGACCTTAATGCCGGTATATATCAGTATGCGCAGGTAGGCTACGGAAATTTCGTGGGTTTTCTCGTAGCCTGGGGCTACTGGCTATGTACAGCTACCGGCAACGTGGCCTATGCGGTGATGCTTAACGACTCGTTAGGCGCTTTCTGGCCGGTGTTCCTGAAACATGGATGGGAGACGGTGGTGTTTGGCATCGGACTTATCTGGCTGATGTATTTCGTGGTGGCCGGCGGACTGAAGACTGCCTCGTTTCTCAACGTCCTCATCACCGTGATTCAGATGGTGTCGCTCGTCCTTATCATTGTGATCCTCTTCATCTTCTTCAAGCTCAAGATGTTCAGCTTTGACTTCTGGGGACAGCTGACCGATCTCGGCTCGGTGGGCGATCAGGTGCGTACCACGATGCTCGTGACCCTGTGGTGCTTTACGGGAATCGAAGGAGCCGTGATGATGTCGTCGCGTGCCAAGCAGGCCAAGGATGTGGGCAAGGCAGGCATTATCGGATTCCTCTGCGCGTGGCTGATGTATGCCCTTGTCTCGGTGCTGTCGTTCGGTATACTTCACCAGCCGGAGCTTGCCAAGCTGCCCGACCCCTCGGTAGCTTATGTGCTCAAGGATTGCTGTGGCGCTTGGGCCTACTACTTTGTCATCGCGGCCATTATCTTCTCGATTCTCGGCGGATGGATCGCATGGACGCTCGTTTGTGCCCAGGTTCCCAACGAGGCTGCCAAGGTCAAGATTTTCCCTTCGAGATTCCTTAAGCTCAACAAGAAAGGGATGCCCGGCTACGGCCTGGTCGTTTCCTCGATCGTGATGACGGTGTTCATGTGCCTTGTGGTGACATCATCGAAGGTCTACACCGCGGCGCTTGATCTGACGAGCCTCATGGTGTTGCCGGCCTATCTGTTCAGCGGCATGTTCATGTGGAAGTGTGCATTGAAGAGCAATCGCCAGCCGCCCCTTATCCAGATACAATCAGGGCGTCAGAGGAACTTTTTCAAATTCATCGGCATCGGTGCCACTCTGTTCTGCTCCTACATCGTGGTATCAAGCAGTATATCGCTATTGATAGTGACGGTATTGTTCTACCTGCCCGGTGTTTTCTTCTATGTAAAGGCTCGCCACGAGTATTTTCCCGGCACCAAGGTGTTCACCAAGGGTGAGATGTGGCTCCTCTGGATTCTGATAGCTCTCGGAATAGCCGGAATCATCCTGCTTGTTACCGGACACGCCGGACTTTGATAATCTGATATTTTCACTTATAGAGGGAGCGGAGCAATCCGTTCTCTCTTTACATATTTCCCGTCGATCAGTGAAGGCTTGCCGGTATCAGTCAGAGCCTTGGCGGGCCATGGTGATGCGGTAGCGGGTGCGATATTCCGACGGTGTCTCACCGGTACATTCCCTGTACCATCGGGAGAAAAAAGTGAGCGAGGCGAAATTCAGGCCGTAGGCAACTTCCTTGATGCTGATGCTCGAATCACGCATCATGCGCTTTGCCTGCGAGATCACCACAGTGTTTATCCAATACATCGGCGTGTAGCCTGAAACGGATTTGATGGATGTGGAGAAATAACGCGTGGAAAGATGCTGCAGCGCCGCATAATAAGCCACATTGCGGTGTGTTGCATAGTCGCGCAGCAGATCAGCGTGAAAGGCCAGCATTATGGCCTCTTTAGTGTCACTGCTCTTGATGACGGTCTGCCTCACGTTGACATACGAATCCATGACCAGGAAAATCAGAGCATTGAGAAGACTGTCGGTTGTCATTCCTGAAAGCGGGCGCTTATCGCCCAACCGGTTTCGCTGTTCGATCAAGTCGAGAATCGAAACCATGGCCGAAAAGTCCTCGCTCGACGGGGTAGAAATCGGATGCAGCATGATGAACTGCATATTGGAGCACAGCTTGAGCGGTGTGATAGCCGAAAAGATCATCTCCAGATCCACGATATAGAGAGTACCCTTGAAGTCATCGCTCATATATTTCAGCGATATATTAGCGAAAATTCCCACCACCAACATATCGCCCCGACGTATCTTACATTCTTTCAAGCCTATCTGGAAACTTGCGGAACCTTCCAGGCAGAGAAGCATCCCGCTCTGCCGGTCAGCAAAACGCGTCAGGGCTTCAAGTCCACTGACACCCTCCAGATGAGCGACGCTTTGCTTGTCATTCATATCCTGTCATAGGGGTTTGATCTTCAGTTTCATGCCTGCCGCGCCATCGTTTCTGACCGGGCGCTCAGGTATTACATCGCAAAAATATACGAAATAATTTAGATTTCCAACTGATTTCGCAACTATTCTACACGGGGCTATCGGCAGCGGCGACAAGGGGTCCATCACGATTTTTGTGACCTGAGTAAACCACTTATTGTGGTTTTTACAAAAATTATCACTACCTTTGCACCCTCGATTCACGAGTTTCAACATCATTTTTTACAGGTACAATACATTTTTAGGTTTACATTCTGATCATGAATCTTTCAGGCACTATTGATTTCAGGCCAAAACTCATCTCGGCCCTGAAACACTATTCAATGGAAAAGTTCAAGAACGACCTCGTGGCAGGTATCGTGGTGGGCATCGTGGCCCTGCCGCTCGCCATCGCCTTCGGTATAGCCAGCGGCGTCAGCCCTACGGTAGGTCTGATCACCGCCATCATCGGCGGCTTCGTAGTGTCGGCATGTGGCGGCTGTTCCGTCCAGATCGGCGGTCCCACGGGAGCGTTCATCGTGATCGTCTACGGCATCATCATGAAATTCGGCCTGCAGGGACTCGCAATAGCAACCCTCATGGCCGGACTGATACTTATCCTCCTGGGGCTCTTCCACCTGGGCACGGTAATCAAGTTCATCCCCTACCCCATCGTGGTGGGATTCACGGCAGGTATCGCGCTGACGATCTTCTCTACCCAGATCAACGACTTCTTCGGTCTCGGTCTCCGCGACATCCCCTCGGAATTCATCCCCAAGTGGGGCATGTTCCTGTCCAATTTCAATCACATCGACCCGGTCACGACGGGCGTGGGCATAGTATCGCTGCTGATCATCCTGCTGTCGCCCAAGATTTCACGAAAGCTGCCGGGGGCGCTCATCTCCATCGTGGTGATGACCGCGCTGATGTATTTCCTCGGGCAGTATGACCCTACATGGCACGTCGAGACCATCGGCGACCGCTTCGGCAACCTGCCCACTGACCTGCCCGAGCCTCACGGATTTGAGCTCAACATGGCCACGATCAACAGCCTCCTGCCCTCGGCGTTCACCATCGCCATCCTCGGTGCCATCGAGTCACTGCTCTCGGCAACGGTAGCCGACGGTGTCACGGGCGGCCACACCAATTCCAACACCGAGCTGATCGGTCAGGGTATCGCCAATGTCGTGGTACCCTTCTTCGGCGGAATCCCCGTGACAGGAGCCATTGCCCGCACGATGACCAACATCACCAACGGCGGACGCACCCCCGTGGCCGGTATCATCCACGCTCTGGTGCTCCTGGTGATTTTCCTCTGCCTCATGCCCCTCATCAACCTTATCCCTATGGCTTGTCTCGCCGCCGTCCTCATCAACGTGGCCTACAACATGAGCGGATGGCGCACAATACGCGGTATTCTGTCCAATCCCCGCAGCGATATTTCGGTCCTCATCGTGACATTCCTCCTGACGGTGATATTCGACCTTACCATCGCAATAGAGATAGGTCTGCTCCTGGCTGTCATCCTCTTCCTGCGCCGAGTGATGGAAAACACCCAGATCCGTGCCTACGGCAGCCAGATTGATATTGCCGACGGCTCCGAGACCACCATCCACGAGGTGCTAAATCTCGACAAGGGCGTGGAAGTATATGAAATCGACGGCCCGTTCTTCTTCGGAATCGCCACGAAATTCGACGAAATGATGCGTAACTCGATGACCGACAAGCCCATCGTCCGCATCATCCGTATGCGTCGCGTCCCCTTCATCGACGCCACCGCTATCCACAACCTTGAGATTCTCATCAAGTCGTCGCAGGACTTGGGCATCCATATAGTCCTCTCGGGTGTCAACGATGCCGTAAGCGCGACACTCCACCGCGCCGGAGTCGACAAGATGATAGGCAGCGACCACATCTGCCCTCACATCACCGTAGCCGTAGAGATGGCCAACGCTATCGTGGCCCGCGTCAACGCCGACAAGGCGTGACGCTTCCGCTACTGCGACAGTTGCGAGCCGCCGTCCCGTTCTGCCGGGCCGGCGGCTCTGTTTTCACGTGGTTTTTTCATATTTTTTGTCGTTTTTTCATTCATTTACCCTTTATCGCTTGCACCTTACGTTAATTTGTGCTAATTTTGTGACTTAAACTATACTATCGCAATGTTAAAACGTTTTCTTTTCTCGTTTCTCGGCTCGATGACGGCAATATGGGTATCGCTCATCGTGCTCGTCGCCGGCTTCTTCGGCTTCATGGTATCGGCCGTAGCTTCGTCATCACGGCAGGGTACAGCCGTGGCATCACGCTCGGTATTGCACCTTGACCTCTCCGGAGAAATAACCGAGCGCGCCGCTACCCCCGACATTCAGAGTATTCTCGCCGGCAACGACCGCACTTCCACCGGTCTTGACGATATCGTGGCGGCTATCGTTGCCGCAGCCTCCGATTCCAATATCGACGGTATATATATCACCTCCGACGGTTCCTCTGCCGGTATAGCCACCCGCTACTCGATCATCGAAGCACTGCGCCGATTCAAGGACACCGCACCTGAGAAATGGATCTATGCCTACGCCGACTCCTACACTCAGGGCGACTACCTTATCGCCTCAGCTGCCGACAGTCTCTTTCTCAACCCCATAGGCATGATCGACATCCACGGCCTCTCGGCTACCGGACTTTACTTCCGCCAGCTGCTCAACAACCTCGGCATCGAGATGCAGGTGGTGAAGGTAGGCACCTACAAGAGCGCCGTCGAGCCCTTCCTTCTCGACTCCATCAGCGCTCCCGCCCGCGAGCAGCAGCAGCTCTATCTATCCAACATCTGGTCGACCCTCCGCGAGGCAGTCGCACAGGGTCGAGGCGTGGAGTCAGCCACAGTCAACGAATGGGCGTCGGCTTTCACATTTGCCCGCCCTCAGGAATATTACATGGACCAGAAAATCGCCGACCGTCTCGTCTACGAGCACGAAATGAAGAAAATCCTCGCATCGGCGACCGATAAATCCCAGGCAACCCTCGTCACCGTAAATGACTACATCAACGCCCCCAATGTCAAGGGTCTCGACAAAATCTACTCTATCAACCCCGACTCAAAGGCCCGCGCCACCATCGCCGTGCTTTATGCCGAGGGCGGCATCACCGTCGACGGCAAGGACGGCATAGCTTCTGAGCGTCTCGTGCCCGAAATCGAGAAACTCATCGACAGGCAGGAGGACTTCGACGGCCTGGTGATGAGAGTAAACTCCGGCGGCGGAAGCGCATTCGCCTCCGAGCAGATATGGGAAGCTCTTGAGCGTTTCAAGGCTGAGACAGGAAAGCCGTTCTACGTGTCGATGGGCGACGTAGCCGCATCGGGTGGTTACTACATCTCTTGCGGTGCCGACAAGATCTACGCCCAACCCGTCACTCTGACCGGCTCAATCGGCATCTTCGGACTACTGCCCAACGCCTCAAAGCTCCTCAACAACAAGATAGGAATCCACACCTCCACCGTGGCCACCAATCCCGGCTCTGACATGCTCGTGCCCTACAAGCCTCTCACCAAGACCCAGTATGACGCCATGCAGCTCTACGTCGACCGCGGATATGAACTCTTCGTGGCCCGCTGCGCCGCCGGTCGCCACTGCGAGCCCGACGATATAAAGGCCATAGCCGAAGGCCGCGTGTGGGACGGTCAGGAAGCCCTCCGCATCAATCTCGTCGACAAGCTCGGTGGCCTCGATCAGGCTATCGCCGACATGGCCCGGGAGCTCAATGCCGAGTCAGTAACCGTAGAGTCCTACCCGGTCATCGAGCCCGACGTATGGGCCATGCTCCTCAGTGCCTCAGGCGACCTGTCGCGCAACGCCATGCGCGAGCAGCTCGGATTTTTCTACCCCCACTTCCAGGCTCTCCGTCAGGCGCTCGAATCCGACCCGCTCCAGTGCCGTATGCAGGCATTTGAAATAAAGTAAACGTCCCAGTCATTCACGATGGCCCGTAGCAAACTCCTTTCAGCCCTCATCCTTCTGCCCCTGTCCAAAATCTACGGGGCAGTCGTGGCGATACGCAACAAAATGTTTGACATGGGCATCCTGAAAAGCCATCAGTTTGACATTCCTGTCGTGGTCGTCGGCAACCTCGCAATCGGCGGAACCGGAAAGACACCCCACGTAGAATACATCATCGACGCCCTGCGCGAAAAATACCACATCGGAGTCCTCTCGCGCGGATACCGCCGGCGCACCCGCGGATTCCTCCTCGCCGGCCCGTCGTCGCGCCCCGAAGACATAGGCGACGAAAGCTATCAGATCTACCGCAAGTATGGTCACGACGTAACCGTAGCCGTGTGCGAAAACCGCGTCCGCGGAATCCGGCGAATGCTCGAAGCCGACCCCGAGATCTCCCTCATAATCCTCGACGACGCCTTCCAGCACCGCTACGTCAAGCCCACTGCCGCAATCGTGCTGACCGAATACAGCCGACCGGTGTTCCGCGACAACCTCCTCCCCTATGGCCGACTTCGCGAGCACCGCTCGTCGCTCAACCGCGCCGACATAGTCGTCGTGACAAAATGCCCGACCGACGTCAAGCCCATGGACTTCACACTGTTCAAGGAAAACCTTAACCTCTTCCCCTATCAGCGCCTCTACTTCTCCCGCTACCGCTACGGAGCAGCCACCCCGGTATTCCCCGACAGCGACCCCGTAATCCCAAACCTCGACTGGATCCAGCCCGACACCGCAGCCCTGGCCCTGACCGGAGTGGCCAACCCAAAGCCATTCACCCGCTACCTCCGCAGTCACAAGCTGAAAGTCAAGCTCTGCAAGTTCAGCGACCACCACTACTTCTCGGCATCCGACATGCAGAAAATCGCATCACGCTTCGACGAGCTGCAAGGAAAACGCAAATACATCTTCACGACTGAGAAAGACGCCGTCCGCCTCCTCCACAACCCCCACTTCCCCGACCGGTTGAAACCCTACATATTCTACATACCCATCCACGTGGAATTCATATCCGAAAACGGCGTAGACTTCGCACCCGGAATAGAAAAGACACTCCGCAACGCCCGCCTTTTCGGCAACTGATCCCACGCCTCGAAACTACACAATGAAACATATCAAGACACTCCTCATCGCCTCGCTCGGAGCGATAATGACACTCGCCGCATCCTGCACCACCAAGGCAGCCCCGAAGTCAGACGACACAACAGCCGCTGACTCCATAGCCACCGTATACTACATCAAGGACATCACCCCCGAGTCACTCATCCGCGTCTACAAAGCACTCGGCCGCGAAGCCACAGGCCAAAACATAGGAATCAAAATCTCCACAGGCGAATCCGGAAAATCCAACCACCTCGACACAGCCCTGATCGCCGACTTCGTCCGCCTCGTCAACGGAACATTCATCGAATGTAACACCGCCTACGCCGGCAACCGCAACACAACCGAAGCCCACCGGGCCACAGCCGCCCGCCACGGCTACACCGACCTCGCAGGCGTAGACATACTCGACGCCGACGGCGAAATCGAAATACCCGTCAACGGAGGCAAGCACCTCGACAAAGACATCGTAGGCAAAAACATCCGGAACTACGACTTCATCATCGTCCTCTCCCACTTCAAGGGCCACCAGATGGGAGGATTCGGAGGCGCGCTCAAAAACATCTCCATCGGCCTCGCTTCATCAGCCGGCAAAGCCTACATCCACTCCGCCGGCAAGACATCAAGCGTCGACAGCATCTGGTCCAACACCGCCGAGCAAGCCGACTTCATCGAATCAATGGCCGAAGCAGCCAAAGCAATAACCGACTACACCGGCGACCGCATCCTCTACATCAACGTCGCCAACCGCCTCTCCATCGACTGCGACTGCAACGGCAATCCCGAGCAACCACACATGGCCGACCTCGGAATCCTCGCCTCGCTCGACCCCGTGGCACTCGACCGCGCCTGCGTCGACATGGTATTCAACTCCACCGACCCCGGCAAAGACACCCTCATCGAGCGCATCAACTCCCGCCTCGGCACCCACATCCTCGACCACGCCAGCTCCCTCGGAGTCGGCACCACCGCCTACCGCCTCATCACCATCACGGAATAACCCGCCCAACGGCGCTTTGACGGCGCTTTGAGCAAAAAATCCCCAAAAAAACGGCAAAAAACTTGCAGGAAACAAAAAAACGCCATACCTTTGCACAACTGAAACCCCTAAAAGCCCAGGTGGCGGAATGGTAGACGCGCTCGTTTCAGGTGCGAGTGCTGCGAGGCGTGCAGGTTCGAGTCCTGTTCTGGGCACAAAATAAACCCCTTAACTCATTGAAGTTGAGGGGTTTTGATTTTCTTGGGTATAAACAGGGTATAAACAAACAACACTACCCCTCATTTTTGAGGGCGGTTGCCGTGCCTGTCGGGGTGGTCGTGTCGGCCTACCGGGGTGAGGTCGGCAATCATTACCAAATCGGTAATTGAGCGGTTGAGGTGGTGGGGTTACTCGGGGCGGTCGGTGGCGTTGCCCTCATCGGGGCACTCGTTGTGTTGCCGTTGTTTTTTGAGCCTCGCTATTTCCTCACGTTGTTTCACCGTTGTATTGGCGAGGTCGGCAACCATAGAAATAAGTCGGTCAATCTGCTCATCTTTTTTGCCCAACAGCCCATAATACCATTGCTCACTCTTTTTGTACATCTCGGCTTGTGATTGAGTGAGGGTGAGTTGTTGGTTGAGGTCGTTTAATTGCCGTGCCTGTGTGCCTATAAACTCAAATACAGGGTTACAGGGGTGAGCGGTGTCTTTCCCGGCTATCCACTCGGTGAAATCATCCCACAAATCTTCTTGGCAAATGTAGAGGTAGGCAAGTTCTTTGAGGTGTGTTGCCGTGTCGCGGTCGGTTCTCGCTCGGTTGAGCTGCTTTTTAAGCCGTGCCCATCGGTTGGGGCGGTGCTCTCGGCTCGGGTTGCTGTCTTGTTTCATTCTCGCGTGTTTAGGAATAAAAAAGCCCCTCGGTTAGGTGTCCTCGGCCACGTGAGTTGCCGTGTGGGTGTTTCCACTACCACCACCATACAAAGGGCGTATAAGGTTATTGCAACCGCTTTGGGCGGTCGCTCACGTGTTTAGGGATAGCAAAGTTAATAATTTTTCCTGTAATTTTTGCCCCGGGGCTTTTGATTGGGTGTGAAAAACGCGACTTTTGAGAGAAAGAGAGGCTCAACCGCTCGGGCTGGCCTCTCTTTATCGGGGTGCATTTGCTTTACTCTTGCAGTGCATTTGCATTGCTTTTGCTCTTTTTATGCTGAAAAAGTTACTTTTGTTACTTTGGCTGTGTCTTATAGTGAAACACTCGGGGCGTTTACACTCTCACCTGTTTACACACTCGCCCTGCTAATCATCGGGGCGGTGAGGGTTGCCGCCTGTGTCGGTGGCTCATTTTTGAGCCGTGAGAGGTCGGCAACTCAACCTCATCATCTCTCAACCTCATCATCTCTCAACCCATAACGCTGTAACTCGGCTTTATACTCGCGCTCGT
>CAZJKU010000037.1:0-21747 GCA_964546905.1 uncultured Staphylococcus sp.
AGGCTTACCCCTACGAGGCGTCGCTCGACTTCCGCGCCCGCGCTCCGATTGCGTCAACACCCGGCGCGTCGGTGGCCGCGCCATTCTCCTTATTGGGGCCGGAGTCCATTGACGGCCTGACCCCCAATCCCGCCGAGCCCTACAATCCTCTCATTCCTTATAATTACACTGCCGATTTCGCCTACGATGCCAACGGCAACATGACTCAGGACCGCCACTCGGCAATAACCTCCATATCATATAACGTACTGAACCTGCCCGCTGAAGTCCTCTACGAGGGTCTCCTCGAAAATCGGCCTGTCAGTCAGATGGTCTACGACGCAGCGGGGAGGAAGCACATCGTCAGAAACGGCGTTAAGAAGCTCGGCGCGTTCACGGGCGACGTGACCCGCTATGTTGGCGACTACATCATAGTCAACGACACCGTCGACCGGTTGCAGACCCCCTACGGGTACCTGCGCGACGGCGAGTTCCACAGCTACGTATTTGACTATCAGGGCAACGTGATGGTTGTGGTATCAGGCGACAAAGTCGACCAGACCAACCTCTACTACGCCGACGGCCTGCCGATGAACGTGTCGACCGACGCCACGGCCAACCGCTTCAAATACTCCGCCAAGGAACTGAGCCTTTTCCGCGGCCTCCCCGTCTACGACTACACCGCCCGCCACACCCTCCCCCAGCTCTCCAACACCTTCCGCACAATGGACCCCTGCGCGGAATCCTTCTACTCCATCTCTCCCTACTCCTATTGCGGCGGAGACCCGATAAATTTCATTGATCCAACCGGAATGGAAATAAGAGCTGATTTAGATGGAATTACATATACACTACAAGATATGGGCGATGGCAACTACGATTTTGTCAATGCTGACGGTAACGTGTATCAAGGAAATAATGAACTTGCATCCCAGACAGGATCCACTCTATTAAACTTAAGTTCTAATTCTCCTACAGGAATTCAATTACTTAACAATATGATTAATAGTGCCAAAGTTTGTACGATTAGTGTAGGACCCGAAAGTTTAACAAAAGATTTGGGAAATGGAAATTCCGAAATAAACTGGAATTACAATAGCTGTGGAAATGATCCTAGTATAAATGCAGAAGGTACTGCTTGTTATTATTCTGACCCTGATACCTCATTCGTCCATGAACTTCAACATGCTCTTGATATTGCAAATGATAATTTTGATCAAAAAGTGTGGTATGAAGATTCAAATGGAAATAAAGTCATCGAAGCGGAAAAAAGTGCATGTAAAACCGAAAATACGGTGCGAAAGGAATTAAATCTACCTATTCGGACTCATTACGGTTCTTCAATAATCTTTTATGGAAATGATTCCAAACTTACACCTAATCCTAAGAGTAAATTGGATTACGAAGAATTTTTACCTAAGAAAAATAATAAGAAATGAGACATGCTCTTTCAGCATTAATTTTAATTTTTATCGTACTGCCGTCGACGGCTTCACGTTTTAATTTATATGAATATATAAAACGGCAAGACAGCCTTAGTGTAAGTGATTTTCTGAGATGGTCAGATTGCCTTGCTGATTCAAGCGGAGTTGTGAATCCCTTCCGGAATATACCGGAGCAGATTGTTGATAACAACGCATTGATGAATTTTTTCATATCACCCAAAAGCGACACAGTATTTTTCAAAATTGAGAAACTTCATTATTCCAATTTCCGAAAAATAAATATTACTGAAAACGGCATTACTTACCAGTCAAAGAATTTTTATCAATTATTGGTGTGGACAGCAAACGAATTGATTTACGTAGACGACCATGGAAATGATCTATTATTATTATCTGAAACTAACTCGGATATTTTGCAAAATGAGTATTCCGATTTTTTTCAATTGATAGAGGATTGGAATTACAATGAAATTAATAGCCACAAGACTGATCATATTGATGGCTTTTCAACCTTTGTAGCCCCGAGTGAAATCTATCGTGTGATATTCAAAGGATGGAAAGTTGAAATAGAAGGATTTGAGTTTAAGAATCTGAAGTTTAATGATAAAATACTTAAAAAGCACTATAATGCAAGCTGTTTTGAACTTTTGTATGAGATGAATTATAATGCGATCATTGAAGACATTCTTTTTTATCGGCATAGATTCGGAATCAACCGCAGTTTTACTCCGGAAGAAAAAGAAAAGCGGAAAGAAATGATTAATCGTCAACGTGAGTATAGAAAAAATCACCCTTAAAATAATATGAAATGAATGTGGGTCAACGGAACAAGAGAACCGAATAATCTTTTGAAATCTCCAGGGTAACTATTATTTTTTGAAACAAATCCAGAAATCTAAATGCAGAAAGGATTAAAGACCATAACGATAACAGCGTTAATTCTGACTGGCTCAATCTATTATATAGTACATAACTATAATCAGTATAAGCTTTCACAAATACCGCTTCAGACGAGGACCTATTATATCGAGGACCTCGGGTTGCACATGAAAATCGAGAAGCCTCGGGAACTCCGGGCGCGGATTTCGTTCAGTCGTGATACAATATTTGGTGACGATTATATCGACTGCGGTTATGGACCTTTATTAGCTCCAGATATTTTTATTAAAGGGAAGGATACAATTTTAATAAATAATCAATCTTGCCATGGCGTCTTTCCGACAGTATCGTCAGACAAGTTTAAAATAATTCTTCTTAATAGTGATGAATATATCGACCATAACGATACCACTCGATATGACTATATGTTTTATCTTTATGGTGATATAAAAGGTTTTCAGGTTTTTAATAGAAAACGTAACTGGCAGTATATAGTGATTTATGATATTGACTGGAATTTAGAATATGAAGGACTATTTAGACAAGATACTGTTGATAAGATAACTCAGAATCATAGAAAGGGATACAAACTTAGAAATAAACATTTAAATTGATCCTTATGCCACGCCTTCTGATAGTATTGCTGAGCATTCTCCCGGCGCTGATTGCGTCCGGGAAGGATGTAACAGCAATTGAGATTGTTGGCGCAAATGATGTACGGACATGCCTTCGGCATGTTTCCTCAGCAGGGAGCAATAAGGTAACTTTCCCCTGCAGATATTCAGCCGCTGCGCAGGTGAAACGTTGCAAAGCGACGTCCGTACAACATTATCTCTACGATCATGCGGGCAGACTGACGCGGGCCGAGGCGAAGCTCGAAAACACGGGCGTGGACTACACCCAGGAGATGGAGTATGACCTGAACGCCAACGGCAATATGACACAAGACCGCCACTCGGCAATAACCTCCATATCATATAACGTACTGAACCTCCCGAATGAAGTCCTCTACGAGGGACTCCTCGAAAACCGGCCTGTCAGTCAGATGGTCTACGACGCGTCGGGGCGGAAGCACATCGTCAGGAACGGCGTTAAGAAGCTCGGCACGTTCTCGGGCGACGTGACCCGCTACGTTGGCGACTACATCATCGTCAACGACACCGTCGACCGGTTGCAGACACCCTACGGGTACCTGCGCGACGGCGAGTTCCACAGCTATGTATTTGACTATCAGGGCAACGTGATGGTAGTGGTGTCGGGCGACAAGGTCGACCAGACCAACCTCTACTACGCCGACGGCCTGCCGATGAACGTGTCGACCGACGCCACGGCCAACCGCTTCAAATACTCCGCCAAGGAACTGAGCCTTTTCCGCGGCCTCCCCGTCTACGACTACACCGCCCGCCACACCCTCCCCCAGCTCTCCAACACCTTCCGCACAATGGACCGAGAATGTGAATCGTTCTTTCACCTCTCGCCATATTCATATTGCGGAGGCGATCCCATTAACTTCATCGACCCAACCGGCAACCGAATCGTTGCTTATGATGGCGATATGGAATGGGAATTCCGCCAAGTTGATGGAGAATATGGTTTTTTTAACGCCGATAATGAACGTTATGCAGGAGACAATAATTTCATGTATTCATTAGAGAATTCTCTAAACAAGATTAATTCCTGCGCGATAGGGAATGCAGTAATAGATAAACTAATTGGAACGGCTGATACTTTAACCTTGGAATATACATCTAAAGCCAATGGAACAGACAACGAAACAGTTACTGATTCTAATGGTTCGATTATTGGAAGATCTTCAACCATTTTCTGGAATTCCGATGGTACACAAGGAGGCGTAAGTAAGGATTCTAAAGGAACATTAACAAATGATAGACCTGCATATGTAGGACTGGCTCATGAAATAGGTCATGCTTACGACCACATGATTCTTGAAGGAAAATGGGGTTCTCAAACCTGGTATAAGGCTGGTTCTGAAACGAAAGATATGTCGGAGTTGTTTGCCGGGTCATTTGAAAATGTTATTAGGTCTGAGAACAATTTATCTCTTCGCTTATATTATGGTAATAGTCAAAATGAAGGCAGATATTTAAATAAACCCGTAATGAATCAATTGGTTTTTAAGTTTATGATTGGATATCACAAATAGATTAAATATATTATGAAAATAAAATTAATAGTTTTGCCGTTTTTAATTTTATCGTTACCGTTGTTATCGGGTACTGATAGCAATAACGAGATTACTACATCGTATCCTTTTCAGGTGTTGCCTATTGAGGGAGATAGAATTTCGGTACCGACTATTTTATTTAGCTTGTATGAACGAGATTCTACCAGTGTAATTGAAGATTTTCCAATGCTCCTTACTCCGGAGCAGTTCTATTATACGCCATTAGACAGTTTTAAAATAAATGAATTGTCTGATACATTATACTTTCGTTTTTATCATTTGAAAGATTTCGGTCAAACTACCAGTTTCAATATTTGGAATAAAGAAAAAGGTCTTTCTGCTGTAACAGCTGCTTATGGCTTTTACGGATATAAAAATAGAGTTGATGTCAGGGATTGGGAACAACAGTTAATAGAGCATTGGGATGTTGATAGTATTCATGTTTTGGAGAATCCGACATTCTATTCGGTTAAAATTTATCCTCCGCCACAATACTATGTTTATCAAATTGTCATAAATAATGGATGTGTTAAGAGCCGACAAATGAAATATCAATATCTTTACATTCCAAGAAAATATGAGAATGATCCTGTAAGAAGTAAGCAGAAGTCAGACCGATAAATCCATGATATTGCTCCGCCTCCTTGCCATATTGCTGACCCTCCTCTCGGTGCTTTTCGCCTCGGGGGAAGCGGTTACGGCTGTAAGGCAAGTTGGCGCTAACAATGTATGTACATGCCTTGGGCATGTTTCCCCGAAGGAGAGTAAAAATGTAACTTTCGGCAAGGCGATGTTCAACGTGGTACGCTTGACGCGGGCCGAGGCAAAGCTCGAAAACACGGGCGTGGACTATACCCAGGAGATGGAGTATGACCTGAACGCCAACGTCACTGCCATGCGCCGCTACGGGGCGATCAATGCCCGCGAGGGCGCGCTGCTCGATGACCTGACAATCGAGTATCAGGGCAACCGGATGGAGTTCGTCACTGACGATGCCGAGGCTTACCCCTACGAGGCGTCGCTCGACTTCCGCGCCCGCGCGCCGATTGCGTCCACACCCGGCGCATCGGTGGCAGCTCCTTTCTCCTTATTGGGGCCGGAGTCCATTGACGGCCTGACCCCCAATCCCGCTGAGCCCTACAATCCTCTCAATCCTTATAATTACGCCGCCGACTTCGACTACGATGCCAACGGCAATATGACGCAGGACCGCCACTCGGCAATAACCTCCATATCATATAACGTACTGAACCTGCCCACCGAGGTCCTCTACGAGGGACTCCTCGAAAACCGGCCTGTCAGTCAGATGGTCTACGACGCGTCGGGGCGGAAGCATATCGTCAGGAACGGCGTTAAGAAGCTCGGCGCGTTCTCGGGCGACGTGACCCGCTATGTGGGCGACTACATCATCGTCAACGACACCGTCGACCGGTTGCAGACCCCCTACGGCTACCTGCGCGACGGCGAGTTTCACAGCTATGTATTTGACTATCAGGGCAACGTGATGGTCGTGGTATCAGGCGACAAAGTCGACCAGACCAACCTCTACTACGCCGACGGCCTGCCGATGAACGTGTCGACCGACGCCACGGCCAACCGCTTCAAATACTCCGCCAAGGAACTGAGCCTTTTCCGCGGCCTCCCCGTCTACGACTACACCGCCCGCCACACCCTCCCCCAGCTCTCCAACACCTTCCGCACAATGGACCCCTGCGCGGAATCCTTCTACTCCATCTCCCCCTACTCCTACTGCGGCGGAGACCCTATAAACTGCATCGACCCTACGGGGCAGACAATTGAAGCGATTATCAATGACATCAAGTATACCTACATGGCACTCGAAGGTGGTGGTTATGGTTTTGTTGATGCTGACGGCAATCAGTATGCAGGAGGTAATACCTTTGGAGATTCCTTAGTTGAAGATTTAGCAACTATTCAAAATGGTTCCATCGGACAAGCAGGCATCAATTATCTAATTGAAAGTGATAAGACGTGCACAATAATGGAAGGATCACAGTCAAATTGTCAAAATTTAGAAAATGGTAACACACTAATTACATGGAGCGGTGAAGGCAAAAGTAAATTTACAGGCATTAATACAAATGAGCAAACAGTTTCTATAGGAATGGATTTGGCTCACGAATTAGGACATTCGATCTCCTACTTCATGGAAATAAATGATGAATCGACATGGTACGAATATAGTGGTTCCAATGGGGAAGTTCTATCAGTACCGAGAGATGAAATCTTTGCTTGTGGATTTGAAAATTTTGTCAGGTCGGAGAATTCTTACCCAATGAGAACATATTATTCAGGTTATGCTACCAGTGACAGCAAGACACAGGCTCTCACTTTATCTCCACATCCACAATCCTTTGTATTGAATCCGGTTAACACATTGTATGACCTTTATTGTAAAATAACATCTTTTTTCAAATGAAATATATTCTTTCTATTCTTTCAGCTTTTACTGTTCTTTTAATATTTGCATGTGGAGATCAAAAAAGTTATACCTACTCTGATACAGTAGTTCTTCCTAATACGTTTTCCAATACTACAAATATATCTGAAGTATTGCTTGCATTGAAAAATTCAAAATTTAGAAATGGAGGATTCCTGTTTTTTTCAGAATCTAATTTAACAGATACGGCACTGGAGCATTGCATTTTCAATGTTCATGATGATACGGTTTTCGTAAAAGTTGAAAGCGAATGGCTCAGCGATATTGCCGGAGATAACAGGAACTGCTTACTGGCATGGAATAATAAGAGTTTCGTATATGTCACTGATCTTCTTGTCAAGGACATGATTGATAGTACCAAGCTTAAAAACAGGATAATAGATTTGAAGCACGAATTTATTAATCTTGTCGAGAAATGGGATACAGCCACATTACGATCAAAGGAGAATCATCTATTTTGTTCCAGTCGTATTCATTCATGCATCTATAGAATTATTTTTGAGCGTGAAAACATTATTGTAGATTCTTTTAGATTCTGGGATCTAAGCATACCATTTAAAAATGAAGATGGGAAACTATATAATAATACTACATATAACCCTATTCACGAATTCTTAGATGTGGTGAACTGAACAACATCGACGCAATGAAAGGTTACCCGAAGGCAATCAACTATTATATATTGCCCATGTTCCGGCTGCTGATCATATTGCTGAGCATTCTCCCGGCGCTGATTGCGTCAGGAAAGGAAGTCACTGCAATTGAGATTGTTGGCGCAAATGATGTACGGACATGCCTTCGGCATGTTTCCTCAGCACGGAGCAATGATGTATTCTTCCGCTGCGGGTATTTAGTCGCTGCGGAGGGGAAACGTCGCAAAGCGACGTCCGTACAGTGATTTTCTTCGGTGTGTTTTAAGGATGGATTTTTGGGCTCTTTCTTGCTCCGGACATGGGCTGCGTTTCGGCGTGCGCTGCACGCCCGGATTGAAGGGGGGGTGACGCTTTCTGCCCCAATCGCCTGCGGCGAATGGGGTTACGATGTCTCGGCGTGCGCTGCACGCCTGCTACCGCTATTCGCAGATTACGTGCAGGCACGACAACTAAAAAACTGCGGGAGGGAGTGCACTGCACGCCTGTTACCGCCATTCGCGAATTGCGTGCAAGCTCGACAACTAAAAAACTGCGGGAGGGAGTGCGCTGCACGCCTGCTATTGCAATTCGCGGATTGCGAGCCAGCACGACAACAAAAAAACTGCGGGAGGGAGTGCGCTGCACGCCTGCTACCGCCATTCGCGGATTACGTGCAGGCACGACAACTAAAAAAACTGCGGGAGGGAGTGCACTGCACGCCTGCTACCGCCATTCGCGAATTGCGTGCAAGCACGCAATCATGTAGCACCAATAGGAAAATTCCTGCGGGATGGTGTGCAGGCTCGCAATAGGCGACAACATGGAAATGCTGCGGGAGGGAATGCTGGCTCGCTAAGGGCGAGAATAGGGAAAAGCTACGGGATGGGTGGGCGGTAGGTGTTTTTGCGGGGTGGGGGCGTTGATCGGGAGGGTGCGGAAGGAACGAGGGATTTCGTTAATGAGTGGAATCGGGGCGGGGTGGGATGGTGGTTTTCTTGTGGTCGATGGGAGATTTAGGTCATTATGGCGGTGGAGATATGTTTTTTTATTGTAAATTTGCATGTGGCAAAGCGTAACCATAGTTTGCCGCGACAGTTGCAATGACTTATCAATATGATTATCTGGTGATTGGTTCCGGTATTGCCGGAATGAGTTTCGCGCTTAAAGTGGCCAGGCATGGCCGGGTGGCGCTGATATGCAAGACTACTCTCGACGAGGCTAACACGGCTCTGGCTCAGGGTGGCGTGGCTTCGGTGACGAATCTTGAAGTGGATGATTTCGAGAAGCATATTCACGACACGATGGTGGCGGGTGATTACCTTTCGGACCCGTCGGCTGTGGAGCTGGTAGTGAAGAATGCGCCGGCTCAAATCAAGGAGCTGATAGGCTGGGGCGTGGATTTTGACCGTGACGACACGGGTGCTTTTGACCTGCACCGCGAGGGTGGCCACTCGGAGTTCCGCATCCTGCATCATGCCGACAATACGGGCTATGAGATCCAGCAGTCGCTTATCGAGGCTGTGCGCCGGAGCGAGAATATCGATATTTTCGAGCATCATTTTGCCATCGAGATCATCACCCAGCATCACTTGGGCAAGATAGTGACGCGTCGCACGCCCGACATCACGTGCTACGGTGCATACGTGCTTGACACGGAGACGGGGCAGGTGGATACTTTCCTGTCGCGCATCACGCTGATGGCCACGGGCGGTGCCGGGGCGGTGTATCTGACTACGACTAATCCTCTCGTGGCTACGGGCGACGGTATCGCGATGGTGTACCGTGCCAAGGGCGACGTGAAGGACATGGAGTTTATCCAGTTTCACCCGACGGCGTTGTTTCACCCGGGCGACCGCCCTTCGTTTCTTATCACTGAGGCGATGCGCGGTTACGGGGGCGTGCTTCGCAACCTCAAGGGTGAAGAGTTCATGCACAAGTATGACCCGCGGCTGTCGCTCGCTCCTCGCGACATAGTTGCGCGCGCGATCGACTCGGAGATGAAGCTCCACGGGGATGACCACGTGTATCTCGACGTGACCCACAAGGACCCGGAGGAGACGCGGAAGCATTTCCCCAACATCTATGCGAAGTGCCTGTCGCTCGGCATCGACATCACGCGGGATTACATCCCGGTGGCTCCGGCGGCCCACTACCTGTGTGGCGGCATCAAGGTTGACACCAACGCCGAGTCGAGCATCAAGCGGCTTTATGCCGTGGGCGAGTGCTCGTGCACGGGGCTGCACGGCGGCAACCGCCTGGCGTCGAACTCGCTTATCGAGGCTGTGGTATATGCCGACGCTGCGGCGCGCCACGTGGCGGAGCACGCGCCGGGATATGAGTTACGCACCGACGTGCCCGAGTGGAACGACGAGGGCACGGTGCCTACCGAGGAGATGGTGCTGATCACTCAGAGTGTCAAGGAAGTGAACCAGATAATGGGTACATACGTTGGAATAGTGAGAAGCAACCTGCGTCTTGACCGCGCGTGGAACCGCCTTGACATCCTCTATGAGGAGACTGAGCGGCTTTTCAAGCGGTCAAAGGCATCGCGCGAGATATGCGAGCTCCGCAATCTGATCAATGTGGCTTACCTGATCATGCGTCAGGCCAAGGAGCGCAAGGAATCGCGCGGATTGCATTTCTCGATCGACTATCCCCGCGACCCTTCACTTCCGGTAACCTGATGAAACAACTCGTCGTCCTGATATTACTCCTTCTCCTGTCGACCCCGGCACTCCGGGCCGACGAACAGGTTGCGCCTGCGGGGAATCAGCTTCCATCGGCGGAGCAGATCGAGGCCCAGGGGGGCCGCATCAAGCCGCTGCAGGGGTATTATCTGATCACCGACGAGATCGACAACGAGCCCTCGTTCATGCTCGTGCTGAGCGAGGTGGTGGTTTATCCCGAGCTTAAGTTCAAGAACAAGAAGGACGAGGATTTCTACTGGAAGACTGTAAGGGACGTGAAGAAGACACTTCCTTACGCCAAGCTGATATGCGAGACTCTTATAGAGACCTACGAGTATATCGAGACGTTTCCCACCCAGGAGGAGCGCGAGGCGCATCTGAAGGCGATGGAGAGCGCGGTGTTTGACCAATACAAGCCGGTATTGAAGAAATTCACCAAGTCACAGGCCCAGATGCTCATCAAGCTCATCAACCGCGAAACCAACCAGTCGAGCTATTCGATACTTAAGGCGTTTTTAGGCTCTTTCCGCGCCGGATTCTGGCAGACATTCGGCCGGTTTTTCGGCGTGAACCTCAAGACAGCCTACAAACCTGATTCCGACAGCAAGGACGCCACGATAGAGCGCGTGGCCACGCTGGTGGAGCGGGGCATGTTATAGCTACAATTCCCATCACAAATTCATAACACAATTTTTTAAATCTTAATTAACCATGATTCACCGTTTTATCCTCAACGAAGTATCTTATTTCGGCCCCGGGTCGCGCAAGGAGCTGCCCGAAGTAATCAGCCGGCTGGGCAAGAGCAAGGCCCTGATTGTGACTGACAAGGACCTGGTGCGCTTCGGCGTGGCCACGAAAGTGACCGAAGTGCTCGACCAGGCAGGTTTCCCCTACGAAGTGTTCTCGGAAGTAAAGCCTAACCCGACAGTGACCAACGTTCTCGACGGCATAGAGGCTTTCAAGAAGGCCGGGGCCGACATCATAATCGCCATAGGCGGCGGGTCGTCGATGGACACCGCCAAGGCCATAGGCATCGTGATAGCCAACCCGGAGTTTGCCGACATCGTTTCGCTTGAGGGTTGCGCCCCCACCCGCAACAAGAGCGTGCCTGTCATCGCCCTCCCCACCACCGCCGGCACGGCAGCCGAAACAACGATCAACTACGTGATCATCGACGAGGAGAAGAAGAAGAAAATGGTGTGTGTGGACCCCAACGATATCCCCGCCGTGGCCATCATCGACGCCGAACTCATGTACAGCCTTCCGCGCAGCCTGACAGCCGCCACCGGAATGGATGCGCTCACCCACGCCATCGAGGGCTACATAACCCGCGGCGCATGGCCCATGAGCGACATGATGGAGATCGAGGCGATACGCATGATCGCGCGCCACTTGCCCACAGCCGTGGAGCATCCTGACAACGTTGAGGCCCGCGAAGGCATGGCGCTCGCGCAGTATATTGCCGGTATGGCCTTCTCCAACGTGGGACTGGGACTCGTCCACGGCATGGCCCACCCGATGGGTTCGCTCTTCGACGTGCCCCACGGCGTGGCCAACGCCCTGCTGCTTCCCACCATCATGGAATTTAACCGCGAGTCGAGCCTCGACAAGTACCGCTCCATAGCTCAGGCGATGGGAGTGGACACCTCGCGCATGAGCCGCGAAGAAGCCGCCATGGCGGCCGTGAAGGCTGTGCGCGACCTCGCCGTAAAGGTGGGTATTCCCCAGCACCTGACCGAATTAGGCATCGAAGCTACCGACATACCCGCTCTCGCAGCCCAGGCCATTGAGGACGTGTGCACTCCCGGCAATCCCCGCGACGTCACCATCGAGGATATTGTGGAACTCTACAACAAGGTACTCTGACGGTAATCCCGACGAAAATATTCCGGCAGCGGGCGCGAGTCATCGCGCTCCTGCTTTTTCTGCCCCTGCTCCTGAGCGGCGCTCGTGCCGGAAAGGTGGCGCAACTCGTCACCATAGGTCCGGGCGAAAAATTCTATCAGCTCCACGGCCACGCCGCGCTGAGGATAATCTCGCCCGACGGCGACAGCATATATTCCTTCGAGACGCAGGCTGACCGGCCTGCCGTGGCTCAATTCCTTGCCGGAAACCGCGGGAAGCTCGCAGGTTACGTTACCGCAGATTTCCCCGACATCCACGAGCCGACAGGGCGCAGCGTGACGGAGTATACCCTTAATCTGACTGAGGCCGAGGCAGGTAGGCTCGACTCCCTGCTGAGAGCCAACGAGGGGCGGATGCTTGAGCGGTTCAACATGCGGACCGCCAACTGCACCACGGTGCTGTTTGACCTGATCGACTCGGCTGTCGCGCCGGCAACCGTGTCGCCCGGCCCCGCGCCGGTGTTCTCGCTGCCGGCAGCGCGGTTCTACACCGACACATTGCGCCGCGCGGCTCCGTGGGTCACTGCCCTCATCACCCTTACATTAGGAACCGATGCCGATGGCCCGGTCGACGGGGCGCGCTCAGTGAGTCCGCTGATATTTGACGACAACTACCGGTCATTCGTGATCGGCAGAGATTCATCCTCTCGCCCCCTTGTGGCGGCTGGAAAGGCTGTCAGGCCGCAGATGATAGCAACAACACCGCCGGCGGTCACTCCCACGGGAGTGGCGACGGTGATCACCCTGCTCCTCGCAATAATATCGATAATGTCAGTGACAGGTAAATGCGAAAGGATAGTGGCGGCAGCCGACCGGGCGTTTTTCTTCATCATCTTTCTGGCGGGTAGCCTGGTAGCTTTCGCCATCCTCACGCCCTACCGCATGGGAGCTCCGACGGCGTGGACGCTGACGGTGCTTAATCCGCTGATAATCTTTCTGCCCGCGCTGTATCGCCGCAGCCGGCTGACTTACAGGATAGTGGCTTGGAGCTGGGCGGCATGGCTTGCGGTATTTGCCGTCACGGGCGGGTTGATAACGGCCGAGGCTCTCCCCTACCTGCGGATTCTCGCAGCAGGAATCGCCCTGCGCGTGGCTACTTACCGCGAGAGCTGAAATGAGAAAATATTCTCAGGGAGATTGGAGTTGTTGACGTGAACATCTACTGCCTCAACATCGGGGCCGAGGACAGGAGATAAGTCAAACGACGCATAGTAGGCGCGCATGAACGTGTTGACCTCTCCGGCCAACGCATGATAAAGGTAAAGCTGAGGACGGGCTGTACCCACGGTAGCCTCGTCGGCCACGAGGGCAAAACGTCGCGGCTCGGTATCGTAGGGCAGGCGGCAGTAGATGTTGATGTATTGCCCCGAGCGCCAGGCCGTCAGCAGATACACGGGGTCGGTGTCCCATCCACGGAGCTTGTCGGAGGTCACGGCTTCCACCTGTCCCGAAGTGATGGTGTTTACAGCCGTAAGTGTCACCGGGCCTGAAGTATAGGGGTCGCCCGAAGCGGGAATGTAGGCGATATACACCCTCGCCTGAGGCTGAAGTTTCTCTCCGGTCTCGATCTCGCCCTGCGCAGTAAGGGTTATGAGGGGCGAGTCGCCCGACTTGCGGAACTCGAATGTGGCATGGCCGTCGATGTTGCCCGTGAACGTTGCTATGGTCCAGACTACGTCGAGATCGTTGGGGTCGCCCGGCGTATTGTCGCGGCATGATGTAAGGAGCAGGAGCAGGGGCAGGAGAAGTAATAAAGCGGTATTCTTCATGGTATAATGCGGCCATCGGCCATGTGGATAACGCGGTGGGAGCGGGCGGCAAGGCTCTCGTCGTGGGTCACGATGATGAAAGTGGTGCCCGTCTCGTCGCAGAGGTTGAAGAAAAGATCGTAAAGCTCGCGGCGGTTGCGGCTGTCAAGGCTTCCCGAAGGCTCGTCGGCGAGAATCACGCGGGGATTGTTAACAAGTGCCCTTGCCACGGCAGCACGCTGACATTCGCCTCCCGAGAGGGCGTTGGGCCTGTGGGTGAGACGGTCAGCAAGGCCGAGCGACGACAGCAGCCGGGCCGCCTTGTCCATCGCTTCACCGTGGCTGCAGCCACCTATCATGGCCGGGAGGGCGACATTTTCCTGAATGGTGAACTCGGGCAGGAGCTGATGGAACTGAAAGACAAAGCCGATGTGACCGTTGCGGAACCGCGCCAGCTGCCGGGAACTGAGGTTGCCGAGGTCAGTGCCGTCAAACACCACCTTGCCCGCGTCGGGGTCAAGAATCGTGCCGATGATCTGCAGCAGCGTAGTCTTTCCCGCACCGCTGGGTCCGACGATGGTGACAACCTCGCCATGGTCAATGGCGAGGTTGACATCGTCGAGTACCCTGAGGGTACCGAATGACTTGGAGATGCCCCTGAGCTCGATCATATCGAGAGACGGCGCAGAGTCTCAAGCAGCTCGCGGTTGATGGGCTTGTCGTTCTTGATTGCCTTGGAGAAGGGCACGTATGTGATCTCGTCGTTGCGCACGCCGATCATCACGTTGCGCTGGTCCTCGATGAGGGCGTCGATGGCAGCGGCACCCATGCGCGAGGCCAGGATGCGGTCGTGGGCCGTGGGCGAGCCGCCTCGCTGGAGGTGACCGAGGATTGATACGCGCACGTCGTAGCCGGGATACTCATTCTTGACGCGTTCTGCCATGCCCATTGCGCCACCGGTCACGGGGCTCTCGGCCACGAGCACTATCGAGGAGTTCTTGCTCTTGCGGAAACCGTTCTCGATGAGCTGGGCGAGCTGGTCGACCTCGGTGGAGATCTCGGGAATAATGGCGGCCTCGGCACCCGATGCTATGGCGCCGTTGAGGGCAAGGAAGCCGGCATCGCGGCCCATGACCTCGATGAAGAACAGCCGCTCATGGGATGTAGCGGTGTCACGGATCTTGTCGACACACTCCATGATGGTGTTGAGGGCGGTGTCGTAGCCTATGGTGGTGTCGGTGCCATAAAGGTCATTGTCGATGGTGCCGGGGAGGCCGATGATGGGGAAATTGAACTCGTTGGCAAAGATGCGTGCACCGGTGAGAGAGCCGTCGCCGCCTATCACCACGAGAGCGTCGATCTCATGGCGGCGCAGGTTGTCGTAGGCGAGCTGGCGGCCTTCGGGAGTGGTGAACTCCTTGCAGCGGGCCGTCTTCAGGATCGTGCCGCCGCGGTTGATGATATTGGAGACGTTCTGAGTCTTGAACTCCACGATTTCATCGGCGATGATGCCCTTGTAACCGCGGTAGATACCTTTCACTCTCAGTCCCGCATAGATAGCCGAGCGGGTGACGGCGCGAATCGCGGCATTCATGCCGGGGGCATCGCCTCCCGAGGTGAGGATGCCGACGCATTTGATCTGTGACATATTGATATTCTATGAAATGGTTTTGAAAATCGATTGAAGCAAGCCGTTCAGGCCATTATCCGCCGAAGTTGTCGTAATGGATCGATGTGGGTTCCACGCCGAGGTCGTCGAGCATACGGTTGACGGCTGCGCTCATGGGGCCGGGGCCGCACATGTAGTACTCTATATCCTCGGGGGCCGGATGATCCTTGAGATAGGTATCGTAGATGACCTGATGGACGAAACCGGGGGTGTAGGGCACTCCTGCGGCATCGGCGGCAGGGTCGGGACGGTCAAGGGCAAGGTGGAAGCGGAAGTTGGGGAAATCCTTCTGGAGCTGCAGGAAGTCGTCGAGATAGAACACTTCATTGAGCGCGCGGGCACCGTAGAAGTAGTTCATGACGCGGTCAGTGGTGTGGAGCGTGCGGGTCATGTGCATGATCTGAGCGCGGAGGGGAGCCATGCCGGCGCCGCCGCCTATCCACATCATCTCGGCCTTGGAGTCGATGATGGGGTGGAAATCACCGTAGGGGCCCGACATGATCACTTTGTCGCCGGGCTTGAGGGTGAAGATGTAGCTTGAGGCGATACCGGGCATCACGTCCATGAATCCCACCTCGGGTTTCGGCTTGAAGGGGGGCGTGGCGATGCGCACGGTCAGCATGATGCGGTCGCCCTCGGCGGGATAGTTGGCCATGGAGTAGGCACGGATGGTGGTCTCGGTGTTGCGGCACTTCAGGCCAAAGAGGCCGAACTTCTCCCACGAGGGAAGGTATTCGTCGCCGATGAGGGCCTTGTCGATGTCCTTGTCGTAGTCCATCTCGTATGGCGGAATCTTGATCTGGGCGTAGGAGCCGGGGATGAAGTCCATGTGCTGGCCGGGAGGGAGGGCGACGATGAATTCCTTGATGAATGTGGCGACATTGCGGTTGGAGATCACCTCACATTCCCATTCCTTTACATCGAGGGCTGACTGCGGCACGATGATTTCGGCATCCTCCTTGATCTTGACCTGACAGCCGAGGCGCCAGTGGTCCTGCTGCTCGCGGCGCGAGAAGTGGACCTTCTCGGTGGGGAGGATGTCGCCGCCGCCCTTGATGACCTGGCAGCGGCACTGGCCGCAGCTGCCTTTACCCCCGCAGGCCGAGGGGAGGAATATGTTCTTGTCGGCGAGGGTGGAGAGGAGCGACTTGCCCGACTCGGCCTCTACTTTCTTATCGGAATTGATGGTGATGGTTACGTTGCCTGAATGGACGAGATATTTCTTGGCCACGAGCAGGACAGCCACGAGCAGGAGAGTGATGAGCAGGAATATTCCCACTCCGGTGAGCACCGTCAGGGTGCCTGCGGATGCTTGGCAGAGTATGTGGAGCGTAGTCATAAGCGATTATAATTTGATACCGAGGAAGCTCATGAATGCTATACCCATGAGGGCGGTGAGGATAAACGTGATGCCCACGCCGCGCAGGGGCTTGGGAATATTGGAATAGGTGGCGAGGCGCTCGCGGATCGCGGCTATTGCCGTGATTGCCAGAAGCCAGCCGAGACCCCATCCGGCGCCGGCGGTAATGGCTGTGAATACCGAAGGGAACTCGCGCTGCTGCATGAAGAGCGATCCGCCGAGAATGGCGCAGTTGACGGCGATAAGCGGCAGGAAGATACCGAGCGAGGAGTAGAGCGCGGGGCTGTATTTCTCGATCGCCATCTCCACAAGCTGGGTCATGGAGGCGATTACGGCGATGAACATGATGAGCGACAGGAAGCTGAGGTCGACGGTGGCGTATTCCTCGCCGAGCCATGTCAGGGCCCCGGGACTGAGGACGTAGGTCCAGAGCAGATAGTTGATGGGGAGCGTGATTACAAGCATGAATGTGACGGCTACGCCGAGACCGAATGCCGTCTTGACATTCTTGCTCACGGCGATGAACGAACACATGCCCAGGAAGTAGGCAAATATCATGTTGTCCACGAAAATTGACCGGATGAACAGGTTGAGATTTTCCATGTGACTGTGATTGCTGAATGGATGATTACGGTTACAGGTTTAGTTTTCCTCCTGGAGGTCCTTGTTGCGCGAGCGGTGTACCCAGATTATGCAGGCCACCACGATAAGAGCCATGGGAGGGAGGATCATGAGGCCGTTGTTGACATATCCGGCATCGTAGAAGCACTGCGGGATCACGTGGTAGCCGAGCAGGGTGCCGCTTCCGAGGAGTTCACGGAAGAAACCGGTGATGATCAGGATTATGGCATATCCGGCACCGTTGCCTATTCCGTCGAGGAAGGAGGGCCAGGGCTTGTTGGCCATGGCGAAGGCTTCGAGGCGGCCCATCAGAATACAGTTGGTGATGATGAGGCCGATGAACACCGAGAGCTGCTTGGAGGCGTCGTAGGCGAAAGCCTTGAGCAACTGGTCGACGATTACCACGAGGCCGGCCACGACCACGAGCTGCACGATGATGCGGATATTGGTGGGGATGGTGTTGCGTATCAGGGAGATGATGACATTGGCGAAGGCGAGCACGGCCATCACCGAGATGCCCATCACGATAGCGGGCTCCAGCTTTGCCGTCACGGCCAGCACCGAGCAGATGCCGAGCACCTGCACTATCACGGGGTTATTTTTCGACAGCGGGTTAAAGAGTACCGCCGAGTTCTTGATTTTCTCTGCCATAATGTATTAAAGTGTTGAGGCTGAAAGATTCTGGAGAAATTTCTTGTAGGGCTGGAGGGAATTGTCGAGCATCGCGGCCACGCCCTTAGAAGTGATCGTGCCGCCCGAGATACCGTCCACGTAATCTTCGCCGTCGGCAGGTTTCAGGCCGGGCTTGACGACCGTGACGGGGCGGAAACGGCCGTCCTTCCACATCTGCTTGCCGTGAAACTGGTCGGAGAAGGCAGGTTTCTCGATTTCGGCACCGAGGCCGGGGGTCTCACCCTGGTGGGCGAAATATGCGCCATAGATGGTGGAGCCGTCGGAATCGATAGCCACATAACCCCATATCGGACCCCAGAGACCTGCGCCATACATGGGGATGATGTATTTTGTTCCGGCATCGGGGGTGGTGCAGACGTAGACGGGGAGCTCGCGGCGGTCAGCATCGAGCTTGATCTGGGCTGCCACATCCACGTCAAAAGCCTTGACTCCGTCGAGGGTGTCGCCCATGGCGTTGACCACCATCGACGAGGTGATGTAACGGTCAAAATCGGCCACGACATCGGCCTTGTCGGGGTAGATCAGGGCGGCAGCGAGGATCTGCGACATCTTGTCGGCGTTGATGTTCTGCTGCTGGCGGTCGCGCAGCGTCAGCGACGTTACGGCGAGCGCCGTACCCACCACCACCACGAGGATGATGATGTAGACCACTGTATATAGGTTGCTTTGCTTGTTCATCGTAGTGTAATTGTGAAAAATCAGTTGGACTTGGCGCGGCGCATCCGTCGGGCGATATTGGCCTGGACCACGCAGTAGTCGATCAGCGGCGCGAGGGCGTTGGCAAGGAGCACGGCCAGCATGGCACCTTCGGGATAACCGTTGTTATACGTGCGTATCAGCACGGCCACTACGCCAACGAGGAATCCGTAGAAGTACTTTCCGGTGTCGGTGCGGGCGGCGGTGACGGGGTCGGTGGCCATGAACACCGCTGCAAAGGCAAATCCGCCATAGAGCAGCTGGTCAAGGGGATTGAGGAATGACGCGGGATAGGTCGCGGTGGCGAATGTTTTGGCGATAAAGCCCATGATCAGGCCTCCGGCGATCACCGAGAGCATGATGCGCCACGAGGCGATACCGGTGGAGAGCAGGATGACGGCGCCGATGAGCACACACAGCGTCGAGGTCTCGCCAAATGAGCCGGGGATGAGTCCGAGGAAAGCGTCCCAGGTGGAGATGGGCTCACCGATGATGTTGGTGGGGGTGGCACCTCCCACTCCGGTGGCGATCTGTCCAAGCGGAGTGGCGCCCGAGATACCGTCGGCAAACGTCACGTCACCGCCCAGGCCCAGGATGGGAGTGGTGGAGATGAACACCGAGTCGCCCGACATCTGGGCAGGATAGGCGAAAAACAGGAAGGCGCGGGCCACGAGGGCTACGTTGAAGATATTGTAGCCGGTGCCGCCGAACACTTCCTTGACGAATATCACCGAGAATGCCGTGGCCACGGCGAGCATCCAGAGCGGGGTCTCGATGGGGCATATCATGGGGATGAGGATGCCCGTTACGAGAAATCCTTCCTGAATCTCTTCCTTGCGCATCTGGGCCACTACAAACTCTATGCCGAGTCCCACGAGGTAAGTCACCACGATGCGGGGCAGGATGGCGAGGAAGCCGTAGGCCATGAGGCTCCAGAAGGGGAATGATGAGGCTCCCGAGCCGAGATAATTCTGGTAGCCTGTGTTGTACATGCCGAAGAGGAGGCAGGGAAGCAGCGACATCACGACAATGATCATCACTCGCTTGGAGTCGATGCTGTCGTGGATATTGGAACCGGTGCGCGCGGTGGTGTTGGGCGTGTAGAGGAAGGTGTCAAAACCGTCAAACACGCTCTGGAACGCCGCCAGTTTTCCGCCGGGGCGGAAGTGGGGGCGCATACGGTCAAGCAGATTTTTGAATGGTTTCACGTTGGTGGAAAGTATAATGTGAATTGAACAGGATTTTAGCAGTCACGCCCGGGAGGTCACACCTCCTTGCGGAGATAGTCGAGTCCCTCGCGGACGATGCTCTGGAGTTCGAGCTTGGAGGGGTCGGCCCACTCGGCCAGGGCGAAGTCTTCGGGAGCCACCTCATAGATACCCAGGGCCTCCATTGCGTCGATGTCGCGTGACAGGATGGCCTTGACAAGATATTCGGGCAGGATGTCCATGGGCACATACTTGTCATAGACACCCGACATGATCATGGCGCGCTTGCCGCCGTTGAGACGGGCGTCGGGGGCAAATTCCCTGTCAGAGAAGTGGCCGGGGAACGACCGGCTATCGCTCATCTTGGAGGGTGACATTGAAGCCCATCCCATAAACTCGTCGGCATCGTCGCCCTCGGGTATCACGGTGATCTGGCGGTAGGGGAAGCGGAGGAATCCGTCGTCGCCCACGGGTACACCGGTCAGGACGTTGCCTGAGATGATGCGCTTGTGGTCGCCGGCCACGAGCCTGCCGTCGACGAGCTGAGCAATATCAGCACCGGCCACGGTGGAAAGCATACATGGCTCGATGACCTCGGAGCCGGTCAGAGCCACGGTGACACCGAAGTCGACGGTGTGCTCCTTGACGAGGCGACCTATGCGCGAAAGGGTGTCGAGGTTCATGGTCCAGATAACCTCGCCCTTGTTGACCGGGGCGATATTGGCAGCCTGAACGCCGGCGTTTCCGGCAGGGTGAAGGCGGTTGAAACCGATTATTTCGGCACCGGCCACGGCGGGGAAATCGACATCGGCGGGCACACTGATATATATCTTGCCCGAAGTGAGGGTAGAAAGGGCCTTTACGGCACATTCAAGCACCTCCACGGGCGGGATAGCGAAATCGGGGGCGAGAGGAGCGGTGTCGAGCCCGGTCACGAAAATGTCGCGGGGAGTGACATCGGGCACGGGGACGATATCAAAAGGCCGCTGACGCATCCAGAGCCATAGGCCCGATGAGAGCAGAAGCTCCATCAAGGGCATCGAGGAGTCAAACATCACCTTATCGTCAATGACCGTATCGTCAGCCTCCACTATGATGCGCTCTATCTTGCGGCGGGCACCCCTCACAATCTCCTTCACCTTTCCGGCGACAGGAGAGCAGAGCTTCATCTCCGGGTGATTCTTGTCGTGGGCCAGGGGCGCGCCGGCAGCTACGGTGTCGCCGGGCTGAACGTCGGGCTTGGGAGTGAATCCGGGGAAATCGTCGGGGGTCACGGCAACCGTGTTCACCGCCACGGCAGTAACGCCATGCACGGCCACGCCGCCCGCGAGATTGAGGTTTAATCCTTTCTTAAGAGAAATCTTCTTCATCAAAGATACATTTAGTTGAAAAACATTCACAAAGATAATACATTTCATGACGCAAAACATCCACCTGACAATGAAAAATAAAAAAATCGCAAAATTTTTTACGATTCATTTGCTCAGTTCGGAAAAAGTCACTACCTTTGCAACGCTTTCGAGACAAAGGGCGCTTAGCTCAGCTGGTTCAGAGCGTCTGCCTTACAAGCAGAGGGTCGG
>CAZJKU010000038.1:0-20162 GCA_964546905.1 uncultured Staphylococcus sp.
TAGGTTATGTTAGGAGCAGTAGCGGGCGACATTATAGGCTCAATGTATGAATTCACTGAGCTAAAGCAGTATGACTTTGAATTGCTGACGCAGGGAAGCCGATTTACCGACGACACGGTGATGACTATTGCAGTGGCTCATTGGCTGGCTCACTATGATGAAATGGGGCTCACCAAAGAACAACTCATTTCAACCATGCAGAAAATTGGTCGGAAATATCCTTATGCCGGATATGGAAGTTCTTTCAACTGTTGGCTATGGAGCGAGAATCCGAAGCCTTATAATAGTTGGGGCAACGGCGCGGCGATGCGTGTCAGCCCGGTCGGCCTCTATGCCGAGACTCTTGATGAAGCTCTTGAATTAGCCAAGCGAACAGCCGAAGTGTCTCACAACCATCCCGAAGGCATCAAGGGTGCGCAAGCTGTTGCCGCCGCAGTATGGATGGCAAAGAATGGGCATACTAAAGACGAAATCAGAGCCTATATTTCCGAAACGTTCAAGTACAACCTGGACCGAACAGTAGAAGAAATCCGCCCCGGGTATCAGTGGGATGTATCGTGTCAGGGTTCAGTGCCGGAGTCGATAATCTGTTTTCTTGAAGGCAAGGATTTCATTGACGTGGTTCGCAAAGCCGTTTCGCTTGGTGGCGATGCCGACACAATGGCTTGCATAGCCGGATCCATAGCCTCCTGCATTTATCCCATTCCCGAATGGATAGTCAAAGCGTGTGAAGGTCTATTGCCTATGCCTCTTAAAGCTTGGATGTTCGGGTTTGAAGGCTATCTCCATATGCTGCCATTGTTCAGAATGCTTGAAGATTAATAAAAATATACGCAAATAAGCTTAATCCAATAATTATGACTTTCGAAGAATTCAAAGAGTTGGCATTGAATCCCCCTTACATAGAGCAAGAGATGGTGTATAGGGTGGACGTACATTGCTACGTAAAATCGTCGGAAGAGAGAGCTGCGCGCGAGACACGGTTTGAAGTTCGATGCAATCAGAGTTTTGTTTTTTTTGATTTGAGCTCCGCTCAATGTAAACTAAAACAAATAATTTCAGACGAGGAATTGAAAGATACACTATATGCTGTTTATATTTATCAACTCCCGATTAATAAAGATATTTCATATGACTTGTATCAGCGTTTATGGGTATATGACCGTTCTGGTAAATTAAACGGCCAGTCATGCTGCACATCAATTATTGAAGACCTCGACCATACGTCCGCCAAATTCCGAGGACATGAAGCGGAATCTATCCGTTTCAATCCCTGCAACATTGTTGAGGTATATGACAGGGAGAATGGTTTGGTACGCCTTGCAACTGTAATTGATCGCCCCATGTCAATAGAACAATGTTGGAAAGAACGTGATTTTGTAGAGCTATCGTGTATTGCAGATGGTCTGGGAGTTGAGGCCACTGATGATAATTATTGGCTATATGCTGATAGTGATAGTTATGTGGTGATTAATGGGCCGGACTATGAAAACAACAGACTCGAAACACGAACATACGATGTTTTTGCTCCCACTATTCCAATCACTCCAGAGATCCGTCAACGCTTTGAAGACTATTATCGGCGTGCAATGCAAAGCATTGATAAAATGAATGAAAATCGACAAAGAATTATGGATAGGATTAATCGCCTTGTCGACCTCCTCTAACCCGTTGTATGCAGGTGCTTCTATCTGTGACTATACTGGTCTAATGGAAATGGAAAAATGTGGGATTTTGTGGGAAAAGATGAACTTTAATTCTCCTGTAAATACGAATCTTCAGGGGATGGTTCTATGAGATCCATCACTTCCCAGTATCGGAATAATATGTGCCGATTGCTGTTTCATAAGTCCACATGCATTGGGAATTTTCAGAATAGTCATGGAAATTTTTTGATTTTCCAATTTTATCCTATTTTACAACTGATATTTGCATTCTTTATAAAAAATCATTATATTTGAGCCATCTTAAATTAAATAGACCTTAATCTATGCGACTGATAAAATCTCTCCCAATACTCACACTCGCGCTTCCGTCCCTATGTAGAATCGGTTTCGCGCAATCCATTCAGGCGGGTAATTACTACGATGATGTCGCCGTATCCGATAAAACTCTTGATATGACCGGAACGTCAATGGCGTGTCCTCATGTGGCCGGTATCGCTGCACTCATATTACAGAGAAACCCCTCTTTGGGGATTGCTGATGTCAGAGAAATAATAGCTAAAAGCGCTTACAAAACGGGAGATAAACCATACAACATCAATAAGGAGTATAAAACTGAAACTATAAAAAAGAAAAAATTAATACTAATATGAAGAAATCAATTTACTTACTCGTTTTACTGTCATTGATCTTTGCAGGATGCGATTCGGAGGAAGAAACCGTAATTGATAATGCTGATAATTCTGACAGTCCAACCATAGATTTTAACGGGAAACAATATATTGATTTAGGTTTGCCAAGCGGAAATCTTTGGGCTCTTGCAAATATGGGAGGTGCCCCGCTGTATCCTCAGGGTACCGGCCTAACGGTTAGACCGCAGCCTTGGGAACTAATCGGTGGTCATTTTGCCTGGGGAGAGATATATGAAAAGGAGGTCTTTACATTGGAGAATTATGATTTCTATACGCCTGCAAATAACAGTGACAGGTTCTCCTTCGAAGATATAGGAACCTCTATTTCAGGCACAGATTATGATGTGGCAAAAGATCATTGGTGCGGTGACTGGCAACTGCCCGACCGCGAAGATTTTGAAGAGTTAATCAATTACTGCAGTTTTAAATGGTATATCAGAAAATCTGATTCAGGTTATTATTCAGGAGAAGTTATTGCTATAGGCCCGAGTGGAAAAATTCTTTGTTTCTTCCTTGACCCACATGATTATTGTGGTTGTAAGGAACTTTGCGATCATGACAACCCTAATACCTATTTCCTCGGTCACTACTGGACCGGTGAAGCGGTGTTATCGGTTGACGGAACAGGTGATCCCGGCATGTATGCCTACGCGCTGGAGTTAGACGAAACAGGTCTCCGGATCACGAGCGAGCATCCCAAGTATGAAAGGGCAATGGTAAGGCCTGTAATCAAGCCGAATAAGAACCAGTATAAGTAAAAAAATAGACTTTCGATGCGCGCGCATTGCAAGGCTTCTGGGTGGGTCTTGCATTTATCAGCTGAATAAAAGTCATTGCAGGCGCGATTAATCGCGCTATTGCTGATAATCAGCAGCTTTCATGATTAGATTTGATGAATTGTTACATCCACCTGAGTTACTATTATGCCGGCAATTCGGCAAGAATCGGGGCGCATACTTCGGGGAATTTTGGTCAATAGGATTTTTTGGCTTATATTTGTGAAAAACTTATTTCATCGGTTTTACCGGTGTATTTCTAATAGCAATAATTCAATCTATCTAACAATGTCAACATCCCATCGCTACTGCGTGATAATGTGCGGCGGAGTCGGTAGCCGATTCTGGCCATATAGCCGTGAAGACCGGCCGAAACAGTTTATCGATTTCTTCGGCACGGGGCGGTCGCTGCTCCAGATGTCATACGACCGCATATTGAGCATAGTCCCTCCCGAAAACATCATTATAGTCACAAATGCCAAGTATGCACCCTTAGTGGCCGGGCAGCTTCCCGACCTGCGCAAGGAGAATATCCTCCTTGAGCCGGCACGCCGCAACACGGCTCCCTGTATCGCATGGGCGGCCCGGCACATCGCCGCCATTGATCCGGAGGCATCGATGATCGTCACCCCGAGCGACCACCTCATCACCCGCGAGAATATTTTCGAGCAGTGCGTCAGGACAGGATTTGACTTTGTGGAGAGCACTGATGCCCTGCTGACATTCGGCATCACCCCGGTGCGCCCCGAGACCGGCTACGGTTACATCCAGATAGGCGAGCCTGTCACCGAGACCATTTCGCGGGTGAAGACTTTCACCGAAAAGCCTGACCTCGAACTGGCCAAGGTATTTCTCGAATCGGGAGAGTTCCTGTGGAACTCGGGCATATTCCTGTGGAGTGCCCGGGCGATTCTATCGGCTCTTGAGAAGCACGCGCCCGATCTCCACGTGTCGTTTGAGCAGGGCGCGGCTGCATTCGGAACTCCCGAGGAGACCGTCTGGATCGAGCGCAACTTCGCCTCGTGCCCGGCCATTTCCATCGATTATGCCGTAATGGAGAAGGCCTCCAACGTATATGTTCAGAAAGTATCATTCGGATGGAATGACCTCGGGACCTGGAGCGCGCTCTACGACAATTCACCCAAGAACACTGCCGCCAACGTGACCCAAAACTGTCAGGTACTTGCCTACGAGTCGACCGGTAATATTTTTGCCGTCAAGGGCGATAAGCTCGTGGTGGTGCAGGGATTGACCGACTATATTATCGCTGACTCGGGCGACGTGCTGCTTGTGTGCCCCAAGAGCGAGGAGCAGCGCATCAAGCTGATGGTCAATGATGCCAAGATCGCCTACGGCGACAAATTCCTTTAAAACATCCTGTTAAAGCCGGCGGGGATTTCTTCGGGAATCCCCGCCTTATCCATGATCAAACCATGAAAATACGTACTCTTTTAGCCGGGACCGCACTTCTCTGCGCCACTTCGCTCCCGGCACAGTTCACTACGTTTCCTGACGGATCTACGGTCGACCGGTGGTTCAACGACACAACCGTGCCGTCGATCGAAAACTTAGGGCGTCAATATCTGATAACCGACTACGGTGTCACCGCAAGTGACTCTACCTTGATCCAGACTGAAGCGATCCAGCGCGTGATCGATCTCGCCGCCGGCAACGGAGGCGGGGTAATCGTGGTGCCTGAGGGCACATTCCTGACCGGCTCGCTCTTCTTCCGCCCGGCCACTCATCTCCACATCATGAAGGGTGGCAAGATAAAAGGCTCCGACGCCATAACACACTACGAGATAGTCAGGACACGTCTTGAGGGTCAGACCCTCGACTACTTCGCCGCGCTGATCAATGCCGACGGTGTCGACGGATTCACCATAACCGGCGAAGGCACTATCGACGGCAACGGCCATCGCTTCTACGATGAATTCTGGCTGAGGCGACGGGTCAACCGCAAGTGTACCAATCTCGAAGCTCTCCGTCCCCGTATGCTCTACGTGTCCAATTCATCGGGTGTCACCGTCAGCGGCATCAGTATGGTAAACTCAGGCTTCTGGACCAATCACCTCTACCGCTGCGACCACATTAAATATATAGACGTCACTATCCTCGCGCCCACCGACGGTTATCCCAAAGGCCCGAGCACCGACGCTATCGACCTTGATGCATGCACCGATATCCTCGTCAGCCGCTGCTACATGAACACCAACGACGACGGCGTGTGCCTCAAAGGGGGCAAAGGCACCTACGTTGACACCATTCCCGCCAACGGCCCGGTAGCCCGTGTGATTATCGACCGTTGCCGCTTCGGAAAGACCAACGCCGGAGTGACATTCGGCAGCGAGGCTTGGGATTGCTCCAACGTGATAATGAAGGACTGCACGTTTGAGGGCACATATCACGTGCTCCTGTTCAAGATGCGCCCCGATACGCCTCAGCAATACCGCAATGTGCTTGTCGACGGTGCCACAGGCACTGTCAGAAACGCTGTCGAGGTCCAGACGTGGACACAATTCTTCGACAAGGTCGACCGTGACCCCATGCCACCGTCGGGAGTGATCAACGTCACCTTCCGCAACGGCAACCTTGAGTGCACACGCGACTTTTACAAGGACAAGGCCGGCGACTTCTACACCCTGCGCGACTTCACGTTTACCGACGTCATAGCCACCGCCCCGGTCGAATCATTTGACACATCCCGCATCCGGAACTGCGTCATCAACAACTGCACGGTGACGGTCAGGGAATAATCAGTAAATTTGAAAACATATATATATATATGATGCGCGAGCGGTTGCCGGGGATTCCGGCAACCGCTCGCTGTAAAAATTATGAAGTCCTGATCAGCAGGTCTTTTCGTCAAGATAGGGATTGAGTTCTGCCCACTTGTCGATGGGAGGCATCACGCCCATAGCGATCACTTCGTCGCGGAGAGCGCAAAGGTGCTTGTAGCTCTCGTCGAGTTCCTTCATCTCCTCGGGAGTACCGGTAAGAGGCTTGGCAACAACGCCGTCCTTGGAGATAGTGGTCTCGGTGGCCATCATGATGTGGGAATAGCGGTCGTTGTTCACGTAAGTACCGGCAGGCCAGCGGAAAGGCTTACCACCCATAGCGGCAGCGATCATCTCGATCGACACGTAAGAGGGGCTCTGGAAAGAAGAGCGGCCGCGGAGGTCGATGATATTCTTTCCGCCCTGGATCACGCGGGTCTTAAGTGCGTTCCAGTCCTCTACGGGCAGCGCCTCGGTGCCGATGATCTCGTTGAGAGGTTTGCCGTCGACAAGGGTAGTGGAGGCGAACACGGCCATCTGCTCGCCGTGGCCACCGTAGGTGCGGGAATTGGTGATCTTGTCGGGAGAAATCTTGAAATACTTGGCCAGCTCGCTGCGCAGACGGGTCGAGTCAAGCGCGGCAAGAGTGGTCACGCATGAAGGCTTGACACCGGCATAGAGCAGGGTGATGAGACCGGTAATGTCAGCGGGATTGAAAATCACCGTGATATGCTTCACGTCGGGGCAGTACTGACGCACGTTCTTACCGAATTCCTCGGCGATGGCGGCATTGCCCTTCAGGAGATCTTCGCGGGTCATGCCGGCCTTGCGGGCAGCGCCACCCGAGTTGACGATATACTTGGCGCCGGTGAGAGCTTCCTTGATATCGGTAGTGAAAGTGATGTTGACATCCTCAAAACCGCAGTGATAAAGTTCTTCAGCAACACCTTCCAGGCCCGGAGCGTAAGGGTCGTAAAGGCAAATGTTGGGAGTGAGACCCATCATGATTGCAGTCTGGGCCATGTTGGAACCGATCATGCCGGCAGCGCCGACGATCACAAGCTTTTCATCTGTTAAAAATTTCATATCTATGATGTGTTTAGGAAATTCGACCTAAAATTACAACTAATTCCGGAATCTTCGGTTCATTTCAACCCACTTTTTTAACGAAATAAAGAAAAATTTCGTTAAATAGGAATTTTCAACCAATTTTCGCGTCCCGAAAGCCCCCGACCTACCTACGGGAAAGACGATAATCGCAGATATCGGGGTGGAGAAATGTTGATAATCCGGGAGATTTACTATCTTTGCAGAAGATAGATCCTTCGGTTATTGATTTAATCAGATCCCAAAACAGAATACATTATGTCATCATGATGGAAGTTAACTATCGGCGATTTTCAACGTTTTTCAAGGCATTGGGTAAACTATTTAATGATTCGTTTAACATGTACTTTTTTAGGTTTGAGATACTTGTAAAAAATTTTGTTTAATGAATCCTCTGATTAAGAGAATATTGCTCTTGTGGTTGCTGATATTGATTCCAATCTCGGCTAAAGCCAACATGATATGGCCGTCAGTGTTAATTGTACAGCAGTATTATACGTGGTATGTTATCGTCGTCGGGCTGATAGTTGAATTTTTCGCCACCAGAATCTTTCTTAAAGTAAGCTGGGGCAAATCGGCCTTAATCACTCTTACAATGAATGCTATCTCGGCCCTGATTGGATTCCTCCTCATTCCGGTAAGCGGCATATTGGTTGAGATATTAACTCTTCCGCTCGGAGTGGGAACGTTTCATCTGTCACATTGGATTCTAGATTACATTGCTGTCGTCCTGTGCAATGTAGTTATAGAAGGGCTGACTTTAAAATGGATTTTTAAATATCCGTTCAAACGAAATTTCCTATGGCTTGCAGGCGCCAATGCAATCAGCGTCGTTATATGTGTCGCCATCCCTTTGCCTGCATTATGATAAAGCAATAAAGCCCGTGACGAGATTAATCTATTTAACCGGGGGTGATCGCCACCTTCGGAAGAGACTATCCTGACCTCTCAACCTCGGGGAGGTTGAACCTCCGACGCTACTTTGTCGCACCCCGCCGGGGTGCAAGGTTCCACTGCCGCATCACCCCGGGTGGCAAGCACCCGGGGTTGAACAGGTTAAGCCCGTCCCGGGCTTTTCCGGGGGCGAAATTATAGTGACATGGCGTGTCATGTCGGACCGCCTCACAGCTGTAAATCTGCGACTTACATGGTGCATTATGTAGTATATAGCCTCATTGCGAAAGTGTATCAGCGAATGATATGGTTGAAATGGCACGCCATATCCCTACTGTTTTGTTTCATTTTTTCTGAGAGCATGGATAGAGGGCAGAAACGGACAATAATTCCGGGATTTTCGGGAGATTTTTCGGGAGATTTTTGGGAGATTTTGAAAAAATATTTGGTGGATTGGGGGAAATGTTGTAATTTTGTGGCCGGGTAAGTCCTACACGACCAGCTCCCCGAGAACTCCGCCAGGTCTTGATCGAAGCAACGGTATCGGGTTGTAGCGGTGCGATGTAGATCGCTTACCCTTTTTTGTATCAATTTCCCAACTCCTTCAGCATATCTTAGCCATGATTCTCAAGCAGTTGACTCTTACCAATTTTAAGAATATCGCTCAGGCCGACCTTGAATTTTCATCGAAGGTAAATGGCTTTCTGGGCAATAACGGCATGGGTAAGAGCAATCTGCTTGACGCGATTTATTACATGAGCCTGACCCGGAGTTTTACCCGGGTCCCCGACCGGATGCTCACCCGTCGCGGCGAATCTTTCACGATGGTCAAGGCTGTCTATGACCGTCGCGGGAGTGCCGAGGAGCTTTCGCTGGGCATGGCCGAGGGGAAGCGGAAGAAGTTTCGCCGGGGGGGAAAGGAATATGACAGGCTGAGCGCTCACATCGGTTCGTTTCCGCTCGTGATGATCGCGCCTCAGGACATCGAACTGATACGCGGCGCGGGCGAGGAGCGGCGAGCGTGGATGGACGTGGTCATCTCGCAGAGTGATCCGGTATATCTCGATGCCCTTATCCGCTATGGCCGCGCGCTCGAACAGCGCAATTCCATGCTACGCTCAGGAGTGGTGGATCACACCCTTTACGAGGCAGTGGAGACGGTGATGGACTACACGGCTTCCCGGATTCATGCTACCCGCAAGGCGTGGGTAGAGGAGCTGTCGGGGATTTTCCACCGTTATTATACCGCTATCGCCGGTCACGGCGAGGAGGTATCGATAGGATATGACAGCTCGCTGTCGCAACCCGGTGTCACGCTCAGGGAGCTGATGGACAGCGCCCGCCGCCATGACGAAATCGTGAAACACACCTCGGTGGGCCCGCATCGCGACGACATCGAGATGCTGCTCGACGGGATGCCCGTCAGGCGCACCGGCTCGCAGGGGCAGTGCAAGAGTTTCACCATAGCCCTGCGCCTGGCGCAATATGAGTTCCTGCGACGCACCACCTCAATGCGCCCGTTGCTGCTGCTCGACGATATTTTCGACAAGCTCGATGCCGGGCGCGTGGAGCGCATCGTCTCCCTGATCATGGCCGACGATTTCGGCCAGATTTTCATTACCGATACTAACCGCACCCATCTCGATGAAATCATGCGGCGCACGGCTGCGGGCGATTACCGCCTGTGGAGTGTCGACCGCGGGTGCTTCACCCCTATTAGCCACGATGAAGAAGACTGACCCCATACGCCTGGGTGACTTCGTGGACCATGTCCTCTCGCAGGCCGGAATCTCCGACCGGCTCGACGAGCACCGCCTGTGTGCGCTGTGGCCCGAGATCGTCGGGCCGGGCATCAACCGCTACACGGTGCGCCGGTTTGTGGACCGCGGAGTACTTCACGTCTACCTCACCTCGGCTCCGCTCAAAAACGAGCTTATGTTTACGCGCTCCTCGCTCGTAAAGGCTCTCAACGACGCCTGCGGGCGGCAGGTGATCTCCGACATCATGTTTCACTGACACTGTCATTTCTATCCTTTACCTCAATGGAACCCAAGATACTTCCCCCCGACAATAATCCCCGCGTGCCGGTTGCCGACGCCCCTTTCCACCACTACATGCCGGTGCAGATAAGGATTTCCGACATCGACTTCTTAGGCCACGTCAACAACGCCATCTACCTCAATTATTTCGATCTGGGCAAAAGCCGTTATTTCGAGGACGTGATGAGGGGCAACATCGACTGGGAAAACGTGGGAGTGGTGATAGTCAACATCAACTGCACCTACTATTCCCCCACCCTTTTTGACGAGCCTGTCGAAGTGCTGACCGCCGTAACCGGGATAGGCAACCGCAGCTTCAGGATGGAGCAACGCATCATCAATTCATCGACGATGGTCACCAAGGCCGTGGCCTATTCGATCCTTGCAGGTTTTGACCGGCACACCGCCGGATCGGTCGAAATCGCCCCTGAGTGGATCGACGCTCTCGAAAAATATGAAGGCCGCCCTCTGCACAGATGAACGCCCCACGCATACTTCCCGACGGCTTCGCCGCCTTCTGTCAAGAAGAATTAGGTGCCGAGGCTCCCGCCCTTCTCTCATCGCTCGGCAGCGGGGAACCGACGCGCTCGGTCAGGCTTAATCCCGCCAAGCCGTCGCCGCTCGCTCCCGAAGGTGAACGGGTGGAATGGTGTGACGGCGGAATACGTCTGCCCGACGGTCACGGGTCGGTGACGCTCGACCCGCTGTTTCACGCCGGCGCATACTACGTGCAGGATGCCTCGTCGATGATCGTCAAGACCATAGTGGCCGGCATAGCAGGTCAGGACCCGCTCGTGGTCGTGGACGCGTGTGCCGCCCCGGGCGGTAAAACCACAGCTGCTATCGATGCGCTTCCTGCTGGCTCTATCGTGGTAGCCAACGAGATAATGCCTGCCCGATGCCGCGTGCTGGCCGAGAACCTGATGAAATGGGGCTACCCGGCCACCATCGTAACCCGTGGCGACACGGCCTCACTGGCTCGCGCCGGCGAGGTGGCCGACATAATCATAGCCGACGTCCCCTGCTCAGGCGAAGGAATGATGCGCAAGGACGAGGAGGCTGTGGCCCAGTGGACACCGCGGCTTGTAGATGAATGTGTGGCACGGCAGAAAGAGATCGTCGACAATCTTTGGACTATGCTGCGCCCCGGGGGCACGATGATCTATTCCACCTGCACGTTCAACCGCCGCGAGAACGAGCTGATGGTGGAATATATCGCCCGACATCTCGGCGGCGAGCCGAGCGCCATCCCGGGACTGCCCGCCTGCATCGCTCCCGGCATCGGCACCGCGCTGCCATGCTACCGCTTCATGCCCCACCGGCTGCAAGGCGAGGGCCTTTTCGTGGCGGTCATCACCAAGCCCGGCGACAGTTCACCGCGCAAAGAGCGGAAAGAGAAAGATCAGCGCGCCAAGAAGAAGTCGCGTCAGGCCGTCGATCCCGCCGCTGTAAAGACCGTAGCGGGATGGCTACGCAGTCCCGTAGATTTCGACATAACCGAGCGCGACGGCTTGCTATGCGCCATCCCCCGCGAGATGATTCCTCTGCTCGACCACCTCGACCGGGTCACCACGGTAGTGGCGGCAGGAGTGGCCGTAGCCGAAAAGAAAGGCAAGGACCTCATACCTCATCACGGGCTTGCCATGTCGACCGCCCTCTCGCCCGACTCATTTCCCCGGGTCGAGCTCCCATTGGACGATGCCCGCGATTACCTGCGCCGCTCCACCCTGACCCTTCCTCCGGCCACTCCGCGCGGATATGTGGCTGTCACTTACTCGGGATTGCCGCTCGGCTTCATGAAGCATCTCGGCAACCGCTCCAACAATCTTTACCCATCAGATTACCGCATCAAATTTCTCTGACCCATGAAAAAGACTTTATTAGCTCTCGCCGCAGCCCTGATTTCAATCGCGGCCCCGGCCACCTGTCCCCAACTCATCGGACGCCGCGGAAGTGCCTACGGCGTGGAAAATTCTATCGAAGCATTCCGCAACGGTGCCTCCATGCTGGGGTTTGACATGATGGAGTGCCACGTGCGCGTCACGGCCGATTCAGTCTACGTGGCCGCCCACGACGGCAAGACCTCCCGCCTGGGCGGAAACATGAAAATAGCATCGTCGACCGCTCCGGCTCTGCTCGAAGAGACCTACACCCAGACCATCGACGGCAATACCTACACGGGACGGCTGCTCACTATCGGTGAATACCTTGATTTCTGCCGCGACAACGGCCTGACCCCGCTCCTGCATCTCAAGACGATGGGAAAGAACGACAGCGACCTCTCGCCGCTGCCGGGCCTGGCGAAGCTCATCGCCGACAGCGGCATGACCGACCGGTGCGTGATACTCACCTCGTCGCAACCCTACACCGATTATTTCCTGACTCAGCAGCCGGAACTTAAAGTTGTGTTTCAGGCCGACGGCAAGTGGCGCGAGCTCCTGCCCTGGATAATTGAGCGACGCCTCGATGTCGACATCAAGCAAGATTTTATCGACGAAGAGTGTATCGCCGCGTTTCACGACGCCGGGCTGAAGGTGATGACGTGGACCGTCAACACCATTCCCGACTATCAGCGTCTCGCGGCCTTAGGCGTGGATCAGATGATCACCGACACACTCTCGCCTGCCACAATGCCCTGAATCACTCGTAGCGGATGGCTTCGATGGGGTCGAGCGACGAGGCTTTCTTGGCCGGATACCATCCGAAGAACACTCCCGTGACGGTGCAGACGGCAAACGACAATCCTACCGAATAGAGCTGAATGGCTACGGGCCACCCGGCGATGAGGTTGACCAGCCATGTGGCCAGGAAACCCAGGAGGATTCCTATGAGTCCACCGGTCACGGAGATTATCACCGCCTCGATCAGAAACTGCGAGAGGATGTCGATGCCGCGCGCACCTATCGACATGCGCAGGCCTATCTCGCGCGTGCGCTCCGTCACCGACACATACATTATATTCATGATTCCTATACCGCCCACGAGCAACGATATGCCCGCGATGCAGGCAAGGAGCACGGTCATCATGTCGCTGGTGGAGTTCATCATCTCGCTGAGTTCCTGCTGGGAGCGGATGGTGAAATCGTCGGGCACGCCGTCGGCGAGCTTGTGGCGCAGGCGCAGTGTGCCGGTGATTTCGTCGATCACGTCGTCGGTCTCGTTCTCATCCACGGCGCTGGCAAATATTCCCTGAAGGTAGTCGATAGCCAGGATGCGCTTCATGACTGTGGTATAAGGCGCGAGCACTACGTCGTCCTGGTCCATACCCATCGAGTTGGTACCCTTTGACTCAAGCACACCTATTACGGTGAAAGGAATCGTGCCGAAGCGCACCACCCTTCCGAGCGGGTCGGTCCCGTCGGGGAAAAGGTTGTTGACCACCGTGCGCCCCAGCACACACACCTTCGCGGCCTGCTTTATATCCTGCTCGGTGAACACCGTCCCTTCCTTGATCTTCAGCTTGCGTATGTCGAGATAGTCGGGGTTCACGCCATAGATGGTAGAGGGATAGTTGTTGTTGCCGTTGATGAACTGGCCGCCGCTGTTGACCGACGGGGAGATAGCCGCGATGCCCGGCACGAGGCGCAGTGCCTCGTAGTCCGATACCTCAAGAGTCTGGTTGTCGTCGGCGCTCTGCCTGACGCCGCCGCGCTGCATGTTGCCCGGATGAATCATTATCATGTTGGAACCCATCTCGGAAATCTGGGCGCGGATACTGTCTTTCGACCCCTGCCCGATAGCGAGCATGGTGATTACCGCCCCGACGCCGATTATGATGCCGAGCATCGTAAGGAAGCACCGGAGCTTATTGTTGTTGAGTGCCTTAAGAGCGATTTTCAGGAGGTTGATTATATTCATGTCAATCGGTTTCGGTGGGTAAAGCCTCGTAGGCCTCGCGGGCCGAGCGGGGAGCGGGATTGAGGGTGTCGGAAACGATCTTTCCGTCGCGCAGCACTATGTTGCGCGACGAGTATTCGGCCAGTTCCGGATTGTGGGTCACGAAGATGATCGTGCGCCCGCGGCGGTGAAATTCCTGAAAGAGTGTCAGGATGCTGAACGACGTGCGGGTGTCGAGATTACCCGTAGCTTCGTCGGCGAGGATTATCACGGGGTCGTTGACGAGCGCGCGGGCGATTGCCACGCGCTGCTGCTGTCCGCCCGACATCTGGTTGCTCTTGTGATACATGCGCTCGTGCAGCCCCACGGCCTCCAGGGCCTTTATGGCGCGCTCGCGTCGCTCGCGGGCGTTGACGGTGGAATTGTAGAGCAGCGGCAGCTCCACATTTTCGATAGCGGTGGTCTTGGGGAGAAGGTTGTAGTTCTGGAACACGAAACCTATCTTGCGGTTGCGCGTCACGGCCCGCTGATTCTTGCTCATCTTCTGCACCGAGACACCGTCAAGTATATATTCGCCCGACGTAGGGGTGTCGAGGCAGCCCAGGAGGTTGAGCAGGGTCGACTTTCCCGAGCCCGACGTACCCATGATGGTGACGAACTCCCCCTCACGGATGGTGAACGACACTCCGCGCAGAGCCTTGACCTTCTCGCCTCCCACTATGAACTCACGCCTCAGGCGGTCGACAATGATTATTTCCTTGCGTTCTTCCATGGCCGTGGCTATTATTTCTTACGTCCCGGAGGGCCGGGGGCGAAAGGACTGCGCTCGGTCGATGCCGATGATTCACTTTGCTCGGAATATCCGGTAGCCACTTTGTCGCCCTGCTTCAGGCCGCTTTCGACCACGGTATAGATACCGTTGGACGTGCCGGTGGCCACGGCCTTGTTGACGAGCTGCTTGCCGTCGACCACCCACAGCGTCTTCTCGCCCTGAGCGAGCTTCGACTTGTCGAGCGGCTCCCCGGCCACGGGAAGGTCACTGCCGGAACCGGCATCGCGGGGAGTGAAGTTGAAGGCCGATACCGGCACGAGCAGGGCATCCTTCTCTTCGAGCACATAGATGGTGAGGTTGGCCGTCAGGCCGGGGATCAGCTTGTGGTCGGGATTGGTTGTTGCCACGATCACCTCGTAGGTGACAACGTTGCTCTCGGTGGTGGGATTGAGGCGCACCTGGGTGACCGAGCCTTCAAAGAGGCGGTCGGGATAGGCATCGACCGAGAATGTGACGTGCTGGCCCACCTTCACCTGACCTATATCGGCCTCGTCGACGTTGCCCACCACCTGCATGTTGTCAAGGTCGGCGATGGTGTAGAGGTTGGCCACGTTCATGTTTGATACGACGGTCTGCCCCACCTCTACCTCGCGCGAGATCACGATACCGTCGATAGGAGAGTAGATCTCGGCGTAGTTAAGGTTTTTGGCGGCGCGGACGCGGTCGGCCATGGCCTTGTCGTAGGCGGCTTTTGACACCTGCAGGTCCTTGAGCGACGTCTGGTATTCATACTCGCTGATGAGCTGCTTGTCATAGAGCGCCTTGTCGCGGTTGTAGTTGGTTAGGTTGTAGTCGTAGGTGAGTTTGGCCGACTGCACGTTGGCCTCGGCGCTCCGCAGGTCGGCGTCGAGGATAGTCTTTTCGATCTCGGCTATAAGCTCGCCCTTCTTCACCTCGGAGTTGAAGTCGGCATAGAGCTGCGAGATAATGCCGGTCACCTGAGTACCGACGTCGACCGAGGTCACCGATTCGAGCGTACCGGTGGCGGTGACGGTTTCCGACAGGTCGCCGGGAGCCACCGTGACGGTATCGAGCGTGACCGTGGCCTTCTTGGAGCACGATGCCACCGCGAGCAGAGCGACCGCCGGCAGCAGTATACATAGCTTGTTCATAAAGTAGATGTTAATTCAGGGTTATGGTTGCTGTTCGGTAATATTCTATCATTTTCAGGCCGAGGATGGCGAGATACTTCGCCTGAGCCACGGTGTGGCGCGCCTGGGTCAGGGCATTGTGGGCGGTCATCAGCTCTATGGGGTCCACGTAGCCGATCTGAAACTTCTCGTTGGTCAGGCTGTCGGTAGCCTCGGCGGCGGCAAGCTGCTCGGTCGCGGCCGAGAAGCGCGACTGGGCCGTGGTGGTGTCCACATACCAGTTCTCCACCTGCGAGGCCAGAGTCACGAGCCTGTCGTCGATGTCGAGGCCGGCGGCCACGGTGTTGACCCTCGCGCGGCTCACCGCGGCCGATGTCTTCCTGTTGTCGAGTATCGGCACCGAGAAGGTAAGCCCTATCTGCTCGCCGAAATTCTGTTTCAGCGACGTCCCGAAAGCGTTGCCGGGAGCCGTGTAACCGGTGCCCACCCCGGCGGTCAGTCCTATGCGGGGCATCCGTCCGGCCCGGGCTATCTCCACGTCGGCCTCGCTGCTGCGCCGGGAGATGCGCAGGCTTTCGAGCTGCGGGTCGATAGCCACCGCCATGGCATAGCTCTCGTCGATGGGCGGTCGACAATGATTATTTCCTTGCGTTCTTCCATGTCCGTGGCTATTATTTCTTACGTCCCGGAGGGCCGGGGGCGAAAGGACTGCGCTCGGTCGATGCCGATGATTCACTTTGCTCGGAATATCCGGTAGCCACTTTGTCGCCCTGCTTCAGGCCGCTTTCGACCACGGTATAGATACCGTTGGACGTGCCGGTGGCCACGGCCTTGTTGACGAGCTGCTTGCCGTCGACCACCCACAGCGTCTTCTCGCCCTGAGCGAGCTTCGACTTGTCGAGCGGCTCCCCGGCCACGGGAAGGTCACTGCCGGAACCGGCATCGCGGGGAGTGAAGTTGAAGGCCGATACCGGCACGAGCAGGGCATCCTTCTCTTCGAGCACATAGATGGTGAGGTTGGCCGTCAGGCCGGGGATCAGCTTGTGGTCGGGATTGGTTGTTGCCACGATCACCTCGTAGGTGACAACGTTGCTCTCGGTGGTGGGATTGAGGCGCACCTGGGTGACCGAGCCTTCAAAGAGGCGGTCGGGATAGGCATCGACCGAGAATGTGACGTGCTGGCCCACCTTCACCTGACCTATATCGGCCTCGTCGACGTTGCCCACCACCTGCATGTTGTCAAGGTCGGCGATGGTGTAGAGGTTGGCCACGTTCATGTTTGATACGACGGTCTGCCCCACCTCTACCTCGCGCGAGATCACGATACCGTCGATAGGAGAGTAGATCTCGGCGTAGTTAAGGTTTTTGGCGGCGCGGACGCGGTCGGCCATGGCCTTGTCGTAGGCGGCTTTTGACACCTGCAGGTCCTTGAGCGACGTCTGGTATTCATACTCGCTGATGAGCTGCTTGTCATAGAGCGCCTTGTCGCGGTTGTAGTTGGTTAGGTTGTAGTCGTAGGTGAGTTTGGCCGACTGCACGTTGGCCTCGGCGCTCCGCAGGTCGGCGTCGAGGATAGTCTTTTCGATCTCGGCTATAAGCTCGCCCTTCTTCACCTCGGAGTTGAAGTCGGCATAGAGCTGCGAGATAATGCCGGTCACCTGAGTACCGACGTCGACCGAGGTCACCGATTCGAGCGTACCGGTGGCGGTGACGGTTTCCGACAGGTCGCCGGGAGCCACCGTGACGGTATCGAGCGTGACCGTGGCCTTCTTGGAGCACGATGCCACCGCGAGCAGAGCGACCGCCGGCAGCAGTATACATAGCTTGTTCATAAAGTAGATGTTAATTCAGGGTTATGGTTGCTGTTCGGTAATATTCTATCATTTTCAGGCCGAGGATGGCGAGATACTTCGCCTGAGCCACGGTGTGGCGCGCCTGGGTCAGGGCATTGTGGGCGGTCATCAGCTCTATGGGGTCCACGTAGCCGATCTGAAACTTCTCGTTGGTCAGGCTGTCGGTAGCCTCGGCGGCGGCAAGCTGCTCGGTCGCGGCCGAGAAGCGCGACTGGGCCGTGGTGGTGTCCACATACCAGTTCTCCACCTGCGAGGCCAGAGTCACGAGCCTGTCGTCGATGTCGAGGCCGGCGGCCACGGTGTTGACCCTCGCGCGGCTCACCGCGGCCGATGTCTTCCTGTTGTCGAGTATCGGCACCGAGAAGGTAAGCCCTATCTGCTCGCCGAAATTCTGTTTCAGCGACGTCCCGAAAGCGTTGCCGGGAGCCGTGTAACCGGTGCCCACCCCGGCGGTCAGTCCTATGCGGGGCATCCGTCCGGCCCGGGCTATCTCCACGTCGGCCTCGCTGCTGCGCCGGGAGATGCGCAGGCTTTCGAGCTGCGGGTCGATAGCCACCGCCATGGCATAGCTCTCGTCGATGGGCGGCAGAGCCACCATCACCTGCGCCGGAGTCAAGTCGAGGGCCACGGGGGTGACATTAGTCTCGATTCCCAGCGAGAGCAATTCCTTAAGCTGCATACAGCGGGTCGAGTACTCGCCCCGGGCATTGACCAGGGCGTAATTATCCTGCTCGGCCTGCGACTTGAGCTGCGCATAGTCCACCCGCGAAGCCTTTCCCGCCTCCATGAGCGCGAGAGTGCGGGCAGCCTGCGCGGCACTCAGCGCGGCCATCTCCTCATATATGTCGATCGACTCGGCTGCATAGAGAGCGTTGAGATAAGCCTGCATTATCTCAACCTGCAGCGACTGCTCGGCTCCGCGGGTATCCACGCGCGCCGCTTCGGCAAGGAGCGAATTGCGGCGTATGGTATTCTCGCGGCTGCCGCCGTCCCACACCGTCCACGCGGCGTTAAACGCATAGTTGCTCGTGTAGCTGTTGCGGTGGCCGTTGCCCCAGGGAGTGTTGGAAAAGCCCTGCGACGTGCCGAAGTCGAGCGACGGTTGCCACTGCGCCTTCGACTCCTGCAGCGATATGTCGGCCGTCTGCTCGCCCAGGCGCGTCTTCTGCAGCGGGATATTATGCTCGCGGGCATAAGCCACGCAGTCGGCATAAGTCCAGTCGTCGGCACCGGCCTGTGCCACCGCGACAAGGAAAATGAAAAACGGTAGATAATGTTTCATCAGTATACAGTTATTAAACTGCAAAAATACCCCGCCACCCCCTCAACACCAACAAAAATAGACAATTCCCCCGTATTTATCGACGAACCCCCTCTCACACACCATCCCGCCCTATGCAACGACGGAGAGATATGCGGAGGGCGCGGCACCGGTGGATGAGTAAGAGATGGGGCGTGCGAGGGTGGGAGGGCGCGGCACCGGTGGATGGGTAGGTGATGGGGCGTGCGGAGGGGGTGGGATGTGCGTGGCACGCCCCTCTGCGGCAGGGGAGGGCGAGGCAGCGGTGGATGGGTGGGTGATGGGGCGTGCAGGGGTGGGAGGGTGCGGCACCGGTGGATGGGTGGGAGATGGGGCGTGCGGAGCACGCCGAGTCATCGTAACACCATTCGCCGTAGCTTGCGGAGGCGAGTGGTGTCATGATGCCCTCCCCTCCTCCTAAAGGCGTGCAGGAGCACGCCGAAACGCCAGTTATGCCGACAGCAAGTTACCCCACCTACATGCCCGCCACCACCTTCCGGAGGTGGGATGTGCGTGGCGCGGCACCGGTAGATGGGTAGGAGATGGGGCGTGCGGAGTACGGTATCGATGGATGGGTGGGTGATGGGGCGTCCGGAGCACGCCGAGTCATCGTAACACCATTCGCCGTAGCCTGCGGAGGCGAGTGGTGTCGTGACGCCCTCCCCCTCCTAAAGGCGTGCAGGAGCACGCCGAAACAGCGGTTATGCACCGCGACTACATTTCGTCACCAAGTATTCCGTAATTGATATCTAGATGATTTTCCAACAGCAACTGACGGTATTCATCCTCAAAATTAACCTTTGAGTGATGAATCTTCTGATTCATGATGTATTGCCGGCGGGTCTCTCTCAGACTCGCATCCACGGTAAAACAAGCGTATTCCTTTGACCATCCTCTCCAATATGGAAAATTACGGTTCATGCGCATGAACTTGCTCGATTCGGATTTCAGCACTTTGATTATACCAGCGAGAGAATGTTTTGCAGGTATATCACACAATATATGTACGTGATCAGGCATCCCTCCGATGCGTCTTACGTATATATCGCGCTCTTTCAGGAAATTAAAAAGATAAGCGTAGAGTTCATGCTCAAATTCCTGATTGATCACTCTTTCCCTCCGATAACTTCCTAATACTATATGATAACTTAATGCAGTGTGGCTCATAGTGCAAAGATATTGACTATCATTCATATTTCAAAAACTTTGTGCATTACCGCCGCGTCGGCGTGCTCCTGCACGCCTTGTGTGGGGAGGGGTGCGTGACACCAATCGCCTCCGCAAGCTACGGCGAATGGTG
>CAZJKU010000039.1:0-14950 GCA_964546905.1 uncultured Staphylococcus sp.
TAACAACGAGTTACAGCCTAAGGGCTTTAAGTCTTGGGACTTTCGATTAGTCCTCAATTGCTGCCTGCGCCGCAGTAATATTTCACTCTGTATCAATGTGATATAGGTTTTTTGTAAGTTTCGACTGCTCAGGCAACCCTTACCGGTGTATTTGGTAGCTATAACGTCGAGTTTATCAGTATTCATTACGTAAATGTCAAGTATATATTTTATACTCGAAAGTAAATGTCGGTTATAAATTGGTTAATATATTGTGTGTTATAGTGTTATGTGATTCTTACGCCAGTGCTTTACCAATAGAACATGTAAGTAATATAGTCGCTAAGCATGATTAAAATATGAAAAATTAAAGAAAATATTCTATCGGTGGTTCTACCATTGTCTCTTTCGAAAGTTTTTTTGGTACTATACATCGAAGTTCGACAATGCCGACAATGCCGGTATTGAAGCAGCTGTCGCCTTTTAATGCTGACCGGTAAGAAGTGGGAAGAGGTGAGTTAGCATTCACAAAAAGACAGTTACGAAAATGTAACTGTCGGGGTTAATCACTAATTTTTCTTTTTGATGGAGGAGAGTTAAGAAATCTTAGATTTCAGTGTCGCCATAAATTAGTCTCATATGAAATTGCTTTAATCAGTTACTGGTTGTGTAAATACTCTGAAAGGTAATTATTATTGGTTTGGTAGTACTCTTAATGCAAAGATATAACCTTGCTTTGGAAATATAACGCCCCGGAGCTTCTTTTTTATGCAGCATTTGGAATTTTTAACACTGTCGAATCGAATATTTGTTCCGCGTTCAATGAATGTCGCTTCTATCCCACGCAGAAAGTAAGTGCTAAGTTGTAATTAATTTATTTAATGATGATTAGATGTATTATTTTGTTGTTTAGGTGACAAAATAGTACCATAAATAATGAAGTTGTGTTGAAGTAAACATAAAGGTTCGTTTTTAAATTTGCGGAGGTCAATCAGGAAAAGAGGCAGAGCAGTCATGACATATATTTGAAATTTAATCATTCAACATGCTTCTTATGCTTTGATTTATTCGTAAAATAATTCTTAATAATGACCGCAAAAAAGATGACGATTGACCACAGCAGCGAGGCAAGTAAAATTCCCACATATCTCCCCATTAGATATGATCTATCTATGATCCATTCATAACCAAGTTCGCGGTAAGTAATTGCTTCAATAATCGTTACGATGACCTTGAAAGCCGTCAGGATAAATAGTACTGTTGCTAAGTTAGGAGAAGATGTTCGGTAATTTTCATCCCCAAAGATCCTTTTGGCGATAGAGCCTTTGATGCAAAGGATAATACCCATCGCGAGTCCTAACGACGCAAATAGCATGGGAAAACCGCAGATGACGGACACCGCGCCGGGGAGTGCCATTATCACAAAACCTATACCAGATAGAATGGTAGCATACGTCAGGACCTTATGCTTTTTCCAAAAACTTTCCTTCAATGGCTTTGCGACACTGATATTCTCAGTGGTTTTAGGTTCTGGTGGCTGACAGTTGACTTCTGACGAGGTTTCTTTAGGATCTTCCCAGCAACTCATTGCGCGGTAATCCTCGTATTTATGCCATTCTTTGAGATTGTCTATGTCAGGGATTACTTTTGTCCTGAAAAAAGCGTCAGCTTCGGGCGAACAAAGTCCGTACTTCATCTTAACGCCCCAATATTCTTCATACAGCCGTTCATATTTCCTGAACCTTGTAATACTCATCCCGAGTTTCGATGCAGCCTGAACATCCGGATCCTTCAAGGCTTTCAACGAATAGTAAATCCAAATGATCAGAAACGCCAAAAGGACCGAGCTAACCCCCCAGATAATATGCGTGAGATAATCCGGATCAGATTCTGCTCTCTTAGGATTGGATTCAGCTGGTAGCTCATATCCTAATATATTATTAAACTCTTCAAATGTACTTCCCACATTCAATCCTTTCGACTGCGCCTTTGTATAGATAATGCGCCTTAAGGACTGGCTCTCTAAAGCGGAAACAAAGGAATCATAATCTTCAAAATCATAATAAAGGATTTTAGACTTTTCAAACAACCATAGTCGTGATTCATCCCTTGCTTTATTACGTTTATAAATCGTAGTGAGATGCTCGTATCCAGAGGTATTAACACATTGGCTACACACTCTATCGATAAAAACAAAATCAGTCGTATCAACACATGCCATGGCATAGGTCGAGTGGCCATTGCTATCCTTACCGGATCTCAACTGTCTGCAGGATTCATCAATATGAATGACACCTTCGTCGTCATAGAATACGTATTTTCCTATCGATCCATCAGGCTTTATCGAGCATGAGAAAGTCAGAAACACAAGAAACAGCATCAAGACAACATTGAATTTATTAAGTACTGACATGTGGCATGTATTTTTGTTTATTAACCAATCTTTCCCGATACTTTCCTTATCGCTTGATTATCTTAAACTCTCCTGACTCATTAACGATATATCCGAGCACACTGTAAATACGCCGTATCTCGCTTACATGGACCTCAAAGGGCTCGTGCACAAGGCGCCCGTCAGGATAAGTCTCCTTGTTGGTAGAATAGAGCGCGATCGTGTCAGGTGAAGATCCGCGCTGGTATCGTTTTGTCACACGAAACTCGCTGGTCTCGATCACATAATTGCGCCCAGGTACAAGCAGGCTGCGCTCAAGGACCTCCCTTACAGCAAGAATACAGCCGCTCGGATATTCCACCATTGAGTCGCCGATGTGACGGATCGCCGCTGTTTCCTTGCTGTCAAACCATCCTCCGGCCTGTATGTAACCCTTCAGGTTGACTTGCTCCATCGATGAACCCACATGTCCCTCATATCCTCCTGAGGTCTCTGCATCGTAAAAGGGGATCATCTTCGTACTGTCAGAACTCCGAAGCATCTCACCGTCACCGGTGAGAAGCCATGTGCGATTAAAATCCGGATAAACTTTCAATATCTTATCAGCTATCGATTGGGAAATATTCTTAATTTTTCCACTTTTTAAGTCAAAAATTTGTGTGGGATGTACACCTATTGATTTTGCAAAAGGGGTTGCCTTAATGTCAAGGTGGTCAAGAATAGCTTCAATTAAAGTATCCATATATTTTGTAGATATAGTAAGTTGCTATATATTTGCTTTGCCGTTACACCGGGCGGCAATATGTTTAATTAAAACTGCGGTGTCAGAGTAATAATATGGTACAAACTAAAAAAGGAATTCCCGGTTATGAGGGAGTCGACGGTAATTGGTTAAGTGACACTTTAAACAAAGTGCATGATATTGCCCAAGAACTGGCTTTTATAAGAAAAGCTAATTTATCAGCCCTTGATAATATTAATCGGAGCTATGTTACCCAAGCCTTTAGTTTTGCAACAAGAAGGGCTGAAGAACAACTCTTCAACATTATGCTCGAAATTCGCAAAGCGAGAACTACTATTGAGTAAATTGAATTTTAGCGTCTTTTAGTTTCAAAATATGTAAGAACATTTGAAACGAATTCAAGACACACATCTCCAAAGTATCTCGGTTCTCGTTCATTTTCCGGAGTAAGTCCTACTTTATTCTTGGCAAGGTAATCTTCAAATTCATTGAGGGTTGTCTTGCCATCTTCTATGTCATCAATGATGTTGCACAAAGTTTTTAATGTCATCGGGTCATAAGGAGAGGGTAGCTGACAAGAATCAAAATCTCTTTTCAGGATAGTAAAATTATTATCCTCCATAAAATGGTTAATTAAAGTTAAATTATAGTAAATAACTATTGTTATATTTTGAAAATATAGTAAATAACTATATCTTTGCATCGTGATAACAAAATGCTGTCGCAAATATAACCAATTAACATAACTAAAGCAAATAAAAATTCCTTATGGCCGAATCAGACAACATACACTGGTATCTTCGACCGGTTGACTTTCGTCCCGAAAAGATCGTCGGCAATACAACGAAATACTACCGTAATGAACGCACGGCATTAGAGCAGCTCTCCGAAGCCGGAAACCTGTTCGACAGCGAGCGGGATGCCATGGAAGCGTCGATAGCTATCCGGGCCTACCTCAATCGTCTGATATTTGTCCGCCGAGAGCGTCAAGAGTATGCCCGACGAAACCGTATGCAGTTCGATAATAATCAACCGAATCCTCCGATAAACCGGCCTTGATAAAATTGTCACCAGGAAAATCCTGCGGAAAAAGCATGTCAGCCGCCGAATCAAATTGACCCGCAGGAACTCAAATAACAATAATCCCTAACAATCCATCAACATGACACTAATCCAACTCTACGAGCAAGCCAAGCAGCAGCCCCTCCCCGACACTCCCGCTGCTGCTTTCGTAAAGGAAGTAGCAGCGGCTACAAAGAAAAGCGAAATTGCAGTGCGCCGCTGGCTTAGCAAAGGCGAGAACTCGGCTGTCCCCGATGCTCTTACTCAGGAAGTACTCGCCAAGCATTTCAATACTACTCCCTCCGAGCTGTTTCCTACACAGGCCCGCAGCTAAAATAAATTCTCAGTATATGCACCTTCTACAATTCCCCGATAAATGTGTCACATATCAAGTCTTCGTGCAAGATGTCGCAGCACAGGTTGTCCATCTGTTGAAGACTGACCGAAACGACCCCGAGAGAATAAGCCAGAACAAGGCATTCTCAATGTTCGGTCGAGGCAATGTCGAGCGATGGCGTAAGAAAGGAAAGCTAACAGTGAGCAAACGTCCCGGCAAAGTCGAATACATTACCGCTGAACTGAGATACTGCCAGCGGACACAACAAGACTACCTTTAACTCATAACGATCCACCATTTCCCCTACCCCATGTCCCGACCCGCCTCCAATCCCACCTGCCGCGCCTGCCCATTCGGCATGAACCGCTTCAATGGCCGATGGTGCCGCAAGCTCGACCGCAATGTCCAGTACTCCACAGTCCCACCATGTAAATAACCCCTGATAATGAACACCTCCGCATCCAAAATCACAATCCTGAGCATAGACGACACCCTTGGCCTGATATGCCTCCACACCAAGCCATCACTCCTGCAGCGCATCCGCATTGCCCTCGTTTACATCAAGTCAAAAGGATACGGCCCCACATTCCGGGCATTTATTACCCGGCTCGCAAAAGCCGCCGCCTTCTGCCTGAACCCCTTGCAGGTATCATCCGACGGGTACCCCACCGAGATAACCGGGCGGTCACTGGCCCAAGCGTGGAACAACTTCAACACTATCGGATGCGTAAGCCCGCAGTCAGGGCAAGGAAGCGCCGACAGTTTTGCCGACAACTCATCAAGAAAAATCTGATCAACCATATAAGTAGATTTTTTTTTTTACCACTGCAAATTTACACAAATTCCCCCGCAAAGCGCCGAGCGGATATTCAGTTATCCCGGGGGAGCCACAACAACCAAAACCATTAACTTAAAAAAAACCTCACTACAATGCGCTACTACACCCACCTCTACCGCCACCTTATCGGCAAGATTCCCGCCTCCGACCTCCAGCTCCTTCAGCAGGCCGAATACGAAGACTGGACCCAGATCTTCCCCGAAAAGGCCACCACACCCGAAGCTGCCCAGGCCCTCAAGAAACTCCTGGTCACAAAACACCACGAAGAAGAAGCATCAATCGACTCAATCTGACCCCTCATGAAAAAGATCCCCACAATCATCCGCATCCTCATCCTCATGGCCCTCGCCTTCACCGCCACCGTCGGGATCCTCTCAGGCCCCGCCTCCGAGTCATGTCCCGCCGACGTCTGGATCTCCATCCTCATCATCTCTAAGATTATCGGCATCACGGCAGCCTTCATCCTCTGCAACCTCTACCACGCGTGGGTCCTCGCCGACCCCGTTATCGGTCGCTTCCATGACCTGTTTGTAAACTCCGTCAACAAATCCCGCCTATGACAACCTTCGTTATACGCCCCCTCGCAGCCCGCTACCGCCGTCAGGCCGAGATCCACACCGCCACAGCCTCCCGGGCCCGCGACATCAAGGCCCTCCTCCACAAGATAACCCCATTCCGGTGGCGCATCCGTCAGGTAAAAGACCATGATCCCTGACCCCCCTGCGGCCCTATGACCGGTCCCAGCAAGAGCCGCTTGCGGCTCGAAAAAAACCTACTGCCGGATAACACCAAGTGGACGAGGTGACGCTGCCCATCCCCCCTCCAGCAGCGTTCAGCCCCCGGGCTGACACCGCAGGTTCAAATCCTGCTCCGGCAACCAACAATAAAAAGCGCCCTTCAGCGAGTGGCCTGACCTTGCAAGGTACGTGTACCTCAACCAATACATAGCAAGACGGTAGCTAATCCGGACATGAAACACCCGATGCGGCTGAGTAACCAACCTCAGTATCACGACCCAAGGCACTGAAAGGCGCAGTAGCAAGTATGACTTTTAATTCAGCGTTAAGTCGCTGTCCTACATATTGTCCCCCCGGCAGTGGTAGCTCAGTCGGTCAGAGCGTCGGTCTGAAAACCCGTAAGCCGCAGGTTCGAGTCCTGCCCACTGCCCCTGTTCATTCATATATTCGATTTCAATGTCTCCATTAAGAAAGGGAACCCGTAGCTGCGAAGCCCCGTCTTCCCGATGAGAAGTTTTGATATTCTAAACATTTCTGACACTCTAAGCCTGCCCCCGTTGCTAAACGCCCCGGCAGGCACTTTCCCATCAGCGGGCGTAAAACTGCGATGAGAGGATGCCGCAGTCCCCACTTCCCCGTGAGGTTCCGCATGAGGGTTCGACCCCCTCCGCCAGCGCCAAGCATTTTTTATAGTGTTGCATCAGTTACTGTAAATTGTCAACTCCAATAGGGTAATATAAAGTGCTGGACCATGTCCACAGGTCACGCCGTGAGGTGCTGCCGGGCATGTCACTTTATATGTTACAATTGATTGAAACAAATAAGTATGATTATGATTCTCGCGCCGCCGCAGCTGTGAAGCCCCGGCGGCACTTTCCCTTGGGACGGCAAGTTATCCCGGTGAAACGCAGCCCTCTCCCGCCCGAGAGCTGAAAGGCAGGTTCGACTCCCGCGCCGTCCGCCATCAACTCAGGAGGTTTTTCTTCCGCTCATGGTTTGGTTCGGCCGGTCCCGCCCTCGGGGCCGGCCTTTCATCCATGCCGATAACTCCAATTATTCCAATTACTCCAATCACTCTAATCCCCCATCACCATGGCAGTAAACCGATTCGCTGAGACAGTCAGCAAGCTCCAGTCACTCAATCCCTGGGACGTCCCCGTCGATGCCGACGTCCACAACCACATCGTCACCCTCTTCAATCAGGTCCACGGCGAAGGAGGCGAGGCTTTCGCCGAAAGAGAGTCACGCTACCTCAACCGCCTCATCATCGACGACAAAAACAAGTGGAACGTCACCTCACTCTCCGTTTTCCTCGCATTCGTCGACCTCGCCGTCAAAAACCTCACCCTCGAACCCGGCCCCCAGGCCCTCTGCTACCTCCTCAACCGCGCCACCAAGCTAAAGGACGGCAACGGAAAAGACTACTACGAAAACCGCGCCTACATCGCCGTCACCGGCTACGGCGAGATCCTCCTCCGTCAGCGTCACGGCCAGATACGCCACTGCGACACCCCCACCGTCGTATACCGCGGCGACAGCTTCACCTACGAGGAAACCGACGGTCGCAAGCACGTCACCTACGGCCTCAACCTCGACCACGACCCCGCCCATCCCATAGCCTGCTTCATGAAGATAACCCGCATCGACAACTCAGCCGACTACGCCATCATCCTCCCCGAAGGATGGAAACGCCTCCAGGCCTACTCCGACAAGCAGAACGGTAACAACAAAAACAAGCTCTACACCTCCGGCCTCGAAGGCTCGATCGACACCGGCTTCCTCATCGCCAAGTGCGTCAAGCACGCTTTCAAGGGCTACCCCAAGCTCCCCATTGGCCGCGGAATGGTAATGGAAGCCGACCTCCCCGAAGAAGAAACCATGCCCGATTACTACTCAATGGGCGGTGTCCCCGCCGACGAAGCCCACGGGCAGCTGCCGCCCAAACCTGAATCATTCGCCGAACCCGCCGACCACTCCGACGGCGTTACCGTCGATCCTGCCGCCGATGCCGCCTTCGACGACGGAACATTCTGATCCATCCACCTCCAAAAACCACTTCAATCATGAGCAACGAAATCACTACTACCGCCACCACTTCCGTAGCCCTCGCTTCATCGGCTGAAAACGTCTCGGCAATCGTCCGCGACACACCCGGAAATTTCTCCCGCAACCAACTCTCCTATACCCGGTGCCTCATGGCCGGTGAGAAACTCATCGAGGAGATCCGTGAAAAAGGCATGTCCGACGAGCTCGACCAACTCGCCGCAAAATACATCGAGAAGACACGCCGCACAATCAAGGACATGAACGAGCGCCGGTCCCCCCTCACCAAGCTCTTCGACCAGATGCGCAAGGAGTTCACCGAGTTGGAAAACTCCATCGACCCCACCCGCGACGGCACTGTACCATTCCGGATCCAGCAGCTCCGCAACCGCTTTGCCGCCGAGCGCCGGCAGCAGGAGGAAGCCCGCCGCCGCGCCGAGGAAATCCGCCGTCAGGCCGACCTCGCCCGCACCCGCTACCGCGCCGAGTGTACCGACGATTTCAAAGCCCGGTTCAATGAACTCGTCGACACCCACATCAATCACCTCACCTCCCTCGAAAGAAGCCTGACACTCCAGAACTATGACACCGTCCTCGATGCCGTCACAGCCTTTGCCGTCGACCTTGCCCCCGGCTGGACCCCTCAGCCATCACTCCACGTCCCGCTCAATATCACCGACGACGAATCAGCCGCCATCCGCAGCGAGATCCTGCAGGAACTTATGCCACGCTTCGCCGAGCAATACCGCGCCGAGATAGGCGATTACCGTCAGGATATCCTCGACAGGCTCCCCTCCCGAAAAGCCGAGCTGGAACGCGCCTCCAAGGCCGAAGCCGCCGAAGCCGCCCGCATCAAAACCGACATGGAGCAGCGTCATGCCGCCGTACTCGCCCGCATGGAAGCTCAGCGTGCAGCCCGCCTTCAGGAGGATGTCAGGAAAACCCAGGCCGCCATGGCCGGCACCGAAGCCGCCAACCTGTTCGATCTCGCCCGCGCCACCGCTCCCGCCTATCAGCCCAAGGCAAAGGTCTCCAAGCGCATCTCAGTCACCGCCCCCTCGGGCTACATGCAGGTGCTTGCCATGTGGTGGGCCAAGGAAGGATGCAACCTCACCAAAGACGAGCTCGACAAAATTTTCAAAAAGCAGATCACCTTCTGCGAAAAAGTAGCCAACAAAGAAGGCGAGTTTATCAACGACCCCGGTGTTGAATATGTCGATGAAGTTAAAGCACAATAAGTCATGAGCCACAACCCCGACACTTACTATCAGCGGCCCGAGGTCTCCAATTCCGACCTCACTGCCCTCAAGGAGATGCTACACCCCCGGTTGCAATTCGGCAACCGGGAGGAAGCCTTCCGTTTCGGCAGCCTCGTCGACGCTATCATAACCGAGCCTTCACGCGTCAACTACTTCCGCCTCACCGTCGACGACACCGTCTACTCCGACGACGAGTTCCGCCTCGCCCGCGAGATGTACCGCTCACTGCGCATGGAAGCCCACCGAGATCCATTCCTCGCCTTCGTCCTCAAAAATGCCGCCACTCAGAAGTTCATGGTCAACAACAGCCAGCAATTCCAATACTGCGGATTCCCTTTCTTCCTCGACACCCGCTGCAAGTGGGACTGGTGGCTGGAGGCAGCCCGCTTCGGCGGCGACCTGAAGACAACTTTCGCCTCCTCCCAGAAAGAATTTGAAGATGCCGTCGACTTCTTCGACTGGGACCGATCCCGGGCCTGGTACATGGACATCGCCCGCTCCGACCGCGACTTCATCTACGCCATCAGCAAAAAAAACTGCCTCGTCTTCAAGAAACACATCTGCCGCGGCGACCCCGTCTACAACGCCGGTCGCGAGAAATACGAGGAACTCGCCTTTTGGTACTGGTGCCTTAACCTCTCAGCCTGATATGGAAACTCTTGTACATAACCTCAAGGTTACCCCCTACGACTATCAGCAGCAAGGGATTCTTTTCGGCCTCGACAAGAAGCGCTTCCTGATCGGCGACGAGCCGGGCCTGGGCAAAACCCTCCAGAGTATCGGCGTCATCGACTGCGCCGGCGCCTACCCATGCCTCGTAATCTGTCCCTCATCGCTCAAGATAAACTGGCAGCGGGAATTTGAAAAATTTACCGGCGCCCGCGCCCTCGTCCTTAATGACTCCGTCCGCTCCACATTCCCCTACCTCCTCAACGCAGGCATGTATCAGGTCGCCATCGTCAACTTTGAATCCCTGCGTAAATATTTCGTGTGGGACATTTCGCGCCAACGAGAGCAGAGCGGAGCTTGCTCCGGCTATGCCGAGTGCAGCCGAAATCGTACCGGAGGTAACATTTCGCGCCAACGAGAGCAGAGCGGAGCTTGCTCCGGCTATGCCGAGTGCAGCCGAAATCGTACCGGAGGTAACATTTCGCGCCAACGAGAGCAGAGCGGAGCTTGCTCCGGCTATGCCGAGTGCAACCGAAATCGTACCGGAGGTAATATTAAATCAAGCGGCGGGTTCCGCCTGAAAGATGTGGTCTTCGCCGACTACATCAAGATGTTCCGCTCCGTAATCATCGACGAATCCCACCGTGTGAAAGATCCATCCGCTCAGCAGACCATCTTCACCAAAGGCATCACCGCCGGCAAGAAATACGTCGCCCTCCTCTCCGGAACACCTGTCGTAAACCGCCCCGAGGATCTGATCGCGCAACTCTCCATAATGAACCGCCTCGGTGAAGACTTCGGCGGTCGCGGAAAATTCCTCGCCGACTTCTGCTCCTTCGGCAAAGACAGCCAGGATGAACAGGCCGAAGCCCTCGCCCGGCTATCACGGAAACTCTATGCAACCTGCATGATACGCCGCGAAAAGAAAGCAGTCCTCCCGCAGCTCCCCGACAAGACCCGCACCGACCTCATCATCGAGCTCGACCCCCTCAGCCGCCAGATCTACGACACCGCAGCCGCCGACCTCCGCCAATACCTTGAGACCTACACAGCCTGCACCGACGTCGAGATCCGCCGCAAGATGCGCATGGAAGCCCTCGTCAGGTTCATGACCCTCCGCTCCCTCTCCGCCAAGGGAAAGATCAGGCAGACCGTCGACTTCGTCAAGACATTTCTCGCCAGCGACAAGCCTCTTATCCTTTTCTGCTCCCTCCATGAGATTGTCGATACCCTGAAAAAAGCATTCCCGCAAGCGGTCACCATCACCGGACGCGAGTCAGCAGTCGAGAAACAGGCCGCCGTCGACAGCTTTCAGGCCGGAAACACCCGCCTCGCCATCTGCTCAATTAAAGCTGCCGGCGTTGGCCTGACCCTCACGGCATCATCAAGCGTAGCCTTCATTGAATTTCCCTGGACATACGCCGACTGCTGCCAGTGCGAGGACCGAGCCCACCGCATCGGCCAGAAAGACAACGTCACCTGTTATTACCTCCTCGGGCGCGATACCATCGACAGCGTTCTCTACGCCATCATCCACCGCAAGAAATCTATCGCCAATCAGATCATGGCCGCCGACGATGACATACCCCGCGATGAAATGTACTTTAACGAACTCGTAACACAATTCCTCAGCGATGGAAATAACCAAGACCGATGCCCTGACAACAATCCGCTACCTTGAAGACGCACTCCGTCTTTACGAAGCACTCGGAGCCATCCCCATTCAGAAATGCCGCTGCCGAGCCCACATGATCCGCACCCACATCGCGCGCCTCAAATCAAAACTCAATCCCCCCGCCCCTAAATTACTCCAATAATTCCAATTACTCCAATCCCTCCAATGACCATCGACTACAACACCCTTCTTGACCTTGCCGGAGCCGACGGCTTCCCGGTTATTATCATCCATAACTCCAATAATTCCAATCCCTCCAATTACTCCAATTACTCCAATGAAAAATAATTACCCGATAGAATCCCGTAAAACTGAGATCCGATTCAAGACCAACGACCCGTCTAAAATGCTTGGCAAGTGGGTAGCCAGCCGGGCAATCCGTATATGGCAAGAAGAATTTATCGACAGTGATACCGGCAAAACCATTCAGATAGAAAGGAAAGATGTGCTTCTTGAACGAGGTACCTATATCGACAAAGAAGAACTTGCTACAATCAATTTCTTCTTGCAGGAAGGCTCTATTTCTGAAGTCGAAGTCTCCAACCAAAATCGACAAGGAGTATTGTTGACAAATCATTCATTATTCCCTTACAAGGCAGTCGTAAAGATTGACGATAAACGCAAGACGTTACTACTATACGCAACCTCGGTTGCCAACGCCATCCTGATTCTGGCTGATTTCATAGAACTTAACTACAAAGGTGGTTTTGAGATCAAGGAAATCAAGGAAATGGACTATTGCGTCGTCCTCATTGACAGTCTTAAGCCTGCCGAAATCCGCAAATATGAACTTGACGAAGCCTATCTTAAGGGTGAAATGTCAACCGAGGACTATGCCATTGCTACTGCCGATCAGATTGCCCGTGGCAATCCCGATGCTGAGGCAACTAATGAAGAAGTACAAGGAAAAAAGTTCTATGAAATCGGTGCGCACGTTGTCCTTTCCAACGATAAGGAAGGTTCAGAACAGGATCACACTTTTATAGTCCAGACGGTTTCAGCCGTCCGCGCAAATATGCTCATTGAAAAATATCTCCGCGATCAGCAGGAACAGCGCTATCAGGAATCACTGGCTAATCCTGACCGCACTTTTGTCAAGTACGATATTAAATCCTTCATCGAAACTTCCAAGATTATTCCGATAGGGTGCTTCATCCCACTCGCTTTTTCAGAAGTTTACAACAATGAAAATGCTAATGGCTAAATACCCCCAAGTTACAATCTACGGAGCTTGTCCCTCAAAGTCCAACTGCTACAAAGTGGTTCGTCTTCAGGGACATGGCTCCTTATCTAAGTCCGATGCGCTGAAGAAATACGAGCAATCTTTCTTCATGCAGAATTCCCTCCGGAATAAGAAAATATCCCGGCGATTCAAGTTTACCGTCGATGTCTATTACAAGTCTGATCGGCCTGACCTCGACAACGCTCTTAAAATTCTGCTCGACTGCCTGCAGTTGAGTGAAACCATCACCAACGACCGCCTTTGTGCTGAGATTCACGCTCGTAAATTTATTGATAAGAATAATCCTCGCGTGGTGTTCACGATTGAGGAACTGTTATGATTTCCTTCGGCCGATTGGTTTGTGGGTCATTTCTCCGGGAGTGAGAAATGGGGCAATCCGATGACCGTCTTATAATGAGTTAAGATATGGAAAGAGATTCATTCATATTCTATAAAAGTTTCTACGAGGCAATCCGGGAACTCAATGACGACATCAAACTCGAAGTCTTTATTGCCATAACCGAGTATGCCTTATATGGAAAAGAACCTGTCGCATTAAAGCCGTTTACCCGGGGTATGTTCACAATCATCAAGCCCAACCTCGACGCTAATATCAACCGGTATGAAAACGGAAAGAAAGGTGGACGCCGTCCTAAAATTTCCCCCTTGCCCGCGCCCGAGAAACCTGTCGAGGTTCCTGCCGTGTCTTCATGTTTCTCATCCTTTGAGAATGAAGCTGCTCAAATGAAGGAAGATCAAGCGTGGGGAGAGTCCGTGTGTATGCAATTCCACATTGACAAGTCTGATCTACACAGCCGGCTCGACGCCTTCGTTACCCACTGCAAAGTCGAGCGCGGCGATGAACTGCACCCGTCGATGAAGGAAGCACGACGCCATTTCACCTCCTGGATGCGAAAGGTATTCAGGATAACACAGCAAAAAAATACTGAACAAACCAAGCCCGACGATTATACCTTCAATGGTGGTTTCGGCGGACTCGATTAGAAACCATATCCATGCCAGCTTATCCCTCCTGTCTCCATCAGGAATTGATCGCTTTCGGCAAGCAACCCACCGGTAATATCGAATGGGATCGTGGGGTCCTCGCCGCCATGAAGTCCGACCGGAGAAACAAAGATCCGTGGGAAAGCCTTCATAAGATTGCCTTACAATATCAATCCGAGTGCGACAAACTGCGAAATGAACTTCCCGACATGGACGACGAAGAAACCTATAACGCCCACGCCAAGTTCTTTCTCTACATTGCCAACTCTATTCTTGCCGCACAGCGCCGCTCGTTTATTATCGACGACAACAACCGTCGGGAGTTGCGCTTTCTGATGTTATACTTCAATGGAAGCCGCGCATGTGAAGATGTGTTTCCCGATCGTAACTATAAGCTCCACAAAAACATCCTCCTGCAGGGAGGTGTAGGAGTGGGAAAAACCTTGATGATGCAGATTTTTTCAGAGTATCTCAAGCGCATTAATTCGCCTCGTCAGTTCCGTAACGTCTCAGTTACCCAGATGGTCAACTACTATTCAGTCAACAATGACATTGACGGTTTCCTTTACAACATCAAAGGTAGCCGCAGCTTTCAGGGACAACCGTTCAATCTTTGCCTGAACGACATTGGCGTTGACAATCGGCCCTTCTATGGTATTGATACCGACACTATCATCTGCGACTTCCTTCACGCCCGAAATGAAATATGGTCCAATACAGCCGAATATGACCGCAAGTTTGCCCACCTAACCACCAATCTTGACAATGAGAAGTTAAAGGCAAAATTCGGCCAGAAAGATTCCTATGGCCGCATCATCGACCGCTTCAAGACCTACAACGTTATCCCCCTCACAGGCACCAGCCGCCGTTAAAATACAACGGCAACTAAACCGCATCACCCCGTCTCTCTGCTTCCGCAGAGCGCCCAGGCGATTTCTCTGCTTCCGCAGAGCGCCCAGGCGATTTCTCTGCTTCCGCAGAGCGCCCAGG
>CAZJKU010000039.1:15050-20134 GCA_964546905.1 uncultured Staphylococcus sp.
CGATTTCTCTGCTTCCGCAGAGCGTTGAGCCGGTTTGTCTCCGGGTGATCCCATCCCTCACAACCCCTCAATTATGATCAATCTCCTTTACATCGACCTGTTCTGCGGAGCCGGAGGCACATCCACCGGTGTCAACACCGCCCGCATCGACGGCGAGAAGTGCGCCCGGGTCATAGCTTGTGTCAACCATGACGCCAACGCCATTGCCTCCCATGCTTCAAATCATCCCGATGCCCTCCACTTCACCGAGGACATCCGCACCCTCGACCTGTCGCCGCTCGTCGCCCACCTCCAGACCTGCCGCGCCGCCAATCCCGATGCCCTTGTCGTATTGTGGGCCTCCCTTGAGTGCACTAATTTCTCCCGAGCCAAGGGCGGACAGCCGCGCGACGCCGACTCCCGCACTCTCGCCGAGCATCTATTCCGCTACATCGAAGCAATCGACCCCGACTACATCCAGATTGAAAACGTCGAGGAATTCATGTCATGGGGCGATGTCGATGCTGCCGGCCATCCTATTTCCCGTGACAAAGGGAAATGCTACATCCGTTGGATCAGTAACGTCCGTCGTTATGGCTACGATTTCGAGCATCGCATCCTCAACGCCGCCGACTATGGAGCCTACACATCCCGCAAACGATTCTTCGGTATCTTCGCCAGGCACGGCCTGCCAATCGTTTTCCCGACACCGACTCACTGCAAGGGTGGAAATAACAGCAATCTGTTCGACGATTTCGACCCGCTGCTACCATGGAAGCCCGTGCGCGAGGTCCTCGACTTCGGCTGCGAGGGCGACAATATATTCGACCGCAAGAAACCACTGTCGGAGAAAACCCTCTCGCGCATCTACGCCGGACTGATTAAATTTGTGGCCGGAGGCAAAGACGCCTTCATGGTCAAGTACAACTCCGTCAATCAGAAGACCGGAAAATACTGCCCGCCATCACTCGACGATCCGTGCCCCACCGTAGCCACTCAGGCACGCCTCGCCCTGGCCAGCGTCAGCTTCCTATCCAAGCAATATGGCGGGCCGCCCGAGGGAAAGAACATCTCCGTCGACAGTCCCGCCGGCACTATCACTACCGTTGATCATCACGCCTTCGTGTCGGTGCATTACGGCAACGGATTTAACTGCGATGTCGGTCAACCGGCTCCTACGGTGACGACCAAAGACAAGTTCTCGCTCGTCACTACACGGTTCATTGCCAACGAATACTCCGGCGGTGGACAATTATCAGGCATTGACACTGTCAGTCCCGCTATCCTCACCAATCCCAAGCAGAAACTCATCGGCGTCAACCGTTTCATCATGAATCCACAGTTCAGCTCCGCGGGATCATCGGTCGATTGCCCCTGCTTCACTCTGATAGCTTCCATGGATAAACGCCCTCCTTACCTCGTCGTAACCGAGACAGGCCGTATGGCAATTGAGATCTACGATACTGACTCGCCCATGACTGTAAAGATAAAGGAGTTCATGGCCCTGTATTGCATTGCCGAAATCAAGATGCGTATGCTCCTGATCAAGGAACTCAAGCTCATCACCGGCTTCCCTGAAGACTATGTCCTCATCGGCACCCAAGCCGAGCAGAAGAAATTCATCGGCAATGCCGTCGAAGTCACCATCGCCCGCAAGCTATGCGAAGCCCTCTGCCTCGGGCTCCGGGAAATAAACCGCAAATTACAATCAGCATAATCCGTAATTCATAAACCATCATGAAAATTACCGTCAACATTCCTGCATCGAAAATCAAGCAGTACATCGCCCTTATCACACTCTCATGCAATAACGAAATGCCTGATGATCTCATTGACGAGATCCTCGCCACTCCTGAGGTCGACATTTCAGATACACTTGACCGCGAAAGTAAACCCATACTCATAGCCATCGCAATTTCTGCAATGCGCAAAATACTCGAAAACAACGACCCGGCACAACTTAATGAAACTAACCTCAAGATCTAAGAAAAATGAACCATCAAATAGCCACCTCTCCCACCCAGTCGCAACGGCTCCTTGCCTGCGGAGTAGACCCCAAGACAGCGGATATGAAATGGACGGAGTTTATTCCCGATGAACCAGACCTATCCGTTGGAGGTGTGATTTACCAATGGGATTGCGACTACAACCCCGTGCTTGATAAAGACGGCAACCATGTGTATGATGGTATGCCTGCATGGTCAACATCCCGTCTACTCTCGCTTTTGCCTGATTACATAGAAGAACACTGGCTAACCATTCAGAAAACACATAAGCACGGGAGTAAGTGTTACTTTGGCTTAGGGTATCTGCGATGCGAGTATCAGGACAAGGAGAATCCCGATCGCAGAAGAGTGTACTCTGATAAGAAGCTATACGGATGCGTTTCTCGATCCCTTATCGAAGCCATTGTCATGACAATTGAATGGCTGACAAAGCAAGGTTACAAACTTAATCAGATAGATCAATGAAAACCGAACTAACCCCCGAAGAATCCTCTCGCCTTATTGAACTTGGAGTTGACCCGAAATTGGCCAGTTGCCAACAATATGTTGAATCAGGAAAAACTCGCTGCGGCATTGAACTGCCACCGCTCCCGAAGCCGGTGTTCCGGCTCATGGACATTCTTGCAATCCTGCCGAAAGAGATAGAAGGTTCCGACTTAACTATATGTGCCAAGAAAGATGGTTGGGCGGTTTTCTATACTGGCAGAAAGATTCGTTTGTCAGATACTCGCGTATGTGCTCCCGAACTCATAGACGCGCTCTATCAACTCTTGATATGGTGCATCAACAACGGACACTATAACCCTAAAAACTAAGATAAATGAAATATACCCTGACCATAGCGGTAGACATCCGCGAGAATCCTCACGAGCATTACACTTCAGAGGAATATGAGAACATTATAACCGAGGCAATAACCGTCCAAACAACTGCAAGCATACGCAGTTGCAAGGTAATAAAATCAAAAGCATGAACACCCCTATCATCAACCCCTCTTCTCTAACCGAGGAACAGAGAGAAGCAATTATAAACTTATTCAAAGAAAGCTGTAAAGGAATTAACAAAACTCCCTCAGTTGAATGTGGTGTAAACATCGGTTCTATAGCCATGTTACAAGTGCTTTTCGGCAATGACTTTTTTGAGAAAGGAGAAAACGATGAAAGCGAAAGTAATTAAGACTGGTGAGATAATTGAGGTGTCTAAATGTATTGAAGCTCAGTATCTCGATGAAGCCACGTTTGGTATTGATGAAAAGGTTTACAATGAATCTGACCTTGACTTCAACACTCCCGCTACCGAAAAGGCGGTGATTGAGGGTTACGCTACTCTTGACGAGTGTGATTTAGGAATGGCTTGTGTTCATTCCATTCAGCCTATACTCAAAAGTATGCCAATAGCCGATACTGGAGATTATGAATGCGTCTGGAGCAGTGAGGGCAAGATTTATCTTTTAGACAAATCCCTTATTCCTACACTGACTTTTGAAAACTCGCCCCAGCGCGTAAAAATCGAAATAACCCTTATTGGTGAGAAAGGAGAATGATATGAACAGACGATACAAATTCAGAGGCAAGTCAATTCACACAAACGAGTGGGCATACGGGAACTTACGAATCTTCGGAGAAAGAGCGTACATTTCAGCCATTGATAGCCATGCGCAATCAGAGGTGGCGTTGGAGTCTGTAGGTCAGTACACCGGGTTACGAGTCATAGATTATGTTGAAGTCTATGAGGGTGATATTGTAGAGGCTTGTTTCAAATATGAGGGTTTAGGTGCTAATGGCGGTGTTATCCCCGACCAAGACTGCATTGTTCATGGTGTAGTCGTATGGGAGAATTGCGACCTCATGGCTGATTTCCCTGATATTTATACCATCGCTTGTTTTCGTGGCAATACATGGCATTTTACGGACGAGTATTTCTTAAATTGTAAAGTCGACCGTTGGATGCCAATTCCCGATACTCCCCAACCCGAAAGCAATTTTCCCGATAATTCCAATTAATCCTATAATTCCAATCCCCCCAATGTCTAATTCAGTGATTTCTGTCATCATCGAGTTCCTGATCGGCAAAAAATATTACGCCAACATCATCAACGTCATCGGCACCGACGGCTGTCAACTGTGCAGCTTCATCTTTGAATCGCCCAGCGATGCCGAGGCCCACCGTCGTGAAATATCATCTACACGCTCCTATCAGTGGGTCGAAACCGTCTCTTTCCGTTCACGCAACGACTTCCGTGCTTCAGTCAAGAAATATTCCCGAAACGTCTGACCTATGCTTAAACGTCTCCTCCTGTGGTGGCGGTCACTCCGTTTCTTCCGCCACTACATCATTGCCGACTGCAATGACAACTCCATAACATTTTCCCGCGCACTGTTCCGTCACATCAGGCTTGCTACCGATTGCCACGACAAGGCCAAAGTATACGTCTTCTTCATTCCGGCTTGGAACTCCTACGCCTTTGCCGTCAATCCTGAATTGGCCGCTGAAACTCAGCTCGCCGACATTCAGTATAACCCCAGATACAAGTCAATCGGCTTCGAGTCCCTTTGTCCCACCGTCAACAGGATCTGCCATGACTACGGTTTACCCTTCGGAATAAAGATGAAACTTACAGTCTCCATTCATCAGCTCGCCGACGGTAAAGTATTCTATAACATCGAGCGCCCCCGACAATGACATCAATCCTCGGTAATACACGCCGCCCCGACATTGCCTTTCATTCCTCAGGGCGCATCGACATCACTTCCCGGGTGGTGAAGGCTCTGAAGTTAAAAGAAGGCGACTGCATTGACATTATGATTGTTGGCCGCGAGTATTATCTATTCGTTGCCTCTCGTGCGGCCACAGGCTCAGGACGGCATGAAGCACAGTGTTATCCCTCCAAGAGAGGAAGCAACCATTTCCGCGCCTGGTGTCTCAGGCTTTGCTCCGCGATTCTCGATTATTCAGGATTCTCTCATCATGCCTCATTCGCCGCCGGAGACCCCATTATCATAAATGATCGGGAAGCAATCCCCATCATCACTCGCCGAAACCTATCCAATAATTCCAATCCCTCCAATCCCTCCAATGACCATCGACTACAACACCCTT
>CAZJKU010000040.1:0-19922 GCA_964546905.1 uncultured Staphylococcus sp.
AAATATACCACCCCACCCACCCCATTCCCAAATAACTGATGTTAAATTATGTTATTTGTCTAACAGAGGAACTATGGTAATGACAGGCTTTGATAAAAAATGTGCCGGGACCGTGGGGTGCCGGCACATTTTTATGGTGTTGGTGGTGGGTTACTGGCGGCCTGAGGTGGCTACGTTGCGGTCGATTTTTGCAACGAGTCCCTGAAGCACTTTGCCGGGGCCTACCTCGATGAACTCGGTCGCGCCGTCGGCCACCATGTTTTTCACTGACTGTGTCCAACGCACGGGAGCGGTCAGCTGAGCCACGAGATTGGCTTTGATTTCAGCGGGATCGGTATGAGGCAGCGCGTCTACGTTCTGATAAACGGGGACAGCGGGAGCATGTACTTCGGTAGCCTCGATGGCCTTGGCGAGTTCTTCGCGGGCCGGTTCCATGACGGGCGAATGGAATGCGCCGCCCACCTTGAGCTTCAGGGCGCGCTTTGCGCCGGCAGCAAGGAGCTTTTCACATGCAGCATCAATGGCTTCAACCTCGCCCGAAATCACGATCTGACCGGGGCAATTGTAGTTGGCGCATACCACTACGCCGTCGACTGTCGAGAGGATTTCTTCTACCTTTTCGTCGGGGAGGGCAAGCACGGCTGCCATGGTGGAGGGTTTGAGCTCACAAGCCTTCTGCATTGCCTGAGCGCGGGCGGCGACGAGACGCAGACCGTCCTCAAACGAGAGCGCGCCGGCAGCTGTGAGGGCTGAAAATTCGCCGAGCGAGTGGCCGGCTACCATGTCGGGGGTGAAGTCATCGCCCAAGGTCTTGGCGAGTATTACTGAGTGGAGGAAAATGGCGGGCTGGGTTACGCGGGTCTGCTTGAGATCTTCGTCGGTTCCTTCAAACATAATGTCGGTGATGCGGAAGCCGAGGATTTCGTTGGCTTTCTCAAACATTTCGCGGGCCACGGGATTATTGTCGTAGAGGTCCTTGCCCATGCCTACGAACTGAGCTCCCTGACCGGGGAATACATAAGCTTTCATACTGTGGAATTGATTTATGTTTCAAATTTTCAGGCTGCAAAGTTAATGATTTTTTTTGAAATAGCCTTATATCCCGGTAATATTGAGCGATTGAACGATGATGCACGTACATCACCCGTCATGACGTCAGGAACCGATAGTAGTCGAAATATGGCGAGAGGGCTATGTCGTTTTTAGCATCGGCAGCCCGGGCATCGGTACCGAGAAGTTGCGACAGGAAATCCCAGAATGGCTTGCGGTGGTGCTTGTGGACGTAATGGGCCATCTCGTGGAGTATCACGCCGTCCATCCAGTCCTGCCTGAAGATGACGAGAAAGGGGGGAAGATGGATTTCGTTGCGGCCCGTGCAACATCCCAGTATGTTCTTAGGTAATTTCCTGACCTTCACACCCGAGCCGTAAAGTCCTTTCAGGTTTTCAAGATACCTCACCCTCGCGGGAAGTATCTCACAGGCCCGGGTTGTGATGGCTTCGCGCATCATGTTCCGCAGCCATTTCTGCACTGTCGGAGTATCGAATTCGGTGTCGGGGTGATAGATTATGTCGACCCGGGCGCCGGAATTGACTGCTATGACCTGAACTTTGCCCCGCAAGGTGAGAACTGACTGCCCCGGCCTGGCGATAGGACCCTCGGCCTGAAGGGTAGCGGGGTCAACCACATACCAGTCGACCGACAGGTAGGTAGACTGAAGTCGGAACGAGGGATTGATTATGAATCGGTTCAGTGCACGGTCAGCTTCCATACGCGGTCAAGGATATCGTTATAAAGATGTGGCGACGACCCTATCTGCAGGGCATGGAATCGGGTGCCGAGTTTCTGCTCGGCGCGCAGCGACATCAAGGTGGCATCACAGGGCCGGTCAAATTCCATATCACTGACTATCAATACATCGGCCATCTCATATTTTGCTGAATGGAGTGCCTCGACAGCACGCGACAGCATCTGCTCGCCCGACGTGCCGCCCGTATAATGGTCGTTGAGGAAATCACCGAGGCGCCCGTAGTTACCGGGGGCTGTAAGGTCAATGGTCTTGGTCCTGACTGAAAATGAGATCAGGAAGCAATCCCGCTTTTCCCTGAACGCTATCGAGGCGAGCCGGCGTATCAGCGCAAATGCAATCTCCATAGGCCGGCCGTGCATGGAATAGCTCGTGTCGACGGCAGCTATGATCGGACCGCGTGTGAGCCGCGGGGCCGGATGGTTTTCAGCCGTGCGACGTGGCTGCCGCGTCTCGCGGCTGTCAAACTGCTGCAGCTGGCGGTCGACCCAACGGCGGTCGAAGAGCTCGTCGGGGAGCGAGAACTCTGCGGGGAGGAGACGTTCCACGTCATTGCCCGTGACGATGCGGTCGATTTCTTTGCCTGAGTTGGCGCGTGACAGTGTCGCCGGCAGGTAACGGTAGATCAGCGAGTCGTAGGTCTCGGTAGGATTGATACGTGCGCGACCAATCTCGCCGGCAATCTCATCGATAACCGGGTAGCGACGGGTCAAAGCCGCAATCTCATGGCGGACGGAAATATCGGCGTTGACGAGCATCCCCACGGCCTGACGTCCCTGCCGCTCTCCTGCCGCGACGAGTGACCGGTACAAGCGGTCGATCTTGGCCTGACATGCCGCACGCCAGTCGCCAATCATGGCTGAGAACACTGCATCACGATCCTCGGTAGCAAACTGCGTGATGTAGCCCGGCAGATTAACTTCGAGCGTTGAGTATCCGCGCTCAATCGCAGCTTTCACCGATCCCCACATCGACCGCTTTTCAAAAATCGACGCACGCTCGAAGCGGTCGATCATGTCGAGCTCGGCCTGAGCATCGCGGTCGATCTGCGCCAGCTGCTCCACGAAGTCCGTGATCACAGCTGCCGCAGCCCCCCTTATGGAGTCAGCTATGCCGGGATCGCCCTGAGCCATAGCCCGGTAATCGTCGGCAATGGCGGCTATCGGATCAAGCAGCGGGTCGGAACTGTCAGCAGCGGGCGGCATGACCCTTTCTTCGAGATAGAAGTCAAATATCCCTGCATATCTTGATGCAGCCGCCCCGGTGTCGCTATACGTTGTCATAACATCGAGCGCAGGTTTTTCAGCTTCACGTTGACGGCATTGATCAGGCCGTCACATTCCTTGGTGGCCTTTGCGATGAGCTCATAATCGGCCTTTGAAAGAAACACGTTTGAACCCGGGCGCAGTGACGCGAGGGTGGCCTGCCAGTCAGAGGTAAGCTCTGCAAGCATCTCTTCAAGGGCCTCAACCCGCTTGTAAACCGGCATGTCCTTTAGTTTCGATGACATTGACGCGGCTGATTGCACCGGTGAATCGGTGCCGTCGGTGGTCACGAAACGGTAATGGACATTGTCGATATATACTCCCGAAGCCGATCGCTTCAGACTCACTTCCCTTACGTCGGTTGCGTTTTGTGACGTCCTGTCAAACTCCATGCCCGGCGTGAGGGCACGGAGCATGATGCGCTGCCGGGCGGTGTCGCGATAGATCACCCCTCGGCGTGGATCATCAGAAAGAGTCGTGTAGTCCCATTTCGAGAAATACACCTCGCCGTCGCTGTGACCGGCGAGCATGTAGTAAAAGTAATCATATATGCGGGGAGCCGGCTTCTCGGTGGCAGCCTTGCGACCTGCCGGAGCGGTTGAGGCGATGTTGTCGGCCTTCATCGAGCGACGTATGTGAAGCTCGATATCGTGAATCCCGTTGCGCAAGCCGGCAGTGAGACCCTCGGAGAAAGTGTCGATTACAGCCGGTATAGCTTCAACGTCGTTCCAGAACGAGTGGATGAGAAGGAAAAAATCAGTCAGGTCAATCTCCCGCCGGCCATTGAGAAACGCCGACGTCTGCATGATGCGGAACGACTTGCGCCATCTGCGGTCACTGATATAGAAACGCGAGCGGTTGTCATCGTCATGTTCGAGCTGCCTCATGCGGGAACGCACGAAAGCCACCGCTTCGCGCACAGAATCGGAAAGCGTCACCTCAGCCGAGCCTTTCTGCCACGAATTGTAAAGTTCATCAGTGATCATCAGGGCGGGGTCGAGCGGTGCCACGGGTCGCCGTGGGGTCAGGAGCATCTTGAAGAAGTCCCGCTCGCTCTCGATGCAGTTGGAAATCATGCGCATCATGAAGCGGTCCCAAAGAGCCTCAAGGCCCTCGTCGCGCGCCGGCAATTCATTAGACGCGGCTATGAGCACCTTCATCGGAATCGCCACGGCCCGGCCTCCGTTGTAGAACGTGTGCTCGTTTATGGCCGTGAGCAGGGTATTCTGGATCGATGGCCCGGCTTTCCAGATCTCGTCGAGAAACACGATCTCGGCTTCGGGCAGATACCCTTCAGTCAGCCGCTCGTAGCGGTCCTGTTCCTTAAGCCGCGAGATCGATACCGGGCCGAAAATCTCGTCGGGGGTCGAGAAGCGCGACATAAGGTAGTCAAACGACCGCGCACCGCTGAACACACCTTTCAGCCTGGCGGCCACGAGACTTTTGGCGGTGCCGGGAGGGCCGAGCAGGAACATGTTCTCACCCGCGACCGCGCTCAGGAGCGCGACCGCGATGATGTGGTCTTTCTCGTACACGTCGGTACTCATCCACTTTATCAGTTGCTCAACATGTTGCCGGGGCGGGATAGGGTGTCGTGAAGCGGCATTTTTCATACTGACAAAGATACATCAAAAATCACGTTTTTTTACTACTTTTACCGACAAAAAATATCGCGAGACATGGATGTATTGAGAAAAGAACTGAATTCCATCTACGAGAGCCAGAATCTCGGTGAAGAGACGCTTGACTCCGCCGTGACCCTCCGTTGCCGGCAGGAAGCCCGCGTGGCGGTAGAGGTGGACGGTGGCTGCCGCGTGGTGACCGACGCCGCCACCGATACGTGTCATATCTGCGCCGGCGGTTTCGCCTATCTTACCGGCCTGACCGATGACGGGGGCATATTCACGCGCGACATGAACTCAAGCGACGAAGACATTATCTACTGCCTCATCCATCCCGAGGACCTTGTCGACAAGCGTATGCTCGAATACGAGTTCTTCAGATTCGTCGATGGCCTGCCTCCCGATCGGAAGCTGCAGTTCAAGGCCACCTGTCACATAAGGATGAAGGACCGTGACGGCCGGTACATTCATGTCGACAATTCCACAGCGGTAATGCGCCTGTCACCGGAGCGGAAAATGTGGCTGATACTATGCAGCTACACCCTCTCGCCTATTCAGGATTCAGGGCATGGCATCGCCCCGCGCATAATCAATGACCTGACCGGAGAGATAACCGAGGTATCCATTGCCGAGAAACGAAGCCACATCCTGACACCGCGCGAGAAAGAGATACTCAACATGATAAGGGACGGCAAGCCGAGCAAGCTTATAGCCGACGTGCTCGGAATAAGTATACACACCGTCAACCGCCACCGGCAGAATATCCTTGAGAAGCTGAGTGTGGGAAATTCAGTAGAAGCCGTCACCGCAGCCTCGATGATGAGGATCTTGTAACGGCGCAGTGATGGTTATAAATCAGTATTTCACGGAATAATCCTGCTAAGTAACTTTGCAGTCAAAAAAATGATTTATGAAAAAGACTGCATTATCAATTATCCTGTGGGCACTCGGAGCGATGACGTGCACCGGTGCCGGATCACCGGATTTCGAGTGGGACAAAGCCACGGTGTATTTCCTTATCACTGACCGATTCTGCAACGGAGACACGACCAACGATGTCAACTACGGCCGTATCGTTGACCACGGCAGCGAGCGGATGAATGCCGCGACATTCCACGGCGGCGATTTCAAGGGCATCCTCGACAAAGCGCGCGACGGCTATTTCAAGGATATGGGTGTCGACGTGGTGTGGATGACCGACGTATATGAGCAGATCCACGGATGGATGTCGGGTAGCGGAGAGGTCAATGATTTTCCCCACTACGGCTACCACGGATATTATCCGCTTGACTACACGCAGATCGACAAGAATTACGGCACCGTTGAGGAGTTCCGCCAGCTCGTAGATACCCTTCACTCCCAAGGCATCAGGGTGATGCTCGGCGCCAACCTCAACGATCCCGGCTACCCTACCCTCGCCGATGCCGTGGAATATGGATTTGCCGACACAGGTCTCAGCCCGCAGGAGGCTGCTTCACACATCAAGGACTGGAGCTATGACCGATTCTACAGTACGCGTCTTGACTGGGACGGATGGTATGACCGAGGCTGGGTGAGGATGCCCGACGAGAACTGGGACGAGTCCGACCCTCTTCAGGCCACGCTTTACGGAATGCCCGACTTCAAGGATGAGTCCCGCTCTCCGGTGGCTATTCCCGATTTCCTGAAAAAGAAATGGGCGTGCGAGGGCAGCGACAATGATCCGTGGGTCAATCCTTCGGGGAAAGAGCTGCGCCGCAGCCGCGAGTGGAGTCCTGCGCAGTATCTTATCGCGTGGATAGCATCATGGGTGGAGGAATTCGGTATCGACGGATTCCGTTGCGATATCGTGGAGAACGTCCATCTCGACCGCTGGGCCGAACTGTCAGAAGCCTGCAACGCCGCCCTCAACCGCTGGCGTGCCAAGCACAAAGGCAGCCCTATGGCCGACAGCACCGATCCGTTCTACATGACCGGCGACTTCCAGAATACCGACATCGATTACAAGCCTGCTTATGCCCGGGCAGGATTCTCAAGTATGGTGAATTTTCATTTTCCCAAGCATGGCGACCTTGACGGTATAGTGTATACATGGCAGGCGTATTCCGACAGCATTGCGGCTCATCCTGATTGGCATCCGTTCAGTTACCTCAACAATTCCTATTACCGCGACTCCGACCCCGACAATATGATAGATTGCGCCACCACACTGCTGCTATCGCCCGGAGTGGCCCAAATTTTCTATGGCGACGAGACCGGCCGCGGACTGAGCGACGCCCGGCTCAATGTCGACAGTGCACAGGCATTCCGATCCGACATGAACTGGGACAGTATCGACTCCACGCGCCTTGACCATTACCGCCGGCTCGGCAACATCCGCAAGCAGCATCCGGCCATAGGCAAAGGGCGGCAGAAGACAATCGACGTGCACACGTGTGCCCGCACACTCGGCAGTGATACCGTAGTGATCCGCCTCTCCCCTCTCGCAGGCAGCCCGGTAAATCTCGCCGGATACTTCACCGACGGCGAAGAGGTCGAGGAACTATATACCGGCCAATCGGCCACAGTGAACCACGGCTCGGTCACCTTCCCCTGTTTCATGAACCGCGTGGCCGTGATCGCGAAACGCGATGACAGTAAAACGAAGCCTTCACTAAAACCTGAAGAAAAATGAAAAATTGAGCGAATGGAGCGAGAAATTTCAAGTAAAGTTTTGTGGGATAAAGAATAATAGCTATCTTTGCACCGCCATTACGAGAAAGAGCGTCTTACCAACGCGGTTTTCTAATAATAAAACTGATATTTAAAATATTCAACCACAATGAAAAAAGATATTCATCCCAGCAACTATCGCGAAGTAGTTTTTAAAGACATGTCCAACGACGAGATCTTTATCACCCGTTCTACTGTTGCTACCCGCGAAGAAATTGAAGTTGACGGAGTAACCTATCCTCTGGTTAAGCTTGAAATCACCAGCTCTTCTCACCCCTTCTTCACCGGCAAGCAGAAGCTCGTCGACACCGCAGGTCGCGTCGACAAGTTCATGAGCCGCTACGGCAACCGTCGCAAGAAATAATCGTCTCTCAGCGATTTTTCCATAATTTTTCATCCGCGAGGCCGGAATCTCCAGTCAAGAGATTCCGGCCTCGCGGCATGTCACGGTAATTCACCCCGGTGGCGGGGGAGTTGGGGCAAGTTTCTTTACAAGATAAGTCCGGGTCAGAGGTTTCTTCAGGTAGGAGAGCTACGGAAGCCCCTCGGAAATCCTACCTCCCGGAGGTCGAGATGCTTTCGAGCATGGGTGGCGAGCACCCCACGTTAGTGAGATCAAGTCTACCCCGGGCTTTCAGTGGCGATCAAGTCTGTCGTTTCGGCGTGCCTCGCACGCCCGCACTGTCTCAGCGAACTGCATAAACAAGCGTTCCCCGCAGGCGGCCTGCGGGGAACGGAAAACGGTAAGATTGTATGGGTTATCAGCGCACCACTATCTTGGAGATTTCGCGGGTGCCTGATGTCTCGGCAATGAGGATGTAGATACCGGGAACTACCGATGATGTCACGTTTTCGGCTACGCCTCGTCCACGGGCAACGACACGTCCGGTCATGGCATCGACGAGCGTAAGCCGGGTGGCGGCAGTAGTAGCGGCATCGACCGTAATATCGTCGATTCCGGAGGGTATGACACCGTTGAGATAATCCTGCTTGATGAGTCGCTCGGTCATGGCTCCGGAGTAGATGCGGAACTCGTCGAGGCAACCGCGGTACTTGTTGTCAAATCCGCATGAGTTACCGATGATGAGCGGACGGTTGTCGTCAGATACGTTGCCGGTCTGGTCAGCTGCTTCACCGAGCAAATCGCCGTCGATATATATCTTGAGGGTGCCGGTGCTGCTTTCGCGCACGAGAGCTACGTGGTGCCATGTCTCGTTGAACAACTCGGTGGCGTCGATCGACACCTCGCTCTTCTTGACGTCGTCGTCAACGGCAAATTTCAGTCGGCCCGACTTATATTCGAGACCTACCCAGCACTCGTCGGTATGTCCCTTGTGGAATATGTAGGCATCCTTGGCGGGCGACTTGATCCAGAGCATGATCGTGAAATCTTTCTCGCCGAGCTGGATAGCATCGTAGGCTGCCTGGGAGTAGTATACGCCCGACGGGCTGAGGTCGACGGCCTTACCAACGGGACCGTCAATAGATATGGCCTCGGTCTTGCCTGACTGCTTGGCTTCACCATATACGAGGTTGGGGGTAGTGGCACCGAGCTGCTCAAATGGATAGTGAGCGAGGCACTCGGTCTCGACCGGTGCAACCACGATGATGGAACCGTCAACGGTAGCGCGGGGTTCGGCACCTGATGTGGCGAGTGTGAAGTTATAAGTACCTTCGGCCACGGGAGTCCCCGAGACAGTGAATGTCATGGCGTCCTCGTCGATAGTGAGCGTCACGCCCTCAGGCAGAGCCTGAGCGACGAGCGAGGGGGCATTGGCCCATGTTCCATGTATCGGTTCCATTTCGTAACCCAGTTCCACGAGGCGGGTCATGTCAGAGCTCGACACGGAGATGCGGGGATTGCCGCTGAACATGTCGGGAAGATAATATCCCAGGTGAGGAGGCTGGTTGTAGGCGGTATTCTGCCATGCCACAGCCATGCGGTAAACGTGGTCCTGCATCAGGCAGGGAACTTTGTATTCGGTAGGGATGGTGGTGGTGAACACGAGAAGGTCGGACATGGTAGCGCCGTCATACATCACCACTTCCTCGCGCCAGTCGCCGAAGAGGTCAGCCTGCACGCAGGGGGTCGACTTGGTCTGGGCAACTGACTTGGCATTGCTGAAGGTGGAGAAGTCCATCACTGACTTGATCGAAGTCAGGTCAGAGTTCATCTTCGTGATCGATGTTCCGTCGAGAATCTCGTCGAGCAGGTCGCCGTCCCAGTACACGCGGAAGTTGACCGAGGGACGGTTGGTAGACACGCAATTACCGGCCACGTCAAATATCTTGTTAGCCTTGGTGCCGTCGGTATAATCGGCTTGCGGCCACATCTCATATCCGCGGTAAGCGTCGGTGATGTCGGCAGCGAGTCCGCGGCCAATATCGTTGCCTGACTGGAGGAGGCCCCATATCACCTGACCCGTCTTGGCATCGCGCATTTCGGTATCATACTTGTAGTCACTTGTCTTTTCCTCGTGGACCATGAACACTTCAAGGCCTTCGCGGTCAGGATCGAGGTCGCCGAGGTGGAGGGCGTCGCCGTGGCCGAAGCCGGTGCGGTAGAGGAGCGAGCCGTCGTGGTCGAGACATGCCGATCCAAACACGATCTCGTCGCATCCGTCACCGTCCACATCACCCACGGTGATTGAATGGGCTCCCTCACCATAGAGACCTTTGCCCTTCTGTTCCGACTTATGGAGCCAGCGCAGCTTGAGGTTGTGGCCGTCGAAGTCCCACGCAGCAACGTAAGCGGCGGTATAATAGCCACGACACATTATAATGCTGGGCTTCAGACCGTCGAGATAAGCCACGCAAGCGAGGTAACGCTCCGAGCGGTTACCGTAGGAGTCGCCCCAGCTGCTGTTGATGGAGCGCAGGGGCTCGTAGCTCTCGGTGGCGAGGTTGGCACCTGTGAGTCCGTCAAAAACTGTCAGATATTCGGGACCTGAAAGTATCGTGCCGACGTTTGTACGGTAATCGTCGGTCACCTTATCGTTGCCCATCAGCACGGGAGTGCCGGTGCCGTCGATGGTGCCGGGGGCAGTCTTGACCGCAAGCTCGGCCTTGCCGTCACCGTCGAAGTCATACACCATCATGTGGGTGTAATGGTTGCCGGCGCGGATGTTGCGGCCCAGGTCTATGCGCCAGAGCTTTTCGCCCGTCAGGCGGTAACAGTCGATATAAGTGTTGCCGGTGTAGCGGCGGTGGGCATTGTCGGCGAAATTAGTGGGATCCCAGCGGAGGAAAATTTCGTATGTACCGTCGCCGTCCACGTCACCCACGGCGCAGGAACCGGGTGTGTAGGTGTAGGGATAAGGTTCGGTAAGGGCTGTCTTGCCGTTGGGGTCATCGGCAGTCACACCGCCGGCAGGCGATATGCCACCCTCGGGACGGTCGATGTGGATGCGGTGGAAAACCTCGGGCCACACCGCAGCCACGTCGGTAGTCTCCTTCACGGCATCGTCGAGCGAGGCCTTGATCTGATACACCGAGTTGACCGATCCGGTGGCATCGGTGAAATTGGTATGGAACTGAATCGGTTCGTCAGTGATCTTCACGCCGTCGCGGTAGATGTCAAATTTCAGGTTCTTGTCGTCATCGGCGAGACTTCTCCACGACAGGAACACTCCGGCGTCGGTTTTCACCGCCACTGCACCGCGGTCAAGAAATTCCTGCTGCGGTGTCTGCGCCATGACAGGACACGTAAAGCCGGCCAACAGCGCTGCCGCGGCAAGAACATTTCCAAATGTAAATTTCATAACAGTGATTATAAGGTAAAACTGGATTTGGTTAGGTATTTTCAGTAAAGGAATCAGCTTAGCCGCCACTGTGAACGGGCAAAAAAATCGAGAGACTGATTGTGAAAAAATAGTAGCTCGGAGGGGAATCGAACCCCTATCTAACCTTTAGGAGAGGCTTGTTCTATCCATTGAACTACCAAGCCGTGGGCGATATGCGATGCAAAGATATGGAATATTTATGAATTTCGCAAGTAAGTGACGAATTGATATTCCACTCCCGACTTTGGGTCGGTCATGACAGGTGAAATATCGGCTTGCCGCCAAGTCTCCTGATCTATTTCGGGAAAGAATGTGTCGGCGTCGGCTGCCGCGTGTATAAGCGTAATGTCGAGACGGTCGGCAATTCCGATAGCCTGACGGTAGATTTCGCCACCCCCTATTATATAAATTTCTTCATCATCGCCGGCCATGGCTATGGCTTCAGGGAGCGAGGTTGCCGTCATGGCATCCTCGGCGCGGTAGCCTGGATTGTGGCTTATTATGATATTGCGCCGCTGAGGCAGCGGACCCGAGGGAAAAGATTCAAAAGTCTTGCGCCCCATGATGACGGTGTGGCCCGTGGTGAGGCGGCGGAAACGCCGCAGGTCGTCGGAGATACGGAACAGTAGATTGCCGGCTCGCCCTATTCCCCCACGGGTATCAACAGCTACTATAATGGAAATCATACCGATACTTTTGCCGCGATATGGGGATGGGGATTGTAGTCGACAAGCTCGAAATCTTCGTAGCGGAAGTCGAGCAGATCCTTTACTTCGGGATTAAGGATCATGCGCGGAAGCTGCCGGGGAGTGCGTGAAAGCTGCTCGCGCACCTGCTCGAAATGGTTGTTATAGATATGGGCATCGCCGAGGGTGTGGATGAACTCGCCCGGCTGCAGGCCCGTGACTTGAGCAACCATGAGCAGAAGCAGGGCGTAGGAAGCGATATTGAACGGCACTCCGAGGAAGGAATCGGCACTGCGCTGATAGAGCTGCAGCGAGAGACGCCCGTCGGCCACATAGAATTGAAACAGCAGGTGGCACGGAGGCAGGTGCATTCCCGGAAGGTCGGCCACGTTCCATGCGCTGACTATCAATCGGCGCGAGTCGGGGTTGGACTTGATCTGCTCCACCACTTCCTTGATCTGGTCGATATGGCCCCCGTTGTAGTCGGGCCATGAACGCCACTGGTATCCGTAGATATGGCCTAAGTCACCGTCAGGACCGGCCCATTCGTTCCATATCCTTACGCCGTTGTCCTGCAGGTAACGTACATTGGTGTCGCCGCGCAAAAACCACAGCAACTCGTGGATTATAGACTTGAGATGTAGTTTCTTGGTGGTAAGCAGAGGGAAGCCGTCGGCAAGGTCAAATCGCATCTGGTAGCCGAATACCGAGCGGGTTCCGGTTCCGGTGCGGTCGCCTTTGTCGGTGCCTGAGGTCATGATATGGGAAAGCAGGTCAAGATAAGTCTTCATTGGGGCTTGATGATGTGGTTGAAGTGGGGGTAAGATTGGCGCCGGATTGTGGCGGAGCCACGGTTCCGGCCATAGCCTCGTCTATCCGCTGCAGCAAGGGATAGGAAAGGCGATGACGGAAGATTGTGTAACGTATCGCGTCGTTGGGGCATCCGGTCACGCAGTTGAAACACACCACGCATCGTGATGTATCGACCGTGTGGGCAGGGACGTCAATGCATCCGGCCTTGCACACCCGCTCGCAGCGGCGACACTGGATGCACTTGTCGGGATTGATGTCGATGTGAAGTATCGAGTTGCGCGCCACGAAGCTCAGGGTGCTCCCGACGGGGCAGAGCGTGTTGCAAAACGTCCGGCCGCTGCGGGCTGCAAGGGCTGAGATGATGAGAAACGCCGCGACGGCCAATATATAGCCGGCCATTCCTGCCGCGCCCATCAGCCACGGGGCATTGTCGGCCCGGTCTGCGACAGCCATTCCCGTCTGCACCGTGCGACTGAAGATCGTGAACGGGTCAAGGACAAGGAGTACGGAAGTGAGACCGAATACGAGCATGGCGAAGACTATCAGCAGAGTGGCGTAGCGCAGGCGGTTGAGTGGACGGGTAAAGGTGTATGCTGCCCGGCCGTGTCGCACCATCGCTATGGAGCAACGTGCCACGATGTCCTGCACCGCTGCCATAGGGCACACCGTCGAGCAATAGATGCGGCCGAAAAGCAGCGTGACCGCGAGCCACGCCACAATCGTGGTCAGTGAAAAGGCAAGCGCGGCGTTGACAAACTGTATTTTCTCAAGATACACACCTCCGATATTGAAACGGCTCGACAGGCCGGTAAGCGCCGAAGCCATTATGCCGAAAACGACTGCTTCGACGGCAACGCGACATATTTTCAGCCATTTGCCCATGCGGTAAGTGAATTGTCAGATTTCTTTGACAATAAGTGCCGATGCCTGAGCGGCAATCCCTTCGCCCCGGCCTTCAAATCCGAGACGCTCGGTGGTGGTGGCCTTGACCGACACCCGGTTAATGTCTATGCCCAGGTCGGCGGCGACATTTTCGCGCATCTTGTCAATGTAGTCCCGCAGCTTGGGCCGCTGGGCGATTATGGTCACGTCGACATTGGCGACGGTGAAGTGACGGGAGGATATGAGCCTGACCACATGGCGCAGGAGCACCCGCGAGTCGGCCCCGCTGTAGGCCGGATCGGTATCAGGGAAATGCATCCCTATGTCGCCCATCGCAGCAGCGCCGAGGAGGGCGTCGCTAAGGGCATGGAGCGCTACGTCGGCATCGCTGTGGCCGAGCAGTCCGAGGGTGTGGGGCACGTGCACGCCACACAATATAAGGTCACGTCCCTCCACGAGACGGTGCACATCGTAACCAGAACCTATGCGGAAATCATTCATGGTCAGCAGGGGGATTGTGGTGGTTTAACGTCGTCCGCCGAAGAGTTCGCGCAGGCCGTCCATGTCAAATGTCAGCGTGAAGCGCAGTGTCTGGTCGAGCGGAGAGGTCTGGGCGGTGGCAAGCATGTAGGAAGCGTCGAGCCGCAACACGTTGAGGGCAAATCCTGCCCCGAGACCGAAGTACTGCAGGTTGCCCTTGGTGGCATCCTGATAGAAATAACCTGCACGGAGGAAGAACTGCTGATTGTAGCTGTACTCGGCTCCGAATGACCACGTGATCTCGCGGAGCTCCTCCTTGAAACCGCCGGGAGCGTCGCTGAACGACTTGAATATTCCCGTGAACGGCGACATGTCCTGCCACTTGGAGTAGGCTTCGATGTAGTCGATCTCTCCTTGGGTGTCGTCGGCGAAATCCACGCGCCGGGGCATCGAGGGCACGAGGAGCTTATTGAGGTCGAGGTTGAGCGAAAGGTTGTGGAAATCGGCAAGAGGGAAGGTGAATGATGTTCCCAATCGCAGGTTGGTGGGAAGGAAGGCCGGATTATCGCCGTGATTGTAGGCTACTTTCGTACCGATATTAGAAATGTTCCAACCCCATGACCACTGGCACTCGTTGCGGCCTATCATGGGATAAGTGGTATAGTAGCCTGAGATGTCGGCCGAAAATGCCGATGCACCCGAGCCCTGATCGCTCTCGCTTTCTGAGAAGCCGAGGTCAGAGTAGATGTAGCGGAACACGATACCCATCGAGAATTTCTCGGAGAGCTTGCGGGAATAACCTACGTCAAACGACATTTCATAGGGATTGATCGTCTGGCCGCCCGTCTCGCCTGCCGGAGAGGTACTCACTTCACCGAGCGAGAAATAGCGGAGCGTAGCCGAGACGGCCTGATTGTCTTCCTGACCGAGTTTCCAGTATCCTGACACGTTGGCGAGGAAGATGTCGTTGACCAGCTTGCGGAGCCACGGGGTGTAGCTCAGCGACACGGCTCCTTTACTGTAGGCAAAGGCATATTTCGACGGATTCCAGAACTGGGAATTGGCATCGGGATCGGTTGCGGCACCGAGGTCGCCCATCGAGGCTCCTCGCGCGTCGGGGGCGATGCCTAATGAGTTCACGCCGGTCTGGATGGGGTTGAAATCATCCTTCTGCGCGCTCGCCGCTATCGGGAAGATGACGGCTAACCCTGCGGCAGTCAATATTTTGAAAAAATCATTCATCGTGTGGATTGGCTTTCATTTATAATATATAAACTCAAAAATCGCCGTTTTATTGCTAAAGAACGAAATAAGTATTAACTTTGTGAACATGAATCTGAAAAATCTGATAGCGCTTTCCTCGGTCGTGATAATGGCCGGTTGCAGCCCCATATCCGACGAGGCCCGCAAGATCGTCGGCAATTATTATATCCCTGAAGTATCCGACGCCACTCCGCTTATGGAACTTAACGCCGACGGCACGTGCAAGGTGCGCGCCATCAGGCCCGACGTGCTCACTTACAGCGTCGACGGCCGTTGGGACGTGAAGGGCGACTCGCTGCTCATAGATCTTGACAAGTCCTCGCTGCAGTGGGAGGGCGACGGGAATCTGATAGGTGAGATTCCATCACGGATAGGAAAGAAGATCATTTCTACAACAGGCCGCCAGTTATCGCTTGAAAGTGACGGCATCAACTATGTATATCAACTGCGATGAAACAATATATCATTACCCTACTGATTGCCGTGGTGACGCTGATGGCGGCGGGATGCGCTGACCGGTCACGCTCGGCCATCGACAGTATCAACGATGCTGAGGAGGCTATCGGCTACGGACGCATTTCCGAGGCCCAGTCGATTGCCGATGCCATCGATGCCGGAGTTGACGGCCGGGACATGACCGTAGATGCTTTAGGCCGGCTCTCGCTGCTCCACATGAAGCTCAATGAGGCTTATACCCAGGATGCTAACGATAATGTTGAGAAAGCCGTGATGTGTTACCGCGCCGCTTTTGCACTCAATCCCGACTCCGCCGCTATGTTTTACTCCGATTGCGGTGTTGACGATCTTCCTTATTCCATGACTCTCGTGTCGATAGTCAACAATATCGATGAACCTGTGTCGTGGCCCGTAGAAGAACCTGATTCAATTCCCTCACGATATGAAGCAGAGTGACGACTGGAAATCGCGGCTGGCCATGCTCGCCGGCTCGATGCCTGCGGGGGAGGATGATAAGGCTGAGCTATCAGCCCCTCAGGAAAGGAAGATTAACGATGTTATCGAGATTTCCTACGAGCGCAAGGGCCGCGGAGGGAAGCAGGCCACGATCCTGTCGGGTTTCACGTGTGGCGACGACGAACTGAAAGCCGTAGCTACTGCACTTAAGCAGCGGCTCGCTACCGGTGGCTCGGCCCGCGGTGGCGAAATTCTGATTCAGGGCGACTGCCGCGAAAGGGTGGCGGCGCTTCTTAAGGAAATGGGATATAAAACCAAGGGCGTTAAATGCTGAAAATATATAAGGCGTCGGCAGGGTCGGGCAAAACTTTTACTCTTGCCCGCGAATACATCACTCTAATCCTCGGCGAGCGCAACGAGGACGGCACCTACCGGCTGGCCCGCAAGGGGACATCACGCCACCGCCATATCCTTGCCATTACGTTTACCAACAAGGCTACCGAGGAGATGAAGACGCGTATCATCCATGAGCTTGCCGTCCTTGCCGGACGCGAGCCGGGATGGAAAGAGCCGAGCCCCTACAGGAAGTATCTTCTCGAACTTTTCGGTTGCTCGCCCGACCAGCTAAAGGCGGCTTCCAATCAGGCTCTCGATGACCTGCTGCATGATTTCAACTCATTTAACGTCAGCACGATCGACGCGTTTTTTCAGCTTGTGTTGCGCACTTTTGCCCGCGAGGCCGAGATCGACGGCAACTATGAGGTGGAACTCGACGACGAGCGGGTGATAGCCTTGGGTGTCGACGAGATGCTCGGCAGCCTGAATCTCCGCGACAATTCGTCGCGTGACAATCGGTATCTTCTCCGCTGGCTCGAAACGTACATGACCGATAAGGTGGCGGAGGGTGGATCGTTCAACGTGTTCAACCGCTCCTCGCAACTTCACGGCAACCTGATAAAGTTTTTCAAAAACATCTCGGGAGAGACTTTCGTTGACCATGAGAAGGAAATCATGGACTATCTTGACGACCCTCAGCGGCTCGTGGATTTTGACCGCGCTCTTGCCACCATGATTACCGACAAGCGGCGCCTGACAGCCGACTCTTGTTCCGAAGCTATCCGCTATATCGAGCAGAATGGTTGCGAAGGTATAATTCAGGCCAATACCAAGGGGTTCCTGAAAGCATGGCGCAGTGGCCGCCGTGCCGACGGAAAGGATCCGGGAGCCACACCGGGCAACGTGGTTGATGATATCAATAAAGCTTATCTCAAAAGTTCGCTTTCTTCGCCGCTGCGCTCCCCGCAGCTCGATGACCTTATCACCGAGGCTGCGCGGAACATCATCCAAGGGCATGAAACTGTGCGCTTTCTCGAACTGCTCCGCCGTAATCTGTTTCACCTCGGACTTCTCAAGCGGTTAAGCCGGAGCATAGGAATGTATCGAAAGGAAAATTCCACTATCATGCTTTCCGATACCAATGCAATCCTGCGCCGCATTATCGGGACCGATGATACGCCATTCGTCTACGAGCGCCTCGGGCAGGAACTTGAACATTTCCTTATCGACGAGTTTCAGGACACTTCGCCGCTGCAATGGGAGAATCTGCTCCCGCTCGTGGAGACCAGTATGAGCCGCGACAAGGATTGTCTGGTCATTGGCGATGAAAAGCAGTGCATATACCGTTTCCGTAATTCCGAGCCGCGGTTGCTGATGAATCTGCATAACGACTTCGCGGGAATGAGCGAGTCGCGGGGCAATGCACCCGGAGAAAATACCAACTGGCGCAGCTCGGCCGATGTGGTGCGCTTCAACAATACGCTTTTCTCGGCACTGGCGCGGGTCACGGACAACGAGCAACTTTACGACAACGTGGTTCAACAAGTATCGGAAAAGCATCTTGAACACCGCGGGATGGTGACCGTCAGGGATTTCGTGGAACTGAAAGACCTGTCGGGCGAAGAGCGTAATGAGGCTATGCTTCAGGAGATGACCCGGCACCTTCAGGATGCCCTTGACTCAGGTTATCAGCCCGCCGACGTGGCCGTCCTCGTGCGCACCCGCCGCGAGGGTGAGCGTGTGATCCGTCACTTGCTCGACTTGCAAAGTGGCGAAGGACGCTTCCCGGGGGTGCGCTTCGTGAGCGACCAGTCTATAACCGTCTCGTCATCAGGAGTCGTAAGGCTTATTATCAGTGTGCTTCGGTTCCTGACTGCAACTGACGATGTCAGCTCACCACACAAGAAATCGCGCCGGGAGATAGCCCGACTGCTCAACCGGTTCGAGTTTTTCCGGAGCCGCAACCTTTCAGCATCCCGCTCGCTCATCGAAGCCCTGTCGTCGCCCGAAGTGGTGGAGGAAATTGCATCTGAAGCCATTGCGGTCAACTGTCTCAACCTCCCTACCGTAGTGGAACGCATTATCAACCGCTATGTACCCCTCGATGACCGCCGATCTCAGAATCTTTTAATCTGCTCATTCCAGGATATGGTCAATGAGTTTATCAAGAACGGCAACGGCGACATCCGCTCGTTTCTCGACTGGTGGGACGAGAAAGGCTACAATACCCCCGTGGCAGGCGTCGCCGACCGGCAGTCGCTGTCCATCCTTACTATCCACAAGGCCAAAGGCTTGGAATTTAAAGTCGTGCTTATCCCGTTTGCCGGTGCAAAAGAAGTGAAAGTCGATGAGGTGAAATGGTTCAGGATGCCGGCTCTCGAAGGCTTCGATCCCGCCATAGTGCCTCCCTACATCCCGGTGAACTGCTCCAAGTCTCTCGAAGGCACCCCGTTTGTCGATAAATATGAACGTCTGCGAAGCGAAGTAATAATGGACGAGCTTAATGTGTTTTATGTCGCCCTCACCCGTGCCATCGATCGCCTGTATATCGGCCTCGCCTCTACCCGCAATCAATCCGTAGCCGACATAGTCAGGGAAGCCATTCAATTATGCACCGCCGAGTTCATCAGCACCCTCAGGCAATCTGATGATAACTTTGTGTCATTTCCGCCGTTCATAGACTCGGTCATGAAAATCGGAACCGAAGGCACGGCACGTGCAGACTCCAAAAGCGAATCAACAGCCTTGACACCAGCAGGAGCCGAAGAAATGCCAGTATACTGGAGCAGTGACCGCGACGACCTCTGGGAAGGTACAAGAGTCGATGACATAAGCCGTTACGACTTTATGTCACCACGGCGCAGGGGTATTGTCATTCATGACCTTATGGCACGACTTCACTCCCTCGACGATATAGATGCCGTATTTACCAAAATGGTGCGCGAAGGCTCGATACCATCCCACGAGGTAGCAAACGTGCGCGAGACCCTTGACCATCTTCTTAATGACCAACGGGTAAGGCGATGGTTTGAAAATACCGGGCGCGTACTCATTGAGCGACCCGTCATGATCGACGGACAGGAACATCGTCCCGACCGCGTCGTATGGACCTCCGACGGCCACATCGATATTATCGACTATAAGACAGGAAAAGAAAACTCCACACGCTACCGTCGTCAGGTGCGCCGTTACATGGACCACTTCGCCGGCATGGGCCACCGCAACATCCGCGGCTACATCCTTTACCTCGACACCTCAGAAATCACCGAATGCTAACCTAAAGTTCTCGGCATGTCCACCGCTTCGGCGTGCTCCGCACGCTCTAAATTCGGGGCAGGTAAAAAAGTCCGTTGTTAATGATTGTAAAAATGCGTAACTTTGAG
>CAZJKU010000041.1:0-19858 GCA_964546905.1 uncultured Staphylococcus sp.
TTTTTAAGATAAATTTTCCACTCTCTTATTATGCCACTGCAAACTTAGAGCTTTTGCTATTGGTAACCAATCATATTTTCCGCCAAGGAGGAGAGTCAGGAGGCATGTTTTTTTAATACCGGTGAAAATCTCTCCCGAATCAATTGCCAGTTCCCTGTGGCGCGATGTCAGCAATCAGTATGGCGTAGGCTGCCGCACTGACCTTGACTTATCGCAAGGCGTGGTTGATATAATCGCCCGCCTCAAGGAGGCTCCCGAAGTCAATGGCGTCGGAAATGACCTTTCCGCCCATTTCCTGATGCCGCCCCTGAACTACATTTTTGTCAACAACAAGACCATTCCCAACCATCCCTCGGTTGCCGAGCCACAGCGGCTTTCGGCACTGACGGAGTGTGAACTGACCTTTTATGCCAATGCCGATAACACTCTCCGCTTCCGTTACTTCATTCAGGTCACCCACGGCCGCTTGATCCACGGCCTCTCGTGGATAAAGACCGATAGCAACGTAGGTTATCGCGACAGTGATTTCAAGCCGGTGCATAACTTTGTCAGGCAACATTTTCCGGGCCTGCACGACCCCGCCGCTCCGGCCAAGTATGGGATATGGAACGGGCATGGCGCGAAAATCGGCGTAATGCACAATTATTCAGTCATCGACGGCAACCTGACTTCCGGCCTGACGCAGGAGCGTGTGGATCAGATCGTCGGCCTGATGAGGGAAGCCATGAAATTCTTCAACGACAATCAAATCGAAATTAACCAATTAATTCATAAAAATCAATGAAAAAAGTATTACTAATGATGCTCGGAGTGCTGATGGCGCTCCCGGCATTTGCCGCTGACTGGGGTTACGAAGTCGTTTCAGATACTCCGGATAATATTTCAGTACGCTTAACATCTCTTCCTGATGACTATAGCGATACCGAGCTTATAATCCCCGCTACTATTGAGGTTGATGGCCATATCGCACAAGTTTCGGAAATAGATGTTGCCGCTATTCCCGAAGGCAAGACATTCTCCTCGCTTCGCATCGAAGATTCCTCGCTGCCTCTGATTCAGAACGGCGACCTTTCCAAGCGCATCAGTTGTGCAACCGTCTATATCGGCCGCAATATTCAGGCTGCAGCCGGATATGATGAAGCTCTCTATGGCTACAACAGGATTACTGATGTGACATTCGGCAAGGATATTACCAAGATTCCTGCCAAAATGTTCATGGGGGCAATCCGAATTCCGGCTATTGATTTATCGGAAACTAAAGTTGACGCTATCGGAGATTTTGCTTTTAGTAAAGTAAGCCTTCTCGCTGAATTAAAACTCCCCGCCACATTAAATTATATAGGTGTTCAGGCCTTCGATGGTACACGTATTCCTTCCCTGAATCTTCCTTCTTCCTTACAAGAAATTGATAATGGGGCATTCCTTTCATGTGGTAGATTGGAATCAGTAGAATTTCATTCTCATGTTGACCGAATTGGTGAAGAAGCTTTTGCTTCTTGTGATAAATTGAGCAGCATTGTCTTTGAAAGCCCTGTGGGGACGGTTGAAAATAGAGCCTTTGCTGATCTCACGCTCCCTTCGCTTCATGTGAAAGCCGATACTATTAAAGCAGAAGCGTTTGCTAATATAAAGATAACTGATAATCTCTCAATTGAGTCAACAGTTGTTGAAACGGAGGCTTTTAAAAATATTACCGCCGGTAAAGCAATCTCAATTGTAGCTGGTATAGTTCCGGCTGGAGTTTGTTCGGGAGGTATTTTCAGTGACTTGAATTCCATTGAAATTCAAGCAGAAGAAATTTCCGGAAATCCGTTTGACTTTACAGACTTCGCAGCAGTTGATTATTTTCACATTAAAGCAAATGTAATTGCTAATAAATCCTTTGAGCAAATAACGTTTGGTGAAGGAGCTGATATAGATATTAATGCCACCCAAATTAAGGCATCAGCTTTTTCAGGGATGAAGGTTCCTAATGCTAAGCGATTTTGTATAAAAGCTACGGAAGTTATTAATGCGCATGCTTTTGGTGACGTAAATATTACATCCGATTCTACAATATATATTTCTGCCGGTGATATTAAATCTTATGCTTTCTATAAGTTCGGTAGAAATGATGAGTCAATTTATGGTTTGACGGTAAAGGTAAACATAGATAATTTCATCAGGGAAGATGCGTTTGTGTACGCCTGGATTAAAGAATTATTTATAGAAGGTGATGGAGAAATCCAAGAAAATTGTCTTAGAGAATGCTTCTATCTATCTTACCTCTATTTAAATATGTCCAATATAGCTGCTTCTCTTGGTATAGGCAATTCGGTTTATTCGGACAAAGATTTGAAAACAGTGGAGTTCGGGGATAAGGTGAAGAGAATTCCTATCTTTCGGTATTGTGCAAATTTAGCAAATGTCAAATTTAATAATTGCAGACTCGACAGGGTCTATGGCAGTGCTTTTAAGGGAACAAGTGTAAGTTCGATTGTATTTCCTACAATAGAAGGAGCCGAGCCGACATGTATAGTTGATGATGAGGCCTTTAATACTGGTGTTATGAAGAATGTTGATTTAGGAAATACGGTTAAATCACTTGGAGCTAAATGTATAAGAGGAAAACTACAATCTGTAAATCTTGGGCGTGTAGAAAAACTTGGTAGCAATTTTATTTTTTCCGGACAATATGATATTAATTATGCATTTCCTGATACCCTTATTATTCCGTCAACAGTTCAAGGTGGGCTCTATTTGAGTGGTTATGATCACAATCCCCGTCTTAAATATGTGAAATTTGAATATTCTGAAAACCCAATTAGTATTACTTTAGATAATTCTCGTGAAATAGATGTCGCAAATACTATCTTCGAATTTGACCGCAATGTTAACGCCAGGTGGATCGGGAAAGCTAAAGAAGTGATCTGTGCTTCAAATCCCGAGCATAAATTCGATGTTTGCTTCATGGATGCTGAGACGGTGCATCTCGGTTCATCGGTCGCTACCGCGACTTTTAATGCCGATTGCGCTCCCGAGACCCTGACGATTGCCGACGGAGTGGAAGGAATCGTTGTGGCCGATGGCAAGGTTCTCACCGTTCCCTTCGATAATTTCCACGTTCCGGCATCGTTTAAGCTGATGTCGGGCGAATTCAAGATGCCCGCTGATTTCAAACTCAATCTTGCCGACGGAGATCCCGAAAGTGAACTCGACCTGAGCAGTCTGAAATTCTCGGCTGACGAATCGAGCCACCCCGAACTGTATTGCGGTCGCAATATCAAGCTCGACGGTTATTCACTGGGTCGTCTCAATAGCTGGAGTACTGCCGTTTTCGGCGAAAATGTAACTGAAGTAGCCGAGCGTTGCTTTGACGGCTGCGCCGGCCTGACAACTGCCGTACTCAGCCCCTCGATTAAGACCATCGACAATTATGCCTTCAAAGATTGCACAAGCCTCGGTACGATTGAGTTTTCAGAAAATCTTGCGATTATCAATACCGGTGCTTACAATGGCTGCTCCGGTATTGATAAGATTGTTGCTCGTGGTACCGAACCTCCTGCCGGTGTATTCGCTTTCTCCGATGAGGTTGCCGAGAGCACTCCTTTGTTTGTTCCCGAAGGCTCGGAGGATGCTTATGCCGATTCCGACAATTTCATTATGTTTGACATTAATGGCAATATCAAGAACCATGCCGACGGCGAGCTGATCGAAAACATGGAACTTGATACTACCGACGGCCCTGTGGATGAATACTTCACAGCCGGCAGCCAGCACCACTTCCCCTCGCTCTTCAAGATTCTCTATCACCTCTACAAGAAAGTAACCGGTCAAGGTGCCCCCGCTCGTGCCCGCGCCGCTGCTCCTGCTCAGCCTTCCAACGACGACCTGATCTGGATTTCAAGCGATCCCCGCGTGGCTTCGATCGACCATGATGGTTATGTGACCTTCCACACCAACGATGCCGTGACCTTTACCGCTATCGCCACCGACGGCTCCGGAACGCGCCTGACCTTGGATCTCAACAAGGATATGCTCGGCGACCTCGACAAGAACGGTGTGATCGACGGCGTTGACGTGAATGTAATGATTTCGGGAGTAATTGACCCCCAGACCACCACCGTAAGCCTCAAACTCGCCGACATGAATAATGACGGAGTAATCGATGGCGTAGATATCAACACTCTTATTTCGAATATTATAAAAGATAACAAATGAAACGAATACTGACAGCAATCCTCGCCGCTGCCGCCCTTTGGGGCGCGCAGCCGGCCATGGCCAACGACCCTGACGACTACATGTATGTTCCCGATGTGCAGCTTAACAAGGATGGACAGGGCACGGTGTATGTGTATTACAAGACAAATATTGTGGAGTACAACACGGTCATCATGAACCTGTATCTTCCCGAAGGTTTTACAATCCAGAAAAATAGCAGGGGTAATTATATCTTCAACTGGAATAAAGAGGAGGATGTTGCTCCAAGCCACACCATGCAGTGTGCTGATCACGATGGCTACATCCGTATGCTCGGTGTTTCGGCGTCTAACGAGTACCTTCTTCCCGGCGAGCACTGGCTGTTTAACTTCACCGTGCAGGCTCCCGAGGGCTTTAAGTCTTCGGCCGAGGCATCTTTCCGCAACATAGAATTTGCTGAGGGCACAGTGCGCACTCACTACTTTGATGATGCTTACTTCACCATCACCCCCTACGACGAGTCGACCGGAATTGAAAACGTGTCGGTTGACTTCACGGGCGAGGATGTGATCTACGACCTGACCGGCCGCAGGGTTGAGCATCCTACAGCTCCCGGCATCTATATCGTCAACGGCGAGAAGAAAATCATTAGATAATTCCCGAATACACCCCTCAATGAGGCTGCGTTTCCACCGAAACGCAGCCTCTGCTGTATGCGCTTGTGAAGATAATGGATAAGTTGATTCTCAACTCAAGGTTGGCGGGGAAGCCCGGGACGGGCTTAATCTCACTAACCTCGGGTGCTTGCCACCCGGGGAGATGGCCACCATGACACCTTGCACCCCGGCGGGGTGCGACTAAGGAGCGTCAGAAGTTCAACCTCTCCGAGTTTGAGAGTTCAGGAGGGCCTCTGCCGGGGGTGGCGAGCACCCCCGGTTAAAAAATCAAGCCCGGGACGGGCTTAATCTATAAAATCCCAACGAAAGGTGTAATTTATCATATATAATTGATAATCAATTACAGTCTTAATCATATCTATTCCGTCTTTAGTGTAATATTTAAATTGATATTACGTCTATTTGAGTGGCTTTATCGGTCAATGTCGGGTGATACTTGCGGGGAGGGTCAATGGTTGTGTTCGCCGTGGTCGGCGGCCATTGAAGCGATGTAGAAAGTGCCGTCGGTGACCACTTTAGTGTCGGTGGTAATGGGCGACGTGCCGTCGGGCGACGGGAGGATTGCGACCAAACCGTCGGCCGCTACTCCGGTGGCAACGGGAGTCTTGACAAGGTGGAGCTCATCGTCGTCCTCTTCCTCGACCACAAAAACGAAGTTCTTCCCGCCCTCGGCCATAACGGCGGCAGCAGGGAGAGTGAGTTGGCGGTGGCGGCCGGTGTCGAGCAAAACCGTCACACCCATTCCGGGCAGGAGGCGGCCGGCGTCGCCGGGGAGCCCGTTCAGGTCAACGCGCACTTCCACCGCTTTGGTCGCCGGGTCAATTGCGGGGCTGATGGAGGTGATTTTTCCCGGAATTGTTATGGCGGGGTTGTTGAGCAGGGTCACAGCGGCGGTTTCGCCCGTGACCACGAGCGGGAGATCTTTCTCGAATACGTTGGCGACGCAATATATTCCCGACGCGTCAAGAATGGTCATGATGGCCTGAGTACCGTCGGCGTATGATCCGGTGCCGACGGTGATTCCGCTGACGGTTCCCGCTATCGGTGCCTTTACGGTCATGGTCCTCACCAATCGGCCGGGAGTGACGCGGGCCGGGTCTATGCCGGCCATGCGCAGGCGCTCGGTCAGGCCGTCATATTCGGCCTGAGCCATGTCGAGTTCGGCCTGAGCTGACTGGAGGTTGCGGGCTATACCTGCTCCCTGGCGGGCAAGGGCCTGCTGACGGTCGAGCTCGCTGCGGGCAAGGGCGAGACGGTCACCGGCCTGAAGGTATTGCTGCTGAAGGGCGATGGCGTCGACATTTTCAATCTCGGCCACGGCCTGACCGGCGGCTACCCTCTCTCCGGCAGTGACGAAAACGCGCTTCACCACTCCGGGCATCAGCGGGGTGACGGCGGCATCGCCCGAGGGGTCAACGGCGAGTCGTCCCGGGCAGTGGAGACGGGTGGCGATTTCGGCATATTCGGGCGAACCGAAGCTGATACCCACGATGTCGGTCTGGGCGCGGGTTACGTGGACTTCATCGGTGGCCTCGTGGCTGTGGCCGTGGTCCTGCCCGACCTGAGCCGAAGATCGGGATGAGGCGTCGCCGCACGAGGTAAGCAGAATAGCTGACACGCCGGCGATTGCGGCGCAGATATAGTGGCGGATCATTAGCGGAGGATGTAATGGAGATTGATGACTGACTGATTGTATCGCTCGATGGCGTCGGCATGGCGCGAGCGCATGTCGGCCACCGACTGCAGATACTGGATGAGGTCGATTTCGTTGATTTCGCCCAGGGTGTAGGACACCGTTGCGAGGCGTTCAAGTTCGTCGGCCTCGGCGGCTCCGGTGGAGGTGTGGTATTCGAGATTGTGGGCGGCGGTCTCAAGCTCGGAGCAGGCGGCGAGATACTCGTTTTCGGCCTCGGCCTGAGCGATGGTATAGTCGAGGCGCGCCATGGAAAGGTCGCTCGCGGCGGCGCGGGCGCGGGCGCGTCGGGCTCCGAAAAAGAGCGGTATGCCCAGTCCCACCTCAAATTTCATGAAGCGCCCCTTGAAGGGCTCGCGCTCCACATCGTAGGGGTTGAAGCCCTTGATAAGGCAGCGCGTGGTGGCCGAGAGCGACACCGTGGGGGCAAACTCGTTGCGGGCCACCGACAGGTTGCGGCGGCTCAGGTCAACTTCGGCGCCGGCAAGGCGCCCGCGGGCCGTGAGGGCGAAGTCATATCCGGGCTCGGCATGGCGGGGAAGCGCGCGGAGCGAGTCGGCCGTGGCGGGCAGCACGGGCGAGTCGCTGCCGAGAAGAGTCTGCATCCGGAGCGACAGGCGGTGAAGCGCGTCGATGGCATCGTGGAGGTCGGCACCGCAGGCCGCGGCGAGCTGACGGGCATTGATAACATCGAGGCGGCTCACGTCGCCGTTGTCATAGCGCGTGGCCGTCAAGTCGAGAAGTGAACGGTAGATGCTGTCGGTCCGCTCAAGCAGCGCGATGCGGTTGCGGGCGTGGAGCATCGTGTAGTAGAGCGACACCACTTCGCGCTCCACCCTGACGCGCTCGCCGTCAAGCTGCCGCCGGGCCACGGCGGTCTCGGCCTTCAGGGCCTTGTGGCGGGCGACGTAGAGCGTGGGGAAGTCAAACGTCTGCGAGAAATTCACACCATTGTCGGGACTGTCGCCCGTGGTGGTTTCCTGCGTGAGCGAGATCTCGGTCATGTCGGGGTCAAAGGCCGTGCCCTGCATTATGGCGGCCTTCTCGGCGGCTATCGTCCCGGCGCGCAGGGCTGGCGACAGCACTCCGGCCGATTCAAGGCACTCGTCGAGCGACATGGTGACTGCCGGCTGACCGGCGGCCGCTACACCGGCAGCGGCTATGAGGAGCATGAGCAGTGAACGTTTCATTTCTTATTTCTTCTTTTTTATGGTCTTGAAAACGGTTTCGTAGATGGCGGGGAGGATCATCAGGGTCAGTATGGTGGAAGTGATAAGTCCGCCTATCACCACCGTGGCGAGCGGTCGCTGCACTTCGGCACCGTCGCCGTGGCTGAGGGCCATGGGGAGGAAGCCGAGCGAGGCCACGAGCGCGGTCATGATCACAGGCCGGAGCCTTTCGCGGCAACCCTCGGTCACGCGGCGGCGTATGTCGTCGACCCCCGCGCGGGCAAGGTTGTTGAACTGCCCCACGAGGACAAGGCCGTTGAGCACCGCCACGCCAAACAGGGCGATGAATCCCACTCCGGCCGAGATGCTGAACGGCATGTCGCGCAGCCACAACGCCAGGACACCGCCGATGAGTGCCAGCGGGATGGCCGTGAACACAAGCAGGGTCTCGCGGACACTGCGCAGCGTGGCATAAAGTAGCGCGAGAATCAATATCAGCGCTGCCGGGACTGCAAGCGAGAGTCGGCTCATGGCCTGCTTAAGGTGGAGGAACTCGCCGCCGTAGTCATATCGGTAGCCGGGGGGCAGTGTCAGCTCGCGGTCGAGTATCTGTTGAATCTCGCTGACGGTGGACTGCACGTCGCGCCCGCGCACGTTGAATCCCACATATATGCGCCGCTCGCCGTCGTCGTGGGCTATCTGGGCGGGAGCATCGCGATATTCCACGGTGGCCACATTGTCGAGGGCCACGGCTCCGCCGCCGGGCACCGGGATGAGCAGCGAGCGCACGGCATCGATGTCGGTCCGGGCATCTCCGGCGAGCCTTACAGTCACGTCATATCTCCTGTCGCCCTCATACACGTCGCCGGCCTTCTTGCCGGCAAAGGCTGTGGCCAGCACATCGTTGGCCACGGCCACCGGAATCCCATACTGTGCAAGACGCGCGCGGTCATATTCCACCTGTATCTGCGGCAGTCCCGTCACCTTCTCCACCTTAGGCTCCATCACGCCGTCGACACCGCGTATCAGCGAGGCCACGCGGGAGGCCTGCCGGCGGAGCACGTCAAGGTCGTTGCCATATATCAGCACCGCCACGTCCTGCTTTATACCGGTGATGAGCTCGTTGTTGCGCATCTGGATGGGCTGTGTCATCTCGGCCTCCATGCCGGGGATCACCGAGAGAGCCTTCTCCATGCGCTCCATCAGCCCGTCCTTGGTGCGGGCCGAGGTCCACTGCTTTTTCGGGATTAGCGAAATGAGCATGTCGGCGCGCTCCACGGGCATTGGGTCGGTAGGAATCTCGGCACTCCCTATGCGCGTCACCACCTGACGCACCTCGGGAAAACTGTCGCGGAGTATCTTCTCGGCAAGCGTGGTCGACTCCACCATCTGCGAGAGCGACGTGCCCTGCGCCATTGACATCTCCACTGCGAAGTCACCCTCTTCGAGCGAGGGAATGAACTCCCCGCCAAGCCGGGTAAAGAGCCACACCGCGCCGGCGAGCAGCAGTATCATCACCGCCATTACGGCCTTGGCGCGGTCAAGGCAGAAGGTAAGCAGCGGGCGGTAGACGCGCTGCAGGAACTGCATGATGCGGGCCGACACGGTGCTGAACAGGCCGGTACCGCCTCCGGGCTTGCGGCTCAGGAATAGGGCCGAGGCAGCGGGTACGTAGGTAAGCGAGAGGATGAACGCGCCCAGGATGGCGAAAAATATCGTCAGCGCCATGGGGCGGAACATCTTGCCCTCGATGCCGCCTAAGGCCATGAGCGGCAGGTAGACTATCATGATGATGATTTCGCCGAAAGCGGCGCTGTTGCGTATCGTCGAGGCCGAGCGGTAGACCTCCTCATCCATCTCGGCGCGCGACAGCGGGCGCGCCGACGTGCGCGCCGCCACGTGGGCCACCACCGCCTCCACTATGATCACGGCGCCGTCCACTATCAGGCCGAAGTCAATTGCTCCGAGGCTCATCAGGTTGCCCGATATTCCTGTGGCCTTCATCATGCCGAAGGCAAAGAGCATGGCCAGCGGGATGACCGACGCTACCACGAGTCCGGCCCTGAAGTTGCCGAGGAAAAGCACGAGGATAAAGATCACGATCAGGCCTCCCTCCACGAGATTGCGCGTGATAGTGTCGCTGACGCGGTTGACAAGCTCGGTGCGGTCGATGAAAGGCTCGATCACCACCCCCTCGGGAAGAGTGTGACGGATGCGCTCGATGCGCTCCTTGACATTGCGGCTGACGTCCTGAAAATTCTCCCCCTTGAGCATCAGCGCGATTCCGGCTACCACTTCGCCGGAGCCGTTGCGGGTCACGGCTCCGTAGCGGGTGGCATGTCCCTCATGCACGGTGGCGACGTCGGCCACCGTGACAGGCACGCCGCCCACCGTCTTGACCGGAATCCGTCCTATGTCCTCCACCGAACTCACGCTTCCCAGGCCGCGGATGAAATATTGCCGCGAATCCTTCTCTATATAGCTGCCTCCGGTATTGGAATTATTGGCCTCGACGGCCTCGAAAAGCTCCGGCAACGTCACTCCGGCTGCATTCAGGCGGTTATTGTCAACGGCCACCTCATATTGCTTCACGTATCCTCCCCAGCCGCTTACCTCGGCCACCCCTTCGGTACCCGACAGTTGCTTGCGCACTATCCAGTCCTGAATCGAGCGCAGCTCGTCGAGCGAATACTTGTCCTCATAGCCCTCGGCGGCGCGCACGGTGTAATGGTATATCTCCCCCAGGCCGGTGGTGATCGGAGCCATACCTGTCGACACGTCGGCCCGGGGCAGCGACTCCTCGGCCTCGCGCAGTGCCTGCGCCACCTGCTCGCGGGCCCAGTATATATCGGCCCCGTCGTCAAACACAAGCGTCACCACCGACAACCCGCTGCGGCTTATGCTGCGCCGCTCCTCGATGCGCGGTATATTGGCCATCGCCATCTCCACCGGGGTGGTGATATACTGCTCCACCTCCTGCGCGCCCATCGACGGGGCCGTGGTAATCACCTGCACCTGATTGGTGGTGATGTCGGGCGTGGAGTCAAACGGCAATGTGTAAAGCGAATATCCGCCCCATGCCACCAGCACGAGGGTCAGCAGGAACACGAGCAGCTTATGCTCGATGGAATATCGGATGAGGCGTTGAAACATATTTTTCCGGGTCATGTACTATTATAGTGCAAAGGTACGAAAAAAAGCCTTGCAACGCGGTTGCAAAATGACCGCTTCGGCCATTACTGGCCCGAATCCCGCGGAATTTCACGGTTCGGTCGCCCCTGCGAGGGGTGATGTCGTGTGGAGGGCAAAAACATCTTAGACAATGTTATATAGTATTGAAAGGGTGGGTTTTGATGTACGGACGTGCCTTTGGCACGTTTCGGAGGAGGGCGGTGTGTAACTTTCGGTGAGACAGTAAGATACCTTATGTTTCCCTGCACAGGGCAATGATGTATCTTTCTTTCCTTGCGGAGGAAAGTTACCAATCTGCCGCTGTGCACGGGCCACGTCGCAAAGCGACGTCCCTACATCAGGTCTCCCGCAAAATGACCTGCTGACGACATCGCAGCTCCGCAGCTCCTTTTCAGGTGGGTTCCTGTTCCGGCTGGCTTCACCCGCGGTTAACCACAATGTCGCCGCTCCACGGCTCCCATCAGCCCCCTTCTTATCCTCCCTCCCAACCACGGCAAAATCCCCGGAATCATGCACAAAGGCAAAAACGTGTCTCCCGGATAATGGTAACCGCGAGGCCGCGCCGTAAATTGTGACATCTACGGCGCGGCCTCGCGGTGTTTTTCCTTAGAGCGGAGAGTGAAATGGATGGGAAAATGATTGGTGTTGTGCCTGGGGCTTATTATCTAAGCGAGACGGGGATTATTTTTTTCTTGTCGAGCGCTTGCGCGAGGAGGTTGTGGCGCGCTTCTTGGAAGCGGTTGTGGTGGCGCGCTTGGTAGCTTTGGTCTTGGTGGCCTTGGGTGTCACGCCGTGGATATTCTTGTTGAACGAGAAGACGTCGCGGAGCACGGTCTTGTTCTCAAAGTCGATAATATCGGCGGGATTGATGGCGATACCCATGTAGCGGGTCTCGAAGTGGAGGTGAGGACCGGTGCTGCGGCCTGTATTACCGCCAAGAGCTATGGGCTCGCCGGCCTTGACATACTGGTTGGGCTTCACAAGGGTGCGGCTGAGGTGGCCGTAGACGGTTTCGAGGCCGTTTTCGTGGCGCACCACCACGTAGTGGCCGTATCCGGCACGCTCGTAGCGGGTGAGACGCACTTTGCCCGAGAAAGCGGCGCGCACGGTGTCGCCTACATGGAGGGCGAGGTCAATACCTTTGTGCTGGCGGCGGAAACGGGGACGGTAGCCGTAGTTGGAAGTGACGATACCGTCGATAGGAGCGACGTATTCTGACACGTCGATGTCCTTTCTCTCGGGGATCACCACCGAGTTGCCGTAGGGGTTGACTGATTGTGAATCCCAGCAGGTGGTGAAGATCTCATTGTCGAAACTATCCTCGCGCTCCTTGACTTCGCGCATCAGGCGGGAATTGTTTTCAATCTTGAAAGGATTGGTGGTAGCGTCCTGCGACGCGAGCAGACGGGAGTGCTGCGAGTTGTGGCCTGCGGGGAGCTGACGCTGGGCTGAGGCGGGGAGAGCCGACATTATCGCCATTGCGGCAGCTGCTATTAAGGAGAATTTAAGAATTTTCATGAAGTTTCTAAGGTGGTGGTTTTAAAGGGTGAGAAGAGATGATTATAATTTATGCGGGCCTGTGTCATTCCGACGGGCCGTTGATGTAACGCGCGGTAACCGGCTGATAATCCAAAATCTCTCCGGGAGCAAAGAAGCGCCTGAGCTCGGCTTCGGCATCTTCGGGCGATGAGGAAGCGTGGACTATGTTTTCCTGATTGCTCATTGCGAAGTCGCCGCGGATGGTGCCTGGAGCAGCCTGGCGGCCGTTGGTGGCTCCCGTCATGAGCCTTACCACTGAAATCGCATCCACTCCCTTAAGGGCCATGACTATCACGGGGGTGGCAGTCATCGACGAGAGGATTTCGTGGAAGAAAGGACGGTCCGTGAGGTGAGCGTAATGCTCGCGCAGTAGCTCCTCACTGAGCTGCATCATCTTAAGTCCTGTTATCTTGAGGCCCTTGCGCTCGAAGCGGGTGATGATCTCGCCCACAAGGTTACGCTCGATGGCCGACGGCTTGAAGATGACTAAGGTTTGCTCCATCAGAAGTGAGATTTTAAGATATTTTTGCAGTTACTGTTTGTCAATGCTCAAATGTAGTAATTTTGAGCCGCTTGACGAAAAAATTTCGGGATAAAAATTGTAAACCACGCGCTAAAATATGTTAAAACGTATACTAATTACCTATATTTCAACCCATTAATTATTCAGCATATTTCTCCGGATTTTTTAGAAATGAATTTTTGCCCCGCTATTAATAGTTAAAATATTGTTAATTATTGTAATCACTAATGCTTGATTTTTAACATTCAGGCGTAAAAATCCACCCGAAAGCTCCCGTGGCAAGGAGGCTTTTCGGGTGGAGGAAACTGATATAGTAGAGATTATGAAATTGCCGGAACACTTGTCGGACAGCCGTCGCAAGCGACGCCCCGGCACACAAATGCGTTGCCTGATTACCCCCGTGACAAAGATTGTCAATAAAGGCGTTTAGTGGTGGAGGAGCCTCGGCGCTCGATGACGATGCCGGAGGTGGGGTTCTCTACGCGCTCCCCTCGCAGGTTGAAGGTCTCAACCGGCTCGTCGTTATTGTCAGCATTGGCCACGGCTATCGACGAGGATTCCTTAACGAGTATCAGCTGGCAACTGTTGTCAAATGTGTGGAGTTTCATAGTGGTTTCAGTCAGTTCATCGATGACGAAGTGGAGGGTAGGGTTACCACCGTCAACACTCACAATCTGAATGTGGAGCTTGTTACCATTAGAAATAAAGAAATCCCTCAAATTTTCCGCATTGGTATAGTGAGCATCCCAGTATCCATTCTCAACTTTCATGTCATAAATCATACCTGCGGATGCGCAAAGGATAGTATCTTCACCTTCAAAATCATTATATTCTATATCCCCGAAATAGAATCCTCCGGCGCGGGAGATGGAATTATTGAGCCAACCGGTGCGGCTTGTCACGGTCCACTTTCCGAGGAGGTCGAGTTCGTCAAACTGCTGCTGAGCGTTGGCCATCAGTCCCAACAGGACTGAGATGGCTGTTAAAAAGAATTTCTTCATAGTTGAATATGTGCATCCTACGGCTCACAATAAGATTAAGGTTATAGCGGTTATTAAAAACACGATGCGTGAGAGCCGTACTTGTTGCCCGTTCCACAATCGGAGGCTCTGGAATGCCCATCACTGTTGAACGAGCAAACTTGCAGAAGCCTCACGCAGAATATGTGCAACATAGCCAAAAGCCGACGCTCTCACGCCTGCCCTTGACATATAATATACATATCCACAATGGCATCTACCGTTTGCTGCATCCTTGACAGTGATTGAAATTTTCCAGATTTCCGATTGTCAAGAAAGAGCGTCGAGTAAACGCATCAGAAATATTTCCGCCGACCCTCCCGCGAAACCCTTGACCGGGCTTCCGCAGTGCGGTCTGCGACGGCAAAGATATACATTAAATCCGAGTGATACAAGCATCTGAATGTTTTATTTTTATATCGGCGGCGGTGAATTAGTATTGCGGGTGGGTGGGGGCACACGGGTCATGAACGCGAGTCAGGAGGAATAGGATTAAAGGGCGCGGTGAGAATAGGTGAGAATAGCCGCGGCATTGTGGAATTTTCGGCGCCAATATCGCGCGACATATCAAAAATTTAAGCTATCTTTGCAGCCGATTAACCTCATTCCTTCTTGACGTAACTATACTCATCTTCCATAATATGTTTTCAGGAATAGTAGAAGAGGCCGCCACGGTGGCGGCTGTCAGAGAAAACAACGGCAACGTAGACATCGACGTAAAGTGCTCGTTTTTCGACGAACTGACCATTGACCAGAGCGTGGCCCACAACGGGGTGTGCCTTACGGTGGTGTCGCTCAACCCTGACTCGACCTATACGGTGACAGCTATACGCGAGACCCTCGACCGCTCCAACCTCGGCTCGCTCAAGGCCGGCTCGCCGGTAAACCTTGAGCGCAGCATGAAGCTCGACGGGAGGCTCGACGGTCACATCGTGCAGGGACACGTGGACACTACGGCGGTGTGTGAAAGCATCACCGAGGTCGACGGCAGCTCTTATTTCCGCTTCCGCTACGACATCGACCCGGCCATGGCCGCCAAGGGTTACGTCACGGTGGAAAAGGGCTCGGTGACGGTCAACGGCGTCAGCCTGACGGTGTGTGACAGCGACCGCGACGCGTTTTCGGTGGCCATCATCCCCTACACGATGGAACACACCAATTTCCACGCCATCCGTCAGGGCGACCGTGTCAATATCGAGTTTGACATCATAGGCAAGTATCTGGCCCGGCTCAACGAGTTCAAGGACTGAACTTTACTATGGCTCAAAGCGTTAAATCACTGTAACGGGCAGCCGGAGACGGTGTGTTTTAATAATTTTTATTAAAAAACATTCATGACCGGGCGAAAAACTCGCTAACTTTGCATCCTCGCTCCTGCAGCCCGCTCCAGCAATGATTTGACACAACTTAAAAGAATAAACGACATGGAACAGAATCTCGACCGTATCAGCTATGCTCTCGGATTGAGCATGGGCAACAATTTCAAGGCTTCGGGTATCACCGAAATCAACGTGCAGGACTTCGCCGACGGCGTGGCAGCCGTGTTCTACGGCTCTCAGCCCAAGATGACCTACGACGAAGCCAAAGCCGAAATCCAGGCTTATTTCACTGAAATGCAGAAGAAGCAGGAGGCTGCGGCCGCCGAAATGGCCGCCGTCAACGAGAAGACCGGCAAGGAGTTCCTCGATGCCAACGGCAAGCGCGAGGAGGTGCACATCACTCCCTCGGGACTGCAGTATGAGGTGCTGACCGAAGGTGACGGCCCCAAGCCCACCGCTCAGGACCGCGTGGAAGTACACTATACCGGCAAGCTCATCGACGGGACAGTGTTTGACTCGTCAGTGGAGCGCGGCGCCCCCGCCACATTTGGCGTAACGCAGGTGATCCCCGGATGGGTGGAAGCCCTCCAGATGATGACCGTAGGCTCCAAGTGGCGTCTCTTCATCCCCTCTCAGCTCGCCTACGGCCCCCAGGGTGCAGGCGGCATAATCGGCCCCAACTCCACTCTCATCTTTGACGTGGAACTGCTGAAAATCGTGAAGTAATACATCAGAATCATAAACACAAGTAGTAACACACTTTCAACAAAGAAAAAAGAAAGAAAACATGAAGAAACTTCTTTTAGCGTGCGGAGTAGCTGTGCTCGCACTTTCAATGGGTTCGTGCGACTCCAAGAAGTCGGGCGAACAGAATGAACTCACCTCTTTAGGCGACTCGATCTCTACCCTCGCCGGCGAAGCCTCAGGCATGGACTGGCTCGGTCGCTACAACCAGCTTCCTGAAGAGGAACGCGCCAAGTTCAGCAAGAAAGAAATCGAGAGAGGCGTCGAGGCCATCCTCCTGGCCGACACTACCGACCAGGGTTTCCTCGTAGGTCTCCAGATCGGCCAGCAGCTCATGCAGCAGGTTTATCAGATGGAATCGGCCGGTATTCCTGTCGATCACAAGGCTGTGGCCAATGAATTCAAGAAGGCATTCAACGGCGACTCTGTGGATGGCACTCAGGTAATGGCCCTCCAGAGCCAGCTCGGCCAGCTCCGCCGCCGCGCCTTTGAACTCGCCGACAAGAAGCGCGAGGAAGAAGCCGCCAAGACTCCCGAAGCTATCGCCAATGTAGAAGCCGGCCAGAAGTACATCACCAATGCCAAGGCTGAAGATCCCTCAATCGTGACCACCCCCAGCGGACTCAGCTACAAGGTGGTGAAGGAAGGCGAAGGTGAGCCCGTAGGCGACGCCCGCGCCCTGGTCAACTACAAGGGTAGCCTCGTCGACGGCACTACTTTCGATGCCGGTGAAGGTGCCAAGTTCTCGGCTGCCAACGTGATCCCCGGATTCGGCGAAGGCCTCAAAATGATGAAGAAAGGTGGCGTATACACCCTCATCATTCCCGCCGACATCGCCTACGGTGCCAAAGCCGTCGGCAACATTCCTCCCATGTCGACCCTCATCTTTGAAGTAGAGGTGCTCGACATCGAGAAGTAATCCCTCGGGATTACCCGCTACCACATCAGAGAGCCGGAATCAACACAGGTTGAGTCCGGCTCTTTCTTATCGGGATGACGGAAGCCCGGCGGCGTTGTGAAGCAGTGGGGCGGGTCACTTGTTGTCGACCATCACGGGCATGTCGCGGTGGATCGACTCCTCAAGCGAGATGAGTGTCTCCGTTCCGGTCACGCCGGGAATGTTCTGGATGCGGGAGTTGAGCAGCTCCATGAGGTGCTCGTTGTCGCGCGCATACACCTTTATAAGCATCGTGTAGGGGCCGGTGGTGAAGTGGCACTCCACGACCTCGGGTATCTTCTCAAATTCAGGCACTACCTGACGGTACATGCCTCCGCGCTCAAGAGTCACTCCGATATAGGTACAGGTCCTGTAACCCAACACTTTAGGATTCACGGTATAGCCTGAGCCGGTGATCACGTCAAGGTCCACCATGCGCTGGATGCGCTGATGTATCGCCGCGCGTGACACGCCACATTCCTGAGCCACATCCTTGGACGGGATTCGGGCGTTGCGCATGATTATTTCAAGTATCTTACGGTCGAGATTGTCAATTTTTTCCATATAATATGTAGTCTTTAGTGTGTGTCCTGCTGCAAAATTACACAAAATTTTTATATTTCCTAACAAATTGTAAAGATTTTTGCCATTATGCTTAAATATTTGCAAAGAACGACAGTCAAGCCGCCATATACGGAAATATTTGCTACCTTTGCAGGGATATGAGACGCATGTTCAGCAATACGGGTCACGCGGCATTGTTGCTGCTGCTCACGGTCATCGCCGTGACCTTTTCAGCCATGTATCTCCTGACGCCTTATTTCGGCGACGACTGGGGTTACATGATGGTGTTCAGGGCTCCGGAGGGCTATGACGCCGACTACCCGCTGTGGCAGTTCTGGTTTTTCGGGCTGCGCCACTGGTGGGGAGCCAACGGGCGCATGGCCAATTTCCTTGCCGCAGGCGCCCTCGGGGTATGTCCGTCATGGATGCTTGACATCCTGCTCGGGCTCGCGGCTGCCGCCGGAGCGGCATTGATGATAAAGGTTGCCGGCGTGTGGGACCGCCGGGGATTCGCCTCGGCCGGAATCATCACCGCTTGCTGCTACGCGCTGCTGTTTCCGTGGTGGGACCTGATGTTTACGGTCGACTTCGCCTTCAACTATCCGGTGTCGCTCGCCGTGGTCCTCGCCGCAGTGTATCTTTTCGGCAGGCTCCGCTCGGTGAGACTTTCACGCTGGGGCAAGGTACTTACCGCTCTGGCCGGGCTGACAGCAGGCTGTATGCACGAGTCAGCCACGCTCCCGCTCCTTGCCGGAGCGGCGCTGCTGACGCTGCGCGAAAAGAAATGGCAGTCATTCTCGGGCGGTCAGCGGTTGCTTGCGGTTACATTCGCCGTCGGCACTGCCGTAGCAACCTTTTCACCCGGAATAATCAGGCGTGCGCTCTATGGCGGTGCAGCACCTCCCGACGATACGGCATTGATACTCGTGGTAAAATCGGCCCCGCTGACGCTTATCATTCTCGCGGCCTACATTCTCTCGCTCGTCTTCTCGCGCCACCAGCGCAACCTTGCCCCGAAGCTCTTCTCAACCCCCGCCCTGGCCTGGGCCGTGGCCGCGATAATAGCCCTCCTGCCCGTGGCGGCGGGAGGAATTGTGGGTCGCAGCGGATGGTTCTCGCAGGCCTACATGCTCATTTTCGCCCTCTGCTGGATAAGGACTACGGAAATCCGCCTGCCCCGCGCTGTTGCAGCCGCCCTGGCCGCTGTGGCGGCAACCGTCACGGCGGCGCAATCGGTGGCGACCGTGGTCACCGCAACAGAATTTCACTCGCGTATCACGGCCATAAACCGCGCGTGGCTCAGCAGCCCCGACGGCATTGTCTATGCCCCACTCGTTGACTACACCACCCGTCCGTTCTGGACACTGCAACGCATCGACCACCGCACGCAGGAAAACTACTATGACCGCCTCAACATGACGCGCTACTACCGCCGCCCGGCACTCCCCGTAATCCTGCCGACGGAAGCGTCGGCCGTGGAGCTCGACACCGTGACCCGCGCCGCCTTCCCCGACGGGACAGTTATCTCAGCCACTCCAATGGATGCCACGGCTGAGGCCGACACGCTGGCGTTCACCACCGCGACCGGTCGGAGGCTCTATCTCTCCTTCCCCCGCCGTCACCGCTCCTGGGGCGAGCGCCACTGATCCCACCCCACTCCGAGTGCTAAATCCGGTATAATCCAATGTCCGGTTTTGGTTTGTTCGTCCCAAAATACACCCATTTGGGTACCCTTTTGAGGGACATTTTCTGCGTTTCGAGAGACATTTTGAGAGACAATGGCATATTTTCAACAACATCTCCCCTAAGTTTTCGTAAGGCACACTCTGCTCCGCCAATGCCATCGGAGCCACTCTTGTCGTCGCCCACAAGTTCTATCACTTGTCATCTGCAAACATAACGAACATTTAGGAATTATCGTATATACCAAGAGTTAAGATTTATCATTGACAATCCAACGCCCGGCTTTAGTTGAACCCTCACGGATGAGCCTCCCATCCGCTTTCAGTTTCTCCAATACTTTTCTAATGCCGTCTCTTGTCGTTCCAAGTTTAGACGCAACCTCAGAAGTAGATAATGTCAGATTCTCTCGCAGTATCTTTAAGATTTTTTCTTGTGTACTTATTCTATCTTCCTGTGTACCTTTTTGTGTACCATTGGCGGTTTCTTGTGTACTTTCACCTCCTTCTTGTGCATTACCATTATTTTCTATGGTACTTTCTATAGTACTTTGTATAGTACCTGAACTCTTGTTAGACGGGCGTTTGAAGGTGACGTAGACGAAGCCTCCGTCCCAACGCCAA
>CAZJKU010000042.1:0-19770 GCA_964546905.1 uncultured Staphylococcus sp.
TCGCAGAGCGTGCATGAAGAATATGGCGGCGTGGTGCCCGAACTGGCCTCGCGCGCCCATCAGCTCAACATCGTGCCGGTGGTCGACACCGCCCTTGCGCGTGCCGGCGTGACCAAGCGCGACATCTCGGCGATTGCCTTCACCCGCGGCCCGGGACTGATGGGCTCGCTCCTGGTAGGCACATCTTTTGCCAAAGGGCTTTCGCTCGGACTGCGTATTCCCATGGTCGATGTCAACCACCTTCACGGTCACGTGCTTGCCCATTTCATCCGCCGCAACGAGAGTGACCGCGTGCCCGAATATCCGTTCCTGTGTCTGCTCGTGTCGGGCGGCAACAGCCAGCTTATTCTCGTGCGCGGTTACAACGATATGGAAATCCTCGGCCATACCATCGATGATGCAGCCGGCGAGGCTTTCGACAAGTGTGCCAAAGTGATGGGACTTCCCTATCCGGGCGGACCTCACATAGACCGTCTTGCCGCTCAGGGCGACCCTTCGGCCTTCCGTTTCGCCAAGCCCCACATCCCCGGCCTCGACTATAGTTTCAGCGGGTTGAAAACCTCATTCCTTTACACCTTGCGCGATAATCTCAAGACCGATCCCGATTTCATCGGGAACCGCAAGGCCGATCTTGCCGCGTCGCTTCAGAAGACCATAATCGACATACTGATGGATAAACTCGACAAGGCTGTCGCCGCCACCGGAGTAAAGACAGTGGCGATAGGCGGCGGCGTGTCGGCCAACTCCGGAGTGCGTGCCGCCGTGGCCGATTACTGCGCCGCCCGCGGGCTCGAAGCCTTTATTCCTGAGCGCACGTTTACCACCGACAATGCCGCTATGGTAGCAATGGCCGGATATTTCAAGTATCTCGACAAGGATTTCTGCGCCTATTCCGCCGTACCGTTTGCAAGAGTGACCGTCTGAATCTCCGTGCCATGAAAGTTTCGATAATAGCGATAGGTACTGAACTGCTCATAGGGCAGGTTACCGATACAAATTCCGGCGCGCTTGCCCGCATGATGGCTCCTGCCGGCTGGGAAGTCAACGACATTCAGGTTATCGACGATAATGAGGCTGACATAGTAAGGGCTCTCGACCGGGCTCTGACTACCTCCGACGTGGTGATCACCACGGGCGGACTCGGTCCCACCCGCGACGACATGACCAAGAGTGTCCTCACGCGCTACTTCGGCGGAAAACTTATCCATTCGCCCGAAGTACTCGAAAACATCCGCGGAATCTTCGGGCGGCGGGGACTTGATCTCAACCGGCTTACCGAGGGTCAGGCTATGGTCCCCGATAACTGTACCATTATACAGAACCGCGTCGGTACCGCCCCGATTATGTGGTGGGAGCGCGAGGGAAAGGTAGTGGTATCGATGCCCGGAGTGCCTCACGAGACTATTACCATGTGGCGCGAAGAAGTGTTTCCCCGCCTGCAGCGCCGGTTCCCTTCTACTGAAGCCGTGGCCCATGCCACCCTATTGGTCACTGACTTCACCGAGAGCGCGTTGGCCGAATACATAGCCCCCTTCGAGACCGCTCTTCCGGCCTACCTTCATCTTGCCTATCTCCCCAAGCAAGGTATCATACGGCTGCGGGTGGACGGTCATCACCCCGATGCCGCTTTCATCAGCCGCGAAGTTGACAGTGCGGCGGCCACGCTGGCCGCGATGCTCGGCGATGCCGTGCTCGCAACCCGCGACGCCTCGCCTGCCGAAATTCTTATTGAACGCGCGCGGGAGCGTGGCCTGAAAATAGCTACTGCCGAGAGTTGTACCGGCGGTAACATAGCACATCACATTACGGCTATACCCGGGGCGAGCGATGTGTTCACCGGCTCGGTCGTTTCGTATTCCAATGAAGTCAAGATCAATCTCCTCCATGTCGACGCAGCCACCATCAGCCGGCTCGGAGCCGTCAGCGAGCCCGTGGCCGCGATGATGGCCCGGGGAGCGCTCGAAGCCTGCGGGGCCGACGTCGCTGTGTCGACCTCAGGCATAGCCGGACCGGGCGGAGGTTCTGAAGCCAAGCCCGTGGGAACGGTGTGTATGGCAGTGGCTGTCAGAGGCGGCGACACGCGCACCTTTACATTTCACTTTTCAGGCGATCGCGACCGTGTGATCGATGCCGCCACCCGGCGCGCACTTATCCTCGCCCTCCGCGCCATCTGACGGCTCTACCTCCGGGCGCGGGATGAAAGCAACCGGTGGCCGAGGCGGCAGTAGAGGCATTTTCGCGGTTCGCAATAGGCGCGCCGCAACTGAATGAGTGCCTGTGACATGGCGGCATCGCTGCATTTTAGCCCTGCGGAAGCAAAGAGTGAAATTATCGAATTGTTTTCGGGGGGAAGTGTCGACAGCAGGCTGAATCCGCGCTGCCATGTCTCGTCACTGCCGTGACGCTGACCGTAGGCCATGATCAGCGGCACCACAGCGTTGATAATAAGCCCCACAGCCGATGACCGGCTGATCATACCGCTTACGGCTCCTTCCACTTCAGGGCCGAAGGTGTAGTGACGGCTCCAGTAGCCATGGAGGGGAATACGGAATATGTCGATTGCTTCGTCGACATTCTCTACATTTATAATCCTGTCGTGGAGGCGGTAACTGTCAGTTACCAGTGCCGCCAACAGGGCGATGCGCCGGTGGGGAAAGTTGGGCGGACGCATTCGGGCCATTTTCCAACCCATTGGCTCGGGGACCGGGAGTGAAAACTTGTGGACGTAAAAGGCGTGTTCGCGCCGCAGGGTGTCGACGTAGCTGTCGCTTTCGGTGACCCGGTCGAGAAGTCCGCTCTGCCCGAACAGAAGTGCTTCGATGGCTTCGGGCAGGTCGGAATGACGGCGGAGGATGCGTAGCGGGACTGCGCGGGCAAGCCGCTCCATGGGCTCGCCGTTGATTCCGAAACCGAGCGCGCGGGCAACGGTGATGTAGCATACCGATTCCCAGTCATCGGCCAGCGATGCCAGGAGATCGAGTATGCGGTCGGTCTTCTCGTGAAACCGCTCGAAGACGAGTGCGGTCATCCAGTCGGAGCGGTAGATGGCCGGAATCGCGGCTATTTCAGCCGCACAAGGCAATTCGGTGGCTGCGCGGCCCACGAGGTCGTTATAGCGCAGGTTGAAGTCGGCCGCGCATGACATCACCATCTGCGGGATGATCTCGCCGTTGCGCCGCGTTATCACCGTGTCGTCGCGGTCCACGACATGGAGTATCACCGAGTCGTAGGCCGGATCGCCGTCATGGCCGTGGCGGTGCCAGTCAGATGCGCGCACGTGTATCTCCACGTCGCCCACCCACATCCGACCGTCGATTTTCACCTTGGCATTGAAAAAGTCAGGACCGGAGTCGGTGTTCAGCCTGCCAGGGTCGATGATGGTCACGGTGTGGCCGTCGACCGTCCTGAGATCGACCGGAAGGATGAGGCGATGCTGCCACACGTATTGCATCAGTCGTTCCATGGCTGACGGCCTGAGTGGATATCTCAGATACTGCGGTTGAGCGCGATCATGTGTAGGGCTGTCTCCATGGCTTCAGCACCTTTGTTGCCCACCTTGCCACCGGCGCGGTCGAGGGCCTGCTGCTCGTCGTTGACGGTGATGACACCGAATATCACGGGAATGTCGCACTCGGCGTTGAGGTGGGTCATGCCCTGGGTCACGCTCTGACACACGTAGTCAAAGTGGGGTGTGTCGCCGCGGATCACGCATCCGAGTATCACGATGGCATCATAGCTGCCGGTCTCGATGAGTTTCGAGGCGGCAAATGTGAGTTCTACGGTGCCGGGTACGTAGAAGACTTCGGTTTCGAGTTTGCCGCCGGCAACTTTGTCGTTATAATATTGCGCTACTTCGATGGCTCCCGCGGCGAGAGCGTCGGTGATATGGGCGTTCCATCGGGCCTGAACTACGGCTACGCGGGCTTCATCAAGAGCGGGAAGAGTGTCGGAGGGACGGTAGGTTGACATTTCGGTTAAGGTGTGAGGTGTTTTATGGAATGTTTTTTGGATTACTTGGGAAATATCTTGTGCCAGAGGGCAAGGATATCGAGGTCGCGCGAGCGGGAGGATGCAAGGATTTCGACTATGCGGCGGTGCAGGTCATCGGCGTTCAGGCGGGTGGCCTTGTGAAGGAGGGTGTTGAGCAGGTGTATAGCCTTGTCGCGCATGGGTTCGAGTCTCAGCATGGCGTCGCCCAATGCAATGGATAGGTCAAGCTGCCGCCGTGATGCCGATGTCTCGATGCGGGTAAGGAACTTCAAGGCGCGCACATAGTACTGCACCGCCTCGCGGTAGCGGCCCATCCGGGCGAGTGTCTCGCCCTCGGTGGCCATGGAGTCGACCAGTCGGGAGGTGGCATCCTCCACACCTGAATCGACCATGCGGAGGTAAGTTTCGGTGGCAGCCTGATACTGTTCGAGCAAGGCGGCCTGCTGCTCGCGGTTGTGACTCACGCCTGTGGCTACATTCAGGGCAAGGATATGGGCCGCGCCATATCGCCCGGGAGCTATGCGGGCAAGACGTTCAAGGAGCTTGAGTGATTTCTCGATGTTGCGCCCTGCCTGCTTGAACTCCTTTCGCTCGGAGTGGATAAACGCCAGGTCATAGAGCTGCGCTGCAAGCAGGGCCATGAAAGGCTCGTCCTTGCGGCGGGGTGATGAGGCGAGCAGCGACAGAGCCGAGGCAGCCCTGACGAGTGCCGTGTCGTAATCGCCGGCCTCAGTATAGAGGGCTGAAAGCACTTGCTTGACAGCGGCGTGAACATTGAGCATTGAGCGTGAATCGCCTCCGGTGCCTGATAAAGCCTCGTCGATGGCCTCAAGCCGGGCCGTAGCGGCGGGAATATCATTGCGTCCTGCAGCGGCTTCAGAGCGGAGAGCGTCAAGGGCCTCGTTGAACGGCATGGCACTGAGCGCCACCACTGCTTCGCCTGTGCCGGCAGGTAGCAGCGGAGTGCCGATGGCGACGGCAGCAAAGACGGGTTCGATGCTCGTAGGTTTCATTTCGGGTCAGGACAGCGATTTAAGAAGATCGGCGAGCGTGATGCCCGAGGGGTAAGTCTTGCCGTCGGAAGCGAAGGCTACGTCATAGCGATCGGCTGTTCCGTCGAGAGCGTAGAACCCCGGAGCATAAAACTTCACGTGGTCATGATACATCGACTTCAGGTCGGGCGAGTCAAATAGACGGTCCATGACTCCGGTAGTGGCCACAACCGTCTGAGCCAGTTCAAGGTTATCGAATATCTCGGGCATGACACGTGTCACGCGGGGCACCTGAAGTTCGGTGAAATAGGGCACGTATACCATCCGTGTCTTGCGCGCGGAGGCATATTTCAGCAGCTCTATCAGCCGCGGGTGTACGCTCTTGTCGACCGAGAAGTAACCGCCCCACACCACCATGTCGCCTTCCTCGAAGCGGGGCCACACGGGGTTGAACGCCTCGGCCGACGGAATGGAATAGAGGGCCGGGCGGGAAGCACCCGATTCAGCCGTGACGGTCAGAGGCACGGGAACGTCGGAATACACATCGACGCCACGCGTGTCGACCCGGCTTTCGAGCCGGTCCATTATGAGCCGCCCGGTGACGTCGGCCGACACGCGACCTATGAATGACGGCGTGCAGCTGCCGTCGAAGTCGAGGGCGGTATTGGTCAGCAGGTCGTCGATCTCCCATTTCAGTTCGCCGCCCTTACCTATGCTTATCCTGACCGACGGCTCGCTGATGAAAAATACGCGCTTATTCATGACCGGTGCGTGACTTCTGGCCCAGATAGCCGCCGTGGTGGCGCTTGGCATATTCCTCGCGCGAGAATCCGGTGGCGCGCATTACGTTTACCACCAGTATGTCGCCTATCACTGTCATCACCGTGGTGGAAGTGGTGGGAGTGAGTCCGAGCGGACACACCTCGGGCGCACCCCCGGTGGATAGTGTCAGGTCAGTGATGCGCGACAGTTCACTGTCGGGGTTGCCGGTGATCACGATCATCGGAATATCAGGATACAGGTTTCGGGTAAGCATGACCAGATCGAGAATCTCGCGCGTCTTGCCCGAGTTGGATATGAGCAGCATTACATCATTGGGCTGAAGCACGCCCAGGTCGCCGTGTTGCGCCTCCGACGGATGCAGGTTCACGGCGGGGATGCCTGTTGATGAGAAAGTGGTGGCGATATTCATGGCAATCTGCCCTGCTTTGCCCATGCCCGAGGTGACGAGTTTGCCGCCACGGCGATGCACATGCTCCACGATAAGTCCGATTGCCTTGTCATAGTTTTCAGAATAAGGAATTTCAAGGAGCGCGCGAGCCTCGGCGTTCACTATCTGTTCCATTGACTCTTTGATATTCATAAGTATGATCTTAAAACACTACAAAAGTAAGACATTTTTTTCATCACGTCACCATCCCGTCCCGAAAAAAAGCACGCGGCCATGACGGTGCCTTGCGGCTCAGCGTATACCCCTGCGGTTAAGCTCGGCCTGATAGCGGCGGGCGTTGGCCTGATGGGTGGCGTAGTCGGTGGCAAAATTGTGGTAACCCGAGAAATCCTCTTTGGCACACATGTAGAGATAGGGGTGGAGCGGGGCATTGAGCACGGCGTCGAGCGTGGCTGCGTAAGGCACCCGTATGGGACCCGGGGGTAATCCGTTGATCCGATAGGTGTTGTAGGGCGACTCGATGGCCAGATGGGAGGCGTTGATGCGGCGTAGCGTGAAGTCGCCGGTAGCGAATTTCACCGTCGGATCAGCCTGCAGGCGCATGTGCTTGTCGAGGCGGTTGAGATACAGCCGGGCCACCTTGGGCCGCTCGTCGTTCTTGGCCGTCTCTTCCTCCACAATCGAAGCTAAGGTAGCCACGTCGACCGGCGAAAGGCCCATGGCTTGGGCCCGCTCGCGGCGCTCTTCGTTCCAGAACCGGTCGCGGTAATCGAGAAGGCGGTTGACGACGGCCTCGCCGCTCGACGACCAGTAGAAATCGTAAGTGTCGGGCAGAAACGCTGCCGGAAACTGGCTGCGGCTGAAGCCACGCGAAGGCAACACCGAGTCAGCCGCCGCAAGAAATTCCTCGGGAGAAATCTCAAGGTTGCGTGTAACGCGCCGGGCCACCTCGTCGAGGGTGCGCACTGACGGGAATGAAGCCTTGACGGTCGACTGCCGGCCATTTTTCAGGCGCGAGGCAATTGAAAACGCACTCTGGCCGTCGGATATAAGATAAGCACCGTGGGCCACATCGGGATTTCCACGGCGCAGGTTCCACAGCAGATAGACCCTCATGCCGTCCGACGATCCGAGCCGTGTCTTGAGCGTGTCACGCACCTGGGCCTTAGAGGCATCGCGCGGGATATACACCATCACGTCGGGTCCCGAATAGGTATTGAACGTGAAGTAGCAAAGCCACGCGATTATGATGACCGGCACGGCGATACCGGCCACTAAGAGCGCGAGCGAGTTGCGGCGCGCCCATGAATCCTTTTTCTTCTTTTTTTTCGCAGTCATGGTTTCATCTGAGCGAATGGAGCGAATCGATAAGCCGCGTGAGCGACAGCCTGACGGCCTTAAGCCGCTCCACGATCTCGTGGTTGCGGCTGATACCGGCGCGGTTTACCCGGAGTTCCTCCTTGGCGGCCTCGATTTTTAGTCCCTTCACCTTTATTAGATAATGAATTATGCGGATGGTTTCGAGGTCGGCCGGAGTATAGTAACGGGTGCCGTGACTGTTGCGCTTGGGCTCCAGCTGTGGAAACTGCTGCTCCCAGAAGCGCAGGGTGGAAGCGTTGACTCCCACGATCTCCGCCACTTCGCGTATCCGGTAATACTTCTTGTTAAGGGAATCGTCCATCGGAATAGTTTTATCACAACAAAGATACCTCTTTCCCCCGGTTTATGCAAATTGAATATCATTTTGAACTCTTTAACCGTGTCTCACGTTATAATGCTATTAATAACATTCTCAACATTTGCCGATTATGAAAATGAAACTCTTCGCCGCCGCTATGCTGGCCGCCGCCGCTTTTGCCGGCACTACCGAGAGCAATGCCTGCTCGCGTATATTATATAAGGGTAATGACAGCCTAATGATTGTGGGCCGATCGCTCGACTGGCGCACACCTATCCCCACCAATGTCTATGTATACCCTGCCGGTATCGCCAAGAAAGGACACGATCTGCCCGGAGCGGTGACATGGACATCCAAATATGGCGCGGTATATGCCGTGGGGTATGACGGTGGTGTGACTGAGGGCATGAATGAAAAGGGCCTCGTGGTCAACGGCCTTTTCTGCAAGGGCTCGATTTACTCCAACGATACCAACGACAATCGTCCTCCCATGTCGCTTGCCATGTTCCCCGCCTGGCTTCTCGACATGAACGCCACGACCGACGAGGCTGTGGCCGTGCTCCGCAAGCATGATTTCACCATTTCTGGCGCGACATTCGACGGTGGAACCGTCTCGGCCCTTCACTTCGGCATCACCGATGCTACGGGTAAATCGGCAGTAGTGGAATTTGTCGACGGAAATCTCAATATCTATGAAGGCGACGATATTATCGCGATGACCAATGATCCCACGTTCCCGTCGATGAACGCCATCAACGATTATTGGGAAAAGAAGGGCGGAACACACACATTGCCCGGAACCGTATCAAGTCCTGACCGCTTCGTGCGCGGTGTATTCTTCGATAAGAACGTGTCCAAGACCGGCGATTCCGATTTAGGTCTCTCAATCATCCGCTCGATACTTTTCAACGTTTCGGTGCCCTATACCTACACCGTGCAGGGTGAAGGCAATGTATCATCGACCCAGTGGCGCTCATTCGCCAATCTTCGCGACCTGCGCTATTACTTTGACGTAGTGACCAATCCCGGTATATTCTATGTCGATCTCAATGAAATCAACCTCAAGCCCGGCGCGCCGATCCTTAAGATCGACACATCCAAGTCAACTGACTATGTAGGCAACTGCACAGGCCGCCTCTTCCCCGTTGAAGGCTTCAAGCCCATGTATTAATAAAACCGAATAATATAGATACCCCGGGAGGTAAACACCGTCAACAGGTGTTTACCTCCCCATATATTTGATATTAATTCTGACTTGCCGACTTTGCTGAACCGATAATTGAATTAAGATAAAACTCAGGACTGTTACATCAGAGGATAGAGAGCGGCTGCGTATTCCGTCATGTAAGTATCTGCTCCCGTGAGCGTACATGATGGTTTCGCTCTTGTATAGAGGTGATGCTGGAATATTTCAGAAAAAAGTCCTTTGGATTCATTTGGTTTTGTAGAGGCACGTGATCTGGAAAGAGATTTGAAGGGGAAGAGCATAGGTATCGATAAAGGAAGCCGAAGATTCAGGTTTTATCAGCGCATGATGATTAACTTGTTTGGCCCTGAAACTTTCTATCAGGCGTCAGACACTTCAATTCAATTTATTTGATGATAAACAAGAAACAAGTGGCGACAGGTATAAATACTGTTAAGGGAATTGAATCGCGGTTAAATGAACTGTATTCAGTGATTAGATTATCTCAGAATGAGATGCCTATTGCTGAAAATTGATTTATCAACGGTGAATTATGATGTGTGTTGTTGTCGTCAGATAAAAGTAATTGCTGTGTGAATTGACGGGTCAGAATTTATATGCGATACCGACAAAACCTGAATGGGTGATATAATTGTCTACATCAGGCAATCCCCAGTGATTCACAGGATTGCCTGAGTATAAACTGAAATCGGTAATTCCGTAACCGATAGTGAATATGTACCGGTCAATCTGCAGGTTTATGCCGGCCTTTAGGTCCCAATTAAAAGTTTTAGCATTTTTGCTTCCACTTGCCCCGGGCGATAGAGTTATCCCCGGCTCGGTAAACAAATAAAAGGAGGAGTCTTGATTTTTCAGATGAATTACCCGAGGAGTTCTCAATATAATTGCCGGAGTGAACAGGAAACGTGTTGTATAGGATGACTTTGTCATAGGGTCAGCATGAAATTCTTCGATTTCCCCGTTAAATCCTAATTGAGTTTTGATGCCAATATATTGAATAGGGAAATAAGCTATGCCTGCCCCAAATTGAAAGCCATCATTATTCAGACCCACCCGAATGTCCGTTTCCCAATGCGTGATACCATCTTCGCAAGATAAGGATTGAGAGAACAAGGGATTCTTTAACATCAGCAAGAGCAGAAGCCAAAGTAGTTTTTGTGTGATATCAGGCATATCAGGGCATGGTCAGGTGAGAGGTTGGAGGTCGCGGATGGAGCGGGCGGAGGGGTGGGTGAGGAGCAATACGGCTGACGGTTGGGCGGCATCGACCGTGGCGGTTATTCCGTCGAGGAGGTTGACTATGGAAATTGTATTGTCAGGCGAGGCCTTGACGATTATGTCGAGGCTGCCCCAGCGGGAGCGGATGTCGGTGACAGCGTCGGAAAGCCGCTCGCGGGAAAAGGGATAGCATCGTGAGCCGGTAGCCTGAGCGAGAGCCATTCCGGTGGGGTTGAGAAGGGCTACGCGATGTCCGGCGGCGCGCAGCATGGTGACTGCTTCGGTTTCCCATTCTTCGCCTTGGGCCACCACGAGGATGTTGCGGCAGGGGAAGAAGCTGAAGGTAGACTTTGTGGCGTGGGAGCGGCGCGGAGTCGCCGACTGACGGCTGAGGTGCTCCTCCATTTTCTTTTCAAGATAATTGTCGGCCATAACTCATAGAAGTATCAATAGCTGGGACGCTCGCGCCGGGCGGCGTCGATACGCAGCAGGATGAACAGCAGGAAAGTGAATCCCCAGAGCGACGAGCCACCGTAGCTGAAAAACGGCAAGGGAATACCTATCACCGGGCATAGTCCCACCACCATGCCTATATTTATGGTCAGGTGCATGATGAAATAGGATGCGACACAGTAGGCGTAGACGCGCCCGAATATTCCGGGTTGCCGCTCGGCGATGGAGATTATCCGTAGTATCAGTACCAGGAAAAGCGCAAGGACAGCCGATGCCCCTATGAAGCCTTCTTCCTCGCCTATGGTGCAAAAGATGAAGTCAGTGTGCTGCTCGGGCACATATTTCAGCTTGGTCTGGGTGCCGTTGAGGAATCCCTTGCCGGCAAGGCCGCCTGAACCTATTGCGATTTTTGACTGATTGACGTTGTAGCCTACTCCCTTGGGGTCGTCGATTACGCCTAAGGCAACCATTATACGCTCGCGCTGGTAGGGCTTGAGGGAATTATTGAAGGCGTAGTCGACCGAAAAGAGGAATCCGAGTCCCATCACGGCGGCAAGCACCGTGACGAGTATGCGCCGGGAGTAGCCGCGGAGCATGGTGTAGACGCAGTATATTATGCCTCCACCTATGGCGACAAGGAAGTAGATCATGCCGGGCACTTCGATGCCGCAGATACCCAGCACTATCACTACAAGTCCCGTGCCGGCAAAGGCGAGGAAGAGGTTGCGCGACTCGCGTCCGCAACGGGCATAAAGGGCGAGCATCAGCACCATGATTATCATGATGAGTGTGAACACTATGACCTGACCGGTGGGGATGCCGAGCGTAAGGGTATCGGAGAATTTCAGCGTGACTACGAAGAATGTCACGGCGCAGGCTCCGGCGAGCAACACGAGGCCGCTCATGCCCTCGCGGTAGAGGACGAAGAACAGCGACAGGTAGACGAGTGCCGATCCGGTCTCTTTCTGAAGGATGATGAGCACTACCGGCGTCAGGATTATGGCGAGGGCCTTGAAGTAGTTCTTGCGCGACTCGTTGAGCCTGAAGTTGTAGCTGCTGAACAGCTTGGCCAGGGCCAGCGCGGTGGCGAATTTGCCGAACTCCGCCGGCTGCAGGCTGACGGGCCCGAGCTTGAGCCACGAGCGGGATCCCTTGATGTCGGGCGCGATAAATATCGTGACGACCAGAAGCACGAGTAGCGCGCCGTAGATAATGTAGCCGTAATTCTCGTAGAACCTGACGTCGATCAGCAGGAGCACGAGGCCGAGGATGAGTGAAAGTCCTATCCAGCGTATCTGCTTGCCTGAAAACTGGTCGAAGTCCCACATAGAGGCGTCGTCAAACTTGTAGCTGGCGGCGTAGATGCTGACCGCTCCGGCCACGACGAGGACGAGATACAGCAGGACCGTGAACCAGTCGAGGTCTTTGAAAACTGACCGCTGACTGTCGGGCGACGGATGATCGAAAGTGGATGGTAACATGGCGGATGATCAATGTTTTTTTGTGCCGGCAAACTGGATGGTGTTGGACTGAAGCATACGTTCTTCGAGATACTTGCGGTCGTCGGCGATATGTCCCTTGAGATATTTTTCAATAATGAGTGATCCGATGGGTACTCCGAATGCCGCGCCGAAGCCGGCATTTTCCACATACACAGCCACCGCAATTTTGGGATTGACGTAAGGCGCGAAACCCATGAAGGCCGAGTGGTCACGTCCGTGGGGATTCTGTGCGGTACCGGTCTTGCCGCACACTTCTATATCGGGGAGGTTGGCCAGGCGGCATGTACCGCCGGTAACGGCCATGCGCATTCCCTCGGCCACGTCGGGGTAAAACCGTGAATCGACAGTAGGAAAGCGACGCTCGCGAAACACGGGGTCGATCACTGTGTCCTGAATCTCCTTCACCACATGGGGGGTGATGAACCATCCGCGGTTGGCTATCGTGGCTGCGAGATTGGCTATCTGGAGCGGTGTGGCCAGAATCTCGCCCTGACCTATTGAGACAGAGATGATGGTGTTGGCGCTCCAGTGGCCCTCGCCATATACCTTGTCATATACCTTGGCATTGGGGATATAGGCGCGGTTCTCGCCCGGAAGGTCTACACCGAGCTTGTAGCCGTAGCCCATCGACACGAGGTGACGTTTCCACACCTCGAAAGCCTCGGCATGGGACCCGTAACGGCTCTTGCGGTCGATCATGGCCTTGAATCCCCAGCAGAAGTAGGCGTTGCACGAGGTCTGCAGCGCCGGTTTCAGCGGCAGAGGCGAACCGTGGGCATGGCATCCCAACCTGAGCCTTCCCGAGATGAAGCCGCGGCTGCATGGATAGGAAGTAGCCGGGGTGATGATGCCTTCCTGAAGCAGAATCAATCCGTTGGCGGGCTTGAAGGTGGAGCCGGGAGGATATGCGGCCTGAATGGAGCGGTCAAAAAGTGGCCTGTCAAGGTCGCGTGAAAGGGCGGTGTAGTTGGCTCCGCGCTGTCGGCCTACGAGGAGCGACGGCTTATAGGACGGGGCCGAGACGAGACACAGTATTTCGCCCGTCTCGGGCTCAATCGCCACCACGGCACCTTTCTTGTTGACCATCAGCGACTCGGCATATTGCTGAAGCTCGATGTCGAGACTCAGCTTAAGGTTCTTGCCCGAGATGGCGGGGCGGTCGTGGGCACCGTCGTCATACCGTCCCTGAATTTTGCCGTAGGCATCGCGTATGAGGATCTCGGCGCCCTTGGTGCCGCGCAGAAACGGCTCGTAGCTTCGCTCTACACCCAGGTCGCCGGTGTAGTCGCCGCGCGAGTAGTAGGAATCGCGCTCTATGTCGGCCTTCGAAACCTCGCGGATGTTGCCCAAGACATGGGCGGCGCAATCGTAGTTATACTCGCGCAGGATGCGTTTCTGGATATAGAAACCCGGAAAACGGTAGAGCTTTTCCTGAAGCCGGCCATATTCCTCGGCGGAGAGATGGGTGATGAGAGTCTGGGGCGAGTAGGAGGAGTAGCCGGGATTGAGGGTGCGGTCTTTCATGTCGCGGAAGCGACGCCGCAGCTGGTCGGGGGTGATGTTGATGGTGCTGCAGAAGTCGATGGTGTCGAATGTGCGCACGTCGCGCGGTATCAGCATCACGTCATAGGCAGGCTGATTGTAGACCACAAGACGCCCCTCGCGGTCATAGATGATGCCGCGCGAGGGGTAGATGGCCTTGCGCAGGAATGCGTTGGAGTCAGCATACTCCTTGTAGCGGGAGTCGGTGACCTGGAGGCTGAAAAGCCTTATGATGAAAATGATGACGATGGCCACCACAATGCCGCCGATGATGTAGCGGCGGGGTTCGAGGTTATAGTCTTTTCTCACGTCGGGGTGTCAGTAGGCTGTCGATTCCGGTCATGATGAGCATTGACAGAACGGTGCTCGAAACGATGCGCAGAATCAGTTGGAGAGGATTGAAGAAAGTAAATGCTTCGATTGTGAAAATCATGCAGCAGTACAGGAGGGTCAGCGTCAGCAGATACTTCAGGTAGGTAGCGGTGCCGAGCGAGTGCATCGACGGGACGGGATCGGGCAGGTCTTCCTCGCGGGTGACGTATAGCCTTAGAACGGGGCGGCGCAATGCGGCCAGGATGGTGCAGGCAAGGGCATTCATCCCGTAGGTGTCGGAAAATATGTCGACGGTCAGCCCCAGGAAGAACCCGACAGTCATCACCGCGTTGACGCTCATGGTCACGGGCAGGCGGCCGATGATGTAGATGAACACCATAGGGACGGCCACATTGAACAGGCTGATGTGGTTGAACACCATCACCTGGGCAAGCACCAGGGCAATGGCGAGTATCGAGAGTCGTAGAGCTGTCTTTGACATTGCAACCGGGAGATTTTTAGCGTGAAGGAGTGATGTCGATGTCTTTTTCCACTATCCGCAGCTCGTCGCTGAGGGAGTCGACGATGACCCTGACGGTCGACAGCGTGGTGAAGTCGGTGAAGAGCTTCACGCGCAGGGCGAAGAAATTGTCGTCGTCGCGCTCGCGGTGTCCCTCGATCACGGTGCCCACGGGCACTCCCTCGGGGAACATCGATGAGAATCCGCTTGTCACTATCGTATCGCCGGGATTGAACTCGGCGTGCGACGGCAGCTCTTCGAGTATGGCCTCGGCAGGGCTGCGCCCGTCCCATGTCAGCGACCCGACGTGAGTCTGACCCTTGACTTTACATGAAATCCGCTGGTAGGGGTTGAGCAGCGAGATGAGACGCGCCGAGTGGTCGCCGACTATGTTGACCACGCCCACGATGCCGTTCTGGTCCATCACTCCCATCTCGGGGCGTATGCCGTCGAGCGCACCCTTGTTGATGGTGATGTAATTGTAAGGGTGGATGGTGGAATTGTTGATCACATGGGCTATGATGAAGCTGTATCGCGACAGGGCCGGGGGCACGGTCATGGTGTCGAGAGTCGTCAGCTCGTCGTGGAGGCGAATCTGCTCCTTGAGACGGTAGATTTCGAGTTCAAGGTCAGAGTTGCGCCGCTGCAGGTCCTCGTTTATGTCGCGCAGGGCGAAGTAACCGGTGACATCGCGCGCCGTCTCATAGACGGTGGAGGTCACGGCCGAGGCCGACGACAGGTAGACGTGGTGCTGATAGGGATTGGTGGAGAACAAAAGCACGCACGAGGCTGCCACATACACCGTAAACAGCAGCCACGAGCTGAATTTCTGCAGGAATTTTATGAGTTCGTTCACGCGGAATTGCTTTTAAGGCAGAGACCGGAAGGCGGCCTCTGCCCGATTGAGGTGATGACAAGTTCCGGGGCAATCCGTCAGCGGATCAGGAACGAGAAGTGCTCGATGTTCTTCAGGGCCACTCCGGTGCCTTTAGCTACGGCAAGCAGGGGGTCTTCGGCCACGTGGAACTTGATTCCGATCTTGTCGGTCAACCGCTTGTCGAGACCGCGCAGGAGAGCGCCGCCGCCGGCAAGGTAGATGCCGTTCATGACGATGTCAGAATACAGTTCGGGGGGAGTCTCGTCGAGTGCCTGAAGCACGGCTGCCTCGATGCGCGAGATTGACTTCTCGATGCAGTGGGATATTTCCTGATATGACACCGGAACCTCCATGGGGAGGGCGGTCATCTTGTTGGGACCGCGCACTATGAAGTCCTCGGGAGGATTTTCAAGCTCTGTCAGGGCCGATCCTACATTGATCTTGATTTCTTCGGCGGTGCGCTCGCCCACCTTGACGTTGTGGACGCGGCTCATGTGTTCCATGATATCCTCGGTGAGGTCGTCGCCGGCCACCTGAATGCTCTTGTTTGATACGATACCGCCCAGTGAGATCACTGCGATCTCGGTGGTGCCGCCGCCTATATCCACGATCATGTTGCCCTGGGGCGCGAGCACGTCGATGCCTATGCCGAGGGCGGCTGCCATGGGTTCATAAATCATGTAGACGTCGCGACCGCCGGCAACTTCGGTGGAGTCGCGCACGGCGCGTATCTCTACTTCGGTCGAGCCCGAGGGGATGCCCACCACCATCTTAAGCGAGTTGGTGAACCAGTTGCTCTTGGCGCTTGCTTTCTTGATGAGGCCGCGGATCATCATCTCGGCGGCGTGGAAGTCGGCTATCACGCCCTTGCGCAGGGGGCGGACGGTGACGATATTAGGATTTTCGCGGCCCTGCATCAGCTTGGCTTCGCGGCCCACGGCGGCGAGCTTCTTGGAGTCGCGCTTGTCGATGGCCACGATTGAGGGCTCGTCGACTACGATTTTGTCGTTGTGAATGATGATCGTATTGGCCGTTCCGAGGTCAATAGCGATTTCTTTGGTTAAAGAGAAGAATCCCATTTTCGGAAAATATTGAGGAGTGGATTAATGCTTGAAATGACGGAATCCGGTCGTCACCATGGCGAGGCCGAGACGGTTGGCGGCATCGATGCTCTCGTTGTCGCGGATGGACCCTCCGGGGTGAATCACGGCCTTGATGCCGGCTTCGGCTGCGATTTCCACGCAGTCGGGGAAGGGGAAGAAAGCATCGGAAGCCATGACGGCACCGTTGAGGTCGAAGCCGAATGAGCGGGCCTTGTCGATGGCCTGACGCAGGGCATCGACGCGCGATGTCTGGCCTACGCCCGAAGCGATGAGCTGACCGTCGCGGGCGAGTACGATAGCGTTGCTCTTGGAGTTCTTGACGATGCGGTTGGCGAAGAGAAGGTCATTGACCTGAGCCTGAGTGGGGGCGAGGGTAGTGACGGTGGTGAGCTCTCCGGGTGTCTCCTTCTTCAGGTCGCGGTCCTGGACAAGGGCGCCGTTGAGTATCGAGCGATACTGGCGGGTGGTGGACAGCGGAGCTTTCTGGAGGAGGATGATGCGGTTTTTCTTTGACTTGAGTATGTCGAGGGCATCGTGGCTGTAGTCAGGCGCGATGATGACCTCGAAGAAAATCTTGTTGATTTCCTCGGCGGCGGCAGCGTCGACAAGCCGGTTGGTCACCAGGACACCGCCGAATGCGCTGACGGGGTCGCCGGCAAGAGCGTCGGCCCATGCCTGAGCCACGGTGTCGCGGCTGGCGAGGCCGCAGGCGTTGTTGTGCTTGAGGATGGCGAAAGTCGTTGTGTCAAACTCGCTGATGAGCGACACGGCGGCATCGATGTCGAGAAGATTGTTGTAGGAGATCTCCTTGCCGTGGATCTGCTCGAAGAGGGCGTTGAAATCACCGTAGAAGGTGCCTCGCTGGTGGGGGTTCTCGCCGTAGCGCATCTGCTTGGCACCGTTGACAGCCACGCGCAGGTCGGCAGGAACGGGGTCAGCTTCGAGCGATGCGAAATAGTTGAATATTGCCGTGTCGTAGCCCGACGATACCGCAAAGGCGCGGGCGGCGAAGCGGCGGCGGTCATCGAGCGTTGACTGCGCTCCCTGCGACTTGAGCATGTCGCGCAGCATGGCATATTCACCTTTGGAAGGTACGATGACCACGTCGTTGAAATTCTTGGCGGCGGCGCGTATGAGCGAGATGCCGCCTATGTCGATTTTCTCGATGATGTCGGCCTGCGAAGCCCCCGATGCCACAGTGGCTTCGAACGGATAGAGGTCGACGATCACGAGGTCGATTTCGGGTATTTCATATTGAGCCGTCTGAGCGCGGTCGCCCTCGTTGTCGCGGCGGCTGAGGATACCGCCGAACACCTTGGGGTGGAGAGTCTTTACGCGGCCACCGAGGATAGAGGGATAGCCGGTGAGATCTTCCACCGCCTCGCACTGATAGCCAAGGCTTTCGATGAAAGAGCGAGTGCCGCCGGTGGAGAGGAATTTCACGCCGCCGGCGTTGAGGAGGCTGAGGATTTCGTCCAGGCCGTCCTTATGATATACTGAGATGAGAGCTGTCTTGATGGGTCGGGTTACTGACATTGCTAAGTAATGATTAGTTGTTATTACAATTAGAGTGCAAATTTACGAAAAAAATATCAGCGGTCAGTGCACTATTTACCAAAAATATCCTCGCAAAATGAAAAATTATTTAACAGCCGGGCCTGACGGTTCAAAGAAGTCCCGTCATGTCGGGACGATAGATGCCTATCGTGCAGTCATCATTGCGGAGAAACATCATCATGTAGACTGGAGCATAGATAATTTTGCCCTCTACCTTCAGGTTGACGTTACACAGCACTATGGCTTCTTTCAGGTCATAGGGGGAATCGGTCATGAGATTTGTCAGGGCCGAGTGGCGCTGATAATCTTTGCCCGATTTGACCTCGATGGGTGTCACTTCGCCGTTGAGGCTTATCACGAAATCAACTTCCCCCGTTTCTTATTATTGTAGTAAAAGGGAGTCAAGCCATGGGTCAGCAATTCTTCGGCTATCAGGTTTTCGTAGACTGCGCCGTAGTTGATCGAAGTGTCGCCCATGATGAGTTTCATCTGGATTCCGGCGGCATATTGGGCGGCAAGCAATCCCACGTCGTTACTGAACAGCTTGAACAGATTGCGGGTCTCCGACAGCTTCAGCGGGGCTTTAGGCTCACTGAGATTGTAGACCGGTATAGCTACTCCGGCATCCTTAAGCCACAAAAAGCTGTCCTCGCTGCGACTCATTTTCGTATTCGCTCCCACGTTCTTGAATATGAATCGCTTGTTCTTGGCATCAAGTTCCGAAGGTATAAGGTCAAAGATTTCCTTAATTTTCAGCTTGTCATTTTCAGCATACTGCGCTATGTCCATTTTGTAGAGTGAAACGATGTCCTGCTGAACATTCAGCACATTGGAAAGATTGCCGGTTGCGACATATTCGCTCACGGCAGCGGGCATACCTCCGACTACCGTGTAGAGCCTCAGCAGCTGCATCATCTTTTCATGGACAACGGGGTCTATGCTTTTACGTTGCCTCCAGCACTCCCCGATGCTTGCTCTCACCTGCTCCGATACATTCAAGTTGATGATGAACTCCTCGAAATCAATGGGAAACACTTCCTTTATACCCATGTATCCTACCGGTTGGGAGGTGATTCCTTTCAGCTCCACGCCCAAAAGTGACCCGCTCAGGATAAAGCGGTACCGCCCGTCGTCAACGAGGAATTTTATTGCCGTGACTATGTTGTCGCACCGTTGTACCTCGTCGAAAAATATCAGTGTTTCGCCCGGGACCATTGATGTTGATGTCAGTACCGAAAGCCGCAGCAGGATTTCATCGGCGGAATATATTCCCTTGAATATATCAACAGCCTCAGGGTGCTCTATGAAATTTATCTCCACGAAATGCCTGAACGTCTTTCCAAACTGTCTTGCGGCGTAGGTCTTTCCGGTCTGCCTCGCTCCGGTGAGAAGCAAAGCCTTGGTCGATGACTTATAAAAATCTGAAATATATTGATCCAATTTTCGATACAATGTCATGGCGGGAGAATGAGAATTGTTATTGTGTTGTATATCTGATGGATAGGTGGATTCGTGCCGTTTTTCCAATCCGTTTTGGCTGATTTCTGCCGTTTTTCCAATGCAAAAATAGCGATTTCTGCCGTTTTTCCAACACGTTTTTGAGGATTTCTGCCGTTTTTCCAACGCGTTTTTGAGGATTTCTGCCGTT
>CAZJKU010000043.1:0-19739 GCA_964546905.1 uncultured Staphylococcus sp.
AAACCATTGATAATCAACTGATTACTTGCCGATGCAGAAGCGGGAGAAGATGGTGTTGAGGATTTCGGTGGCGGGGAGGTCGCCGGTGATGGCGGAGAGGTGGGAGATGGTTTCGCGGAGGTCTTGTGCGATGAGGTCGGCCGGGAGGTTGCTGTCGAGTCCGTCGATTATGCGGGCGGTTGATTGTGAGGCCTGGGCGAGGGCTCGGGCATGGCGTAGGTTGGTGACGAGGATGTCGGATCCTGATTCTCCCGTTTCGCTGGCGGCGATGCGGGCGAGGGTGTCGCGTAGTGTGTCGAGTCCGTCGCCGGTTGCTGCCGAAAGGGTGAGGATGTGGATGTTGTCGGCGGGGGAGGGCAGTTGTGAGATGGTTTGGCTGATGAGGGTGTCGGGGGTTATGTCAGTTTTATTGAGGGCTATTATGAGCTGTCGGTCGGGGCTGATTACTGTGGCTATGGTTTCGGTATCGATTTCTGCGGCAGGATCGAGGAGGAGGATGGTGATCAGGGCTTTTGACATGGCGCGCTTGGAGCGGGCTATGCCTATCTGCTCGATGTGGTCGGTGGTGTGGCGGAGGCCGGCGGTGTCGATAAGCCGGAAGTGGTAGTCGTGTATATGGATTGTTTCCTCGATAGTGTCGCGGGTAGTTCCGTGAGTGTCGGAAACGATTGCGCGGTCGTCGCCGGTAAGGGCGTTGAGCAGTGATGATTTTCCTGCATTTGTGGGGCCTACGATGGCTACCGGGATGCCTTCCTTGATGGCTTGTCCGGCTCGGAAGGAGTCGTGCAGGCGGGTGACTTCGCTGTGTATGTCGAGAGCTATGCGGCGGAGGTGGTCGCGTGAAGCGAATTCCACGTGTTCTTCGGAGAAGTCGAGTTCGAGTTCGAGAAGGGCGGCGAGGTTCAGGAGGGAGTCGCGGAGCTCGTTGAGCCGTCGCGAGAAGTTGCCTTTCATCTGCGAGATGGCGATGCGGTGGGCAGCGCGGGAGTCGGCTGCGATGACGTCGGCGATAGCTTCGGCTTCGGCGAGATCGAATTTTCCGGATGTGAAGGCACGTCGGGTAAACTCTCCGGGTGCGGCGAGGGTGCATCCGGCGTCGATGAGGGATGTGATAAGCGTGCGCTGTATGTAGGGTGAACCGTGGACGGAGAGTTCCACGGTGTCTTCGCCTGTGAATGAACGTGGGGCGCGGAATATGGTTGCCACGGCCTGATCGAGCGTATTGCCGCTTGAATCAACGATTGTGCCGAGCCGGGCGGTGTGGGATGGAGCCTGAGCGAGGGGTCGTCCTCGCCATATACGTCCGGTAATTTCTATCGCATCGGGGCCCGAAATGCGGGCTACTGCTATTCCTCCCGTGCCGGGAGGGGAGGAGATGGCGCAGATTGTGGTCGTGTTCATTGACGTTTCTTTGATGGTTTAAGCGTGCTCCAGTAGTGAAAGTCACATTCTGATTCTACGGCATTTTCGATGTCGTCGGGGAGCGCGGCGAAGAGGTCATATCCGGTGAGTTGCTCTATTCGGTCGATGCTGACGGCTGCTTCCTGTATACCTCCGGGCACTTTGGCATTGGGCATTATGAATCCAATTGCGCGGGGTCCTGATGGATCGAGGGCGAGTACAGCTTTGAAAAAACGGCGCGGGACGCACACGCGGTTGTCGCCGATGTATTCTATGGGGGAGTCGGTCAATATCGGGCCGCATACGATGTAGATGTTGCCATAATATTGCGCCCACTGGCGGCATTTTTCTTCGAGTTTCTTCCATGCTCCTGTGTTCAGGGCCTTGACCTGCGGCACGATGTTGGTCATATAGAAGGATTCGGCGTTGGCTCTCTTGTCCCATTTCATGTCGCCGGCAGGGGCCATGTGACCGCGGTCATAGCCGGAGTAGTTGTAGTCGAAAGGATCGGCAGAGCCCGGAACGTTATCGTCTGCAAGAAACTTGTTGGCACGTGGTTCGGTGCCTTGTGTCTCGGTGTCGGTCAGTTGCCATGCCACCCAATTGGGGATGTGGAGCTCCGGGTTGAATCCGATATTCATTCCGGTGTAGGATATTGGGATGCACGGAATTGAGTCGGGGATGTCAACGCGTTGCAGTGAGGCTGTCAGTGTGGTGTCGGAGGGGAACCGGTATGTGGCAGAGGATGATGAGCGGCTATGGGAGCGGCAGTAACCGGTTATGGACAGTATTATAAAAACGGTGAGGGTCAGGATGAGCCTGACTGTTTTTTTGTTGAGGCGTTTCGTGGATTTCTTGCGGTTCATGGAGTGGCTCAGTGTCAGAGAGTAGTGTCGTTGATGATCCGTGCAATGCTTTCGATATGTTCAAGGGGTGTTGCCGAAGTTATGGGGAGACTGACCACTGAATCGGCAAGCATCTCAGTGACAGGCAGAGGCCTGTGATCGAGGTCACGGTAGCAAGGCTGGCGGTGGGGAGGGGTGGCATAGTGGATGTCGGTGCCTACTCCGCTTTGAGCAAGCGATTCGCGGAAAGCGTCGCGCGACGGGGCCGGAACCCTGACGACGTATTGATGCCACACATGCTCGTCGGGCGCCAAGGGTGTGGCCGGGACTGTTACCGATGGATTGGAAATGAGCCTTGAATAGAGAGCCGCCCGTTGGCGTCGCGCAGAGTTCTCAGCGTCGATATGACGAAGCTTGACGCGAAGCATTGCAGCCTGAATGGGATCGATGCGGCAATTATAGCCCTGATAGATGTTGTGATAACGGCTTATGCTGCCGTAATTTGCCAGAGCGTTGACAGCCTGTGCCAGCTGCGGATCAGACGTTATTACGGCTCCTGCGTCGCCCAGTGCTCCGACGTTTTTGGTAGGGTAGAAGCTGAGGGCTCCGGCGTGGCCTATCGATCCGGCATGTCGCGATGAGAAAAGCCCCTGAGCTGTGGAGACGGCTCCTATGGCCTGTGCGGAGTCCTCAATTACGATCAGTCCGTGGTCTTCAACGAGCCGGCGCATCGGGTCGTCCCACGCCACCCGACCGTAGAGATGGACGGGCATTATAGCCCGCGTGCGACTGCTCAATGCTTTTTCAACGGCATCGGCCGAGAGATTCATCGTCACCGGATCGGGATCGACGAGGATGGGTCGGAGACGGTTGTCGGAGATGGCGAGGACCGAAGCAATATAAGTATTGGCCGGCACGATTATTTCATCGTCAGGTGCAAGTCTTCCCAGTTCAATGTAAGCACGTATTATGAGCCTCAGAGCATCCAACCCGTTGCTGACCCCGACGGCATAATCTGCGCCAAGCAGCGCGGCCAACTCGGTATTGAAGGCTTCGACCTCTTCACCGCCTATGTAACGGCCTGAACGGATCACGCGACACGCAGCTTCTTCAAGCTCGGGCATGAGAGGTTCGTTGAGTTTTCTGAGATCGAGAAATGGATATTTCATAGAAGTGAGTTTTTGTATTGATCGAAGTCGCGGATATAGTCGCTCTCATCGAATAATGTCGATGCCAAGGCGAGACACACGGCTCCCGACGAGAAGTTATCGATCGTGCGCCAGTGGCGTGGTGGCACATACAAGGCTTCATAGGGTCGGTTCATATCATAGTGGTGCCACATTTTTCCATCAAAAAGATTCACGCGAAAACTGCCCGACAGCGCTACAATAAGTTCCTCCATGACCTTATGGGCGTGGCCTCCTCGCTCGGCTCCGGCCGGGGCATCGTAAATCCAGAAAACCCGTCTGATCTCAAACGGTATGTTTCCCGATTCGCCGCCCTGAGTGAATGTAAGGCTGCCGCGCGGATCGTAAATTTTCGGAAGGGTGATTATTGCGGGTGAAAACTTTTTCATGGTTGCAAAGGTAAATACTGTGAGTGAAAATTATTCGTGGTCATGGCCGGAAGCGGTGTCGGAACTTTTGCCTCCGGCATCGGTATCGGCATCTGATTCGTGACTACGACGCCATTCCTGCATGTATCCGGCGGTAATCACTCCCGAGGGCATCGCGATGATACCTACTCCGAACAGCGAGGAGATCATCGAGATTATCCTACCGACCTCGGTCGTAGGACATAAGTCGCCGTATCCAACCGTCGTCAGCGTCACGGTGGCCCAATATAGCGCGTCGAAAAATGACCCGAAAGTGACGTTTCCTGTCTCGGGATGAATGTGAGGCTCGGCATTGAACATGATGAGCGCGGACACGAAGATGTAGAAGACAGCTATGCCCACAACGCCGAGCAACACGTCTTTTTCCTGTTTCAACACCCTGATGAAGATGGCGAATTTTGACGAGTATCGGAAAATCTTCAACAGTGCCACAAGTCGGAGCAACCTCGTCAGACGCAATATCTTGAACTCGGCACTAATCAGGTCCATACCTGACAGGATAGTGAGCAGGTCGATGATGGCCATAGGAGTAAAGGGATATTTGAGATAAGAGATCCATCCCTCCTTGAGCTGTAACGGCGACGAATACCACCGCATCAGGTAATCGACGATAAACGCCCCTACCGTAATCGCCTCGATGTAGGTGAAGACAGGATAGCTGCGGACAAACATCAGCGGCACAAGGCTACCCAAAATCATGACGAGCATGTACCAGTCGTAAATGCGGCTGGCCACCATGCCCTTACGGTCACGGTTCAGGAGGTTGTAGATGCGGTGCTGAAGATCCATTGTCATGGGTCAGACGACTGGGCCTGACTGTCAGAAGAAGTATGTGGCGCGGAAATTCCAGGTGCGGTTCTCAGCCTTGAAATCAGTAAGAATAGGCATCCCGACGGCATTGGTCATGCCCCATGAATAGAACACTCCGAGCTGCCAGTTCTTGAATAGTTCCACACCGCCGCCAACGGTGAGCCCCAATCCCACGGCATTGTAATCAAGCGGAGCGCAATGGTTGTGGCCTAAAAGAATGTTGATTTCGGGGCCGCCCTGCACGAATGGTGCAAGGTAGTCCTCGAAGCCGTCCATGCGGGTCCACTTGAATTTCAGGTGCAGAGGTATGTCGAGATACTGGAGGTAGGAATCAACCTTACCGTAACCTTGTGAAGACCAGATGAGTTTCTCGCCGATATTCATGCCGGCACCACGCATCTGGTAAAGAGCGCCGAATTCAATTCCGAAACCTATGCCCGGAAACATTAGTTCGCCCTTGACTCCGGCGGTGGGTCCAACGTGGCTGTCGACAGCAAAAAGATTCTGAGAGAAATCAAGTGTAGAGAGTGACACACCGGCGGTAGCTCCCCAGCGAAACTGAGCGCTGGCTTTATCGGAACCGAAAATAGCGCCGAGAATTATGAATAGCGAAAGGAAGATTCTTTTCATAACGGTTTGTGATAATTTGCCACAAAGGTAGCGATTATCGACAACAGTTGCAAGTCAAAGATCGAGTAATTCCTTGATGGCCTTGTCGTCCAATCCTTTATCCTTGAGCCGGGCGATAACGGCGCGCAATTCTTCAGCGCGCCCTTCCGCAATACCCATCGCACGGCCTTCCGCACGGCCTTCCGCGCGCCCCTCAGCGCGGCCTTCCGAGCGTCCTTCTTCCCTGCCAAGGATTCGCGCGCCTTCAATTTCGTTGCGGTAATCCCTTGCGTTCTTAAGGTCGGCCTCATAACTCCATCGTTCTTCGGGCGTAAGAGTGGCTACATTGCTCACCTTGGACAGACGTTCAAAAACGTCGCGGTGGCTGCGGAAAGCGACTTGTTGAGTAGGTCCCATATTCTTCAAATTATAAATCCATTGATCAAAATAATTATTGCAGTCCTCTTCTTTTTTATCGAAAACAGGAAGCTGTATAAATGCAAAACGCGTCAACCCGTTGACCGGTTTACCGGTTTCCTCGTCGGCCAGCCGGAGCCGGGTCACCAGCTTTTTCTCAAGATCCTTCAGGAAACAGTCACAAATGAACACTCCGATAACCGGTGTCAATTCATAATTCCATGTGTCGCCGGCTTCATCGGCTCCTCTGTGACCTTGCTCGGCAATTTCACGGTAGACATAGTATTCGGCACGGTTTATAAAATGTTGCTGCCATGATTTCTGCATTTCCACGATAAACCTGTGGCCCGTGGATGTCTTGCACAGGATGTCATACCTGATTCCTTTTGCGTTAGTCCATGAACCGGGTTTTTCGGTATTGAGATATTCCACACTTTCTATGCCTGAGAGTTCACGGTCTCCTTCAAAAAGTGAGTTGAGAAACTCCTGAAGCAAAATATTGGAAATCTTCTCGCGGCCAAAGATGAGTTTGAAGCCGGTATCGTAGAGCGGGTCAATCAGTTTTTCCATAGGCGAAAGATCTATATTGCAAAATTAATCATTTTTTCGTGAATTACAAGTATTATTGCAAATCCCGCCTTTATTGACTAATTTTGCAACGTTATGACAACCGATACCGATTATCTCAGTCAACTTAATCAGCAGCAGCGTGAGGCCGTGGAATATTGCGGCGGTCCGCAACTCGTGATTGCCGGCGCAGGGTCGGGCAAAACCCGTGTGCTGACCTACAAGATCGTCCACCTTCTCAATGGCGGTTATCTCCCGTCGGGAATACTGGCGTTGACGTTCACCAACAAGGCCGCCCGCGAGATGCGCGACCGTATAGCCGCACTCGTAGGCGATGCGACCGCATCACGGCTGTGGATGGGCACGTTTCACTCGATATTCAACCGCATTCTCCACTTCCACGCTGACCGTCTCGGCTACAAGTCTTCGTTTACAATCTACGATACCGCGGCTTCGCGTTCTATGATCAAGCTCCTTATCCGCGAGTGCGGATATGACGAGAAGGTCTATACTCCCGCCAAAGTGCATAATGCCATATCCTGGGCCAAAAATGCCCTCATCGACCCAGAGGAATATTCCATGAACGCTGATCTGCTTAAGGCTGATAAAAACGCCCGTTGCCCCGACATTTATATCCTCTACCGGATGTATATGGAGCGGGAACGGACCTTAGGAGTGATGGACTTTGACGATCTGCTTTTCAACACCTACCGGCTTTTTAAGGAGAATCCGGATGTACTGCAAAGCTATCGCGACAAGTTCCGCTACGTGCTTGTCGATGAGTATCAGGACACCAATTCAGCGCAGTATCATATCATCAACCAGTTGTGTGAAGGCCGCGATTGCCTGACACTCGTGGGCGACGACGCCCAAAGCATATATTCTTTCCGGGGTGCCAATATTTCCAATATCCTTGACCTGAAGAATGTATATCCAACTCTCCACATCTCAAAACTTGAACAAAATTACCGCTCCACGCGCAACATAATCAATGCTGCCGGCTCTCTCATATCCAAGAATGTGGATCAGATCGAGAAGAAAGTGTTCTCCGAGAAATCATCAGGCAGCCGACTGAAGATAATCGAGGCTTACACCGATCAGGAAGAGGCACGACTTGTGGCATCGGGTATTTCGGCCATGAAGATGTCGACAGGAGATTCCTATGAAGATTTCGTGATCCTCTACCGCACCAACGCCCAGAGCCGCGAGCTTGAGGAGGCCCTGAGGTCGCGCTCGATTCCCTACCGCATTTACGGTGGCCTGTCGTTTTACCAGCGAAAGGAAGTGAAGGATGCTGTGTCGTATTTCCAGCTCGTGGTGAACCCTGATGATGATGAGGCTCTGCGGCGCGTTATCAATACCCCCAAGCGCGGAATTGGCGACACGACTGTGGGAAAACTGTCGGGCCTCGCGCTTGAGCGTAATGTGTCGATATGGCACCTGCTCAACAACCTTGAACTTTACGCGCCCGAATTGCGCTTCAATTCCCGCACCCTTACGCTGCTTGACAGTTTCACCGACCTGATAAAATCATTTATCTCAGCCAATGAAACCGAGCGGCGTGATGCCCACGAGATGGCGCGGCTAATAATCGACCGGACGCGGCTGATGAGCGAATATCTTTCGGGCGACACTCCCGAAAATGTGTCGCGCCGCGAGAATATCAACGAACTTGTAGCAGCGACATCCACATTTGTGTCTGACCGCATCGAGCAGGGACGCAGCGACATATATCTCGCCGACCTGATGGGTGAGATCTCACTCGCCACTGATCAGGACAGCGATGTGGAAGAGGCGGCCGACGGGATAGCCGAGCGGGTAACTATGATGACTGTCCACGCAGCCAAGGGCTTGGAGTTCAACAATGTATTCATCGTAGGGGTCGAGGAGGATCTTTTCCCTTCGGCACTCAGCAACGATACTGCGGCCGGGGTGGAAGAGGAGCGGCGCCTGCTCTACGTGGCCATAACGCGTGCCCGCAACAATTGCACTATGTCCTACACCAAGAGCCGCTTCCGCAACGGGATGAGGGTCTTCCCCAAGCCTTCGCGCTTCCTTGGCGATATTGACATGATGTATCTCAATATCTCCGGCACCACAATGCTCGGTAAGACCTCACCGGCTCAGCGACCCTCTTATACCCGTCAGGGGAGTAATCCGCAGAGCCTGTCGTCGCTGCGCCGGCCCTCGCCTTCTGTGAGCCCGTCAACGGGTGCGGCAGCGAAGTCCGACAAGGAAGGCTGCTCGACCCACACCCTCGACGAACTGCGCGAGGGTATGGAGGTGCGACACCCGTCATTCGGCCACGGAGTGATAACTGAAATCGACACATCTATGGCCGATGCGCGCATCCGCGTGAAATTTGACAGCGACGATTCATCGCGGCTGCTGTTACTGAAATTTGCCAAATTTGCAATAATATGAAAGAATCAGATCTTGCCACTCCTTACTATATCGTGGAAGAAGATGCCCTGCGGCACAACCTTGAGCTAATCACGGACGTGGAGCGTCGCGCGGGGGTGAACATCATAATGGCTTTCAAGGCCAATGCCCTGTGGAAAACCTTTCCGGTAATACGCGAGTATAACCGTGACTTCACCGCAAGCTCGCTCAACGAGCTGCAGCTTGGAGTGGAGGAACTCGGCGGACAGGCCCATGTGTATTGTCCCGTGTATACACCTGCTACTATTGACCGTTTTCTCGATCATGCGTCGCACATCACATTCAACTCCCTTAACCAGTGGAATCTCTATGGCAGGCGGGCTCTGGAGCGAGGTGTGTCGCCCGGATTGCGTGTCAATCCGCGGTGCTCGGTAATCGAGACTGATCTGTATAATCCGGCTCTGCCGGGAAGCCGGTTTGGAGTCACGGCCGAGGATCTTGAAGGAAACTTTCCCGCCGGGCTCGAAGGTTTCCATTTCCATGCTCTCTGCGAGTCGTCGTCCTACGACCTTGAAAAGGTGCTCGAAGCCTTCGAACGACAGTTTGGCAAGTATGTGCCCCGGCTGAAGTGGGTTAACTTCGGAGGCGGACATCTGATGACGCGCGAGGGGTATGACGTGGAGCATCTCGTCAGGCTGCTTCAGGATTTCCGCAAGCGCTATCCGTGGCTTCAGGTCATCCTCGAACCCGGCAGCGCATGGACCTGGCGCACCGGCCAACTCGTCACGAGCGTGCTCGACGTGGTGGAGAACGACGGTATAGCGACGGCGATTATCGACGCGTCATTTGCCTGCCACATGCCTGATACTCTTGAGATGCCCTATCAGCCCGCCATCACTGAAGCAGTGGCTGAGTCGCCCGACACATATCCATTCCGCCTCGGGGGAAACTCCTGCCTGAGCGGCGATTATTGCGGCCCGTGGCATTTTGACCATAAGCTCCGGCCGGGCGAGCGCCTCACCCTTGAGGACATGAATCATTACACGACGGTAAAGACCACGATGTTCAACGGCATTGCCCATCCGGCCCTCGTGTTCCGCAATTCGGCCGGCGACTGCACGGTAATGAGAGAATTTGACTACAACGATTATAAAAGCCGCATGTCATGACGTCCGATACCAGCCACCCACGTTTCTCGATAATAATTCCCGTCTACAACCGCGTAGATGAGGTTGAGGATCTGCTCGCAAGCCTCGCCGGGCAGGAAATGAAGAATTTTGAAGTCATAATTGTTGAGGACGGGTCCACAATCCCGGCCCGCGAGGTAGTGGATAAGTATTCCGCGTCGCTTCCGGTAAAGTATTTCATGAAGTCCAACGAAGGCCGGTCCATTGCTCGCAATTACGGGATGGAACGGGCCTCGGGCGACTACTTCATATTTTTTGACAGCGACTGCGTGATTCCCCCGGAATATTTTGCCTCGGTTACTGAGTATCTCGATTCCCACCCCCTCGATTGCTTCGGCGGCCCTGACGCCGCTCACGAGTCGTTCACAACCACTCAGAAGGCCATAAACGTGGCCATGACCTCGTTTCTGACCACCGGAGGAATACGCGGGGGGAAGATTAGCCTTGAGAAATTCGTGCCGCGCACGTTCAACATGGGATTTTCCCGCCGGGTGTATGACCGCGTGGGTGGATTCCGAGAGATGTTTTCCGAAGATATTGACATGTCCACCCGCATCCGCAACGCCGGGTTCACGATAGGATTAATAGCCGATGCCCCGGTATATCACAAGCGCCGGGTCGACCTTAAGAAGTTTTTCCGTCAGGTCCATGTATTCGGCATGTCACGTATCACCCTGAAGTTGCTTTATCCCGGGTCGCTTAAGGTAGTCCACGCCCTCCCGGCCCTTGCCGTCGTGATAGGGTTGATACTCGTTGCCTTAGGCATCTTCGTCAGCCCGTGGTGGCTGCTGCCGATAGGGATATATTTCTTGGCCGTGTTTGTGGCCGCGCTCGTGTCGTCGCGTAGCCTGCCGGTAGCTGCCATGGCGGTTCCGGCGAGCGTGGTGATGATAACCGGCTACGGCACCGGATTTATCAGCGCATGGTTCACCAAGATATTGCTCGGGCGCGGGCGCGACGTGGAGGAAGAAATCGAAATGCGACGTGGAAAATGAATCCTTACGACGAGAATACGACCGATTTCAGGTCGCTGCGTATAGCCGACCTTGACCTTGACGACCGTCCCCGCGAGAAGGCTCTCGCCAACGGTATCAAGTCGCTTTCCAATGCCGAGCTCATGGCCATCATACTCGGTGGTGGCATTCAGGGTATGTCGGCTGTGGATCTGGCCAAGCGCATACTGAGCAACAACGCCAACTCACTGCCCGACGTGTCGCGCATGTCGATCGCCGAGGTTACCTCCCGTTACAAGGGCGTGGGACCCGCCAAGGCGATAGGTCTCGCCGCCGCGTTTGAACTGGGTATCCGTTGCCGCGACGAGATGGACCGCCCCGCCGACATGGTGATACGCTCAAGCGCCGATGCGTTTGCCATCATGCGCTCACAGCTCGAAGTGCTTGAGCACGAGGAGTTCTGGATCCTGATACTCTCCCGCAGCAACCGTGTCAAGGGCAAGGTGTGTATCTCTCGCGGAGGCACCGCCATGACAGCCGTCGACATAAAGCTGCTTGTCAAGCGCGCCCTCGACTCGCTCGCCGAGGGTATCATACTGGTCCACAACCATCCGTCGGGTAACCTCATATCGTCGCCTCAGGACGATAGTCTGACCGCACGCATAGTCACTGCTGCCAATTATCTCGACATCAAGGTGGTGGATCATGTCATCGTGGGTCGTGGCGGCTACTATTCCTATCGCGACAACGGTAAACTCTGACCATTTTTTTAATGACAATCAAGCCCTGTAAACTATGATACAGCAATTTGAACTGCGCCTCCCCCCGATGGGGCGCGGATGCCACCTTATCACGCGATATATCCGCGATGTGCTCCCTGAGGAGCTTCCCGAAGCCGGTCTGGTGAATGTTTTCGTCAGGCACACGTCATGCGGACTGACCATAAACGAAAATGCCGACCCCGACGTGCGTCATGACCTCGCCGCTATTTTCGACCGTCTTGTGCCCGAGAATCAGCCTTATTTTGGCCACACATTCGAGGGTCCCGACGATATGCCGGCTCATGCCAAGTCAACCCTTGCCGGAGTGTCAGTCACATTTCCCGTCACGGAGCGGAGATTCAATCTCGGCACGTGGCAAGGTATCTATCTCTGTGAATACCGCAATCACGGCGGCCCGCGGTCATTAGTAGTTACGCTTTACTCATAGCCCGGAAGCTCGTGGCAACGCGGTATGTCGCGCAGAAAAGTGTAGGTGGAGCCGTCATCGTTCAGTCGGCAAGCGAAGTGACTCAGGCCGTTGCTGACGATGAGCGTCGGCACCCTGAGCACGAGATTGTAACGCGCGATCTGCTCGAAAACTTTTCGGGTGATGGCGATGTGCGGAGCCTTGTACTCCACAATAGCTATCGGACAGAGCAATGGTGAATACACCACCGTGTCACATCGCTTCGATGTCCCGTTGAGGCGTATCGCCACCTCATTGGCCATGCGCGACGGCCTGTAATCCCGCTCCGATATGAGGAAATTGACAAAATGCTGCCTGACCCACTCCTCGGGAGTGAGCACAAGCCATATATTGCGCAGCGGGTCATAGACCTTCACCACACCGTCGCGGTCGCGGCTGAGACGCAGCCTCGCCTCAGGCAGATTAAGCGCAGGAAACTGTTCCATACCACCCGCAAAGTTACAAAAATTCCCCCGCCAATGTATGGATGTAATAAAAAATACTGACTAATACAAAGTCGGCCAAATATATTTTACAATCGCGACAAATTCAAGTAAATATATCTAATAATCGCGCCAAATTGTCGCGATTACTACATGAAATGACAACCTTTTGGCGCGATTATTAATTGATACACTTGCAATTACAGCACGAAAAAAATCAATCGTAGAATCCTAAAAATATACCGAAAACTTCTTCAAAATCCAGTAAAGTGTTGTTTACGCGATCTACTTCTGAAGGTTTGATTTCCCCGTTTTTATCAAGCCAATATTTATTCATGAACTCGTAAAAATTCATTTCCTCACTTACCGGATTGGGAGAATTAGTGACGCATTTTGCCAGTCTGATTCCATCATTAAGATCCAATATAGTTACCTCGTTGTCATTTATATTAAAACGGATGACCATTGAGCCATATAAATTGGCTTCCGCTGATTCAAAAAGAGGTTCAGAGCCTGAATCAATAGATATTGAGAAAAACTTGTCTTCAACAGAATAGGGCTTTGCTCGGGATAAATCAATATTCTGGCCCACGTTTAAAGCGATGGTCTGATAGATTTCATGAGCTGACTTTCCGGGCATTTTGATTACTATGTTACTGTTTCCATTGGGGCCGACAATTCCCACAGTTCGGTCAAGTTTCAGTTTTACCGGGTTTTGAGCGGCGACTGGAAGGAATGTTGCAAAGATTGCGACGAGTGATAGGAGGATGTGTTTCATTGTAAACCAGAGTTTGAAATGTTAATTTGAATTATTAAAAGTATTGAATGAAGCCGCCAATTATACGTTCTCTTTCTACTATTTCTACGGTGTAGAAAGAAGCCTTTTTACCTCTTTCATGATAGGCTGTTATAGAGAAAGAGCCGGAGCCAAGTGAAGGATGCACAGTGCAATTTGAATTTGCTATTACCTCTCCCGTTGATCCGCTTATCACCCTAATTCGGTACTTGCGTTCAAATGAAGATGAAGCGTAATAAGTACAATTAACCTTTAAATAATCTCCTGAAAAACTCAGGCTTCCCTTGGTTATGACTAACGGGGCGACTGAACGGTAAAAGTCAACTTTATCCTGAAATGATATTTTTGACTGAGTTTCATAGGAAAGCTCTCGCTTTGTATCGCTTAGTTCAGTTGTGGTGTCATCCAGTTTCTTGTGCAGGACTGAAACAGTATCAAGTAAGTTTTGTGCCTTCGTCCTCAGGGTAGAGATCTCGGCTTGATATACTGTGATGGAGTCGTTTGCAATGACGAGTTGCTTGGTTGTCGAGTGGAGGTCCTTCTCGGTCTGATACAGGGAATCATAGAGGAAGAACAGGCCGATGCAGCAAGCCAGAACCAGCAGGAAGAGCACGATGACGTTGCGGTATTGCTTCTTCTGCCGTTCAAGTTCAGTTATCTCCTCAGAGAGGGAGTCAATCGTGTTTTTGCTTACATAAAGCTGTTCCTGAAGCGACAGGATGATCTTATGGGTCGAGTTGCTTCTGATACCGTCACCATAGTCTATGACCACCTTGCTGTTGTGGTCGGAAAGCTGAGTGATAACCTTATTAGGCTCGGTGGAAAAGATATACTCCGTCTTGCTGACTACCTCATATCGTGACGGCAGGACATTGATGCCGAAATTATTCTTTTTGTTTTCGAGCATCGAGTTGATCACCGAGCGCAGGTATTCATAGGCATGGGTATCATCGCTCATGTCAGGATTGACAAAGACGATGTTACCCTCGGTGGTATATTGTATGATCTTTCCGTTTTTAAGTGCCTGGGATTCTATCACGCTTTTCATGAAGTCAAAGAGCTGCTTGGGGTGGGAAGCGCGCACTTTGTTGAACACCATGCAGATACCCATGTACATGTTCTCGCCCAGCGATTCCACGAAAGCATAATAAGTCAGGTCGAGCTTGCGGTATATCATCGCCCGCGAGCCGTCAAGATTCCCGGCAAGCGGTTCAAGAAATTCGCGGGTATAGTCCTGCGGATATTGGCTGAACCGCTTGCGTGGATTTCCGAAAATATAAAAGTTGAAGTTCACTGTTGCTTGAGCTCGATTACGTTTTCATTGTAGTCGACCGTGAAGCGTCCGAACCGCCTCAGCACGTCTTGACCCAACAATAGAGGAGCTGACATATTGGGAGAGACAAATACTTTTACGTCGGGTATGGAAAGTGTTTCTCCGTTACTTCCCATCAGTCCGATATGTCTGATATAATATGTGTCGACATACGACGACGATCCGTCGGCCACTGTTATTGACTCACGACCTATCAGGTCAGTATCAGGATTTATTTTCCCGGCCTTGATAAGCGATATAAGTTCTAAACTTGAGATACAGGTCATCTCGGCACCGGTGTCCCACAAAATATTAAACGGCTCTCCATTGATGGTGACTTTTACCTGCATGTTGCGCCCTTTGCTTTCAAATGGTATTACGAAATCATGATCTGAGGCAAGCGCATTGATAGTGTCGGTAGCATATACCTGTACCCGCTCTGAAGGTTGCTGCTTCTCCCCGCAGGATGAGAAGAATGATGCTGCGGCAATTGCAGCGATAGAAATAAATGATAGCGATTTCATGGAAAAATGGTTTAATTATCTGAAGTCGGGAAATATGGTTCTAACGTGTTGAATTGGGAAGCGAGATTGTTTAAATATTGTATCCGTTCCTCGGATAGCAGTGATCTGGGATTGGCGGCTCTGACATCATTTAGTTTAGTATTTATGTTAATGATGTCGGATTTCAAATATTTTGAAATCCATTCCCTCCGATCCTCATCGACATCTCTCGCCATATCAAGGGCTTTATCACGTTTGATGAAAGTAGTACCAAGATCAGATTTAATGTCGCAGATCGTGCAGATGAGGTCATAAAGGTCCTGCAGAGCCGGAGGGACACCCCGACCTTTTATATTCTCCATTGTGAATATCGTACTGTCGTTGCTCAGAAGTGGCAGAGGCCAGATTGTATCGGGATTGACCTGAGTGATGGCCCTGTTCTCAAGAAGAGTTAGGAGGCTGTTGAGATCGTCGATTTGTGACCGGAGGGAATCAATCAGGATTCTTTCTTTTTTGATCTGATTTATCGACTCGCTGCGACGCAGTATAGATTCGCGCAGGGTAGCCTCTTTATCGGCTGTTGTTGCACCGCCTGTTACGGCTTGACCCATAGCAGGCATTAGTGATAATAGAAGAAACAGGCAATTAAAAACCATCTTGTATTCTAACTTCATTATTGTCTTTTTTAGGAATTTGAAAAAAAATTGTATCTGGACCTACAGTAATATAAAAATCAAAAGTAGGTACATCTAAAGATTTCTTGTGATTATTTGTAGGGCTGACTTTAATGGTTTTACCTCTAGGTTCTATGACCGAAATCGTATGCTTGTTTAAGCTTGTGACCACTATGTAGGCGGATCCATTAGGTACCTTAACGGTTGTTTTCCCAGAGATGCCTTCCAGTTCTTTAATATTTTTATTTTGTATATCCTGCATTACAATATTGACCTTGATTGGTTTAGCTTCAGGTTTCGATTCTTTAGAATCAGGAGCAGGAGATTTGTCTTTTTCTACTTCTTTGGCCAGAGCAGGAGCCGGCTGAGCGGATTCCTGAACTGTTGGTAAATTGATTTCAGGAAGACCGGGGCTTGGCACAATAATGTTGACCGGTGACTGGATGGTTGTCTCATCGACAGTTAACGAAGCTCCCCGGCGACCGGAATCTGCTACGACAGTGCCATCATTAGTGGTGACAGTGTGGGCGCGATTTCCGCATGATTTGATCAATGCGAAACTTATACCTACAAACAGGATGATCGTCAGGATGATCAGGTGGACAGGCTTAATCTTGTCAATCCATAAACCTTCCCTTTGTTGGGCATCAGGTTTTGACGGTACAGGCTTTTTATCGTCGGGCTTTTTTACAGGTTTTTCTGATCCTTTTTTCTGACAATCGTTGCAAATTGTTGCTTCCGGATTAGCAAACTTGTCTATTCCAAGAGTTTTGCCGCATCTTTCGCATTTTTTCTCAGTAACGTTATTGCTGCAATCATTGCATAAGTTAGCATCAGAATTTGGAAAATACTCTATGGAAAGCGTGCGATGGCATTTACCGCATGTCTTCTCTGTATCGTCGTCAGGCTCGGGGAAGGGCTCGGGGTCAGGTGTGGGGCCTGATGCGGGGGAAGGATCCTTGACGAGGTTCTTTATAATATTGGGTATGCTATTATTGATCAGATCTTCATAATCTTCGAGGATGCCTTTATAGGTGGATTTTTCCGCCTCGGTTATCAGCTTCCTGGCAGAATGTAGTTTTTTAATCTCCTTGTCGATATCCTTTTTCAATGATTCAATCTTTGAAATCGGATCAGGCTCGCTCAAATTCTGTAATAGCCGTTTTTGAAAATCGACCAATTCTTTAGCGTAGTCTCCGAGTTTGATTTCTTCAGTCACCACGTCGGGCTTGAATACCGGCGATATGGCAATCCAGTTGACTTTTTGAAACGCTTCGTTAATCTTTCCGGTCTTGGTGTCGACGTTGAAGCACGCTACCGTGCCGGCATTTTCCGAAGAAAATGCCGACGGGTAGAAGAACTTAGGCAAATCAGTCCCCTTGGTGAAGATATTCGGCAGATTACCTTTAAGCCACTCAACTTCGCCTCGGGCATCGGCAAACTTCGTGACTTCATATTGAAGTTTACCTTTCTTATTGGTATAGAATAATTTGCCCCGCTCGATTAATTTGTTGACCAGGAGGTCAAACCATCCGTAGAGTGTCTTCAGGTCGGGACAATAGGAGCGGTCGTCGGTTACTACCGAGCATCCGAAGAAAGCAGAGTCAGGCCTGCCTCCCGAGTCGGTCATGTCATAGCACAGGAAACTGTATACGGTGGTATTGTCGTCCTTGCGGTTGACCATCAACCGCCGACCCTTGCGCGTAACATAGAATCCTAAGAAATAACTTTTCCAGGCATCGACATCCTCAAAAAGGTCGAAACCTGACGGAGTGCCGTAAACGTAAGTCGATATCATGGATCAATCGTTATTAACGGATGGCATCCCAAAGTTGCTTGCAATACCAGTCGTCTTCAAGCGTCCATACTTCTTTCCCGGAATTAGTTATGTTGAATATTCCTGACGAAAAGCAGATGGCCTTGAAGTCATACTCACCGTGAAGCAGACTCATCAATCCTGAGTTCTTGTACTTTTCAAATATTCCCGGGTACTGGTTACGGATATTGTTGAAATAGGTCTTGACGATGGGCTTGTTACTGCGGTTGTATTGGCTTGCGCTGTGCTTGTCGGCTTTGTTGAACAGGAACACTATCTTATCGTTGGGAGAGATATTTTTCTGCATGTTGCGGATCCTCTGGGCATAGCGGTTGCGCTCATCCTGATCTATACCCCAGTCCTGCTCCACAAAGAATACCCACACCTTGCGATTCCGTGTTTTGCAGATCTGATTGATGTAGGTGGGAAAATTTTCGTTGGGATCTCCCTTGAAGTAATGCTCACCGGGAGCTTCGAGTATCTGACAAAGAGTGCGTCCGCCACGGTCAAGCACTTTAGCGAGCATAAAACTGACGATGTCATTACCTCCGGGGGCGTAATTGCTGTAGGCCTTGTCACGCAATTCAGCGCAATTCTTTTTAAAATATTTATCTGTGCCAGGTCTAAATGTATTTTCCGGCACAACTCTGTATTCGTTGTCCTCGAAGTATCGGATCATGCGAAGCAGTGCCATGGTTTTGCCTGATGAAGGAGAACCGAAAAATATCACGATGGGAGCCGGATCAGGGATTGTGACCCGAATGGCGTTGACATCCCTGATTTCTTCTTCGGTATAGATCTCTCTCGCTGTCTTGTAGTCAAGGGATTCAATATGATGGTTTACGGCTCCATCAGGTTTGGGCGACGGCTGCGGTTCAGGGGTAGGATTAGGGGTAGAAACAGGTTCGTTATCGATCAGATTTTCAAAATTTGTTGCCATAGTTACAGAGGAAGTTAGGAGATTGCGTTGTTGTTTTTACTGTTGAAAGCCATGTTGAAGAATATGAATCCTGCTATATCCACGAGCAGGGCAAGCAGCACGAGCCACCCGAAGCTGTGGCCGTCGTATTTATCAGTGTAAATATAATCTTTCCACACGTCTACCACATCCTGCATGGCTGCGGCTTCAGATACAGCTCCGGGACGGGTGTAGAGTTCCTTGTCATTGCCTTTGAATTCAATGTTCTCGGAGTTCTTGCTGATATAGGTGTAATCATTAGCCAAATCATTTATGGCAGCTTCTACGATGGGTTCACTGACACCTTTCATTTTCGAGACATCATCGAGTGACTTTTTAGTATTGAAAATCAATTTGCTGAGTTCTTCCGAGCCCATGGTCTTCTTCAATCTCTCAATTTCGGCCTGACAGGAATTGCGATAATTGGAGAGCTGGGCAAGTACCTGGCTCTCATAATAATTATAGGTCACGATCCAGTCGCGGTAACTGTTGCCCGGATTTTGCCGGCGGTTGATTTTCTCGATCGAACTGTTGTCGACCGCGAGTGTAAGTTCGATCTCATTAAGAGTCTGCTCAAACAGTTTTCCGATTCCCTGAGCTTCAGGCCGGTTGATTTCTTCTTTCAGTTTTGTAAGCAGGCCGATTACCATATTGTGCTTACTGATGTATTTTTCATCGATAGCATTGATGGCAAGATTGTTGTTCTGCAGCCTTTCCAGATATCCTAAGGTCCGTGTCAGGTCAGAAGTGAGGATATTCTTTACCGAAGAATTGTAGAGCAGGGTGTGGGTGTTGGTGGGGAGGCTGAAAGCGAGCCAAAACACCATGAGGCCGAAGAATCCGAGCAGGAGCGCGCCGGTGCGGCCAAAGAGTTTTCCGTAGAAATCTTCCTCGCGGTCAAGGGCTTTCAGGATCTGACCGAAGCATATTGAAGCGATGATAAAGAAAACGATTGCAATCATCCAAGCCCCGTAAATGGTAAACGACGGCTGCGTCATGTAGATTGATTCGGCGGTCCAGTAGCAGCTGAAGCCTGCCAGGCCGAGGAAGGCAAGGATGGAAATGATCTTGGTTACGTTCAACGAGTGCATAGGGTAGAGGTATTGGTAAAAAGGTTTATGATGATATTTGCCCCCTATAGACTCGCCGAATTCAGGGATGTTGAAAATAAAAAAGCTCTAAGTTTGCAGTGGCATAATAAGAGAGTGGAAAATTTATCTTAAA
>CAZJKU010000044.1:0-18063 GCA_964546905.1 uncultured Staphylococcus sp.
GATAAGCATTATACGGCAGTCCGCCTATTCACCAACCGGAAATATCTACTGACCCGTTTGTTATCGCGTCAGCGCTTTCGAAGAAAGAATCGTTATTTACAAAATTAGATTTTTTTGAGGAGCTCCATAGCCTCACATGTCGATAGTTCTTGATTCCAGTGGCGTGTCAATTCTACCCTATTAAGCTTTATCCACTTCAACACTTGCTCCCATAGAGCAGGAGGAATCATCGCACCGCAAGGTGCGATGATTTTAGGATTTTCCTCGAATGAAACAACAATATCACACGAACTCAGCTTATTTTTGTTAAGCCCAATGAATATTGATGGTGGCATATCGTGCTGCTTGAAAGTAATCCATTCCATTGCATCGATACCGGTGTGCTTTGGCTCGATATTGCCTGTCAGCCATGTGTCAATGTATAAGTTGCTAATGATTTTGTATTCATCTGCGTTTTCCATTAATAAACTTCATTGATTGCTGTAGATTGATTTTGTTTTTATCGCCATCGCCAGATGGACTCTATTATATTAAAGAAGTGATTCGTTCTGCAAAATTGGGGCTAATTATCTTACCGGTAGGTAACGTTACTTTTTGATTTCAATTCCAGATAATTAGGAAGAGGTGTATCAAGTGGGAGATTTAAATCAGGATTATCGTTATTCTCGTTCCATTCTCGAATCATATACCACCATCTTGTTTTTTCCAACTCAGTTTCATTAAGATATTCCATCAAGGACTCAAGCTGATTGTTGGTCAACCTTCCCGTGTACATATCGTGGTCATAGTATTCCGACTTATCGATTCGAAGGGCAACCCTTAATCCGAATAAATCATTTATGTGAAGGTGAGGCATTAAAGACTCCTCATTGAAATCGAGATATATGTTTAATTCATAGAAATTGCCAATATGTTCTCCGTTCTCTTTCGCCCGCTCTTCCCGCCATGTCGTATAATGAACCTTTTCCCAATCTGATTCGCTCTCCTTTGCGCAACGCTCTTTCCAAGTCAATATATCCTTGCTAATATCCTCCGGAATAGGGAAACGTGGTTTCATTAGTTGCAAGGCGCCTACATGATCGTGGTAGACATAATTTGGACCGTCAATTACTGTTGCCGAATCATCCGAAAAATCCAAAAAATATGGGATTGAATCCTTTTCTTGACAATTTTTGTAAATATTCCAACATCTTTCTACATCCGGGATAGTATTGACAAGGACAGCCAATCTTATCCCTTTTCGATTGACAACCTCCACTATATCTCCCTCCTTGAAGCGCTGGCGATTTTTAGGACGTCCAAAGAATGCAAAATCTTCCGCTTTCCCAAAGAATCCCTGTGTGATAGAATAGTCGACAAGTTCCCCATTTTGATCATAGAGCCATTCAGCACCGATCTCCCCATTTGCAGCAGTGTCACATGGGAGTTGGGTGATCCAACTGCAATATATATCTTTTCTTTGTTTCTTGACAAACTTTTCAGCTAACTCAAAGGACGAGAAATAATTTTCTTTTGAATAATCAAAATCAAACTTAGGATAGGGATATTTCAGACTACCATCATATATAGGCTGAGTAACCTTATAAATCCAGTTCCCTTTCAAATTGGGCTGTCGATTGGCAAGAGCCTCAAACTCTTCAAATGGCAGATTCGGGTTTAGGTCTTTCTTTTTTTCTATTAATGTCTTACACATGACAAATCATATATTTATTTCAACGTGAGGCAAAAACATTGCAGGCTTAATCTTCATTATATCAGCTATGGTAAATATTTCAGCTTCTTCAAAAAGTTCTCTGAACGCACTACAGAGCTTTAGATTATGCGTCTTTTCGAGCGAATGAAATGCACCGCTCCAGTTAGCATACCAATTCTCCTCTATAGCGATTTTGGATTCCAAGCAATCTATTTTTGTATCATCATTAGAATGTATAACTGAATACTTAGCAAATTCGCATAATGTATCCAATAATTCATCTGCATTATCTTCGTCGTAATCATAGGCATCAATATAGATGTATCCATCGATGCAAAAGGTGTCATATTGATGAATGCCCTTGGCAATCTGCTCCTGGAGATTAGCGGTTATAACCTTAACTTGATTCATTACTTCAAGTTGTAATTCCACAAGCCTGTCATTAAGCTCGATAAAATGGTTCACTTCTTTCTCAGAGAATTCATCAGGCCAATTTTCAGATATTTGTCGCTGTACGGTTAAATCATTCTTAACGATCTTGCGGTAAACCCATCTGTAATACCGTTGAAAGTCATCCGATTGCCGATAACGAATTAATTGTCTACTTTTTAAATTAATGATTCCTTCCTCAATCTTTTGCTGAGAGTATTTGTCAAGCCAGAAAAGGCCACGGTGTGTCCACGGCAAACTATGGCAAATTCCGGCACAGAGTATAATTTTGTTTTTTTCATCAGTCTCAGTTTTGAGGAGGTCTAAGAGAATATCTCGAAGTTCACGTGCCTCCATAGCACAGGAATCGCATTTATCAAGTAATCCCTCGTAATACTTATCAGAAACGTAGGGTAATATTTGCCCGAGAGTTTGAGCCTCGTGATATTTCTCATTGAGATGTGGATTATTTTCTAAATCAAGCTGCTCTATCCAGTAGCTCATACAATAATCATAAAACCCCCGCATTCCAAGACTCACTCCACAATTTTCAATGAATCTGTCTGCCAAAAAGCGAATGGCTTCTTCCGGATCAACTGAATCTGCCATATCTCTATACCGAAGAATATCAGAGATCGGTATGTTCAACAATTCCTGAAGTCTGTCATTTTCGCACGTCAATTCTTTTACAGTGTCTTTAATCATAAATTCTTCTCTAATAATTGTCATGAAATTTTTTCTAAAGCGGAGACTGCCATCTTTATTTTTTCTCCGGGAAATGAAATATTCACCGGGTAGATAAGTCTCTTGATTCAGTCGATTAAACCTATTTTGTGCATCCATTCGTCTAATTGTTTCTTCGTTCGTATTATGCCTGCCACTTGCATACCTAAAAATTCATCCAATATCTTGAAAAGATTATACATACCTGCTCCGGAGCAACGATGACCGAAGTCATTGACGATGGTCAATCTGTTATCATGCAATAAGGAACGGAGGAAATCAATATGGCTGCATCCCAATAATTCGTCTGCAGTAGAGCATAAAGCATGGATACAAGCTGCTTTTTCCTTTACAGCATCAATTAGATTATAATTGTCATATTTATCTAATATATGTTGGGTTAACGTATAGGTTTGCACTCCGTCCAATCGGGGACAAAAGTATGATAATTTAACGTCCTTCCATTGTGATAGAGTTTGTTTTGGGTCAACACAAGGATTAACCACAAACAATTCTGCCTCTCCGCTGTCGCACATCAGAGTCATCCAGCCACCGAGCGATGTGCCCACAATTATCTTGGGCTTCTCAAGGGCAATGATCTCGTTGAGTTTGGCAAGTGACTCTTCAGGATCAGCGTCTACCTCCGGAGCAATCACTCGATATCGGCCCTCAAAATGTTTTTGTAGCTGTTCTCGCTTCGACCCGTTTGCTCCCGAGCGAAACCCATGAATATACATGAGTGTCGGCAGATTCTGATTTTGAATGTTTGTTATAGAATTCATATTCGTTACTTTTTCAAATAGAAGTTCTCGAACATTTCGACAACTTCTATATATAATGATTTAGCATATTGTGGATTATTCGTGCCATTTCGTCTCGCAGCGATTGTGGCAGGAGCACTTCGAGTTGGTCACGATGCAATAGCAATTCCTGAATGAAGTCGAAGGTTGGCACGAGGTGAAGCGAGAAGTCGGTATATTCTTCATTAGAATTTATCTCACGCTGGCTATGATGCACAGGGAGCGAACGCAGATAACCCGGCAACTCGGCATAAGTGCGGATTACAATATTCTCTGCTTTACCTTCAACTCCGGCTACGATACCAAATACATCACGGAAATAATCTGCCGGCACAAAATCTTTTGGATATGAAAAACATTCATCCATTATCTGAAGGCTACAAACGCGATCAAGAGAGTATATTCGATATTCTTTTCTTGCATTGTAGGCCAGCATATACCATCTTCGCTTAAATAGTTTAATACAAAGCGGTTCTATTACGCCGGCGAACGTAACTCCAAAGAAATTGGAATATGAAATATGAAGTTTCCTGTTTTCTTGTAGTGCCTTTAAGACGGAATCAAGCCATTCGCGCCCCGACGGAACGTCTTCTAAAAGAATTTTATCCGCAATTGCAGAATTTCCGAGCAAAAGCTCGCCAAGCGAGAAACTGTCAAGAGTCCACTTTGTCAGAGTATTCTCCTCAATTGCTTCTGGATTGACTATCCTATATAGATTGAGTCCCCGTCCGCGCCGACACTCTATATCGATGCCGAAATGACGTGCCACTGCTTGACAATGATTATAGAACGTTCGTTTGGAAAGCACTGATCCATTGTCGTTGATTGATGATTTCTCCCATCGTGCGGCAATTTCATCAAATGTCATTTCATCGCCACATTTCAATGTGTCAATCAGCCAGAGATAACGTTTTAAAAGAAGTTCTACCATTATATTATTCCTTGCAATATGCTTTCATAGCAACATTTCTAAACTCTTCAAAAAACTCACCAAATCTATGGTTTTTAGTTTTCAGGTTTTCATTCAATCACGTAGTTTTACTTCAGTAGTTTTTATAGAATTAATCTTTTCGATATGATGCACATCTAATCTGTGTTCATACTGCTTTGCAAACCTCTTAACTTTAGACCATACTCGTGTGCAATAGTACGTTTCCAGATACTGGAGTTGATATAACAACCATGACAGCATAATTGAAAATTTATAATCTGTCAACAGTTGAGCCTGTCGAGAGATTAATGCCCATACTCTTCTGACTTTTTCTTTTGGTAAACCTTTCGCCTCTCCTAAAGAGATAAAAGTATCACCGTAATTATGTGCTTGAGCATTTCCTATACGAAGATCAAAAAGTAGCTTCTTTGCCTCCACATACTCCATATCTGTAATTTTCATTATCATCTTTTCAGCTTGTTCCCGATAAACCAATAATCCATACGTTTGACTGGCTATTTCGGGAAAGAGCATGGTTGATTCATAGTAACAGGACTCTCTTCTCTTGAAATACTTTTTCAAAAGATTATTTATATGCCTGTGCTCAATGTCCGTATAATTATAGCATAGACCTACAATCAAGACCAAGTCTTTAAAGCAAAGATTCAAGTATCTTTCATTATATTTCTCAGCAAGCGACACTGCATATCCTTCGCAACCCATGGAGAGCCATCTTGCTCGATCCTTTATAAGTTCGTAAATAACATTCAGGTCGTTTGGAATAATTTCGGGGTTACCTATCTCAGCGATAAGCGAATCTAATGATTGCTGCATAACCGCTAACCTTGCATCAGACCGTATCGCCCATATATGGGAAAATATAAGTTCCGGTTGTATGTTCAAAGATTTTCCTTTCATTTTCTTTTTCTTTTACATTGCAAAGTTATCCATTTAATCAGCATTATGCTTTCCGAATAAAAATAATTTCAAAAAAGAGACTGCTTCAAATTTGACGCAGCCTCTACCAGTGTGTCTGGATAGGTCAGATATTCTTAAATCACATCATTACACACTACTTGATTCGTTCCCAAGAAAAGGCACCATCCGTTACGCCACAGCTTTTAGGAAGTTCTATGCCAAGCTGAACTTTGTAAGCTTCAAGAATGTGATTGAGAATTGGTTTGCTGCTGGAGGGTTCAACCAATTGCACGGTTAATCCCTTTGCGATACCTTTTGCACCACCGATGTCTCTTTTGGCGGTTACTTTGAATACATAAGCCATAGATAAATATTTTAGGTTAACTATCTGAAATTTGATATTGCGAAAGAACCAATCTTAGCTCGTCTCCCAAATATGTGGTAGGTAGATTGTGCTTTATTTGAAAAATTCGCCATTCACTCCTTCGATTTCTTTATACACGTCTCTCTCTATTCCAGTTTCAAGAAGCTTGTCTTTCAGGTCAAGAAATTTCATCACGGGTTTAGAGATGTTATGAAAATCAAGCTTTTCACCATCTATAGTGATATATTTCCAAGCTAAATTATCCGGTGATTCACATTTTGTCCATCCTTCTGGAATTGATATGCCTTTGGGGTATTTTGATACTCCTTCCTCTGTCAGTGAAACCCTTACGAAGAGTCTCCATTCAATACACACATCTATCTTCAACAAATCTGTGTTGAGCACGAGATGACATCCTTCCTTGTCGCGGAACATCAATGGTTCAGTATGCTCTAAATTGTAATTGTTGTGTTTAAAGCAGTAATCGGCAAGTTTTGTCATAAAGTCGCTAATCAGCATTTGGCGTGCTATCTCCATCGTCGACTCTACTAAAATAGCCGCTTTCATAACTGAAGAAGAGCCGGTTATCGTCTTAGCCACTTCATACTTTTGTGTCAGCTCCTGCACTGCACTTATATACTGTTCAAGAATGTTTGCCAGATGCGTGCCTCCTTTAATAGCCGAAAGCGAGTCACTGAGCCATTGAATCACATGCTCATGATAGGAACATAGATTAAGTCTACTCCATGATGTGCTATTTGCACTTGTAAAAGAAGGTAGATGACCATCCAAGGTTAAGTAGATAATCTCGAACGACTTGCAACTGCGTATGGCCTGAAAGTATCTTCCTAATTGATTTGGTTGATCATCGGCAAATATTTTGTTTTCTATTACGATGACGTTGTTATTTTCATCTTCGATGTAAATATCTATTCTTCCACCTATAGCATTGTCAAACTCATCAAAATCTAATTTGCCAAAGTCTTTTTCAACCTCAACTTTGGCCGATTCAAAGTTGAAGTTCTTTAACTTATCTAACTTATCCGGGAGTAGTGTTGCAACAAATAAACGGAGAAGCAACGATCCCTGTCCATGAGCACCGTTAGGGTCAATCAGAGAGGCTATAATTCGAGAGTGAGTCAGCTCTTTGTTCTCTTGCCCTATTAAAGAGAGAAAATTAACTGACTCCTTTTTATCCTTGCTCCATTCGGCAAGGGATTTTAGCAAATTTTTAGGCATAGTATTAATACTCTATTGCACCTACTTTGACGCATTTCGGCACTGCGGTCGCATAAAAAAGGCGCGACTACCTTTTCGCTTATCTGCTTTAGTCGGCTCTGGTAAACCGTGAGTTCAAATAAGTGGAAAGCGGTCGGCGCCCTGAACGGGTGCAACCTATCTTTCGACTTATTACGCGGAACTCAGAAGTGAAATTTACCAGATTTTACTAAAGCCGTGTAATTAGTCAAAGCTAATTGCTATGTCGTGAATCCAGTTTTTAGCAGCTGAACTTCAAATGCAAAGTTAGCTAAAAAATTGGATTCCGCAACTCGCCAATGCTTTCCAAATGCAAAATAAAGATGTCAATCGGAAACATAACTTCCGCTCTGCATGAAAATTGGAATTTTTCGATGTATTGCAAATAATACTCGCAGAGGCGAGCGGCAATTTGGTTGGAAGACTATTAGCTAACCTTTTGCTACTCTTTAAATATTTTCTGAATTTCTTATTGAATTTCAGAGAGTTTGGAGAGTAAAGTTGGAACAGTAGGTATCCTTGTGAGAATTCTGTTTCGTCAACTATATGCGAATTTTTGATAGTGAATGTCGACGGTTAATCAATTTCAATCAATTGATTCGATCATAGATTGAATTGCGCTCCCCGGACGCTAACCATTTAGAATCTGAAGAGTTAATGATTTGATATTCAATACGCTTTTGCAGTTCGGTAGGATCCCTGTCTTTCCGCTTAGAAAGCCGCTGAATTTCAGCGGCTTTCGTGCGTAAAGGCGGGATGAAGACCAGAGGGTTCGTTTCCACTTTAAGGAGCGTGCTCCGCACCCATCTGCGACGGTAGGGGGTGCGAAACCGGTGGATGAGTGGGGAAATGGGGCGTGCAGGCGCACGCCGAAACATTGTAACCCTACACGTCATAGCTTGCGGAGGCGTGTAGGGTACATTACATCACCAAAAAAGGCGTGCAGGTGCACGCCGAAACGGCAGTCATGCCGACAGTAAAGTACCTCACCGACAGTGCATGCCATCCTCTTTCGGTGGGGGATGGCGCGGAGCATAAGCGCCGCCTCGGCGTGCTCCTGCACGCCCTGTGGTAGGGTGGACGGCTTCATGACACCAATCGCCTCCGCAAGCTACGGCGAATGGTGCTACGGTGGCTCGGCGTGCTCCGCACGCCCTTCTGCGATGGCAGAGGGATATGCGGAGGTCGCGGTGCATAACTACCGCTTGGGCTTCGCACGCACGGATTGTCTCATCAACCGGGAAAATCTGCTGCCCCGGAATCCACAATGCTTAGCTGCCTAAGGGGCCGAAGTTGCTCAGGGGGTTGCCGGGTTTGGCGGCTTGCATGAGTTTTTCGGAGAAACTGAATGATGCGGCGTCGGTGTCGGTTACCACTGAGAGCAGTGCGGGTCCATCGGCTGCGAGCCAGCGTTTCATCGCGTCCTCAAGGGTGGCGGGGTCTTCGACTGTCTCAGCCTGAAAACCGATCACCTGTGCCATCTTGCCGAAGTCGGGATTCTTCAGGTCAGTTTCATTCGGAGTGAGTCCGGCCATTTCCATTTCCCATTTTACAAAGGCGAGGCTGCGGTTGTCAGCGACGAGCAGCTTTACGGGAAGATTATACTGGATTATAGTCAGTAATTCTCCCATGAGCATGGAGAAGCCTCCGTCGCCGCACACGGCGATCACCTGACGGTCAGGACACGCAAATTTTGCTCCGATTGCCATGGGCATTGCGTTGGCCATGGATCCGTGACTGAATGATCCGATCATCCTTCGGTCGGCCTTGGGGGTGAGATAGTGGGAGGTCCACACATTGTTCATGCCGGTGTCGACGGTGAACACGGCATTGTCATCGGCCAGTTCATCGAGCAGTGAGAGCATGTATTCAGGCCTGATGGCACCACGGCTTCCACGTTGTCTGACGGGTTCAGCAAACTTGTCCTTGATCGAGGCGTAGTCGGCAAGAGCCTTGTCAAGAAATGTAGTGTCGCTCTTGGCATTTACTTTAGGAAGCAATCTTGACAGGAATGTGGCTGCATCGGCTCTCACGCCCACATCTACTTTAGTCTTGCGTCCAAGCCGCTCGGCCCTGACGTCGACCTGAATTATCTTTTTGTCGGTAGGGAAAAAGCCCGGATAAGGGAAGTTCATGCCTATGAGTATCACTACGTCGGCTGTGGCGATGGCATCTTCGGCCGACCACATGCCTAAGTAGCCCATGTGACCCACGTAGTTCCTGCACTTTCCCATCAGGTCAAGCTGACTCTTATAAGTGGTCCCTACGGGAGCCTTTACTTTATCGGAAAGCGTGTCAACCAGCGCCGCAGCGTCGCGTGCACCCGAGCCGGCAAATATTGCCACGCTGGCGGCTTGATTGATAAGCGCGGCAGCCGCGTCGATTTCAGCGTCGGTCGGCTCGGGAATCCTTTCGGTATATAGTGGGACGGTCGTGGCGTAAGAGTCAACAGCCGGCTGCCCTATCACGTCGGCCGGGAGCCCCACAATGCCTACTCCACCCCTGCCTATGGCCTCCTGCATGGCTGCCTGCAGCATGTGGGGGACCTGTGTAGGAGTAGTGGCCATTTCATTGTATACATTGCAGTTGGAGAACAGGAGTGTGGGATTGGTCTCCTGAAAATATTCGGTGCCAAACACTGCCGAGGCACAAGTGGACGCGAGCGCAAGTACCGGCGCATTGCTTCGCTGGGCATCATAGAGCCCGTTGATAAGGTGGACGTGACCGGGACCGCTGCTGCCTGCGCAAGCGGCCAGGCGACCTGTAAGTTGTGCCTCGGCACTTGCCGCAAATGCGCCCGACTCCTCATGACGCATGTGGATAAACTTGACGCGACCATCTCTCACGAGGGCGTCGGTAAGGTCATTAAGGCTGTCACCCGTAATGGCATAAAGGTGTTTCACTCCGGCATCGGCTATCATTTCGGCCACTTGATCGGCCACTTTTTTAGTTTGGTCTGTTCCCATATTTGTCATTTTTTTCTTATTGGTATGTGCAATCATTCCTATAACAATCATGATAATACATAAGTTGTCTCCTCATGTAAATTGAACATTATTACATTATAGCCCGCGGCTCTATTAATATGTCGGATTTTTGTTTTATCTTTGCGGATTATTATTCAACCGACGTATCGTATGAAAATGATTCCTGACTCGGGAAACGTATCGGAGGGACCTTCCTTCCTGACGAAATGCAGCCGATTTTTGTCACACGACAAGAGGTCATGGCTTGTAATCGCGCTGATTATCCTGATAGTTGCTGCAGTAATTTATTTTATTACCCGTCCACGGCATCAGGAGGCTTCGCTGCCGACGGTGGGAGTGACGGCGGTGGACACTTCGACAGTCAATATCTATGGTGAATATGTGGGCCGCATCAGGGCGCAGCAGTTTGTGGAGGTCCACGCGCGTGTCGAGGGGTATCTTGAGAGTATGCTGTTTAAGGAGGGATCGTATATTGAAAAGGGCCAGACGCTTTTCATCATCGATCCCCGTGTATATGAGGCTCACGTTAACCGCGCCCGGGCGCAGCTCAATAAGGCTAAAGCACAGGCTCAGAAGGCTGACCGTGACCTGAAGCGTATACGCCCGCTCTACCAGCAGAACGCTGCTTCACAGCTTGACCTTGACAATGCGATAGCGGCAGCTGAGAGTGCCAATGCCGAGGAGACCGTTGCTCAGGCTGATCTCACGCAGGCTGAACTGATATTGAGTTACACACGAGTGGTATCGCCGATTTCGGGTTACATTTCGGAGCGCGTGGCCGATATAGGTACTCTCGTGGGGCCGTCGGCAGGGAAATCGCTTCTGGCCACGGTGGTAAAGAGCGACACAGTGAGGATCGATTTTTCAATGACGGCACTCGATTATCTGAGGAGCAAGGACAGGAATGTGAGCCTCGGAGGGGCTGAGGGTTCTGACAAGCAGGTTTCTCACGTGACTATCACGCTTGCCGACGGGTCGGAGTACCCTTATCGCGGACTTGTGGATTTTGCTGATCCCCAGGTCGATCCCAAGACGGGTACATTCTCTGTTAGAGCCGAGATGCCCAACCCGGGCCGACAGCTGCTCCCGGGCGAGTTTACGAAAGTAAAGGTGCTGATCGATCTGAGAAGCAACGTGGTTGAAGTCCCTTCAAAAGCTGTCGTGATTGAGAAAGGTGGTGCATTCCTGTTTGTTGTGCGCGCTGACAGCGTAGTCGAGAAGAGATTCATAGAGCTCGGACCGGAGATCAACAACAATATTATCGTGGAGCGTGGCCTGAGGCGTGGCGAGCGGATAGTGACCGAAGGGTATCACAAGCTCAAGCACGGTATGAAAGTCAATCCCGTGACCGATATGGACGTCAGGGATGATGACGACGAAACTTCTCAAGCTTCCGGTCTATGAAAAGAAATTACTTTTTGCGGCATCCGGTATTTTCCATCGTGCTCTCGGTGATTATACTGATCATCGGAGTCATCGGGCTTAAGCTGCTTCCTATCGACCAGTATCCTGAAATAGTCCCGCCGGTGGTGAGGATCAGTGCTTCTTATCCGGGGGCGGATGCGTCGACGGTGACACAGGCGGTTGCCACCCCAATCGAGCAGGAACTCAACGGCACGCCGGGCATGATATACATGTCGTCGACGAGCTCCAACTCTGGAGGATTCTCGGCGCTGGTGACTTTTGACATAGGTACCGATCCCGAGCTTGCTGCGGTCGACATTCAGAACCGAGTGAAAAAAGCTGAGTCGCGCCTTCCGGCCGAGGTAGTCCAAAATGGTATTTCGGTTGCCAAGGAGACGGCCAACCGGTTGATGACGATTACGATTCAGTCAGATGACCCGAAGTTTGACGAAGTATATCTGAGCAACTACACTACCCTTAACGTCGTAGACCTTTTGCGAAGAATCCCGGGTGTGGGCAGCCTCACCTCCGTCGGTAGCCGCTACTATGCGATGCAGATATGGGTGCATCCTGACAAACTGGCTGATCTGGGTATAACCGTTCAGGATATTCAGAGCGCACTTAAGGACCAGAACCGCGAGTCGGCAGCCGGAGCGTTGGGTCAGGCCCCGGCAAAAGATGTAGACATAACGATGCCCATCATCGCGAGAGGCAGGCTCTCGTCGGTATCGGAATTTGAAGATATCGTGTTGCGTGCCAATGCCGATGGCTCGGTCATAAGATTGAAGGATGTGGCCAGGGTGTCGCTTGAAGCCTCTACCTATGCCACCGAGAGCGGTATAAACGGAGGTAATGCCGCGGTGTTGAATCTCAATATGCTGCCGGGAGCCAATGCCATGGAGGTGGCTGACGCCGTAAAGAAGGAAATGGCCGAAATTGCGCGCAATTTCCCTGAGGGATTGTCCTACGACATTCCATTTGACATGACCACCTATATTTCCGAGTCAATACACCATGTGTATCGCACCTTTTTCGAGGCTCTGATCCTGGTTATCATAGTGGTGTATCTTTCGCTGCAGGACTGGAGGGCCGCGCTTATCCCCATAATCGCTGTACCTATCTCGCTGATAGGTACTTTCGGAGTGATGCTGATGTTTGGATTCTCCCTGAATATGCTGACGCTTCTCGGCCTGATCCTCGCCATAGGTATAGTGGTGGACGACGCGATTGTGGTGGTGGAAAATGTTGACCGCATCATGCACTCCGAGAAACTCAGTCCATTTGAAGCCACGGAGAAAGCCATGTCCAACCTTGGAGGCGCGCTGATAGCGATGTCGCTCGTGCTCTGTGCCGTATTCGTGCCCGTGAGTTTCCTCCCGGGCATAACGGGCCAGCTTTACCGGCAGTTTACTGTCACGATTGCAGTATCGGTGATAATCTCAACTGTCGTTGCGTTGACACTGACCCCCGTGATGTGCTCCAAGCTACTCAGACCCTCAGCTGAAAACAGGGAAAAGAAGCACAAGATTTTCAGGCTTATAAACTTCTGGCTCAACAAGGGAAACAATATATATTGCCACACGATAGCCCGCGCTATCAGCCATCCGCGGCGCATGTTTGCTGCATTCGGTCTGGCCCTGATTTTCATTTACATGATGAACAGCCTGATGCCTACGAGCTTCATGTCGCAGGAAGATCAGGGGTATTTCACCGTGGAGCTTGAACTTCCCGAGGGTGCGACAATAGAAAGGACGCGAGCCGTCACTGAGCGGGCAATGGCATATCTGCAGGCTGATCCCGACGTGGAGTTTGTGCTCAACGTGACCGGTTCATCCCCGCGCGTAGGTACCAATCAGGCCCATACGCAGCTCACCGTAATCCTTAAGCCGTGGGATGAACGGCAGTCAGGCAGCATTGCCGAGGTCAAGAGCCGCATCCAGCGTGAACTTGAGCGATACCCCGAGAGCAAGGTCTACATATTCACTCCCGCCATCATCCCCGGCCTGGGTACTTCCGGCGGTTTTGAAATGGTACTTGAGGCCCGCGGCGACGCTACTTATCAGGACCTTCAGAATGCTGTGGACACGTTGCAGCATTATGCAGCCATGACAAGGGCTGTGTCAGATGTGTCGACCTCGCTGCAGAGCGACATCCCTCAGCTTTTCTTTGAAGTGGACAGGGACCGGGCGAAAATGCAGGGTATACCGGTCAGCGACATTTTCTCGACCATGAAGGCCTTTACCGGGTCGATATATGTCAATGACTTCAATATGTTTAACCGCATATATCGAGTTTACATCCAGGCCGAAGCGCCTTACAGGTCAAGCCGCGAGAACCTTAACCTGTTTTTCGTCAGGGCATCCAACGGCACTATGGTACCGATTTCGTCGTTAGGTAGCACCCATTTTACGGCCGGACCGGGAACGATTGGTCGCTTCAACATGTTTAACTCAGCCGTAGTGACCGGCGAGGCCGCATCAGGTTACAGTACCGGTGAAGCGATGGATGCGCTGCAGGAAATAGTGGAGACCCGTCTGCCCGAAAACATCGGAGTGGAATGGAGCGGCCTATCCTATCAGCAACGACACGAGAGCGGCAATACGGGCGCAATCCTGGGACTTGCCCTGCTCTTTGTGTTTCTCGTCCTTGCGGCGCAATATGAGAGCTGGAGTGTGCCCGTTGCGGTAATCCTGTCACTGCCGGTGGCCGGAGTAGGCGCTTACTTAGGAATATGGATATGCGGTCTTGAAAACAACATTTATTTTCAGATCGGACTGGTGATGCTGATCGGACTTGTGGCGAAAAACGCTATCCTGATAGTGGAGTTCGCCAAGGAAGAAGTTGAAAAAGGCGTCGATGCCACCCGCGCGGCGATCACCGCAGCCCGGCTCCGCTTCCGTCCCATCGTGATGACCTCGCTGGCATTTATGCTCGGTCTTGTGCCGCTGCTGATTGCGTCGGGTCCCGGTTCGGCAGCCCGGCGCGACATCGGCACAGGAGTATTTTTCGGAATGCTCGTTGCCATCACCGTGGGCATAGTCTTTGTCCCGTTCTTTTTTGTAATAATTGATCATCTGAAAAAGAAACTGAAGAAATGAACCGATATACAGCGCTCTGCATTGCGATCGTGGCCATCTTATGCTCAACGGCATGTTCCGGCGTCAGGCACCTTGCCAGGCCGCAGGCTGACGTCCCCGCCGTCTTTACGCTCTATGCCGAAAGTGATTCGACCTGTCTCGCCGAGATGAACTGGTGGGAATTCTATACTGACTCCACTTTGTGCCGGTTTATCACGCGTGCTCTCGAAAACAACCGCGACCTGCTTACGGTGGCCTCACGCATACAGCAGATGCAGGAACTTTACGGAATCAATAAAGCCGATTTATTGCCGCGCATCAATGGTAATGTGTATGCCAACGACGAGACCAACGACTACTCAGGCTCAGGGATTTCCCATGACCGTGAGATAGGAGTGAAAGTAGCCGTGTCATGGGAGATGAATCTGCTCGGGTCTCTGATATGGGTTAAGGAGAAAGGCAAGGCTGACTACATGGCGTCAGCCGAAGACTTCAACGGTATGCGGGTTGCACTTATCGCCCGTACAGCCGAGGCTTATTACAGGCTCATGGCCCTCGAAAACGAGCTGGCAATCATCACAAGGACTGTCGAATCGCGAAAGGAATCCCTGCGCATGGCTAAAATCCGCTTCCAGGGCGGACTGACTTCCGAGACCGTGTATCAGCAGGCTATGGTCGAATACTCTTCAGCTGCATCGCTGGTCCCGAACCTGAAACGTCAGATTACCACCGCCCGCAATGCTATGACCCTCCTGATGGGAGAATTTCCACAAGACTCGCTCTCGACCGGAAAAAAGAACATGCCGCCGATTCAGCTTGAAAAGCTGCCGGTAGGGGTTCCCTCTCAGCTGCTTCAGCGGCGCCCCGACATCAGGGCGGCCGAGCAACGGCTCGCGGCAGCAAGGGCCAATGTGGGTTACACGTATGCCGAGAGATTCCCTTCACTTCAATTAGGCTTCACGCCAGGATTTGAAAACAACGAGCTTAAGCAATTCCTGAAGTCGCCATTCACATTCCTCGTTGGTTCGGTCACAGGTCCGGTCTTTGATTTCGGCCGACGCAAGCGTAAATATAAGGCAGCCGTTGCTGAATATGAACAGGAGCGTCTGCAATATGAAAAGACTGTCATTCAGGCTTTCACTGAAGTAAACACGGCCATCAAGGCCTATATGGAGGCTCAGCAGTCAAGCCGGCTGAAAATCAACCTTTGCCTCGCTGCCGCGAAATACAATCAGCTCGCGCAGCTTCAGTATAAAGCCGGAACGTTGAATTATATCGACGTTCTCGATGCCCAGCGTCGCTTCTTCGATGCCCAGATCGATGAGAGCAACGCTGTCAGAGACGAGTATCTTGCGCTGATCGATCTCTACAAGGTGCTCGGCGGAGGTTGGTCAATTCGTTAAAGCATCACACTGATATCCATAAAAAATGTGCCGCAGATACTCTCCGCGGCACATTGTGATAGTTTTGATAAATCTTTTCGATTATTCGGCCTTGCCGTTGGAACCGAGCACGTTTTCAATCTTGTGCTTGTAGAGACGTTCCATTTCGTCGCGGGCCGGTCCGAGATACTTGCGGGGGTCAAATTCAGCGGGTTTCTCGTTGAACACCTTGCGCACGGCGGCTGTCATGGCCAGACGGCTGTCAGAGTCGATATTGATCTTGCACACGTCCATAGCCGCAGCCTTGCGGAGCTGCTCTTCGGGGATGCCGATTGCATCGGGCAGCTTACCACCGTTCTCGTTGATGATGTCGACATATTCCTGAGGCACTGAAGAAGAACCGTGGAGCACGATGGGGAAGTCAGGCAACTTGGCCTCAACCTTTTCAAGCACGTCAAATGCCAGAGGAGGAGGAACAAGGCGACCGGTCTTCGGGTCACGGGTGCACTGGGCAGGAGTAAACTTGTAAGCACCGTGAGAAGTACCGATCGAAATAGCCAGCGAATCGCAGCCGGTCTTTTCAACAAACTCGATAACCTCTTCAGGATCAGTGTAAGTGTGGTGGTCTGACGACACTTCGTCCTCAACACCGGCAAGCACGCCGAGCTCGCCCTCGACAGTCACGTCATACTTGTGGGCATAATCTACCACCTTCTTGGTCAGGGCGATATTCTCCTCAAAGGGAAGATGAGAACCGTCGATCATCACCGAAGAAAAACCATTGTCGATGCAATCCTTGCAAAGTTCAAAAGAATCACCGTGGTCAAGATGAAGCACGATCTGAGGATGCTCCCAGCCGAGGCTCTTGGCATAATCCACAGCACCCTGAGCCATGTAGCGGAGAAGAATGGGGTTGGCATAGTTACGCGCACCCTTCGAAACCTGAAGAATCACAGGCGACTTCTCATCGGCCGCAGCCTTGATGATAGCCTGGAGCTGCTCCATGTTGTTGAAGTTGAATGCGGGGATTGCATAACCGCCCTTAAGTGCCTTGGCAAACATCTCGCGGGTGTTTACAAGACCTAAATCTTTGTAGCTTACCATGATAGCTTATAGTTAAAATTAAGTTGAAAATTTAATTCTTTTGTAAACGCAAATTTAGGAAAAATTTCCGGAATCAAGCGAATTAATCGATTAAAAAAATCAAAAAGAGATGACAGGCCCATAACATACCGGCCGTCACCTCTTTTTGTAGGCTGATCAATCCTTATGATTATTCACCGGGGATGATAGCTTCGCTGGGGCACACTTCAGCGCAAGAACCGCAATCGATGCAAGTATCGGGATCGATGTGGTAGATGTCGCCTTCAGAGATAGCACCTACGGGGCAAACGGGCAGACAGGTGCCGCAAGCCACACAAGAGTCAGTGATTACGTAAGCCATAGTAAAAAAATACTTAAAAGGATAATTAAAATAGGATAACTAAATATTTTTACGCTACAAAAGTAATCCAATAAAATGTAAAAAACAAATAAAAATTCTCATTCTGACCACCGTTAATTCCAAATAACCCGAAACACGAGCCCATCCTTGCCCGCCAACTGACATAAAACCCACCGAAACAATCGGAACCGCAATCGAGCCGGCAATTTTTGTATCAGTATAAAAAGCTGATAAATAATAATGTAACTGAATAAAAACATAATTGAATCAAAAAAACATTCAAAAAAATTTGCACAATTAAAAATAACGCCCTACCTTTGCAACGCAATTGAGAGAAACACCTGTGATTGATTATAGAATTGACCGCATTCTCAAGAGCAAAAATATGTAAGGTGCCATAGCTCAGTTGGTAGAGCAAAGGACTGAAAATCCTTGTGTCCCCGGTTCGATTCCTGGTGGCACCACAACCTAAAGCCGAAAGGCGATGCAAAACACTGAATATCAATGATATTCGGTGTTTTTCGCTTTTATAGCGCGAGGCAAATCATTCAAGATGCACCAATCCAGCAGGTGAGTAACCGAGATTTGGTGGAGATTTGGGGGCAGGTAAAAAAGTCCGTTGAAATGTTAAAAATCAGGCGCAAAGTTTGCAGA
>CAZJKU010000045.1:0-17711 GCA_964546905.1 uncultured Staphylococcus sp.
TATACCTCTCACCGCCGTTTTCGCGGCTGATTGCAAGAATCTTTGACTTGTCAAGCAATTTTATCACCTGACCATAGAGCGGCTGTCCGCTAAAATGACTACTTTTGCCCATAGTTTAGAATTATGTTTTGCCCAACACAAACTAAACTAAAAAGGCTGACTCCTGCAATGGAATCAGCCTAATTTTTTCACTGCCTCAAAAAAGTTTTATCGGACAGCAATAAAATTTTATACCGATGGGGTGGTGGTGTCGGTTTTGTCGGAGGTGTCGCTTGCGGAGGTAGTGACGGGGGCAGTGGAGGAGGCAAAGATTTTCGAGAGATATTTCTCGCGGAAGTTCTCAAGAAGCTCCCAGAAGTTGGGGACGAAGAGTGTACCTACTATCGCGTTGACCGCCATACCGAATACTACGGCCGTGCCGAGCGAAACTCGCGAAGCTGCTCCCGCTCCGGTAGCGAAAAGCATTGGCATCACACCAAACACGAATGCGAGAGCCGTCATGAGGATAGGACGAAGCCTGATGCGGCCCGCATCAAGGGCGGCCTGTCGCACGGTGCTTCCGCTCTTGCGGAAATCGATAGCGTATTCCACTATGAGGATGGCGTTTTTGGCCGAGAGTCCAAGCAGCAGGATAATACCGATCTGAGTGTAGATGCTGATGGATTGCGACATGAATAAGCATCCGATGATCGTGCCGAGAATGGCGGTCGGCATGGATATGACTACTGCAACAGGGTCGGTCCAGCTTTCGTATTGGGCCGCGAGCACGAGGATGGCGATGATGACGGCAAACAGCATTACCATTCCTATCGTGGTGCCTCCCTGAGTTTCCTGATATGCCTCACCGGTCCATGCGTAGGAGAAGTTGCTTCCCACTGCCTTGGTGAAGATTTCTTCCATGGCCTTGATACCGTCGGAGGAGCTTGTGCCTGATGCCGGCGTGGCGGTGACTGAGGCGGTGTTGTACATATTGTAGCGGCTTATCGAGCTTAACCCGAGATCTTCATGAAGTGTTGCGAATGAACTGAACGGTACCATCTCGCCCAAGGAATTGCGCACGGAGAGTTTCATTACGTCGCCGATACGGGCGCGGGATTGGTCGTCGGCCGACAGCGTGACCTGATACGTCCGCCCGAACTTGACGAAGTCATTCACATAAGCATTGCCCATGAAGCTCGACAGCGTGGAATAAATGTCCTCCATTGTCAACTGATAGAGCTTTGCCTTGTTGCGGTCAATCTTGATGTTGTATTGCGGTACATTGCCCTGAAAGAGTGATGTCACCTGAGCTATGCGGGGATCTTTGGCAGCTTCGTCGCGTATGGCGGCTACGGCCTGTTCCATCTCCTTGGTGCCGAGATTGTTGATGTCGAGGAGCTGCATCTGGAGACCTGACGTGTTGCCGAGGCCGGGAATGGCCGGCGGATTGATGGAGAAGATCTCGGCTTCCTGAATACCGGCAACTTTCTCCTGTACCTTAGCTATGACGGCTTCCACGCTCTGGCCCTTGCCTTTGCGCTCGCTCCACGGCTTTAGAACTACAAACATCGAGCCGAGATTGCTCCCGGAACCTCCGGCGAGGAACGACATGCCTGAAATTTCGATCACGTTCTCAACCTCAGGAATATCGAGTATATCCTTTGACACTTGCGACACAATAGCGTCGGTGCGGTCGAGGGAAGCGCCCGTAGGAAGCTGGACTGAAGTCATGAAGTAACCGAGGTCCTCCTGAGGGACGTAGCTTGTAGGCCATTTCATGAATCCCCAGAAAGCGGCAGCCGTCAGGGCAAGATAAATACCGATTGCGACGACGGGCCGCTTAAGGAACGCGCCGACGATTTTCATGTATTTCTCAATCACGAAAGCCTGTCCCTTGTCAAACCAGCGGTAGAGGAAAAACTTCGTGGGCTTGTTCTTGCGCAGGAAGAGCGCACACATCGCCGGGGTGAAGGTAAGGGCGTTGAAGCCTGAGAAGGCCGTAGATACAGCGATGGTAAGTGCAAACTGCTTGTAGAGTTCGCCGGTGATACCGCTGATGAAAGCCGTGGGGATGAATACGGCAAGCAGCACGAGGACTTCACCTATCACTGGGCCTTGAAGTTCATCCATGGCTTTCTCGGCAGCCTGACGCGGAGTGAGTGTCCCCTGGTCGACCAGTCGGGAACAGTCCTCCACCACCACTATCGCATCGTCCACCACAATGGCTATCGCAAGCACGAGGCCGAAGAGGGTCAATGTGTTGAGGGTGAAACCAAGAAGTTTCATGACTGCGAATGTAGCGATGAGCGATACAGGGATCGTCAGCATAGGGATAATAACAGCGCGCCAGTTCTGGAGGAAGAGGAGGATGACGATCATCACGATGAGAGTGGTCTCGACGAATGTTACAAGTACCTCATCGATCGACGCGTTGACAAATTCCGTCGTGTTCATGATCACCTTGTAGCTGACACCGTCGGGGAAATACTGAGCGAGTTCATCCATCTTTTCGGTGACGCGCTTGGCCACATCGAGCGCATTGGCTCCCGGTAGCTGGTGAATACCTATAAGGCCGGCATCGTGACCCGACACATGTGAGACGGTGCTGTAACTGTTGCTGCCCATCTCCACGCGGGCGATGTCGCCCAGCCGCAGATAACGTCCGTCGGGCTCGGCACGGAGCACGATGTTGGCAAACTCGGCTGCTGTCGTCAGCCGTCCCTGCGACGTGAGGGTGTATTGGAAATCCACATCGTCAGTTGAAGGTGACGAGCCCACGCTACCGGCCGATACCTCGATGTTCTGCGACTGTATTGCCGCCGAGACTTCCTGAGGAGTGATGTTGCGGATGCGCATTTTCTCGGGGTCGAGCCACACGCGCATACTGTATTCACCGCCACCGAAAGCATCGGCACCGCCCACGCCGTCAAGGCGCGACAGCTCATCGGTGATGTTGAGCTGAGCGTAGTTGGTCAGATACAGAGCGTCATAGCGTCCCGTTGAGTCTCCTTCGAGGGCGATGAACATGATAATGTCGCTTGATTCCGACATTACCGAAATACCCTGTTGCTTAACCGCCGTAGGTAACTGTGGCTCGGCGAGCGAAATGCGGTTCTGGACCTTAACGGTAGCAATGTCAAGGTCAGTACCCACTTCAAAGGTGATGGTGAGCTGATAGGAACCGTCGCTGCTTGAGCTTGAACTCATATACATCATTCCTTCCACGCCGTTGATCTGCTGCTCGATAGGAGTGCCCACGGTCTGGGCCACCGTCTCGGCATCGGCTCCGGGATAGGAAGCCGAAACCATCACGGTGGGTGGAGTAATGTCAGGAAATTGTGCTACCGGAAGGGTCTTGACCGTCAGGAGTCCCACCATTATCATCAATATCGCCAGGACGGTGGCGAAGATAGGACGGTCAATGAAGAATTTTGAAAACATGAGGATATTTTTTAACGGTGGAAGTTATCTTGTCATTACAGGACGCACTGTCATGCCCGAGCGAACTTTCATCAGAGCCTTAGTGACATAACGGTCAGTCGGAGTCAATCCCGACGTTACTATGCGCATTGAGTCATTGGCCAGTTCGCCCACTTTCACGGGCGTGTAGACAATCTTGTCGGAGTCATTGACCACGTAAAGATATTTTCCGAGCTGATCGGTGCCTATCGAGGCATCCTTGACGAGGATGGCTTTAGGGTCGGTCCCGGTGGGAAGTGAGATGGAGCAATACATACCGTCCTTGAGCTCTCCGAACTCGTTGGGGAGTTTGGCCTGAATTTTCATTGTACCGGTATTCCGGTCAACCGACGGAGCTATGTAGCTGAGGTTGGCAGTGTAGGGGTGGGGAAGACTCTCACTGAACTTAAGCGGGATAGCCTTGAGGTCATCCTGCTCTACGACACCGCCTTTCACCATGTTGATGAACTGCTCGTCCTCGATGAAGAAATTGGCCGTCATGATGTCGTCTTTATAAATTGTGGCCATATCGACTGACGAGCCTTCGCCCGATATGTAGGCACCCGCGCTGAAAGGTGAACTGTTTATGTGGCCCGAGATTGGTGCCACGATGTTGCAGTAGCCGAGATTGGTCCCGGCGGTCGAAAGGGCTGCCCGGGCTGAAGCAACATTGGCCTCGCTCTGGCGGTAACTGCTCTCGGCCTGGATCAGATCCATCTGCGAAACGGCATCGCTTGCAAATGCTTTCTTGATCGCCTCATAGTGTTTCTTGTTATAATCGAGTGTGCTTTCGGCAGTGGCGAGAGCCGCTTTGGCCTGATTGTAACGGTCGCGGTAGGTGTTGTCTTCGATGCGGAAAAGAATCTGCCCCTGCTTGACGAATTGACCGGCCTCATAATCCTTGGAAAGCAGCTGCCCGTTGACGCGGGCCACTACGTTGATAGCCCTGTCGGCGGTGAGGTAGCCCGGATATTCCTTATATAAGGTGACAGAGTCGGTCACAGCCTGAGCCACCTCGATTTCGGGAGCGGATTCTTCGGCGGGAGCTTTCTTGCCCGAGCAGGATGACAGGAGAGCTGTCAGCGCTACATAATAGTAGAATCGTTTCATAAATAAAAATAGTTGTTAGCGGTGAGTGGAGGATTATTTTTGACTCCAACCTCCGCCGAGAGCCTTGTAGAGGTCGATCAGTGAGACTATGGCGTTGCCTTGCTGCTGGAGGAGGGCGTTGGAGTAAGAAATCATGTTGAGTTGCGCGTCGACGATAGGAGTCAGCGACACGAGGCCGCTCTTGTACTGGTCAAGCGAAAGACTGAATGCTTCGGCGCTCTGGTCATAGACCATCCTGTCGAGATCCATCGTCTGAAGTGTGTAGTGGTAATCACTCATAGCTGAGTCAGCCTCGCGCACGGCTGTCATAACCGTAAGGTTGTACTGGTCAACGGCAGCTTCGAGTTGCTCACGCGCCGCAGTGACCGCGTAGCTTCGCGACAGGCCGTCAAATATCGTCCACGAGAGGGTTGGGGCGATGGAATAGGTGAGCGAGTTGTTCTTGAACAGATTGCCTGCATCGTGGGCCGATGTTCCTATCGATCCGTTGAGAGTCAGCGACGGGAGATAATCCTTTTTGGCGATTCCGAGACGGGCTGCGTAAGAGTCAATTGAGAGTTCGGCTTCGGTGATGTCGGGGCGGCGGCGGAGAAGATCCATAGGCACGCCCATTGAAACAGGTAGCTTTGCTGGGTCGGGCAACGCTGAGGGAGCCTGCAGCCTGTCGACAATCTGTCCGGGGTAAACGCCAAGGAGCAGAGCGATGGCGTTGACGGTGGTGTTCATGGCCTTGTCAAGCGCGGGGAGAGTGGCCCGGGTCGAGTAAAGGAGTGCCTTGGCCTGTGCCACATCGAGCTTTGACGCAAGTCCGGTGTCATAGCGGGCCTGAGTGATGGCGACGATTTTTTCCTGCGATGCAAGATGTTCGTCGGCCACACTGCGCTGAGCCTGCAAAACACGCAGATTGTAATAATAGGTTGCGATTTCAGCGCTGACACTGACAATCATTCCCTCATACTGTACCCTTGAAGCACGGAAAAGCGCGTCGCGGTCGCGGGTCTGGGCAGTGATCTTTCCGAACAGATCTATCTGCCAGCTCATGTCAATTCCAAGTGAGAAGTAGCTCGAACTCGAAGCAGGAAGGTCGGCCTTGGTCATCGCACCCGAGGTGCGGCTCTTGGTCCATCCGCCATTGAAGTTAAACGCAGGAAAGTACAGCGAACGCGCCTCCTTGAGGGTCTGCCTGGCGATTTCCATGCGGTGTGCGGCTATCGATACATTGAAATTATTGTTGATTCCTTCATTGATGAGGGAGTCGAGAAGGCTGTCATTGAAGTTCTTCCACCATTCCACGTTATCATCGGCAGCGGGGGCGATGTCGTCGGCATAGTTCCACCGGCCGGGCATCGGTTCTGTCAGGTAATCGCTGACGGGCGATGCAGCGTAGGCGCCGGTTGACAGGAATACCGCTGTCAGGATGAATGTTAAAACGTGGGTGAAAGTTTTCATTGTTAACTTTTATTTGTTTCTGAAAGTTTAACAATGAAAGGTCGAAATGGTTAGGCTGTAAGGTGCTTTTTTAAACTATTTTAAGAAATTTGTAACAGTTTTGTAACCTGTTGTAACAACGGCATCACGCCGTCGTTGACAATCTCATGGCAAGGGATGCCGGGGAAAGAAAGAGGTGTATTTTTCTGAGCTGCGATGCGTGCTTCCACCTGACTGCGAGATAGGTTATTGCGGGCCATAACGCGCTCTATCCGTAGCTGCAGCGGAGCGTCGACCATCCATATTTCATCGGCAAGCGAGCTGAATCCGCTTTCGCCGAGTATCGCTGTTTCAAAAAAAACTTTGCCTCCGCGGGCGTCCCGATAGAAAAGGAAGTCCTCACGCACTGCCGAGTGGACTATACTGTTGAGCTGCATGAGGGCATTGCTGTCGTTGAATACTATCTCTGCCAAAAGCGGTCGGTGGATCTTGTTGTCAACGATTACTTCGGGAGAGATGTTTTCGGCTATCAGGGTCTTGATGCTGTCACTCCGGTCCATCAGCCACTTGGCCCGGCTGTCGCAATCATATACGGGATAACCCATAGCCGCCAGGATGCGGGCGACAACCGACTTGCCTGAACCGATACCTCCGGTTACGGCAATGGTGATCCTGTCATTCGCGTCCATGATATCAGAATGTTTCGAGGATATAGTCCACGCTGTCGGGGGCCGCTGATGCCGAGCGCAGGGTGGAAGTGATTCCCTGAAGCGAAACGGGCAACTTGCCTCGGCCGGGCCTGGCATCATGGTAATCTACCACAGCCTTGATGGGGAAATCATTGTTGTAAAGGCTGATAGGCACGAGATATGACACGTTGACCTTGGCCGGAAAAGTTATAAGACGTGCCTTGTCGGGGACATTTACCGTGGTGACCGGCACGCTGACGTTCTTGGCAATGAGCGGCTCGACCGGGACGGTGACTGTAACCTTGTCAGGAATGATGCGGCAACCCTCGATCGGCTTTACGGCAACTTCAAATCGGGTGGTGTCCTTCATTCCCGAACGGATGAGTGGCTCGGTCTCTACGCTCGTCAGCGAGTGGGGCAAACCTTTGGGGGAATATACAGTCACGGAGTCAAACGATGCCGTGACGGGACCTGAAATGATATACTGGAAATTGGGCTGGAGGTCAGCGTGGACCACGAGTTTCACCTTCTTGCCGGGCAATGTGGTGTAAGGCAGCATGATGGAATCGGGTCTGACCGAAACGATCAGGGCCGACTGGCCGAAATAGTCACGGATGCGGGTATCGAGTTTGGCCTTGGTTATCGCGATCATGCCGTCGCGCTCGTTTTCGGTCCAGCGCAGCTTCACCGGCGACGGCTTGCCCCATTCATATTTAAGTAGTTGCGATTCCTTAGCCTTGACACTGACATCGATCGAAGAGGGCATCTTGCCGATGACGGTTATGCTGTCGGGGACTTCAACGAGTTCGACCGGAACGCTGAAATCCCGCTGAACCTCGGTGTCGAGGGCAAGGAGGAGCCAGAATACAAAGGCCACGCATACGCAAAGGATGTAGAGCAAGACATCTCTACCCCGGGAGGAGTGGAGGGCTTGCTCTACATTGTCAATAAGGTCGCGGAGCCTTTCCTTCATGAAAGGTTACTGCTGGTTCTGGTTCTGCTCGCCGGCTTCGAGGGCCGAGGGATAAACGGAGTTTTTGTCGATGGTGAGGCTGACACCTGAAGTCACCTCAACCACAAACGTGGTTACCTTTACGGCCTTGATTTTGCCGTAGATACCGCCGGCAGTCACGATCTGGTCGCCGGGCTTGAGGCCTTCACGGAATTTTTTGATGTCGTTCTGGCGTTTCTGCTGGGGACGGATCATGAAGAAGTAGAAAATCGCGATAAGCACCACGATGAGAATGATGTTTTCCCATCCGCCACCGCCGCCTTGAGCTGCAAGAAGTGTCATGTTGTAATGGTATTTTTTTTAGTGAATAATTGTCATTGTTATCTCAAAGGCAAAGATAGGAATTATTTTTCAATTTCCTTGAGCAATTTACTCTGTTCTTTAAGATAATGTAATACCGAGTAAAGGATGCCGTTGATAAACTGTCCGCTGCGGGGAGTGGAGTAATGATTGGCGATCTCGATGTATTCGTTGAGCGAGACGGGTACCGGAATGGCGGGATAGTTGAGTATCTCGGCCAGGGCTGTGACCATGATCACTATGTCCATGAACGCAAGGCGCTCGGTGTCCCACTGGCGTGTATTGACAAAGCGGTTGATGAGTTCCTTGTAATCGTCGAAATTGTCAATGGCGGTCACGAACAGTTCGGGGCCGAAGTTGCGGTCCTCGTCATCCTTGAACTGCGGCAGGAAGTCACCGTCGGCGGGTTCGCCACCGTCGGCATGGGCAAGACGGCGTATTGTCTTTAGGACGAAAGTACCTATTACGTGTAGATCGTCGTTCCAGTACACGCTCTTTGATTCGAGCATTTCGGCAAGCTCGTCGCCCGGAAGAATTATGTTGCGGAACACGTTGCGCCAGAACTCGCAGTCCTCCTCGATATCGTCGCGATATGAGTCCATGTATTCCTTGTAAATGTCGGAATTGCGGATGCTGTTGAGAAGCGACATGATGAAAATCGGCTCGTCGTTCCAGTAAGTGCGTCCTTCCTTGATGTATTCCTCCATGCGTGGAGAGGTTTCAAGTATCTTTGCCAACCGGTTGTCGGCCAATTTGGTGTTGGGATGAAGGTCGGCGTCGGTGGGCATGAATTTGTTGCGGCCCTCATCAAGACGCTGGGCCTCGGCCTTGGTAAGTTCCACGATCAGGGCAAGGAGCTGGAAATAAAGCTCGTGGGCCTTGTCGAGCGAATGGTTGAGGGAGTTGCGGGCCTGGGTGAAAAGCTGGCGGTTGTCGTTGTAACCGCGCAGGGTGTCCACTGCCAGTTCTATACCGTGTTCAAACCCGCGTATGGTGAAATCGGCATCGCTGCGGGCGGCTGTGATGAAACGTTCATCCTTGGCTATCAGCGACGACAGGATGGAAACCCACAGCTCCACGTCATCCTTCAGCTCGATTTTCTTTTTGCGGATGTGGCTGCGGTAGGCGGGCAGGCTCTTGATCGACTCGTAAAGGTCGGGAAGTATGGAATCATACTGCCTGAGGTCGCGACGCCCGTCGAGTATCAATGTGCGCAACTGGTCAAGTGAATTGAGCGACTTGGCGAGAAGATTGCGGTGGAGGTGCTTGTCGAGGGCGATGCCGCGCAGAGGATCGGATCCGTTGATGTCGTAGCCCGACATGCGGAGGATGAGCAGTAATAAATCGAGATATAGCTTGTAGGCATACTTGCGGTCACGTGTAGCCGTGCTGTCGTCGGGAGCGGGGAAAATGTGGAAATCACTGCGACTCAGGAGGTAGCTGTACAGCATCTGCACTACCTTAATTCTTATCAATACTCGATTTATCATTTCTAAAACTCTTTTCTGAAATTTTCGACTGCAAAGATAGTGATAAATCCGGGAAACTCGGTAGAATTTCCCGGATTTTTGAAAAAATGTTTTTTAGTGAATAATGTCGGAACAGTGCCTTCAGATGATGCCGTTGGTGCTCAGAAGGATAGTCATGTGGTCGCGGAGCATACGGGCCTCACGGGCTGCTGCCTCAGCGAAATCCTTGCCCGACGAGGCGTAGATGATGCCGCGCGAGGAATTGACCAGAAGGCCGCACTCTGAGTTCATGCCCCACTTAGCCACTTCTTCAAGACTGCCTCCCTGTGCTCCCACGCCGGGAACGAGCAGGAAGCTCGACGGAGCCACGCGGCGCACGTCGCTGAAAAGTGATCCTTGCGTCGCACCGACTACAAACATCAGGTTGTCGGTCGTGCCCCACTGCTGCGCCTTGGCGAGGACTTTCTCAAAGAGTCGCTCCCCGTCGCTGTCCTCGGTAAACTGGAAGTCGTGGGAGCCGGGATTGGATGTCAGCGCGAGCAGGATTACCCATTTGCCTTCGTAGGCAAGGAACGGCTTCACGCTGTCCTCGCCCATATAGGGAGCGACCGTGAGCGCGTCCACGCCCATGTTTTCAAAAAACGCGCGGGCGTAAAGCGACGAGGTGTTGCCTATGTCGCCGCGCTTGGCATCGGCGATGATGAACTGGTCGGGATAATTGGCACGCAGGTAGTCGACCGTCTTCTGAAGTGCCTCCCAGCCCTTCATGCCCAAGCTCTCGTAAAATGCCAGGTTAGGTTTATAGGCCACGCAATAGGGAGCGGTAGCGTCGATTATCGCCTTGTTGAATTCAAATACAGGGTCGTCGCAGTCGAGCAGGTGCTTGGGAATCTTCTTAATATCGGTATCGAGTCCCACACATAGGAACGATCCTTTCTTCCGGATCTGTTCCACTAATGCTTTTTTATCCATAGATATAAAGTTTTTTAAGTTTTTTATTTCGTGAAAAGCATGCCTGATGAATAAATTCTGTTGAAGTCGGAAGCATCTTTTGGGTTCTCCGTGTCAGCATTGGCATCAAAATATTTAGATATATAGATTGAATCAGTGTTTCCGGAGATGGGATATAGATAAAATCCTTCAAAGTCTTTTCCGCTCTCGAAAGACATCAAACTGTCAAGAGGAAATGAGTAGCTGACGCTGTCGATTTCTACTGTCGCTCCTTCAGAGTTAAGAGTAAAGTCTTTTTTCAAGATGGAAACTGACTTTACGCGGGTATATCCTTTCGGTATAGTAATGGATTTGTCGGTATTGGACAGGTCGATATCGACAGCCATCACCACTTCCTTGTTCCAGAAAAGAGACTCGATAGGAAAGTCTTTTCCGCTATCATAAACAATAATCCCGTCAAGTGCCGAATGATCATTGTAAGAGTCGAGATATAGCACCAGGGACTCGATTTCCGATTGTGTCGAGTCGGGCAGTTGATTGAATGTCTTCAGGAATCCTGTTTCATCGACAGGCAGCCGGTCAATTCCCACATTCATCATCGTGTCGATAAGCCGACGTCGCATGATATCGTCAGTAAGCGTCTTGTAATTGGCAAACGGAAGGATTGAGGTTGCGACGAAAACAAGTGCAAATGAAATTGCGATATAGTTGATTGTTTTTGGCTTGCAAAAAATGTAGTAGATCAGCACGCAGTAACTCCACACGTTGAAAGTCAATACGTAGATCCTTGAAAGAGTCAGGCCATACTGATTGATCCGATATATTACAGCAATGCTCATCAGCACCATGAGAGGGAGCAGTGCAGCGGGAAGATAACGCAGGGAAAAACGCGCAATTGAATCATCGGGCGAAGTGCGTCTCACTCCTTCAAGGAAAAAGTTGGTAACGAATACTGCCGCAGCGAGTCCGGTCACTGACCATACCACTCCGCCTCGCGGTAATTCCCAGGTTAAAGCGATTTCGATTGCGTAGACATATAGAATCGCCATGTAAATGACCGTGAGCGGGAGCAGAAAATATTTTACTGTGCCTGATTCAAGTTTGGTCGCATGAAATTCACGCTCTCTTTCTTCGACTTCTTCCTTATGTGGCACGAGGTTAAGAAATATTACTGCAGGAAGGGTGAATGAGAGAATTACCATGCAACTGAACATCGTCTTATCAATGTTGCGGACATCAAACAGCGCGTAAATGGTAAGGAAAATGATCCCTACCGCAAATGCGGCCACGAGTGAATAAGCCACTGATATTACGATAGAGCGCAGCTGAGCTACCGTAAAATTCCATGTCCACGTTTTCTTAATCGGGACAAACAGTATCGCGACGAAAAGCGCCGTCATCAGCGCGCTGCGGCTGAGTCCCCAGTGGGTGCTGAAATTCAATCCGCAGGATAAAATATATATGCTGTCGACGAGCAGGAGCACGTTGGCGATGACCTGAGGGAGTGTAGAACGGCGTTGAAGGAATTCACACCAGATATATATTGCCAGCGACAAAGGCATTCCCACTGAAGTGAAATACCAGATACTGCTTTCAAGATTCCGGTCAAGGTGGTAGGTTGTACATATTTCTATGATACACCACAAGGAGAATAACGCGATGTAGATGAGGGTGATCGGAAAACGTCGGGCAGCGTTTTCAAAAGCTCTGCAAAGCATCTTTACAGAGATTAATGATTTAGGAGATGAGGTTGACATACACTGATTGGTTTATTGAAAAAATTACAATTCCGATTCCTTAAGTTTCTCGGCATTCTCAGCGATGGTGAGGCGGTCGATGACTTCCTGAATGTCACCGCCGACGAAGTTCTGAAGGTTGTAGATCGTGTAGTTGATGCGGTGGTCGGTCACGCGGCCCTGAGGGTAATTGTAGGTGCGTATCTTGGCCGATCGGTCGCCGGTCGACACGAGTGTCTTGCGCCGCGAAGCAATGTCGTCAAGATACTTGCGGTGCTCCTTGTCATAGATGAACGTGCGCAGGCGGCTCAGGGCGCGTTCCTTGTTCTTGGGTTGGTCACGTGTTTCAGTACACTCGATGAGGATTTCCTCGCTCTCGCCAGTCACGGGATTTTTCCACATGTAGCGGAGTCGCACGCCCGATTCAACCTTGTTGACATTCTGGCCGCCGGCTCCTCCCGAGCGGAAAGTATCCCACTTTATCTCGCCCTCGTTGATTTCCACATCAAAGGCCTCGGCCTCGGGAAGCACGGCCACGGTGGCTGCCGAGGTGTGAACCCTTCCCTGAGTCTCGGTAGCGGGGACCCGCTGCACGCGGTGGACGCCGCTCTCGTATTTGAGCGTACCGTAGACGTTGTCGCCCGAAATAGCCATGATGATTTCCTTGAATCCGCCCGCGGCACCTTCGCTGAAACTTGTTACTGCTACGGTCCATCCGCGCGACTCACAGTATTTTACATACATCTTGTAGAGGTCGCCGGCAAATATGGCTGCCTCGTCGCCACCCGTCCCGCCGCGTATTTCAAGGATGGCGTTCTTGCTGTCCTCAGGGTCGGCTGGGATGAGCAGGAGCTTGATTTCCTCTTCGAGCTCAGGCAGTTGCCGCTCGGCGCTGTCAAGCTGTTCCTTGGCCATGGCGCGTATTTCGGCGTCGGTCTCGGAGTCGAGTATCTCACGCGCCTCGTCTTTGTTACCGAGGAGATCCCGGTAGCGGCGGGTGGCGGCAGTGAGTTTTTCCAGATCTTTGTATTCCTTTGACAGCTTGACGTAACGCTTCATGTCGGCAATCACGTCAGGGTCAGTGATCAGTGTCGATACTTCTTCAAATCGGGCTTCGATGCCGTCGAGTCGTTGTAAAAGAGAATTTTCGGCCATAATCGGTTATTTGATGGCGGCGAGACCACCGAGGGCTGTTTCTTTATAGATTGAGGGCAGGTCGTGGCCGGTCTGCTTCATGACCTCGACGATGCGGTCGAATGAAACGCGGTGGGTGCCGTCGGAGAATGCCGCATAGAGATTGCTGTCGAGGGCACGGGCGGCGGCGTAGGCGTTGCGCTCGATGCAGGGAATCTGCACCAGGCCGCATACGGGGTCACATGTCAGGCCAAGATGATGTTCAAGACCCATCTCGGCTGAGTATTCTATCTGAGCCAGAGTTCCCCCGAAGAGCTGCGATGCTGCTGCGGCAGCCATGGCGCAAGCGACTCCCACTTCGCCCTGACATCCCACTTCGGCTCCTGATACCGAAGCATTGGTCTTGACCACTGCACCGAAGAGTCCCGCCGTAGCCAGGGCACGCAGGATGCGTTGCTCCGAGAAGTTCTTGGATGACTGCAGATGATAGAGCACGGCGGGAAGCACTCCGCACGAGCCGCACGTAGGAGCCGTGACAATCTTTCCTCCCGCTGCATTCTCCTCGCTGACCGCCAGGGCATAAGCATAGAGAAGACCGCGGCTGCGCAGGTTCTGGTTGTGGCCCGAGGCGTGCATAAGGTACGACACCGCCTTGCGCCTTACTCCTAAACCGCCGGGAAGCACTCCCTCGGCCTCGATGCCGCGTTCCACGGCTTCACGCATCGTGTGCCATACCTCAGCCAGATAATCCCATATCGACGAGTCTTCACATTGGGCCACGTATTCCCAGTAACTTTGTCCGGTCTTTTCGGCCCATGCCTGTATTTCAGAGATCGTGGACATGTCGTATATCTGCTCGGCGGCAGGCCGTGTCTCTCCTTCCTTGACTATGTCGCCGCCACCTATCGAGTAATAGGTTTCCTGAAGTATCTCGTTACATTCAGCATCAAAGGCTTTGAACGTCATTCCGTTTGGGTGAAACGGGAGGAAGATTTCCGGCTTCCACACTATCTCGGTGGGAGCGATGGGCTGGAGCTGCTCAAGGATGGCAATGTCAGTGCGGTGACCGCGTCCGGTGCCGGCGAGAGAGCCGTAGAGAGTCACCTCAAACCGCGCAACTCCCCGGGCCTTATGCCCGAAGAGTTGTGAAGCCTTGAGGGGACCCATCGTGTGGCTGCTTGACGGGCCGTAACCTATTTTATAGATTGAGCGTATTGATTCCAATTAGTCTATGAGCGATTTTCCGGTCATCTCAGCCGGCTGCGGAAGACCCATGATTGAGAGAAGGGTAGGGGCGACATCGGCAAGACGTCCGTTTTCCACGTGAGCGTCCTTGCGGGCGGTGACGTAGATGCAAGGCACGGGATTGAGCGAGTGGGCAGTGTTGGGGGTACCGTCAGCGTTCACTGCATTATCAGCATTACCGTGGTCGGCTATGATGATCACTTCGTAGTCAGCTTCCTTGGCTGCTTCTACGGTGTCCTTGACACATTCATCCACAGCCTTTACGGCCTTTTCGATGGCCTCATATACGCCGGTGTGACCCACCATGTCACCGTTGGCATAGTTGACCACGATGAAGTCATATTTCTTTTCGCGGATCGCCTCGACGAGTTTGTCCTTCACTTCATAGGCGCTCATCTCAGGCTTCAGGTCGTAGGTAGCGACTTTGGGCGAAGCCACAAGTATACGTTCCTCGCCTTCGTAGGGCTCTTCGCGGCCACCGTTGAAGAAGAAAGTGACGTGGGCATATTTTTCGGTCTCGGCTATGTGGAGCTGTTTCTTGTCGAGCGAAGAGAGATATTCACCGAGAGTGTTCTCCACGTTCTCTTTCGGGAAGAGGATGTGAACACCTGTGAAAGATGCGTCGTAGGGAGTCATGCAATAATACTGCAGGCCGGGTATCACCTTCATTCCGGCTTCAGGAATGTCATGCTGGGTCAGGGCGATGGTAAGCTCTTTAGCGCGGTCATTGCGGTAGTTGAAGAAGATGACAGCGTCGCCCTCCTTGATTGTACCGTCGACGGTAGCGTTGTTGATGGGCTTGATGAACTCATCGGTGATGCCTTCATCGTAAGACTCCTGCATGGCCTTGACCATGTCGGTAGCCTGCTTGCCCTCGCCATCTACGAAAAGGTCGTAGGCGACCTTGACACGTTCCCAGCGCTTGTCGCGGTCCATGGCGTAGTAACGGCCTATGATAGAGGCCACAGTGCCGGCCGACTTTTTGCAGTGTTCGGTCACTTCCTCGATGAAGCCCTTGCCGCTGCGGGGATCGGTATCACGACCGTCCATGAAGCAGTGGATGTAAACTTTTTCAAGCCCGTAGCTCCTGGCGATGTCGCAGAGGGTGAAGAGGTGGTCGAGCGAGGAGTGGACACCGCCGTTGCTGGTAAGGCCCATAAAATGGATTGCCTTGCCATTGTCGCGGGCATAGGAGAATGCACTCTTTATTTCGGGATTCTCATAGATGGTGCCTTCCTTGCAGGCCTTGTTGATCTTCACGAGGTCCTGATACAGCACGCGACCGGCACCGATGTTGAGGTGACCCACTTCAGAGTTACCCATCTGTCCGTCAGGCAATCCTACGTTTTCGCCCGAAGCCTGAAGCTCGGAGTGAGGATAAGTCTTGAGCAGATAGTCCCAGTAGGGGGTTGGAGTTGAAAAGATTACGTCACTTTTACTATGGTCGCCGATTCCCCATCCGTCGAGGATCATTAACAATGCTTTTTTAGCCATATTTATTGAGTTGTTTTTATATTATACTATTATGCAGTAACAATTGTGGAGTCATGCCTGTTCGGCAATCGAGCGGAGAAGTTCGATTTTGTTCCACTGGTCGTTGAAGCTGAGGCCGCGCATGTAGTAGGACCTGAGTTTGAAGCCGCTCATGGGGCTGATGGCGAGCCGCTCGCGGGGAATGAAGCGGGAGGCATACTCCACCGCGTCGAGCACTTTCCGAGGCGACTCCATCATGGGATTGTGGGCCGAGACGAGTCCCAGCACCACCTCTTTCCTCGGCGCGACAAATTTCAGCACTTCCATCGCTTCCAGATTGTCGATGTCAAAGGGCAGATAGAAGCGGTCAACGTTAAGCCGCTGGAGGACCTGAATCATGATATTGTCAACTGACAGTTGCGCGCTCCACTCGGGAACGATAGGATTGCCTCCGGAGATGTAGATGGATTTGACCAGATCATCGGGCAGGTTTTCGAGCGAGCGGTTGATGATGTCGATATAGCTGTCAAACAGCGAAGCCGGATCGATACCCGAAGCGATGATACCGTTAAGGAAATCAGGATTGGAGAGACGGCCTGCTACCGTGTCGTCGAGCTGAATCTGGCGGCAACCGAGCCGGTAAAATTCCTTTATGGTCTGATTGTAGGCTGTGGCAATATCGTCGATAAGCGTATCGGGAGTGACATATACCGCCTCGGGTTTCCCTAAGGTCATCTTGAGGATGGTGCGGTAGAGGTCAGCCGGCGACGGAATTGTCTGCTTGAGTTTAGCGCGTCCGTGAACCACGTGCGACAACTTCGTAAGCGTATTGAAAAAAGGATGCTCGGGATTGAATTCCACCTTGCCGCTGAAGCGCAGCAGGTCGGTCATCACCGGTTCGCTCTGCAACACACTGCCTTCCGAGATGTTTTCACGCTCGATACCGTTGAGACCCATGTAGAAATCCTTGCCCCAATGGTTGCGGCGGAGTTCACCGGATGTCACATATTCGAGACCTTCCTCGATTTGCTTTTCCACTATCTCATTGAACGCCTTGTCCTGATAAAGCGCCAGTGTGTCTGCTGAAATCTGCCCGTTCTCATATTCCTGACGGGCGGCGGCGAGATCGTCGGGGGCGAGATAGCTGCCTATTACATCGTAAGAAAGATTGTTAGCCATGCTTCTTTACCTTGAAATTAAATATGCAAGGCCCGGCGTGGTAATTGCCGGGCCTTATTATGTGATTTGTAGTTGAAACGCTTGGGCCGGCATCAAAAATGTTGATGCACAACCGTCTACCGGATAATACCGTGTTTCTTGAATACCTTGGTTATCTTCTCGATGGCGGTAGTGACCTGATCCATTGTGTGGGTGGCCATAAGCGAGAAGCGTATGAGGGTATCGTTGGGGGCTACGGCGGGCGAAACCACCGGGTTGACAAAGATTCCTTCTTCAAGCAGGTCGCGGGTGATGGCGAATGTCTTGAAGTCGTCGCGGATAAACAGCGGGATGATGGGAGTGGAGGTGTTGCCTATCTCGAATCCGGCGTTGCGGAAACCGTCGAGGGCGTAATGGGTCAGCTTCCAGAGGTTTTCCTGGCGCTCGGGTTCTTTCTCCATGATGTCGAGGGCGGCGAGGGCAGCGGCAGTTGAGGCCGGAGTGATCGATGCCGTGAAGATGTAGGAGCGGGAGTGGTGGCGGAGGAAGTTGGTGATTTCCTTGTCGG
>CAZJKU010000046.1:0-17432 GCA_964546905.1 uncultured Staphylococcus sp.
GACGGTGGTTGCCGACCAAAACCTGATCACGTCGGAGGGCCCTGGCACCACCCTAGCGAAGACCTCAGCTTCAAGTATGAGCATCCCCGCGAGTATGCCCGTATCGAGGAGCTGATACGCAACACCTCCGAGGACCGCGACGCACTCTACAGCGAGTTCTCCGCCCCCATCCTGAAGCGACTCACCGAGATGGGGATTACCTTCCAGGCCCGCAACCGCCTTAAATCGGTCTACTCGATATGGCGCAAGATGGAGACGAAGCATGTCCCCTTCGAGGAAGTCTACGACCTCTTCGCGATGCGCATCATCTTCGAGTGTCCCGACCAGTCAAAGGAGAAGGAAATGTGTTACAAAATCTACTCGGCAATCACCGATCTCTACCGTCCTCACCCCGACCGCACCCGCGACTGGATTTCCAATCCCAAGGCCAACGGCTACCAGGCTCTCCACGTTACCCTCATGGGACCCGAGGGCAACTGGATAGAGGTGCAGATCAGGTCACGCCGCATGGACGAGATCGCCGAGAAAGGTTTCGCCGCCCACTGGAAATACAAGCAGGGGGAATGTGAGGAAGAAAACGAGCTCAACGAGTGGCTCCGCACCATCAAGGACATCCTCGACGACCCCAACCCCAATGCCATCGACTTTCTCGACACATTGAAGATGAACCTTTTCTCGTCGGAGATAGCCGTGTTCACCCCCAAGGGCGAGATCATCACCCTCCCCGCCAAAGCCTCGGTGCTCGACGTGGCCTTCTCGCTCCACTCCGAGATCGGTACCCACTGCATCGCCGCTAAGGTCAATCACAAGCTCGTCCCCCTGAGCCACCGCCTCCAGAGCGGCGACCAGGTGGAGATCCTCACCTCCCAGTCCCAGACTCCCAAACCCGAGTGGATGAATTTCCTGGCCACAGCCAAGGCCAAGACGCGCCTGCGCAAGGAACTGCGCCGTATCCAGATTCCGCTCATCGAGAAAGGAAAGGAAATCTTCGAGAACTTCCTTGCCAAGAAAAACATCACCCTCAACAACCATGTGCTGACAAAGCTCCTCGGCACCTATAAGGTGGCCAACCGCGAGGAACTGTTCTACAAGCTCGGTGCCGGCGAAATCTCGCTCGACTATTTCACCAACGAAAGCACCTCGTCGCGCGCCCGCCAGCTACTCTCCAAGATATTCACCCTCGGCCTCGGCGGCAAGAAAAACTCCCGTACCGAGAAGCCCGTGGCTCCGTCGATGCCAGAGACCCCCGTCAGGCACAAGATCAACACCAAGGAAAAATATATACTGAAATACAACGACCGCGAGCGCAACTTCATCTTCGCCGACTGCTGCCGCCCCATTCCCGGCGACGAGGTGATGGGATTCATCAACGACAACGGCGAAGTGGAGGTGCATGAACTCACATGCCCCCGCGCCCAGGTGCTCAAGGCAAGCTACGGCCCCCGCATCGTGGCCACGAGCTGGGACAACGTGGCCGGTTCATTCCATGCCGATATCATCATCGAGGGCATCGACCGTCACGGAATCCTCCAGGAGCTCACCGGGGTAATCTCGACACAGCTCAACATCAATATCCGCAGCCTCAATATCGAGGCACGCAATGAAGTTTTCTCCTGCCGTATGAGCGTGCTCGTGCGCGACACCGACGCCGTCGACAGGCTCTGCAAGACAATCCTGAAAATCAACGGCATCACTTCGGCGGTGCGCGGTCGCTGACGCAATCTTCATCACAATGAAACTCTCTACGAAATCCATCTGGCTCCGCGCCCTCTACTTCGTGGGCGCAGTGGCTCTGATCGTCTACTTCCTGCCGCGGTCGAGCCGCCTCAACTATACATTTGAGGAAAACCGTCCCTGGACCTACGGCCTGCTCACCGCTCCGTTTGACATCCCCATCAATCTCGACTCCGTTTCGGGCCGACACGTGAAGGACAGCATCGACTCGGCGTTTGAACCGGTGTTCAAGCGCGATTCCAATTCCGAGAAAATCATCGTCAGCGAGATTGCCACGCGCCTTAATTCCGATGAGGTCACCGACGTGTCGCCAACCGAGAAAAACGAAATCATAGCCCGCGTGAAGAAAATCTACAGCGACGGTATCGTCTCGCGCGAGGTCTATTCCGAGATCCGTTCCGGCTCTCTCCCTGCCGTGCGCTTCATTCACGACAACATTTCCATGTCGATGCCTACATCGGGATTCCTCTCGGCCATGCGTGCCTATGAGAAGCTCGACTCCTCCTTCCGTTCCCCCCACATCCATGCCGCTATCGCTGCCATAAATCTCCCCGAGCTGCTTGAACCCAACATCACTCCCGACTCGGCCCTCTCGGCACGCCTGCTTTCCGAAGCCTATCTCAAGGCCATGGCGCCCATCGGGGTGATACAGACCGGCGAGCGCATCATCGACAAGGGCGAGGTGGTGACACCGCGGCTCTACACCGTCCTCCAGACCTATGAGGAGATGATGGCCGAGCGGTCAGACGGCACCAATGTCAGCAACTTCTATCCCCTGGGGGGCCAGATACTCTACGTGGTGATACTATTCGTGATCCTCTATTGCTACTTCTATTTCTTCCGTCCGCAGTATTTCGCCAACGACAGCATGATGCTCTTCGTGATGAGCGCGATCACGGCCCTTGCGCTGTTCTCGTTTGCGATGGATGCAACGTTCCGTCACGGAGTCTATATCGTGCCGTTCACGATCCTGCCCATCATCGCCGAGATATTCATGGATTCCCGCACGGCACTCTACACGTTCCTGATCGAGATATTTATATGTGCCATCCTGCCTACGTTTGCCCTCGAATTCATCTTCGTGCAGTTTGTGGCCGGAGTCGTGGCCATTGATTCGCTCAACGATCTTGCACGCCGCTCCCAGCTCATCAGGACTGCCCTGTTCATCCTGCTCTCCTATTGCCTTTCCTACGTGGCCATCGAACTGATGACAAGCGGCTCGATCGAGAACCTGCGGCCCCGCATGTTCGGCCTCTTCGCCATCAATGCCGTGGCAGTGTCATTCTGCTACGTGCTGATATTCATATTCGAGCGCATATTCGGCTTCACCTCCCGCGTGACGCTCGTGGAACTTAGCGACATCAACAATCCCCTGCTCCGTGAGCTGTCAGAAGAATGCCCCGGTACCTTCCAGCACTCCATGCAGGTGTCAAACCTCTCGGCTGAGGCCGCCCGCCGCATAGGTGCCAACGTGCAGCTCGTGCGTGCCGGGGCACTTTATCACGACGTTGGCAAAATCAAGAATCCCGCTTTCTATACCGAGAACCAGCACGGCGTGAATCCCCACGACGCCCTTGACCCGATGCAGAGCGCGCGCATCATCACGGGCCACATCAACGAGGGCCTGAAGCTCGCCGAGAAATACAAGCTGCCTCAGATAATCCGCAACTTCATCACCGAGCATCACGGACGTGGCACCGCGAGATACTTCTACAACACCTATTGCAACACCCATCCCGATGAAACCGTCGACAAGACCCCGTTCAGCTATCCCGGTCCCAATCCCACCTCCAAGGAGACCTCGATACTGATGATGGCCGATGCCGTCGAGGCATCGTCGCGCTCGCTCAAGGATTACTCCCCCGAGGCTATCCAGAACCTCGTAAACCGCATCATCGATACCCAGATAGCCGAGGGACTGCACAACGATTCACCCATCTCGTTCCGCGACGTGCAGGAGATCAAGGATGTATTTGTGCAGCGGCTCCGCACCATGTATCACAGCCGCATCGCCTATCCCGATCTCAAGCCCGGCGCCGGTGATGAAAAGGAACGGGCCGGAAACACTCAGGCCCCGGCCGACGTTAAGTAACCGTAACACGTATTGATCATGAACACGTTTATCATCATCCTCTCGTCATTGATAGCCGTCGGGGCTATAGTAGGTGCCTTTATGTCGCGGCCCTGGGCCGCAGCGGCGGCCTACGTTGCACTCGGCATAGCCGGAGGCACCGAATCCTCGGCTCTTTCGGTAGGCACGCTCATATTCTGGCTTGCCGCCACGGTCATAGTCACCATCATAGTCATGACCATTCCCCGCGCCGTGGCCCGCGCCACTGCCGGAGTGCCTTATCTCACCGGTGCCACACTGGTGGGAATGTTCCTGGGACTGTGTATAGGCCACGCCGCCATAATCCCCGGCGCGGTGACAGGGGCCCTGCTGGGTGCCGTAGCATATTGCCGCACTCCGTCGGGCCGTGCTCTCGGTTTTCCCGGCAAAAAGGCTATGAATTACTTGTGTGCCAAGGCTTTCCCTATAATCATAACAATCTGTATGACCGGCGAGTTAATAGCCGCCTTCACTCTGCCCCAATGAGAAGACTGTTGACTTTGCTATTGCTTTTTGCAGCCGCCGCGGGTGCCGTCAGTGCCGAGGTGCTTCCGCGTCTCAACCGCGAGAAGCCCGACATGGCCAAGATCAAGCAGGCCATCAATGACCGCACTTCGCCCTACTATTATCCCCGGCTCATGGAGGAATTTCAGCGCAACGACACGCTGATGAAGATAGACAAGTACCGTCACCTCTATTTGGGCTACATGTTTCAGGAAGATTACACTCCCTACCGCTCCAAGGAAAGCCGTATGCGCTTCGCCCTGCGTGATCGAGACCACCGGGAACTGACGCGTCAGGAATGTGACTCGGTGATAGCCGATGCCGAGGCCGGTCTTGCCGACAATCCCTTTGACCTGCGCCGCATGTCGCTCCTTATCTCGGCCCTGCGGGAGAAGGGAAAGACTAATCTTGCCGCGATATGGCAATACAAGCTCGATTACCTGCTCATGGCCATAGTGTCGACCGGCACGGGCCTTGACGAGGAAAACGCCTGGTATGTCATCGAGCCTCAGCATGAATATGTGTTGCTTAATGCAATGGGTTATATCGTCGACGACCATATTTTCTACGATCCCTGCTACGAATACATTACCGTCAAGGACGCTTCGGGACGCGACTCGGGCGGATATTATTTCAATATAGCCAATCTGCTTGAAGAGTATTTCCGCAAGCACCCCGACGAACTCGATGACCAATGAGACATCCATCAATCATGAACCGACCGCTATCACTCGTTACCCTAATCCTCAGCCTCTTCCTGTCGGCCTGCTCGTCGGGCGACCGTTTTGAAATCAAGTGTGAGATCAACGGCCTCGGCGATGGCCGCGTTGAGATGATATATTTCGACGGCAACCTCAATGCCGTCAGCGACCACGCCCGCGACTCCCGCGTCACCCTCAGCGGCCACACTACAGTGCCGGCCCTCGTCGACGTGTGGGATGGCGAGGGGCGACTGCTCTTCACCTGTATAGCCGTGGACGGCGACCGCCTGAAAGTGAAGATGGACCTTGACGATCCCCGGCAGGTGGAAATCACCGGCAACGATGCCTCGGCCCTGCTCTGCGATTTCCGCAACAGCCACAGCGACCTTGTCGCCGCCGGTCCTTCAGCCGAGCTCGACAGCGCCGTGGAGAAATTTATACTCTCCAATCCTTCGTCGCCGGCATCGGCAGTCGCCCTCATGACTCTCTACGATCTCAACGGTAATCCCGTCAAGGCTGATTCCCTGCTCAACCGCCTCGACGCGTCAGGACGTAACCTGACCTCGATCCGCGACTTCTCGCGCACGCTTGCCGCTGCGGCTGCTACGGCGGCTCATGACCGCCTGCGCCCCATCACGTTCCATTTCACTACCGATACCATCATTGAGTTCATTCCTGCGCGCCAGAGCTACGGATTGCTCGCCGTTACATCGGCCCACCGTACTCCGGCATCGGCAATGAAGATTCTCAAGGCGTTGCGGGGCGACTTTTCCTCGCGGCGGCTTGATATCGTAGAGACTTCGGTGCTCCCTGACTCGGTGACATGGCGGCGCAGCATCGCTTCCGACACCGTCAGATGGCACCGCACATGGCTCCCCGGGGGTCTCGGCCACCCCTCGCTCTCGCTGCTGGCCATCCCGTCGACCCCCTATTATATCGCTGTCGATTCAACGGGACACCAGATATACCGCGGGACATCGCTTGAAGAGGTTGACTCCCTGCTACGCTCTAATTTGAAATAAAGATGCTTCAGAAAACCAACGGCGCTGCCGTACAGGGAATCGACGCCATCCCTGTCACCATCGAAGTCTCATCGGAAATCGGCGCGATGTTCTGTATCGTCGGGTTGCCCGACACCGCAGTGAAGGAGAGCTATCAGCGCGTGCTCTCGGCTATAACCCAGGCCGGCTACGAATTTCCACGCGCCCATATCGTGGTCAACATGGCTCCTGCCGACGTCAAGAAGGAAGGAGCGGCCTACGACCTCCCTATCGCCGTGGGCATCCTTGCGGCGTCGGGCCGCATCAGGCCCGCTGTCGACCTGAAGAGATATCTCGTGATGGGCGAGCTTTCGCTCGACGGGACCCTGCTCCCCATCCGCGGAGTGCTTCCCATGGCCATCATGGCGCGCAAGCTCGGTTATGAAGGCATGATAGTCCCGCAGGTGAACGCTACCGAGGCCGCCGTGGTCAATAATCTCGATGTGTATGGCTGTGAGTCGCTTGGCGAGGTGATAGGATTTGTCACCGGCAATACTTCGCTCACTCCCACGGTAGTCAACACCCGCGAGGAATTTCTCAACGCCTCTCAGGTTTTTGATGCCGATTTCTGCGACGTGCGCGGTCAGGAGACCGTGAAGCGCGCCCTGGAGGTGGCGTGTGCCGGCGGCCACAATATTCTTCTCGTGGGTCCTCCCGGAGCCGGAAAGTCAATGATGTCGAAACGTATTCCTTCGATCCTGCCGCCCCTGTCGCTCGCCGAGTCGCTCGAAACTACCAAGATCCATTCCGTAGCCGGCAAGCTCAAGAACGGATCGAAACTCATCACCCGGCGCCCGTATCGGTCGCCTCATCACACGATTTCCCCTGTGGCTCTCGTGGGCGGCGGCTCCAATCCCATGCCGGGCGAGATCTCCCTGGCCCATAACGGAGTGCTGTTTCTTGACGAGTTCCCTGAATTTTCCCGTGCTGTGCTCGAAGTGATGCGCCAGCCGCTCGAAGACCGTCACATCACCATCTCGCGCGTGAAATATTCTATCGACTATCCCGCCGGATTCATGCTCGTGGCATCGATGAACCCCTGTCCCTGCGGCTACTACAATCACCCTACACGGCAATGCACTTGCCCGCCGGGGGCCGTAACCAAATACCTAAACCGCATCTCGGGCCCGCTGCTTGACCGCATCGATCTTCAGATTGAGATTCTCCCCGTGCCCTTCGAGCAGCTTACCGGTCCGGCCGATGGCGAGCCGTCGGCTGCCATAAGGGAGCGTGTGATCCGCGCCCGTGAGATACAGTCGCGCCGATTCGCCGCCCATCCCGGCATCCACTGCAATGCCCAGATGCCCACTCGCCTCCTCAATACCTATGCACCCCTGTCGGGCGAGTGCGTCGGGATCCTGAAGAAAGCCATGCAGCGGTTTGACATGAGCGCCCGCGCCTACGACCGCATCCTCAAGGTAGCCCGCACTATCGCCGACCTCGATTCCTCCGACCAAATTCTCCCCGCCCATCTCCACGAAGCCATCTCCTACCGCAACCTCGACCGCTCCTCCTGGGGCCAGGCCTTCTGATTCCCCCTCACTCCACCTCACGACAAACCCCTACGGATTGAAAAAATCATTTAGATCAAGAGGTGGTAACAGGTTTGTCGGCAGGTGAATAGAACAACTAAGTGCCATTATAAGATTCTATCGATGAACTCCTCCCGAATTAGGCCCCTTAAGGAAACAGGAGAACATTCCTACCACCGGAGGTCTTTCTCTCACAATTATTTCGCCCCATTTATTTACCATATCATTCTCAATAAAGCAGAAGATTGTGAACCTTTCGGCACACTGACAGGCGATGCGCGTATAGCCCCCGGTAATCCGGGTTGCGCAAGCATAAAAGAAACCGAACTCGGTAAAACTATTTCCAAGGGAATACTTCATCTGCACTACGAAATCCCTGTAATAAAACTACTTCAGTTTTGTGTAATGCCTGATCATGTTCATCTGCTTATTCAGGTTCTTTGTACAACCGACAAGCATTTGGATTTTTATATTGATGCCTTAAGAAATAGGATTGCGACGAGATACTCTTTATTGCGTGGAATGACAATAAACGATCAGGATATTTTTTTACCCGGATATTGTGATAAACCACTGTATGATAAGCGGTCACTCGACGGGTTGTTCCGGTATATACGGGAAAATCCTCACCGGCTGGCTATGCGGAGACAGTATCCGCAGTTCTTTCGTAGGGTCAGGGAACTGAAGATAGGCGAAAGGGGCTTCGAGGCATACGGCAACCTTTTCCTGCTTCGTAATCCCGACAAGGCTGCGGTGAAGATAAGCCGCAGTTTCTCCCCGGCCGAAAAGGCCGATAAAAGGGCGGCATGGGTTTCAGCCGCGTCCAAAGGGACGGTCCTTGTCTCGCCGTTCATCTCCGGAGATGAAAAGGCGATACGGGCTGAGGCTGAACAGGCCGGTGCAGCAATAATCCTCATCACCGGCCCGGCCTTCGTCACCCGCTACAAGCCGGCGCAGCACGATTTCGATCTCTGCTGCCGAGGACGGCTGCTGATCATTTCCCTCGGCTTACCTGCTTCCACGCCCCTGTCGCGGGCGCTCTGCCTCGAAATGAATACCCTCGCTTCGGAAATCGCCCTTGAGATGGCGTGAGAGAAATTTTCCGGTGAAATATTTGGTGGATTGGCGGCGGAGGAGACTGGAAAAACTGCCTAATGCCCGATATTAAGGAGGCACATGCCAAACAAATCAACAATCCTTATTGCGGAGTTTTTGCATGTTCTTCTTGTTGTAGGCTTCTCCTCGATTTAGAAGATATTCAAACTTAACCAAGTTGTCTTCTATTTCGATATAGACGAAGAAAGCTCGTTTATCTCCGATCCTAATCCGATATACACTATTTAGAGTCTCAATCTTTTTGCAATTAGATATGTCATCGATTGATTGAGCCAATTTTACATTGTCTATGGCATCTATTACGGATTTAAGAATTTTTCCCGAAAGCTTTCGCACAGCTTTTTCGAAATCCTTTGAATAGTCTACTTTCATTTCCGGTGTTGGTTGAGCCAGTCTTCAAAGTCCTTTTTTTCTTCGGTGTTTAACATCACTTTCCCTTCCGGACGAGTTGATACAAGATATTTGTAGACTTCGGCATCATCCATGTCTTCGCTTTCGCGAACGAGCAGGTCTTCAATATATTTTTTTAGATTTGTCCCCATGGCGGTTGCTTTCAGATTTAGAGTCTGAAATACATTCTCAGGGATATCTATTAGTTTTCTCCTGGTGGGTATCTTTACTGAAGTTTTCATATCAATAATATTTATGTGCAAATATAAACAATATATATGATATATACAAGAATCAAACGCAGAATTTTGAATATTGGGTGACTCTACAGTGAAAAATTTCCGGGGAAATATTTGGTGGATTGGCGGCGGTGGAGTATCTTTGCGTAACTAACCAATCCCGTATCACCCCTATGGACTTCGCCCGCAAGAGCTTCGATATTTTTGAGGAAGCCACCAAAGCCTATCACGTCACTGACAATGTTGACACCCCGGCCCCCAATCCTTATAAGGAGGGGACGGTGGAGCACACCCTCTTTCAGAAAAACTGGGTGGACGTGGTGCAGTGGCATCTTGAGGATATAATCCGCGACCCGCAGATCGACCCCGTGGCCGCCCTGCAGCTCAAGCGCCGCATTGACAGCTCCAATCAGGTGCGCACCGACATGGTGGAGCAGATCGACACTTACTTCAGGGAGAAGTATGCCGGCGTGAAGCCGCTCCCCGAGGCTAAGATCAACACTGAGAGTCCCGCATGGGCACTCGACCGCCTTTCGATTCTGGCGGTGAAGATCTACCACATGCTTGCCGAGGTGACCCGTCCCGATGCTTCGCCCGAGCACGTGGCCCGCTGCCGGGCCAAGCTCGATGTGTTGCTCGAACAGCGCGCTGACCTCATCACTGCCATCGACGACCTCCTTGCCGACATCGAGGCCGGGCGCAAATACATGAAGGTTTACCGGCAGATGAAGATGTATAACGACCCGTCGACCAATCCCGTGCTGTATGGCGCGCAGAAGCGCTGACGAGGCTCCGCGCCGCGTGCTCGTCACGCGATTCTCGGCACTGGGCGATGTCGCGATGACTATTCCGGTGCTATACAGCGTGGCACTGTGCAATCCCGCCACGCAATTCTTCTTCGTCACCCGCAATTCCATGACGGGAATGTTTATCAATCCTCCCGCCAATCTTACCGTCAGGGGCTTTGATCTCAACGACGAGGTCTACAAAGGCTTCTTCGGCATCATGCGCCTCTACGGTCAGCTTAAGGCTGAATATGACTTTGATGCCGTGGCCGATCTTCACGACGTGTTGCGCACCCATCTGCTCGACATCAGGGCGTGGGCCGGCGGTGTCAGGGTGGCGCGGCTCAACAAGGGTCGCTCCCACAAGCGCCGCCTGACGCGCTCCACCAACAAGGTGATGCTTCCGCTGACGTCGCAGCGCGCCCGTTACCGCGAGGTGTTCCACCGTCTCGGTTTCGTTGTCGAGAACCGCTTTGAGTCACTGTTTCCCTCGGGCCACGGCGATCCTGCCCTGTTTGCGTCGCTGACTCCTCCCAAGCAGCCCGGCGAGCGGTGGATAGGAATCGCTCCTTTCGCCAAGCACAAGGGTAAGATCTACCCCGTCGAACTGATGGAAAACGTCGTGGAGCATTTCTCGAAGATGGATAACGTGAAGATATTCCTCTTCGGAGGCGGAAGTGAGGAGGCCGAGGTGCTCGGCAACTGGGCCGGCCGCTATCAGCACGTGATCTCGCTTGCGTCGAAGCGTCACGGTTTTGCCGTGGAGCTGTCGCTGCTGAGCTATCTCGACGTGATGGTGTCGATGGACTCGGCCAACATGCACCTGGCTTCGCTCGTGAGGATTCCGGTCGTCAGCGTGTGGGGCGCGACACATCCCTATTGCGGCTTCAAGGGCTGGCGGCAGAACGATGCCGACATGGTGCAGCTCTCGATGACGTGCCGCCCCTGCTCGGTGTTTGGCGACAAACCCTGTCACCGTGGCGATTACCACTGCCTGGCCGGAATCGCGCCGCAGATCATCATCGACAAGGTGGCGGCTCATATTTAATCAACGCAACTCATTCATTTTACTTAAGTGGCAAAGAAAATCGTCGAGACTCCGCTCATGAAGCAGTACACGGCCATGAAGGCCAAGCATCCTGATGCGATACTGCTTTTCAGGGTGGGCGACTTCTACGAAACGTTTTCCGACGATGCCATAGCGGCCTCGGAAATACTCGGCATAACCCTGACGCGCCGCGCCAACGGGTCGGCGCAATATGTGGAACTGGCCGGGTTCCCTCACCATGCCCTCGATACTTACCTCCCCAAGCTCGTGCGTGCCGGCAAGCGCGTGGCAATATGCGAGCAGCTTGAAGATCCCAAGACGACCAAGAAGCTCGTGAAGCGCGGCATCACCGAGCTTATCACGCCGGGCGTGTCGATCAATGATAATGTGCTTAATCACCGCGAGAACAACTTCCTTGCCGCCGTCCACACCTCCAAATCCCGCTGGGGCGTGGCTTTTCTCGACATTTCCACCGGTGAGTTCCTGACCGCCGAGGGCGAGCCTGACCACATGGTGAAGCTGCTTGCCAATTTCTCGCCCAAGGAGGTGCTTGTGGAGCGCGGAAACAAGTCGGCGGTGCAGGCTGCTGCAAGCGAGAATTATCTATATTTCGAGCTCGACGACTGGATCTTTACCTCCGACAGTGCCCACGACCGGCTGCTCAAGCAATTCGAGACTGCCTCGCTCAAGGGATTCGGTCTTCACGGCCTTAACGAGGCCATCATAGCCTCGGGTGCCATCCTGCACTATCTCGACATCACCCAGCACACGCGCACAGGCCACATAACGCGCCTGGCCCTCATAGAGGAGGAAAAATACGTGCGCCTCGACCGCTTCACCATCCGCAACCTGGAGCTCGTCAGGGCTATCAACGACGACGGCAAGAGCCTTCTCGACATCCTTGACCGCACCGTGAGTCCCATGGGTGCCCGCATGTTGCGCCGGTGGATGCTCTTCCCGCTCAAGGACCCCGTGGAGATCAACAAGCGTCTCGATATAGTGGAATACTTCTTCCGCGACCCCGACGGCCGCGAGACACTCCACGAATACCTCGGCCGCATCGGCGACCTTGAACGCCTCGTGTCGAAGGTAGCCGCCGGCCGCGCCAATCCCCGTGAGGTGGTGCAGATCAAGAACGCGCTGACTGTCATAGGCCCGGTCAAGGAGATGTGTGAGCGCTCGACCGATCAGGCCCTGAAAGCCATGGGTGAACAGCTGAATCCTTGCACCACAATCAGCCACCGCATAGCCTCGGAGCTTGTCGACGACGCTCCGGCCATGCTCAGCCGCGGTGACGTGATACGCCCCGGCGTGGACAGCGAGCTCGACGAGCTGCGCGAGATAGCCCGCTCGGGCAAGGACTACCTGCTCCGCATCCAGCAGCGCGAGAGCGAGCGCACCGGCATTACGTCGCTCAAAGTGGGCTACAACAACGTGTTCGGCTATTACATCGAGGTTACCAACACCCACCGCGACAAGGTGCCGCAGGAATGGATCAGGAAGCAGACTCTGGTCAACGCCGAGCGCTACATCACCCCTGAGCTGAAGGAATATGAGGAGAAAATACTTGGTGCCCAGGACCGCATCGCCGTCATCGAGCAGCGCGTGTTTACCGATCTCATCAACGCCCTTGCCGATTATATCCCGGCCCTGCTACTCGACGCCCGTCTCATAGCCCAGCTCGACGTGTTCAATTCCTTCACCCGCGTGGCCATCGAGAACCGCTACAACCGCCCCGTGGTCGACGACTCGCTCGTGCTGAGCCTCACCGAGGCCCGCCACCCGGTCATCGAGCGGGAACTGCCCGCTGGAGAGCCTTACATCACCAACTCCGTCAGCCTCTCCAATGACGAGACGCAGATCATGATGCTGACCGGCCCCAACATGTCGGGAAAATCTGCTCTGCTGCGCCAGACGGCACTGAACGTACTGATGGCCCAGATGGGATGTTTCGTTGCGGCAGAGAGCGCGAGAATAGGCGTGGTGGACAAGATATTCACCCGCGTGGGTGCGAGCGACAACATTTCGCTGGGCGAGTCTACTTTCATGGTGGAGATGAACGAGGCCGCATCGATACTCAACAACATGAGCCGCCGCTCGCTCATTCTGTTCGATGAGCTTGGCCGGGGCACCTCTACCTACGACGGCATATCAATAGCCTGGGCTATCGTGGAGCATATCCACAACAGCGGCGACCTGCGCCCCAAGACCCTTTTCGCCACCCACTACCACGAGCTTAACGAGATGGAAGGGAAGCTCCCACGCGTGGTCAACTTCAACGTCGCGGTTAAGGAAATCGACGGCAAGGTAGTGTTTCTGCGCAAGCTCGCGCGCGGAGGCTCCGAGCATAGCTTCGGTATACACGTGGCGCGACTGGCCGGTATGCCCCGCTCGATTGTGGAGAGGGCCGACGAGGTGCTTCATCATCTCGAAAAGGCCAACGCCGGAGGCGACGCGACCCCTGCGCTCAGCGCGATGCCGCAGATGGAGGAGGGCGTTCAGCTGTCGTTCTTCCAGCTCGACGACCCGCTGCTGTCGTCGCTGCGCGACGAAATCCTAGGTCTCGACATCGACAATCTGACCCCGATGGCCGCCCTCAACAAGCTCCACTCCATCCGCCAGCTCCTCACCGGCCGGTGAACCGTCAGTAGAGGAATCCAAACAGCCACAGGGGTACTTTGTTACCATACCCGACAGTCATGCCGTCGGCAGCGACAAAGCTGTCGGGCATATCCTTGATCTGGTCAAACTTCTTTCCCGGCCCCCCTATTTCAAAGAGATATCGGTTGTCGACAAGCAGGTCTCCCTCAATAGGGTAGGCTATCGGGTGGCTGGAAGAAATCATCGAGGCCATGAATGTCTCCCTGACCTTGCCGGTATCGGCACTCCCGAGGGCATACATTATCGAGGGGTTATCGAAAATAACCTTCTGCGGCTTTACCATCGACTTAGGATTCTTTTCGCTTTTATAGTACAGCAATCTCACTACCTGCCCGCGTTCAAGCAGTGACAGGAGTTTGAGCAATTGATTGGCGGTCACGCCTATCATGGCGGCTGTTGCGCTTGCATTAAGCGGTGAAGGACTTTGCCCGGCTATGATGTTGAGCAGGTGCTTGGTCTTTATCAGTGTCGCATACTCCACATTTTCCACCGCCGGTATGTCACAATCGATTATGCTTGTAACGATATTGTTGACCCGGATAAGGTAATCGGTATGGGTTTCGGTGGTGTAAAACGGATAGAATCCGTTTCTTAGATATGAGTTGAACTGACCGAGTATATCTATCTCTCCGGAGATTCTTGAAGCGATGGCAAAGTGGTCATACAGTATTTCCGACAGCGATATCGGATCAAATTTAAATCCCTGAAAGTCCAGGTATTCCCGAAACGAAAGCCCTCGGAGATTATAAAGCAGGCACCGGCGTGACAGGTCAGCTATCGAATTGTCTATCTCAAGCAGTGAGCTGCCCGTAAAGACGATACTGAGATTGGGAAAGAAATCATAGACATTCTTGATCTGTTGCTCCCAACCGGGCATACGGTGTACCTCGTCAACAAATAAGTGGGTGATCCCGTAGTCTTCGGCCTGTTCGGCTAAGTCGAGAAGCGTATGCGCTCCGAACCATATATCGTCAAGTGAAACATATAGGGCCTTTGAAGTGTCCGGAAAAGCCAACAGGATGCGTTGAAGCATCATTGTGGTTTTGCCTACTCCACGCCCTCCCTTTATACCTATCAGGCGGGTGTTCCATGAAATCCGGTTATAGAGATACCTGATATGACGGGTGGATGTGTTGCGCAGAAGTCGCTGATAACGTCGTCTTAATATGTCCATCGTAATTGTGTTTTATCGGTGATGCAAATATAAGCATTTTTATCTTTACAAAGAGTAAAATACCCTGATTTATCTTTTTAAAGAGTAATTTCGTGTTTTACTCTTTGTAAAGAGTAATCTCTCGTTATTATCTTTGTAAAGAGTAATTTTTATTCATGATCCTCAGGTTTGTGGTGCTCATATAGTGAAATTTGAAGTTTTTTTGAACTAAGATGCAGGTGATTTTATTTATTTAATGAATATATTTGCAATCAATTACATTAAACTGAATAATCATGAATGGTGAACGAAAACGGGTAGTACCACTGTGGACGCTGCTTTTGCTTGTACCTTTTGTGGCGTCGTTGATTATGGCGATAGTTTATAGGTCTCTTCCCCTGCAATATTATATTTTTGGTTTCTTATCAGCTTGTGCATACGGTTTTACAACTTCCTACTATCTTGACAAGGTCAAGGATAAGTTAAAAATCGTAGGATTATGGGTACTAATAATGCTGTGTCCTTTTATATATTTATTGCTTTTATAGTCATCATAAATAAATTATTATGGAAAATAAGACTGATATAATCAACAAGGCTGTGCCGAAATGGGTGTATTTGTTTTCCCTGACAATTCTGATCACTTTATATGAAACATTTACTAATCCTATCACTCCCCGGTGGGCTATGATTGTTGGTTTTTGCGGTTTTGCCGCAACTGCTTTGGCGGCCTCGTATTATCTTTTGAAAGTTAAGGCGTATGGGACTATCGCTCTTGTATGGTTAGCGTTATTGATGGCCATCTTCCCATTGTGGACATGGTTCTAAGTTAAATCGCCCGGCTTGCTGATGCAGGCCGGGCGATTTTATTCAGTGGATTAACGCGAATCAGTCCTGGAGCTTTGCCTTGATAAACTCGCGGTTGAGACGGGCGATGTTGCTCAGGGGCACGTTCTTGGGGCATTCGGCGGCGCAGGCACCGGTGTTGGTGCAGTTACCGAATCCGAGCTCGTCCATGCGAGCCACCATCTTGCGGGCGCGGCGGGCGCGCTCCACCTGACCCTGAGGCAGGAGGGCAAACTGGCTGACTTTGGCACTGACGAAGAGCATTGCGGAGCCGTTCTTGCAGGCTGCCACGCAGGCGCCGCAACCTATGCAGGTAGCGGAGTCCATGGCGATGTCGGCCACTTCCTTGGAGATGGGGAGGTTGTTGGCATCCTGGGCGCCGCCGCAGTTGAACGACACGTAGCCGCCGGCCTGCTGGATCTTGTCAAAGGCGTTGCGGTCGACCATGAGGTCGCGCACGATGGGGAATGCTGCCGAGCGCCAGGGCTCGATTGTGATGGTCTCCTCGTTGTGGAACTTGCGCATGTGGAGCTGGCAGGTGGTGATGCCCTGTACGGGGCCGTGGGGATGACCGTTGATGTAGAGCGAGCACATGCCGCAGATACCCTCGCGGCAGTCGCTGTCAAATACCACAGGTTCTTCACCCTTCTCTACGAGCTGCTGATTGAGCATATCGAGCATTTCGAGGAAGCTCGATCCGGTGGAGACATTTTCCACGCGGTAGTCCACGAGCTTACCGGGTTCCTTGGGGCCACGCTGGCGCCAGATTCTGAGATTTACATTTATAGTATTTTCCATATCGGATTATTCAGAAATGTGTGGGAATAAGTAAATAAGAATTTGACGGTCAGCGTCATGATTTATAGTTACGGGTCTGAACCTGGATTTCCTCGTAGTTCAGGGGTTCTTTCAGCAGGATGGGACGCTCGTTGTCGCCGGTGTACTTCCAGCACGACACATACATGTAGTCCTTGTCGTTACGGGCGGCCTCGCCGTCGGGGGTCTGGTATTCCTCGCGGAAGTGGGCACCGCAGGATTCGTTGCGGTTGAGGGCGTCGATAGCCATCATGCGGGCCATTTCGAGGAAGTCTTCGAGGCGGAGAGCCTTTTCGAGCTCGGTGTTGAGGTCGTCGGCGCGGCCCACGATGCGGAGGTCGCTGTAGAATTCCTTGCGCACTTCGGCGATTTCCTGAGTGGCCTTGACGAGGCTCTGGAGGGTGCGTCCCATGCCGACGAGGTTCCACATCACGTGTCCGAGACGCTTGTGGATCTGATCGGGCGACTTGGTGCCCTTGATGTTCATCAGGCGGTCGATGCGGGCGCGCACTTCCTTCTCCACTTTGTCAAATTCGGGATGGTCAGTGCCGGGGTGCTTCACCTTGATCTGGTCAGCGAGGTAATTCTGCATGGTGTAGGGGAGCACGAAATATCCGTCGGCGAGACCCTGCATCAGAGCCGATGCGCCGAGGCGGTTGGCGCCGTGGTCAGAGAAATTACATTCGCCGATTGCGAAGAGGCCCTTGATCGAGGTCTGGAGCTCATAGTCCACCCAGATGCCGCCCATGGTGTAGTG
>CAZJKU010000047.1:0-17416 GCA_964546905.1 uncultured Staphylococcus sp.
CTATTAAAACAAAAAAATCCCCAAATTATTTGGAATTTAACATAGAATACGTGAGTGCCGTACCAGTGCCCGTTCTGCTTTCTGAGGCCTTCGCAATGCCCGGCATGGTAGAACGAGCAAACTTGCAGAAGCCTCACGCAGTATATGCGTCTCAGCGCCGGGGCGTGCGCTCACGCGCGCGGCCCGGCGGTGGAATACATATCCGCACAAGTCATCTACCGTCTGCGTCATTCCTGACCATGCCATGAAAGTTGCGAAGTTTCAGAAAGCCAAGAAGGAGCGTCGGATAAACGCCTTTTCATTATGTCTGCATCCCGCCTCGCACGCCCCGACCGGGCTTCTGCTGAGCGGTCTGCCTCGCAAAGGTAGGTAAAATAATTACAACATCAAAATCTGCCCGGACGATTTATTCCAGTTTATTCCCGGGAAGCCATTGAAAGAATACTTGGTGACAAGGAATTAGATCCAAGCAGGTTCTCGTTTTCGGCTCGGTGCACGCCTTTCGGGGGCTATTTTTCACTACATGCCCCGTAATTGCCTAATGCTGACAGTGGGAGATGAGCGTCGGGTATGTGCCTTTTCATCGTGGTCGCATTCGCCTCACTCGTTCAGCTCTGATCAAATGATCGACTTATGAGGTAAGAAATTCCCGCAGGGAGAGCATGTGAATTCCGTTATGGGAATTAGGCGCTGAGTCACGCCTGGTGACGAGTATTTTTTCATAATTGTCGGTTATTTCTTCGAGATTTCCGAATTCACGGGCAGCGGTAGCCGGATCTTCTACGTTGAGTGCTACCTGAATATATATCCGCTCGGAGTTTTTCTCAGCGATAAAGTCGATTTCTTTTCCTTTGGGCAGTACACCTACATGAACATTATAGCCCTTCACGACAAGATGATTGTAGACGGTATTTTCAATAATGCCGCCTATGTCGTCAGGGCGATAACCGATTATTGCGTTACGGACTCCAAGGTCTTCAAAGTAGTATTTTTCGCCGATTTCAAAGAGCCGTTTCCCTTTTATATCCCATCTCTTGACTTCGTTGATCAGGTAGGCCTGACATATATAGTCAGCATACGTCTGGACGCTGTCAACCGTTCCTGACACCCGCTGTGATTTGAGGTAAGCGGCGATATTGTTGGCGGTGAATATTTTACCGATGTTATCGGCCATGAACATCATGAGCCGCTTCAGGAAATTGTTGTTCCTGATAGAATGACGGGTTACAATGTCGCGATATACCAGTGTGTCGGTTAATCCGACGAGATATTCATGCCAGGTATCGCGCATGGGGAGATTTTTCAGATATGGCATTCCTCCGTACATGAGATAGGTATCGAGGCTCTCGTCGGAGTCTTCCATTGAATGAAATTCGAGAAACTCGACGTATGACAGGGGATGTATCCGGAACTCGATACTTCGGCCTGCGAGCAGTGAAGCGATTTCTGAGGAAAGCATAGTTGAATTACTCCCCGTTACGTATATGTCATTCCAGGGATTGAGGAGAAGAGATCTGAGTACTTTCTCGAAACCGGAAACCTCCTGAATTTCATCGATGAAAATGTAGTTTTGTGTCTCAGTTTTTAATCTGCGCGTTATTTCATCATGTAATCCGGCTGCATTGGTAATGTGGGAAAAGGCAAAATCTTCCATATCAATATGCAGGATATTTGCATCAGGATTTATTCGCCGGATTTTGTTTCTGACTGAATTTAAGATAAAACTTTTGCCCACACGCCGCTGTCCGGTAAGTACCTTAATAAGATTCTTACCGATATATGGCATTATCCTGTCAAGATAAATAGGTCTCGGAATATTGACGACAGTTTCTTCCATAACGAAAACTTTTTACAAATATACAAAAAGTTTCGATTATAATCGAAACTTTTTGCGGAAATGTGAAAAGTTTCGGCTATAATCGAAACTTTTTCAGCGTCCTGTCAGGGAGTGGAGGGTGATGCCTTCGGAGTGGAAGATTATGAAGATGTAGAGGAGGAGCAGGGGGGTGCGGAAGGCCATGGTCCACCATTCGTGACCCGGAATGGCTGTCAGCAGCCCGGCTGCATAGAAGGCCATGGCGAGGAGGAAGTAGCCGCTCAGGCGCAGGGGGCGGTAGTCGATGGGGTAGAAGCGCTGCCCGACGATGTAGCTTGCGAGCATCATGACTCCGTAGCAACACACGGCTGCTATGGCGCAGCCCATGTAGCCCATCAGGGGGACGAGCAGAAGGTTGAGGGCGACGGTGACGCCGAGGCCGGTGAGCGAGAACCACGTGCCCCACTGGGTGCGGTCGGTCACTTTGTACCACACCGAGAGATTGTAGAATACTCCGAAGAAGAACTCGGCGATCATCACCACGGGCACGACCTTAAGCCCCGAGAAGTAGGCCTCGGAGATGAAATGGCGCAGGATGTCGAGGTAATACATGACACCGAGGAAGATGATCATGGCGAAGATGACGAAGTATTTCATGGCATCGGCGTAGCTGCGACGGCTGTCCTGGCCGCGCTCGCGGGCGCGGGCGAAAATGAATGGCTCGTAGGCAAACCTGAATGCCTGAATGAACATCACCATCACTATTGCGATCTTATAGTTGGCGCCGTAGATTCCCAGCTCGGCCATGGCCATGTCGCGGGTGGGGTAGAGGTAGGGAAACATGATCTTGTCGATGGTCTGGTTCATGATACCTGCCAGGCCGAGGACGAGGAGCGGGAAACTGTATACGATCATCTCGCGCCACAGGCGGCCGTTGAAGCGGTAGCTGAATCCGCGCAGCTCGGGGATGAGTAGGATGAGGTTGAGGATTGAGGTGGCAAGGTTGCTCAGGAAGATATAGCCGATGCCGAAGTCGGGGCTGTAGAACCAGGCTATGGTGCCGGGGTGGTGCTCCCACAGCCACGGGCACAGCAGGATGAAGAAGAGGTTCAGGCCTATGTTCAGGCCTATGTTGATCAGGCGCAGGGTAGCGAAGCGCACGGGGCGCTTGCGGTAGCGGAGATATGAGAACGGCAGGGAAGTAAAGGCATCGAGAGCCACCGTGACGGCCATCATGGCCACGTAGCTCTCGTGGCCGGCGCAGTCCATGGCTGAGCTGATGGGGCGCAGCCAGATCATGATGACGGCGATGAACAGTGAGGACGTGACGGCAAGCGAGATCAGGGCCGTTGAGTAGACTTCCATGGGGTCGCGGTAGCGGTCATGGTTGGCGAAGCGGAAAAATCCTGTCTCCATGCCGTAGGTCAGCACGATCAGTGCCAGGCCAACGATGGAATATATGTAGGTCACGATGCCGTATTCCGCCGCGGGAAACATGATGGTGTAGAGAGGCACGAGACACCAGTTGAGGAAGCGTCCCAGTATACTGCTCACGCCGTAGATGGCCGTGTCCTTGAACAGACTTCTTATTCCTGCCATAGGGAGGGAGAAAAACGGTGGTTTTTATTCATCGAAAAGCGAGTTGTATTTCATTTCAGGCTTTATACCTAAATGAGTGTAGGCGAGGCGGGTGACTTCGCGACCGCGGGGAGTGCGGTTGATGAATCCTTCCTTAATGAGATAAGGCTCATATACATCCTCCACCGTGCCGGGGTCCTCGCCGAGGGCGGTGGCGATGGTGTTGATGCCTACCGGTCCGCCGGCAAACTTGCGTATGATCGTGGTAAGTATCTTGTTGTCGATTTCATCGAGCCCGTAGCGGTCGATGTTGAGCGCTTCGAGCGAGAACTGCGCGATTTCAGCATCGATGTCGCCGGAGCCTTTCACCTGGGCGAAGTCGCGTACACGGCGCAGGAGAGAGTTTGCGATACGCGGCGTGCCGCGGCTGCGCATGGCTATTTCGTGGGCGGCTTCGGGGGAGCACTTCACGTTAAGCAGGCGCGCCGAGCGCTGAATGATGCGCTCAAGTATCTCGTGATCATAATATTCCAGGTGGCAGTTGATGCCGAAACGGGCGCGCAACGGCGAGGTCAGCAGGCCGCTGCGGGTGGTGGCCCCGACGAGGGTGAAGGGTGAGAGTGACAGCTGGACGGTGCGCGCTCCGGGTCCCTTATCGATCATGATGTCGATGCGGTAGTCCTCCATGGCCGAGTACAGGTATTCCTCGACTACGGGACTGAGGCGGTGGATCTCTTCGATGAACAGCACGTCGTACTGCTCAAGCGAAGTGAGTATTCCCGCCAGATCGCCCGGCTTGTCAAGGACCGGTCCGGAAGTAATCTTGAAATTCACGCCAAGCTCGGTGGCGATGATCTGGGCAAGGGTGGTCTTGCCCAGTCCGGGAGGACCGTGGAGGAGCAGGTGGTCGAGTGCCTCGCCACGCATACGGGCCGCCGCGACAAACACTTTCAGGTTTTCGACGATCTTTTCCTGACCGTTGAAAGCGTTGAAGTGTGACGGGCGCAGGGCGCGCTCGATGTCAACCTCGCGGCCGGCTTGCTCGGCCGCCGCCCGGCGTATGTCGAAATCTTCGTTCATGATAATGCAAAATTACGAAAAAAATCCGTAAGCTCAGTGATGCGGTGAAATTCATTCTCCTGTTAAAGGCTGATGTGGAGGGCGAAGCGGATGCCGCCGCGGCAGGCACCGGGGTTGTCGCGGTAGGTGAGGCGCCACACGTAGTCGATGCGGAACAGGCGGAATATGTTGTCGATTCCGAAGGCGGCTTCCATGTAGGGGAGCTCTGAGCGCATCCTCTGGACGCGGGCTTCTTCGGGGAAACGGAACAGGTCGGGGTTGAGCGAGGGGTCGTTGCGGCGGCTGAGGTGGCCGAAGATGCCGTTGAACATTATCGACTCGCGGAGCTTCAACTTTTTCAGGAGTGGAATGTAGTTGAAAATCACGCCGTTGGCCCAGTAGGTCATGCCCCACTGCACGTAGGAGTCATTGATGAATTCCATCGGGTTAAGGCAGGCGAAACTTTCGGGCTGGAGGGTGTAGGAGAGGTTAGCGTTGGGAATCATGAGGTTGGGGAACGGAACGCGGCTCCACACGTGACCTCCCTTTATCTTTGCGTCGATTGCACCGAAGGCCGAGAGCCAGAACCGCTTCTGAAAACTGATTTCGGTGGCATTGAGAGTGAAGCGGTTGCCGAGAAATCCGCGGGGCGCAACGGTGTGGCTGAGCGTGATCACAGGGGCATCGAAGTTGATACACTTGCGTGCTCCGCCGGGTTGCTGATAGAATTTCTCGCCCGGGGCGTAGCGGAGTTCGATGGTGGCTGAGGCGATGCCGTAGTGGGAATGATGGTGTCCGTCGCCGTCGATGAACCTCACGTAGGGCGACGCTTCCTGACGCTCGTGCTGCAGGCGGAGGCAGGTGGAGAAGTTGTTGCGCAACTCAAGATTGTATTCGAGCGAGCTGACGCGATGATAGGTTATGAGCCGGTCGGCCATGCGGGATATGGAGAGAATCCCGTTGTCGGGACTGGTGAAGAGATAGTGTTGCCCGAGCTTGTCGACGTCGTAGAGATGTGACAGGCGCAGGGAGTGGATGGGAAACTCGCTGCGGTGGTATTGCTTGTCGTGAAATGAATATTCGAGCGTGCCGTTGTATTTCCATTTCCGGTCGCGGAAACCGTAGGCTCCGTAGCCCTGGGCGAAAATGCGTCGTAAAAGATTGGCGGTAGTCATGCCGCCGGCGCGCAGGCGGAGGCCTTCAAGGTCGTTGTAGGATACGGTCGACAACACCGGGCCGTAGTCAAATTTCGAGTTACCGCCGGTGGAGATGTAGCCTCCGATGAGGATCTTGAGTATCTTTTCGCCCCAGTAGTAGAGAGGCACTCGGCGCATATCCTTTACCATCGACTCCACGCGGTCAGTGGCCGATTCAAGGCCGCTTTCGCGCGAGAAATCGGTCCAGAAGGCATCTTCGCGGTTATACACGTCGGTCACGGTCAGTTCGCGTCCCAGTCGCTCGAATATAGACTGATCGGGTGCCGGGTTGAAGTCATGGTTCATGTACCGGGTGTCGCGGCGGGCGTAGAGCGAGGGGGTGCCGGGGATGAGACGCGCCTCCACCACCATATCGTCGCGGGTCTTGATGCGGGTGGAGTCGGGGGCGCGCGTGAACTCCTGGGTCACGTAGATGGCGTCGATGAAGTTGAGGTTAATGTCCTTGGGAACGTGCAGCAGTACCTTTCTGATAAACCTGGTAGAGTCGTTGATGTCGACATACAGGCGACCGGTGAAGCCCTTGTTGAGCGGGTTGCGCGGAACGAATGTGAGCTCGGCCAGACGCATCGAGTCGACTGTCACGGTATCGGTCAGGTAAAATTTGTAGAAGTCAGGGGCAATTGCCGAGAGAGGGCTGACAAACCGGTTCTGCAGCACGGTGACATCGTTGGCATAAATGTCGATTTCACGGAGCACATCGTCATAGAACCGCTGCATACTACCCTGGTCGAGGATGTCGTCGAGACCCGAGTTGCGGAGTCCCGTCACCACTTCCTTCTCGTCGGTCGAGGGGACTGTGCGGCGGTGGACCTCGGCGGTTTTCTCGCGGCTGACGAGCGGGAGGATGGGCTTGCCTGTGATCTCGGATGTGTCGACATACTGAGCCAGGAAGCCAAACCGCTTCCCCTCGGTAGAGTCACCGGGATTGAACTCGTTGTAAGCCCATGTGATTACCTCGTGCTTTGTGTAATTGTAATTGTCCTTGGCGAGAGGTGAATGGAGGTCGCGGTCGCGGCGGATGCGGCGCATCATCTCCACGGCGGGATTGTTGCGCTTGCTGTATTTCTCCTTTTTGGGCTTCACCACTACTTCACCCAGCGATACTCCGATAGGTGACAGCACGGGATTGAACGTGATGTCGGGCTGATGTATTACCGGCACTCGCGAGGTGTTGTAGCCCATGGCCGAGATTTCGATAGAGTCAAATGCGAGGTTGGTACGGATGTCATAGCGGCCTCGCTCGTCGGTCAGCTCCCCGCGGCCCGTGCCGATGAGATATACTGTTGCAAATTCCACCGGTTCACCCGTGACGGAATCGGTCACTACGCCGTGGACGTGGGTGGCCGCGAAAGGCCTGACGGCTCCGGAAACAGCAAGACAACCGGTTGCGATTATGAACGAAAGCAATAAATTGCGAAAAAAAGTCATGAGGAAAGTATCAGTTTTTTATACCTTTGTGCAAAATTAGTAAAATCTTTTCAAACAGCTGTGATATGGCCACCGAAATAGAAAGAAAGTATCTTGTAAAAGATGATTCTTACCGCGCTATGGCGGTTGAGATAAAGGAGATAGCTCAGTGTTACCTGTCGCGCGAGGTCGACGCAACTGTAAGGGTGCGCCGCTGCGGCGACAGTGCTTATCTGACGGTTAAGAGCCGCAATCATGGGGCGGCGCGCGGTGAATGGGAATATGAGATACCGCTTGCCGATGCCGGAGAGCTTGCCGCGCTTGCAGGTGGATGGGCGATAGAAAAAAACCGCTACATAGTGCCGTGGGACGGCCACGAGTGGGAAGTGGATGAATTTCACGGTCGCCACCGCGGTCTTGTAGTGGCCGAAGTCGAACTCGCGGCGACCGACGAGAATTTCTCATTGCCACCCTTCGCGGGCGAGGAAGTCACCGGCGATCCCCGCTACTATAACTCCACCCTCGCGGAGGAAGTGCCATTGATAAAATTCCATAGATATGAAGGGAGAAATAATCAATAATTACAGTATTTTATCATAATGTCAAATTTGTTTACTTAAAAGTAAAAACTTTTTTTTATCTTTGCAGTTATAATATTTAAAACATTATTTCTATGAGTGAAGCGGAACTTATACAGCTTAATAAAGACCGTAAGTGTACTCTTTATACCATACAGTTCATTACGGAGGATAAGGGCGAATATCTCCGTTTTTATAACCGATTCAAGGATGACGCCTCATATAATGAAGATTTGGCCCGTATCGCAAAATTCGTAGAGACAATAGCCGATCTTGGAGCTCTTGAACGATTTTTCCGTCCTGAAGGGAAGATGAATGATCGGGTATGTGCACTTCCAGTTGTGAAATCCCACTTAAGACTTTATTGTTTACGTCTTTCCGACACAATATTGATTCTTGGCAATGGCGGAATTAAGAAAACTCGCACTTATGATGAAGACGATGAATTAAGCGGTTTCGTAGTAACACTCCAGAAATTTGACAGGCTCATAAAGCAAGGTGTGAAAGACGGGACTATAACCATTTCTGAAAATGAGATTGATACAGACAAAACATTTGATATATGAAGACGGCTTTTGATGAATATAACCGGATTGTTTCGTCCATACCCGATTACATTGATAAGGAGGTGGACATGGAGATGGCTGTTTCCAATAGAATTTACCAACTCATGACGCAAAAAGGACTGTCGAAAGCAGAATTTGCCCGTTCCATAGGAAAGCGCCCGTGCGAAATTACCAAGTGGCTCAGCGGGCAGCATAATTTTACGCTGTCGACACTCGCCATGCTATCTTCTTTTTTCGGACAACCAGTAATTACAGTTGTATAGGATTCAGGCTTCATGTTCAGCTGGGGAGTGTGGGCCTCATCCGGAGACAAGCGGCGGGGTTGAGGTGCAATGCAAGCGGCTCGGCGGGGTTGTCCCGACGAGCCGCAAGGATATGGGGTAGAGGTAGATCAGGCGAGGGATACGATGAGTTCCTTGCCGTCTTCGCTTTCGTTGAATGTGAGCTTGCCTTCGCGGGCGAGCCATCCGAGAGCAGCGTAGAGATCTTTTTCGGTCTTAGCTTTAGTGATTTTCTTGAGTTGCTTTACTCCGAGAGCATCGGCTTCGTTGAGAGCGACCCAAACGTTTCCGGCGAGAGTGCCGATCGATTCAGTGTTCATAGTCGTGTCGTATTATTAGTTGTTATACATTACGTTGTGTCGGGACAACTTGCGTTGACCCTCTTTATATTTTATATACAACCGTGGCGATAAAAAAGTTCAGTCGGCTTGCAACTGCCTGAATCGCAATGTTGCGCCCGGTTTATCAGGGTTTGGCCAGCAGTGCCTTGACGGTCTCGGTGACGTCAGTGACATCCTTGCCGGCGAAAACGGGAATTACATTCTCGAAGATGAATGTGTAACCGCCTTCTTCACCTACGCTCTGGATTGCCTTCATGACACGTTCCTGGAGGGGAGCCATGAGCTGCTGCTGCTGGCGCTGGATGTCCTGCTCGGCAGTCTGGCGGAACTGATAGATCTTGCTTTCGATTTCCTGCATTTCCTGAACGCGGCGATCCTTAATAGTCTGGGGAGTGGAATCGTCGAGGGCCTGGAATTCATCGAATTTCTTCTGGTACTCGGCCTGGAGCTTGTTGAATTCTTCCTGATAGGAGTTACTCGAAGCCTGGAGCTGCTCGCTGACTTGCTTTGCCTCGGGCATAGATTCGAGAAGTGCCTGAGTGTTGATGACGCCAAACTTCTGGGCGAACACTGTCATGGGCAGGGCTATAAGGATAGCGATAAGAAGTCTCTTAATCATGATTTTTCTGTAATTTATTGTGAGTATTTAGGATGTTAATTAGCTTATGTTAAAAAGTAAACGCAAAAATAAGTGATTTATTTTGAATATCCAAGTTTTTCGAGTACCTCGTTGGAAACATCGATGCGCGGGGAGGCGAAAATGATGTCGCTTGACGAGGCGCGGTCAAAGATACACTGGTATCCGCGCTCCTCGCTGAGTTTCTTGATGGCGTTGTAGACGTCGTCCTGGATAGGTTTCATGAGCGACTGGCGCTTCTTGTAGAGTTCGCCTTCGGGACCGAAGTATTTCTGGCGTAATGTGGCGGCCTCTTTTTCCTTGGCCACGATTTCTTCTTCTTTCTTTTTCTTCTGCTCGTCGGTCAGGAACACCATCTCGGTCTGATAGTTCTTGAACATGGTTTCAGCTTCCTTGGCCACGTTCTCAACCTCTTTCTGCCAGCGGAGGGAGAGCTGGTTGAGCTGTTCGTTGGCCATCTCGTAGGCGGGCACGTTACGCAGGATGTAGTCAAGATCTACAAGGGCGAATTTCTGGGCCGATGCTCCGGTGAAGGAGGCGATGGCGATGATGATTGCTAAGAAGTATTTTTTCATCGTGATTGATTTTTTCTGATGGGTTTCTGAATAATTAGACGTTCAGCGGGCCAAAAAGTTTAAAATTCCTGGCCGAGGATGAAGTGGAAGTGACTGCCGCCGCGCTCGCCGAATACCTTGTCGAAACCGTAGGCCCAGTCGATACCCATGAGTCCCACCATGGGGAGCATGATGCGCACACCGAGACCGGCACTTCGCTTGAGATCAAACGGATTGAAGTTCTTGACCTCGGTCCATGCGTTGCCACCCTCGACGAATGCAAGGCCGTATATGGTGGTGGTGGGCTGGAGCAGGAAGGGGAAGTGAAGCTCGACACCGAGTCGGGTGTAGGCATAGCCTTCGCGGGTGTAGGGAGTCAGGGCACCGTTGTCGTAGCCTCGGAGAGCGATGGTCTCCTGAGCGTAGGTGTAGGAGCCTGACATACCGTCGCCACCCACATAGAATGTCTCGAAAGGCGACTTGAGATACTTGTTGTAGCTGCCGAGGATACCGGCGTCGGCGCGTGTCATGAGCACGAGCGTGTGGGATCCGTTGGGGTTGGTGAGCGGCGTGTAGGTGCGGGAGCGGAACTTGAGTTTCCAGTACTCGATCCACTTGTATTTTTCTTTTTTGGACTCGGTGGTGTTTTCCTCCGAGAGCTTCTTCCAGTCTTTCTTGCCGAAGAGTGACGCGGGAGGAGTGAGGTGGAGCGAGATGGCAAAGTCAGAACCGGTGCGGGTATAGACGGGATTGTCGGTGGAGTTACGGGCGAGGGTGAGTCCGAGCACGAAGGCATTGGACGTACCGTTGTTCATGTAGTAGAGGTATTCCCAGTTCTTGAGGTAATACCAGTTGTAGGTCAGCTCGGCCTGGAACTGGAAGTAGTCGTCGGGCCAGCGCAGGCGCTTGCCGAATCCTACCGACACGCCTATCATCTGGAGCAACTTGTTGGGGTCATAGGCATTTTCGATCGACGACTGATAATAGTCGTTGGCACCGGCATAGCTACCGCCGTAGGAGTACATGTAGGGGTTGTACATGTATCGGGAGTTGTAGAAGGATGAGTTTACACCGGTCTGACGGCTGTAATAGGCCGATACCGAGAGAGCGTTGGGTCGCTTGCCGCCAAACCACGGATCGAGGAACGATATCGAGTAGGCCTGATAGTAACGGGCGTTGGTCTGGGCCGAGATGGTCAGCTGCTGGCCTTCACCCTGGGGAATGATGCCGCGGTAGCTCGACGGATAGAAGAGGTTCTTAATCGAGAAGTTGGTGAACTTGATGGCTACCTTACCGATGATACCGGTCTGGCCCCATCCGAGCGAGAATTCAAACTGGTCGTTGCTTTTCGGCTCAAGGTTGAACACGATGTCGACCGTACCGTTGTCCTCGTTGGGCTCGGGATGGATGTCCATGTTCTCGGGGTTGAAGTGGCCGGTCTGGGCGATTTCGCGGTAGGAGCGCATAAGGTCGCTCTTTGAGAACAGTTCGCCGGGTCGCACGAACAGCTCGCGACGTATCACTTTTTCATACAACCGGTCATTACCGTTGATGATTACGTTGTTGATGCGAGCCTGTGGGCCTTCGATCACCCTCATCTCAAGGTCGATAGAGTCACCGCGCACGTTTTTCTCGATGGGAATGATGTTGGAGAACAGGTAGCCGTTGTCGAGATAGACGTTTGACACGGCATCCTCGTCGGTCGACAGGCGCTTTTCGAGCAGTGACTGGTTATATACCTGGCCTTTCTCGAAGCCGAGCACCTGAGAGAGCCAGTCGCTCGAATATACGGTGTTGCCCACCCAGGAGATGTCGTTGACGTAGTATTTCTTTCCTTCGTCGACGGTGATGTAGATGTCGACGTGGTTTTCATCAAACGGCACCACCGAGTCGGCCACCACGGCTGCGTCGCGATAACCTTTCTCGTTGTATTTCTGGACGATGCGTATCAGGTCGTCCTGATAGTCATCCTCCACAAATTTCTTGGATGAGAAGATGTAGCGTATCTTGGAGGAAAAGATGTCGGCGAAGCTTGATTGCTCGTGAGTCTTTTTCATGGCGGCGCGCACGGCGTTGTCGCTCAGCACCTCGTTGCCGTTGATGTAGATCTTGTGAACCTTCACCTTGTCGTGTTTCATCACGTCGATGTCGACAATGGCGTGGTTGGGCTCCGAAAGGTCGTCGATAAGCGTTGCCTTTATCACTGCGTTGCCGAATCCTTTCTTGGCGAAATAGCTCTTGACGATAGCCTCGACACGGTTGAGCTGATTGGGTGTGATCTGATTGCCGTTGACGAGGTTGAGCATCTCTTCGAGATCCTTCTTCTCGCCGCTCTTGACACCGTTGAACCTCACTGAGGAGATGCGGGGCTGCTGGCGCAGGTTGATGGTGAGCCACACTTTGTCGCCTGCGATCTTGTCGACCTCGATCTTGACATTAGAGAAAAGCTGCTGTCGCCAGATGCTTTTGGCGGCATCGGTGAGGGCGTCGCCTGGAATCTCGATCCGGTCACCTTTTTTCAGGCCGGTATAGTTGAGTATCACGTAGTCGATGTAGTTGTCGGCTCCCTTGATGGCGATGTCGGCGATCTCGTATGACTTGGGGATGCCGGAATACACGATCACGGGATTGAATATAGTGTCGGCGGGCGTCTGGGCGACGGCGGTGAAGCCGGCACAGATAGCGCAGAGTGCGGTCAGTAACTTGAAGAACTTAGGCATTGGGCAACTGTGAGGAATGTGATGCTTGGTCTTTGATTTGAGCGGAAGTCAGCCCGAAGCGGCGCTCGCGGCTGTTGAACGATGATATGGCTTCCAGGAAGTCGGTGGCAGTGAAATCGGGCCAGAATGTAGGGGTGACGTAGATTTCGGAATATGCTATCTGCCAGAGCAGGAAGTTGGACACGCGGAAATCGCCTCCGGTGCGTATCAGCAGGTCGGGGTCGGGCATTCCGGCTGTGGTCATGGCCTCTGACATCATGGTGTCGTCGATGCTTTCGGGGAGTATCTCGCCGCGGGCGGCAAGGGTGGCCAGGCGACGCGCGGCTTCGGTGATCTCCCAGCGCGAGGAGTAGCTCAGGGCCAGGGTGAGGGTCAGGCCGTTGCAATGTGAGGTATCGGCTATGCAGCGGTTGAGGCGGTCAAGGGCCTCGGCGGGAAGGCGCGAGAAATCGCCTATCATGTTGAGGCGGACGTTGTTCTTGATCAGGTCGGGGGTCTCGCGCTCGATTGCTATGACGATCAGGTGCATCAGGGCGTCCACTTCGGCCTGCGGACGGTTCCAGTTCTCGGTCGAGAACGTGTAGAGCGTCAGATACTTCACTCCGGCGCGGGAGGCGGCTTCGGTGATGCGGCGCACCGTGTTGACGCCTTCCACGTGGCCCTCGCTGCGGTCAAGCCCGCGGGCGGTGGCCCATCGTCCGTTGCCGTCCATGATTATGGCTACATGGGCGGGGACAGGCTGCTGTGTCGTAGTATTGTCGATGGTTGAGGTCATGAGCAGTGATTGGTTGTAGGGTGATTGCTTACGGTTCAGTCGATGCGGTGGCAGGTGACACACCGTCGGCCAAACTCATAGGAAATCGAGAACGTGACGGCTGAATACCAGTCAGTGTTTTTTAAGAATGAACTTTTTATGAGGTAGAGATCAGTCAGTTCGCGGGAATCCATTTTGTCGCTGAACACTTTGGTCATCGAGAATTCGAGGCCGAGGTTCAGGCGCGGCTTGACCTTGAATTTGAGCCCGAATGCCATGGGGATGTTGAAGGCTCCGAAGGTGTCGCCTCCGGTGGAGGCCAGCGAGCCGCCGATACCCAGGGCAAGGTAAGGCGACAGCCGGTGAAGTTGCTTGTAGCTTTCACCTATTCCGTAGTTGAAGAAGTTGAACTCAAACCGGCACCCGAGATCATATACCGTGGATTTGAAGTCGTAGACCGCCCCGCCGGGAAGATAGTTGTCCCAGTCGGCGGTATTGCCGCTCAGGGTGCTGAGTCCCAGCATGGCGCGGATAGCGAAGCGGGTGTTGATGAGATAGCGGAAAGAACCGTTGAACGTCACTCCGGGATGCTTGAAGAGGTTACTTTCGTTGGCATCGCCAAGATACCCGCTCATGCCTATCCCGGCCCCGAGGTCAAACTTGTATTCCTCGATCTGAGCCTGCGCCTGAGCCATGACGCTCTGCCCCCGGCAGGTACCGAGGAGTATCATGAGCAGCAGCAACAGGCGTAGTGAAGCGGTTTTCATCCGGCGAATTACGTTAATCAATATACTGGAACGAATGTATAGCGGTTGATCACTCCCCGCCACTCTTCATTGAACAGTGTTCCGTCCGCATCATGGCCTCCGAACATATATATATAGGGACATTCCCATTCGGTCACGGGCCTGACGGCGCGGGACTCGGGAGCTGAGGCGGGGCGGAGGCGGTCAAACGGTATTGCGCTCCAGTCAGTGGCCGTAGACAGGTCGAGGGTGCGGTTGCTGACGATGAGATCGGCACCTCCGCGGTCGCCGATTCCTTCGGGGAGATCGAGGTAGGTTAAAGCTGCCTGCCAGGTGATACCTTCGTCGTAGGACACGTTGACGAGGTCATCGACATTTCCGGCGGCATCCTGACCTCCGATTGCGAGGATGGCCTGACGCACGTTGAATGTCCATGACGTGGTGTTGACGTCGACCACCGGATAGCGACATACGGCAATCTGCTCGCCGGGGACAACGGCCCGGGTCGACAGACATGCCCATGAAGTGCCGTCATAACCCCAGGCGTCGCCCGTGCACTTGCCCGAGGCGAGGCGGCCGCCAAGCATCAGGGCGACAGGGGCGAAACTCCACTTGCTGTTGACCGAGAGCATGGCGCTCGTGCCGCTGACCGGCATTCCGGCAGGGACCGGAGTCACGGTGGTGGCGGGATAGGTTACGATGCTGTAAGTGCCGTCGGGGTTGCTGACGTTGCCGAGCACACGTCCGTCGAGGGGATATATGCCGTAGATGTAATCCATTTTCACTCCGGTAGAAACCCATGACGGGGAAGCTACCGATGCTGAATGATAGAGCATTCCGTCGCCCCCCGCAATGTAAAGTCCCTGATCGGATGCCGCAAAAGTCTCTATCCTGGCACCGGCAGGGAGGGTGACGCTGCTACCGGTCCATAAGTTTTCGTAAAGATCGGTCGAAATGGCAATGTAAGCCTCCGAGGCATTGGCGGTAAGACAGATGGTTTCGTTGCCGCGGGCCACTGTCTTGCTTGCCGTGGGCGAGGCCAAGGGGGTGGGAAGCGTGCGGCGTGCCTTAGGATTCCAGTAGAGGGTATCGGCAACTACGGCATAAACGTTGACCTTAACGGAATATTCGCGGGTGGTCAGTCCGTCGCCTGAGGTGACGGATAGCTTCACGGGACCTGCGGCGAAGTTTATGCTGTCGTTGGGCGACGAGAGATAGCTGACTGTGGTATCGCGGTCAGTGCCGGGAATACGGTAGGTGAGATTGACTTTCGACACGTTCTGGGTGCCCACGGTGACCGGCATTTTGGTGACATCGGTTCCCTTCGGCAGCGGCTCGGCATTGAAGATGCGGCCGTTGACAAGGTCGATGGAGAAGAATACCGAGTCAAGATTGGCAAGCACGTCCTTGTTGCTCTTCAGGCTGAACGAAGTCACGGCTGCACCGGTGTAATTGGCTTCGGTGTAGTAGTAACTATCGGAATTACACGAGGATAATCCCGCTGCGACAGCCGCGATAAGCAATGATGTGACGAGATATAGAGAGTGTCGGATTGTCATGGGTGGTTTTTACATTTTTTTTCAAGTTGCAAAGTTAGCAACATTTTATGTAAGAAATTGCGACAATTAGTTAAATAGTTAAAAAAGCCGAAAAATCGTCAGTTCAGCTGCGGGAAACCGCTTGAGGTCACGATCTCCATATCGGGGGTGACCATGAGCACCTCGGCGCCGGGATAATTCTCGATCATCGCCATGGCCGAGTCGGGTGTCATGGCCATGCACGAGGTGGCGAGGGCATCGGCGACCATTGTGGTAGGAGCCACCACGGTGGCCGACAGTATCATGGCCGGAGCGGGGCGGCCGGTGACGGGCGAGATGGTGTGCCATGAGCGCTCCCCGTTGCTGAGTTTGTGGTAGTTGCGGTAGTTGCCCGATGTTGCAACACCTCCCGGACCCGGGGTGATCACGGCAAGCCTTGAGTGACCCGTCTCGGCAGCTGAATCGGGCGCGTCGATCATCACCCGCCAGTCCATGCCGCGCGGGTTGTGGCCCCGGAGGGCGATTTCTCCCCCGATTTCCACTAAGAAATTCTCCACCCCGTTGCGCCCGAGCATTGCAGCAACCTCGTCAACTCCGAGTCCTTTGGTGATGGCCGAAAAATTGAATTCCGTTGCCTGATGTTTCTTTACTATGCTGTCGCCTGAAATACGGCACTTGCTGATTCCCACGAAGTTAAGCAGTGAGTCGATCATCGGCTGCGATGGTTCTCCCTCTCCGTTGCGGTAGCCGAAACCCCATGCGTTGACAAGCGGGGCAACCGTGGGGTCAAACGCGCCACCCGAGCGGCGGTTGATTTCGACCGATGACTGAAACACTTTGACAATCAGCGGGTCGACTCTTACGCCCAGCTCGCCGCGGTTGATGCGCGAGATTGTCGAGGAGTCGTTGAACGGCGACAGTGACCGCTCGACCCCGCGCATTACAGCGGCGATGGAGTCGTCGAGCGACCTGTCAGCCTGATACACTATGCGATAGGTTGTGTTCCATACTCCGCCTTCGGCGATGTGGAAACTGCGGCGGTCACATCCCGCCGTCGCCGCGACGAGGATTACTGCGGGCAAAAACCATAAAAATAGATTGCGTAGCTTCATGATGCTGCAAAGATAAGAATAAAAAATCAATCTCTCAGGCAACCCGGCCGGGATTGCAGGTGAGCTATGCGGTTTGAGCTGATCCATCCTTTTCAGGACGGCAACGGCAGGGTGGGGCGGCTGATTATGTTCCGGGAATGTCTACGCCACGGCTACGTGCCGTTCATAATTACCGACGACCTGAAAATGTTTTATTACAACGGGTTGCAACACTGGGCCCGGATAAAGGGCTATCTTATGGATACGTGCCTTTCGGCTCAGGACCGGTTCAAGCGTATGCTCGATAAATTCAGGATAGAGTATGATGACAGGTGAGTCAGCCTACGGTTACAATCATCAGTTTCTCTAATTATAAAGCAAAGGTAATTTGAAAAATCGACACAGATATGTAATCTGAAAGATCACGCATTATTTTAAAATCATGTCAATGGCTCAATTCGGCAGATTCGGCAGATTTATTGAAGAATCCAAATAGAAACGCACAGTTTTAGGCGTTTCGATATGATATAGAA
>CAZJKU010000048.1:0-17383 GCA_964546905.1 uncultured Staphylococcus sp.
GGGTATCTTGGAGTCTATCTGATATTCAGGTAGCTTGGAGGATTCGATGTCGGCAAAATCCTTCATGATGGGGGTTGAGTCGATCATCCCATCGAGATTTTTAATATCTGCCATATCTTAATAGATGTGAGTGATAGTTGTGGTAAATATATGAGATAAAAACGGGATGATGCTTACTTGGAGCAGCCGGGATTGCCGCAGGCCTCGGTGTTACATTCGGCACCCAGGCAGGCGGGATTGCCGCATGTGGCGGGGGCGCACTCGGCACCTTTGCAGGCTTCCTTGCCACATGATGCGGGCGAGCAGGCAGCAGCTTCCTGAGGACAACCCTTGTGACCCTCGCAGGCAGCGGCTTCCTGAGGACAACCATTGTGACCCTCGCAGGCAGCAGCTTCCTTGGGGCAGCCCTTGTGGCCGTGGCCGTGACGGTGACCCTCGCAGGCGGGATTGCTGAAGGGGAAGCCGGCGTTGAAGTCGTCGGTCGACAGGGAGTATTCCGATGCCTTATAGGTCACGTATTCCTCATACTCCTTCTCGAAGGAATTGGTGTTGGCGCGCACGGTGAACACGATTGCCTGAGCGATGAAGAGGCCAACCACGATGGTGGTCCACCAGCAGGAGATGCACTTCAGGCGGGGAAGCCAGGTGTCATTGTCCCAGCCGGCGGTCTGGAACATCGACCAGAAACCGTGGTTCATGTGGAACCAGAGGGCTACGAAGCCGATGATGTAGACAATCGGAGTCCACACCTGCTGGAAAGCGAGATGGATGAAGAGTGTACCGGCGGCGGGAGCCACTTCCACGCCGTCGTGGATATACTCGGTGCCGAGGAGTTCCTGAAGCTGCATCTTGGCCCAGAACTGGATGAGGTGGACCACAAGGAATGCGAGGACCACGATACCGAGCACGAGCATGTTCTGCGACGACCATTCCACGCCCTTGGGGGTGGCGGTCACGACATAGCGGTCGTTGCCGCGGGCTTTACGGTTTTGAACTGTCAGCCACAATGCGTAGATGATGTGGATGATAAAAAGGGCGGCCAGGCCCACGGTAGCCACCAGTGCATACCAGTTGGCGCCTAAGAACTCACACACTGCGTTGTAGCCCGAAGGCCAGAATAGCGCAACTCCATTCATCAGGCAGTGAAACGTGACAAAGAGGACAAGAGCGGCACCCGTGATGGCCATCACGAGTTTACGTCCTACAGATGAACATGTTAACCACATAGTAGTTACTTGAAAAATTAAATGATATTGAAATTGATTTATTGAAAATTTCTCTTTTACCTGCCGGGATGCCGCCCTGACTGCTGCCCGCTGCGGCTCGGCACTGCAAAGGTATTGAAAATTCGATTGGCTTGCAATAATTAATGAAAAAATTCCTTAAATTTTCCTCATTTTTACGCTCACGTCAGCCGCGGCTTACCGCAATATGATTACCCGCGTGGCTGAGCGGGCAAGTTTTTACCCGTTTCAGGGTATATGAAACCGGGCGGCGGGGCGGTAATTTTGCATCAGGATAATTGAAAATTAGAAACTGAAATCATTTTTACAGCCGCTGCATCCCCGGCCGCAGGGAGGGCACGACGGGAGTCGCTGCCGGTTCCCGGCCGGGGATGCACGACGTTTTGAAGGGGCCGGGGGAGGGTGCGGGCGCAGAATTTCGGCGTATTTCGGTGGTTGTCGCGGGGGAATCCAAAAAAAATTCGTAACTTTGCAACCTAAAATATACTTTTCAAAACGATGACCAACAACAAAGTCCTTTATATTTCGCAAGAAATACATCCCTATCTTCCTGAATCCACCCTCTCTCTGCTTGGACGCAACGTGCCCACGGGTATGCAAGGCAAGGGGTTTGAGGTGCGCACGTTCATGCCCAAATACGGCATGATCAACGAGCGCCGCAATCAGTTGCACGAAGTCATCCGCCTTTCGGGCATCAATCTTGTGATTGATGATTCCGACCATCCCCTGATACTTAAGGTGGCCACCCTGCAGCCCTCGCGGATGCAGGTGTATTTCATCGACAACGACGATTATTTCCAGTCAAGGGCCACCAAGGACCTTGAGATAAATCTCTCGCCCGAGGATAACGACGAGCGCATGATGTTTTTCATTCAGGGCGTGGTGGAGACGGCCAAGAAACTGCGCTGGCAGCCGGCCATCATCCACTGCTCGGGCTGGATCTCGGCGCTCGCTCCGCTGTATCTCCGCCGCAAGTATGCCGATGATCCGGCGTTTGCCGACGTCAAGGTGATCTATTCGCTCTACGACGGCGGTCAGGCGTTTGAGGGCACGCTCGACCCGCGGTTTGTCGAGAAGCTCGCCCTTGCCGGCTTCACTGCCGACGATCTCGCCGTGCTCGGCTCCGGTCCCGTCGATGCCTCCACGCTCGACAAGATAGCGATCGAATATGCCGACGCCGTGATCGAGTCAACGCCCGGTGTAAGTGCCGAGCTTGTCGACTTCGCCCGCTCCAAGGAGCGTCCCTTCCTCGCCTACCCCGGAGAGGAAAACCGCGTGGAGGCTTACAATAAGTTCTACCGCGACCTGATAGGCGAATGATTTCAGAGTTTACCATCTTTACCACTTTCAAGGATATGCGCAATTCCTTCATCAGGATTCTGTTTCTCCCCCTGGTCAGTGTCGTGCTGGCCGTGACGGCCACATCGTGCGACGATTCGACCTCCATGGCCGGCGGCTCGCTCGTGCAGGACAATGTCGACGTGATCATGGACTCCACCTATACCGTCGCCGGAGTGTCGCGCCGCTACACCGAAGTGCCGTCGCGCACCACCATGCAGCTTCTCGGCCGCCTGAAGGCCGACGGATTCGGTGAAATCCGTTCCGACGTTGTCACCCAGTACATGCCCACGGCCGGAATCGACACCTCCTTCGTCAGCGTCGACGACATCGACTCGGTCAAGATGATGCTCGCCGTGTATTCCGACGGCTTCACCGGCGACTCAGCCATGCCTATGTCCATCACCGTCCATCCCCTTACGCGCGCTCTACCGTCGCCGATTTACTCGTCGTTTGACCCGACGGATTATTACGACCCCTCGACCGTGTGGGGTTCCACCACGTTCTCTACCCTGATACGCGGCGCGGCACTTACCGGAGCTGACTCCAATGGTCGCATCTACAAGAATATCGCCGTCGACCTCCCCGTGGAGATAGGCCGCGACCTCTACCGTGAGTATGTCCTGAACCCGTCGACGTTCAACACTCCGTCGTCATTCGCTTCATGGTTTCCCGGTGTATACATTACCACTTCATTCGGCTCGGGCCGCGTGACGCGCGTCGACAACAATATCATAACCGTCTACTATCACCGCGTGCTGCCCCCGTCCTATACCGGACTCGACACCGACTCGATCGTGTCCACGACGGCCAACTACATGGGCGTAACCCCCGAAATCATCACCAACAACAATATCTCCATGTCGCTATCGCCCGACATCACGGGCCGCGTGGAAGCCGGCGAGCAGCTTGTGGTTGCCCCGCTCGGCTACGACGTGGAATTCACTTTCCCCGGCAAGAAGATAATCGAGGACTACAAGGCACGTGCCGGCGCACTGGCCGTGATCAACTCCCTCAGTTTCTCCCTCCCGGCCGAACCGGTCACCAACGACTTCGGAATCACCCCGCCACCCTACCTGCTGATGGTGAAGAAAAGCGACCGCGACAACTTCTTCATGAAGAATCAGGTCAACGACAATGTCACGTCGTTCTACGCCACCTACAATACCTCCACCCGCAGCTATGACTTCTCGTCGATGCGCGACTACGTGCTCGACCTCCTTGCCAAGGACGAGATCAAGGATGAGGACTGCGAGTTTATTCTGACCCCGGTTCTTGTGGCGTTCTACGAAAACACCTCCTCGTCGAGCTACAGCTACTACTATTATTACTCCTCGGCGTCTACAACCCGTGTGGTGGCCCAGATTTCGCCTTACGTTACTGAGCCGGTCATGGCAAAGTTAAATTTTGAAAAAGCAAAAATAAAATTCACTTTTAGCCGTCAATCAATAAAAAATTAGTATCTTTGCACCGCAATCCCCTTCAGGGGCAAGTGTGATAATACTTTTCAAGCCGCAATAGCTCAGTCGGTAGAGCATTTCATTCGTAACGAAAAGGTCGTGGGTTCGAGTCCCACTCGCGGCTCCCGGTCAAGAAGAAAACAGGAGGGCGCATCAACGGCGATGCACCCTCCTGTTTTTAGTAGCGGATTCTCCCGGTCGGCGGGATGGCTCAGGCGTGCGCACCACGCTGAATCATGGGTCAGCGGATTCTCCCGGTTGGCGTGATGGCTTAGGCGTGCGAGGCACGCCGAATCACCGTAACCCCACATGCCGAGCCTGCGGAGGCGTGTGGGGCCGCGAAGGGCATAACCAACCATCGGGCGTGCAACGCACGCCGAAGCCATGATCGTGAACAGAGCATCGGAAACTTCATTTAAACTATTGGGATTGTGCGACGTAGAATTTTTGCTGTCGGCATAACCACCGTTTCGGCGTGCTCCGCACGCCGTGACTTTGAGACCCATTTCCTTTCACCAATCGCCTCCGCAAGCTCCGGCGAATGGTGTTACGATGATTCGGCGTGCTTCGCACGCCCGCGTGAAATCAGCAAAAAAAATTACGTCAAAAACTTGCTTAAACCAAAATTAATATTTATATTTGGGCCGAATCACTAAAAATCCTTAATCTATGCGTTTTAAATTATTATCAACACTCACAACACTCACACTCACTTTTCCCGCCCTATGCGGAATTTGTTTCGCTCAACCCAATCAGGAGAGTAATTATTACGATCAAACCACCGTATCGCTAATTGAGTCTTCCCTTTTAGCTGATGCAGAGTTCAATCACAAGACTTTCCTGATTGATGTTCCCCGGTCAAAAAACTATTATATTGAGTTTTGGGGATTGCCTGCGAAGTATGGTGATGGAACCTTTACAAAGTATTCGATTTTTCTGGATGACGAAATAATCGGAACAGTAAGTCCTGAATTTGGGAACTGGCAAGCTCTTAAAGTAAATGCCGGCACCTCTTTAGGGCTAAATCAGGGTGAACACACTCTTTCAATCGCGACTTTGGCTCCTGAAATCCCGATGGTGGAAACAGTCAGAATTTCTGAAAATAAAGCTGAAGCAGCTATTAGTTCGGAAGAATATGAGGACTATCTCGCCGCGTCGCGTGAAGGTGAGACTTTAGATTTTTTCCCTGAAACATATTCAACTCAATCTTTCAGCGAATCGAATAGTAATGAAACGGCTGAGGATGTACCTGTTTTATATACATTCTATAAATCTTTTTATTGGACTAAAGGCGAAGAAATCACTTTAACATCTTCAAGCTCCGTAGAACATTTAATGGATGTCATTTTTTACGGCCATCCAAAAAAGGCTGTCATAAACCGCTCTCCTTCTTTAGGAGATCCATATCCCGGAATAAATGATTCTATTAAAAAAGAGGATCCGATAATTAATCTCAAAGATTTAAATAAATTATACATTCCCGCCACTTCTGACGAAATGCAAGGATTGAACTGGTTATTCGTTTCGGAACAGTCATTACATTCCGCTTCGCAAGAAATTCCCGGGTATGTAAGAGTCCCGATGACAGGATATTATATGGTCCGGATAACTACACCTCATCATCTTGTTTCATCAGTGGCCGATTTCAATATGAACGACAAGTATATTTATGAAGAAGTACCGATAAACTATTATGGCATCAATCATGTTTTCCCGGCTGATTCTCCGGCATTGGCAATGACGCTAAGTGAAAACAACGGAGTTGACGATCCTATGATTTTTGTTCATGGAGCTGATGCTGACCGCGTAGTGGCATTCAACGATGATGCAAGCAGTTCTCAAATTTCAAAGTACGGCCTGACCATGTGGGATGCTTGCTTGTCGCAAAGTTACCGGATTAAAACCAGCAATATCAGTATCAGTTCTTTCAGTTCATTGACTCCTGTTTCAACCTGCAAAGTAATCTACGGATCTGATCAGAATGTACTGCAACTATTGCCCCCTAATCCTGTAAGGAATAGCGTTGTACCGCAAAACAATCTTACTGAGGGTAAGATTGAGATGCATGGAGACTACAGTCTTAACGGGAATATCTCAATTAATTCTACATTACCTGTTAATAAAGTATCGGTTTACGGGATTGATGGAAGCATGAAAAATTCCTTTGAATGTTCAGAATCACAGTTCTCGATTCCTATGGATAAATTGAACATTAACCAATCCGGATTATACATCATAAGAATAGAAACCGATGATTGTATCAAGACCGAAAAGGTGCTGGTAAAATAACCATTTCTCTTCAGTTCAACAATTTAATGAATAGATTATGAATACAAGATATATATTTTCTATAATATTAGGATTACTATCCTTGACAGCATATTCAGCCGACAACTATTACTACTATTGCGGTAACAAAGTTCCTTTAACCGTGGAAAGATCCTATGTGGTGGCCATTAGCCCTGTAAATTCTCCCGTAAACATGCCGGCTGCCTATACACTTTCAGACTCGATTAACATTGAGGATGACCGCAGCAATATTAAGGTGTATAAATTTGGATCTTTGGCTCAAGGTTCTAAACTTCTTCCTCAAAACGTGTATGAATGTTATAAGAGTCTTGGTAATGGCCCGTTGATTCCTAACGGGTATATTAACATAGAGCTAAAGCAAGAGAGTGATATTAAATTGCTTAATTCTTTGGCAGATGAATACGAATTTACAATAGTTCGTCAAAGCAAGTCTATGCCTCTTTGGTATACTATTCATGTTCTACCGCAATCAAATAAGAGTTCGATTGATATAGCCAATAGGTTATATGAGACCAAGTTATTTTCTGCATGTTCTCCAAGTTTTTCTTTCGATGCGCGGGAAGTTTCATATGATCCGAATGTAATAGACCAGTGGAATTTATACAACTCTGATTATGAAGATGTGGATATAAATATCAGTAAAGCGTGGAGCTATGCTACCGGACGTGGAATTAAAGTAGCGGTACTCGATGAAGGCATAGATTTACAACACATTGACTTGCACGATAATATTTCTTCTTTAAGCTACGATACCGAAACTTCACAAACCGGAAGCAAAGTCTATGGATCGCACGGCACCCATTGTGCGGGCATCATAGGTGCCATGCGTAACAACGGAATACAAATTACCGGAGTTGCTCCCGATGTCACTCTTGTTTCAATAAGTAATGAATTATATCTTACCACTGATGAGAGTATTAAACTTGCTGATGGAATTGAATGGGCATGGAAAAATGGAGCGGATATTATATCCTGTTCGTGGTATTGCATAGAAAATGAAGCTGTCCAGAAGGCATTAGAAAATGCTATTACTAAAGGAAGGAATGGAAAAGGATGCATCATTGTTAAATCAGCCGGTAATAGAGGTAATGGTGATGGAAAAATCACATATCCGGGAGGTGCGCATGAAGGCATCATCACTGTTGCTAATATTAAAAAGGATGGTATCAGGGCCTCAAGCTCAAGCTTTGGGCAAGAGCTATTTATTTCTGCTCCAGGATCTGATATTCTTTCCACAGTTCCTAATAATGAAGTAGGAAGAAAAAGCGGAACTTCAATGGCATGCCCACATGTCGCCGGTGTAGTGGCATTAATTTTGGAAAGGAATCCTTCTTTAACAAATTACCAAGTCCGCGAAATACTTGCTAAAAGTGCTAATAAAATTGGTGACATTCCTTACAATTCAAAAAAACAATTTGGGCCATGGAATATGTACTATGGATATGGAATGGTAGACGCTTATAAAGCAATTATGTTAACTCCCCGAATTAAGTAATAAATTAACCTGATATTTGAAATGAAAAGAATTTACATGACATTTACAGGCCTGATATGGTCTGTAATCGCAATATGCGCCTATCCGGCGGTTTCGTCGGAAACGTCTGAAAATTATGAGAACGGACATGAGTTTGTTGATCTCGGGCTACCAAGCGGAACACTTTGGTCAACGGAGAATCTGGGTGCCGGCAATTATAATATTTGGGGGAATGAAATTGCTTGGGGTGAAACAAGAAGATCCCAATGGGACTTTAAACCTGAGAGCTATGCCTACTTCAATGGATATGAGACCTTAGGAGACGAAACTGTCATCTTACTTGAGAATATCGGAGACAACATTACCACAACAGTTTATGATGCAGCGAGGCAAATATGGGGCGGCAGATGGCAGCTTCCTGAATCAAGTTCAATTTCGGAACTGATAGAATGTTGTGAATTTGAATGGTCATTGAGCGATCCGGCCATGGCGGGCGTAACAGTCACCGGACCTAATGGTAACAGCATGTTTATCCCATTATTTCCCGACGGACTCCGTACCACGGAGGATTACGACGTTCCTGAGGAGATAAATTTTGAAACTCACTATTGGACCGGCAATTCCTTAGCAGAAAGCGGCCCACATCCATCCCCGTATGCCTATACTATGGCAATTGATGAAAATAGCATCAACATTTCGGAAAATTATCCGAAGTACAAGAGAGGCTTTATCCGCCCGATACTGATCCCTGAAAATTCCGGTATACAGGCAACCTTCAGTGAAACCTCCGTCACGGTTGAAGTCAGAGGCAGGGTGATTTCCGTCAATGGTCCAGCTGAATCTTACGATGTCGATATAATAAACACTTGCGGTACCACCGTATTCTCAGATAAAGTCTTCAACGGAAATAACTGCATTTCAGGTGTGCAATCCGGAGTTTACGTGTTGCGACTTTCCGCTTCAGGGTGCCTACCTTCAATCATGAAGATAGTAATCAAGTAAAGCACTTTCACAAAGTTTGCTGTAATAAGAACCACGCAATGGATAAGTCAGGGTCAGCGGATTCTCCCGGTTGGCGTGATGGCTTAGGCGTGCGCAGCACGCGGAATCACAGTAACCCCACATGCCGAGCCTGCGGAGGCGTGTGGGGCCGCGAAGGGCATAACCAACCATCGGGCGTGCAACGCACGCCGAAGCCATGATCGTGAACAGAGCATCGGAAACTTCATTTAAACTATTGGGATTGTGCGACGTAGAATTTTTGCTGTCGGCATAACCACCGTTTCGGCGTGCTCCGCACGCCGTGACTTTGAGACCCATTTCCTTTCACCAATCGCCTCCGCAAGCTCCGGCGAATGGTGTTACGATGATTCGGCGTGCTTCGCACGCCTAAGCCATCACGCCAACCGGGAGAATCCGCTGTTCTCCCGTTTTTTCACGCGTCTCAGGCGGCTGGATTCAGCGCAATCGGTTTTATATATAAAGCGGTCGGGGGAGGGGTGGTTGGGTCAGGCCGGATTCAGAGGAGAGAGAGACACACACACTAATAATTGGCCCGAAGCAGCCACCCGAATTCCCCCGACCCCCGGTAGGGTAGAGATTACTTATGAATCAGAATTCGGTGAAGGCAAGCGGCAGAAGCGACTTGACCGAAGGCAGCTGATAGATTTCGTCGCGCCCCACGAGCAGTACTTTCACGTCGTGGCCGGCCAGCATCTCATATTGGAGGAGCGACTGCCGGCAGGCGCCGCACGGTGCTATGGGAGATGCCACGGGGAGCTCGTCGACTCCGCGGGCGGCGATCGCTATGGTCTTGAAAGGAACGTCGGGATACTGGGAGTGGGCGAAGAAGCAAGCCGTGCGCTCGGCACAAGTGCCCGACGGAAATGCCACGTTTTCCTGATTGGAGCCGGCTACTATCTCACCGTTTTCAAGCAGTATGGCCGCTCCCACGCGGAAGTGACTGTAGGGCGCGTAGGAACGATAGGTGGCGTCGCGGGCTATTTCCACGAGGTTCTGTTCCTGAATCGACAGTTCGTCAAAGTCGAGCGCCTTGATGGGAGTGATTACGTCAAAGGTTTTCATTGCTGATTATGATTTAAGGAGTTATAAAGATTCATGCAGCCGTCTTCGAGCAGGTCGAGGACGAGTTCAAATCCTTCGGAGCCCTCATAATAGGGGTCGGGGACGCAGTCATATCTCATTGCCTTGCTTATGAACCTCGCCATGGGCACCACTTTCTTCTCGGCCTCGGGCGAAGGAGCGAGACGGCGCAGGGCGGCGACGTTGTTGTCGTCCATCCCCACGATAAGGTCAAAGTCGTCGAAGTCGGATTCTGTCACCTTGCGGGCGCGGTGGGTGAGTTCATATCCTCGCCGGCGGGCGTGGATGCGCATCCGGTTGTCGGGGAGGTCGCCGGTGTGGTAGCCGCCGGTTCCCGCCGAGTCGATGGTCCACTCGCTGGGATCGCCGTTGCGGTTGACTATGTCGCGGAACACTCCCTCGGCGGCCGGGGAGCGGCAGATGTTGCCCAGGCAAACGAATAGTATTCTGCGGGGAGCAGTGTCGGCTGTTGTATCGCGGTTCATTCGGGTTGTTTATTAGCGGGTTTGTCACATTTTCCGGTGAGCGGGCAACCGTCGCAGCCACAGGCGCAATCATTGTCATTCTTGCGTCGGAATAGCCTTGTCAGGGCGTAGATTACGGCTGCTGCCACAATCGCGCCGGCGATGATTGCCTGTATCGTAGGATTCATTGCTTCTTGTATCGGGAGGAGATGAGTTTCTTTAGTTTGCCGGGGGTGAGGTCGGCGGGATATTCGTTGAAGTCGAGGAGCATTCCGCATCCCTCGCGGAACCGGCTGCATCCGTAGGCTGTGCGGCCCTTTAGGAGATGTCCCTGCCCGCAGGCGGGACACGGAATTTGGTCGAGGCGGGTGGTGCGGGGCTTTTTCTGAGGGGGATTGGGATTATTGGAGTTATTGGAGGAATTGGAATTATTGGAGGGATTGGAGTTATTGGATTTTTTATCTTTACTTTTATCTTTACTTTTTTCTTTAGTTTCCTCATTATTCACGATTATGCGGGAGCCGGTGTTGTCGCTGAGCACGTTGATCACTATTTCGGAAATCTGCTTTTTCAGTTCTGAAATGAACCGGGCTGCCGAGTAGTCGCCGCGCTCTATGCGGCGCAGCTTGTTTTCCCATATTCCGGTCAGGGCGGCGCTTTTAAGCAGCTCGTCCTTGATTGTCGCGATGAGGTCGATTCCGGCCTGGGTTGCGTCGATCGACTTGCGGTTCCTGACTATGTAGCGACGCTTGAAGAGGGTCTCGATTATGGCTGCGCGGGTCGACGGGCGGCCTATGCCGTTTTCCTTCAGGGCCTCGCGCAGGGTCTCGTCGTCGACGGTCTTTCCGGCACTTTCCATTGCGCGCAGCAGCGTTCCCTCGGTGTAGTATTTGGGTGGCTGGGTGGTTTTCTTCAGAAGCGAGGGCTCGTGCGGGCCGCTCTCGCCCTTGACGAAGGCCGGGAGCAGGGAATCTTCGGCAGGCTGGGCATCGGCATTACCGCCGTACACGTCGCGCCATCCGGGCGATGTGATTACCTTTCCGGTGGCCCGGAAAGGGACTTGGTCCACGGTGGCGTCGACGGTGGTCTGCATGAAGCGGCAATCGGGGTAGAAGGCGGCAATGAAGCGAAGAGCGATGAGGTGGTAGAGCTTGCGCTCCTCGCCCACGAGCACCATGGGCGACTGTCCCGTGGGAATTATGGCGTGGTGATCGGTAATCTTGGAGTTGTCAAATATCTTCTTTGACTTAGGGATTTTCGCGCCAAGTACCGGGGCCGTGAGGGCTGCGTAGGGGGTCATGCTCCGGAGTATGTCGGGGACCTTCGGGTAAATGTCGTCGGAGAGGTAGGTGGTGTCGACTCGCGGGTAAGTGGTGACTTTTTTCTCATAGAGAATCTGGATGAGTCGCAGGGTCTCCTCGGCGCTCCATCCCCACTTGCGGTTACACTCCACCTGCAGCGAGGTAAGGTCAAAGAGCCGGGGAGGAGATTCGCGGCCCTCCTTTTCGGTTACTCCGGAGATGGTCAGCGGCTTGCCGACGATTTCTTCAAGTGCCTTGGCGGCATCCTGCTCGGTGGAAAACCTGCCGGAGGTGGCGTTGAAAGTCGTGTCGCGGTAGAGGGTCTTCAGTTCCCAGTAATCCTCGGGCTTGAAGTTTACGATCTCAAAGTGTCGCTGCACGATCAGCGCCAGGGTTGGGGTCTGCACGCGGCCTATCGACAGCACCGAGCCGGGCACGGAATACTTCAGAGTGTAGAGGCGGGTGGCGTTCATGCCCAATATCCAGTCGCCTATGGCGCGCGAGAGGCCGGCGTGGTACAGATTGTTGAAGTCGGCCTCGGGGCGCAGGTGGCTGAAACCTTCGCGTATTGAATCGTCGGTCATCGAGGAGATCCACAGCCGCTCCACGGGGCACTTCACGTCGGCGAGCTGCATCACCCAGCGTTGTATCAGTTCACCCTCCTGGCCGGCATCCCCGCAGTTGATCACCTTGGAGGCCTTGGAGGCGAGAGTCCTTATGAGGTCGAGCTGGCGTTGCTTGTTGGCGTCGTCCATCACCTTGATACCGAATTTCGGCGGGATCATGGGCAGCACGCCGAGCGACCACTTTTTCCACGATTCGGTATAGTCGGCAGGTTCCTTAAGGGTACACAGGTGACCGTAGAGCCACGTCACGCAGTAACCGTTGCCCTCGAAGAATCCGCGACGGTCAGACGTGGCTCCGAGTATCGACGCTATGTCCCGGGCCACCGACGGTTTCTCGGTGATGCACAATATCATGGAGCTTTGCGGACAATGTTGAATTTCGCCTCGCCACGCACGGTGACGAAACCTATCGCCGAGGCATCCTTGGCGCGGGGAAAGTCAATTTCAACGAGTATCACGCCGTCGTCCTCCCACTGGAAATAGCGGCGGAAGTCGATGCCGTCGATGTCGGTAGCCTGACAGGCTCCGGCGGGAGTGACGAGGGTGGCACCGTCGATGCGGTTGGACGTGTGGGGTAGCCCTGTGACCTTTCCGTAGACACGGGTGAGATCAGAGCGGAAATCGATGCTGTCGACGGTGAATGTAACCGGCTCTGACGGGCCGGCCGGAGCCGTCACATAGTCGCGGTATACGCGGCCATGTCCGGCCGCGGCCACGAGTATCAGAGCGGCTGCCGCGGCCACCGGGCGCAGATATTTCACGAGCGGTGTCATTGTCTCTCGATCTCCTTGGCCTCGTTCCAGAGCGCGTCCATCTGCTCCAGTGTCATGTCGCTCAGGGCGATCCCCTGTTCAGCCGCGCGGCGCTCGATATGGTTGAAGCGCGAGATAAACTTGCGGTTGGTTTTCTCCAGGGCGTTCTCGGGGTTGATATGGTAGAGCCTGGCGGCATTGATGATGCTGAAAAGCACGTCGCCCATCTCCTCCTCCATGTCGGCAGCGGAGCCTTCGGCAGCGGCGCGGGCAAACTCGTCGACCTCTTCCCTGACCTTGTCCCACACCTGCTCGCGCGAGGTCCAGTCAAAGCCCACGTTGGCAGCTTTCTCCTGAATACGGTCAGCCTTGATCATGGCCGGCAGAGCCTTGGGGACGCCGGCCAGAACCGACCGGTTGCCATCTTTCTCCTTGAGCTTGAGCTGCTCCCAGTTCTGGAGCACCTCGTCGGTGGAGTCAACCTTGGTCTCGCCAAATACATGAGGGTGGCGGAAGATGAGCTTGTCGTTGAGGGCATCGGCCACATCGGCGATGTCAAACGCGCCCTTTTCCTCCCCGATCTTGGCATAGAACAGCACGTGGAGAAGCACGTCGCCGAGCTCCTTGCGGATATTGATGTCGTCAGAAGCGATGAGGGCGTCGCACAGTTCATATACCTCCTCTATCGTGTTGGGACGCAGAGACTCGTTGGTCTGCTTGGCATCCCACGGGCACTTCACCCTCAGGATGTCGAGGGTATCTATGACGCGGCCCAGGGCCTCGATTTTTTCTTGACGGGATTTCATTGTTTCATATAGTTTTCTACGCCGGTCTGCAGCCAGTCGACAAACTTGGCCACGTTTTCGTCGTAGGAATAAGCATGATTCAGGGGATTGCCCTGATTGTCGAGTATCACATAGAACGGCTGGGTATTGGCGCCGAACTTGCTGCGCTGCAGGTAGCTCCACTTCTCGCCCACGGTCTCCAGGGTGATCTTGCGGCCATATTCCTCCACGGTGACGGGCTCGGGAAGATCGCGGCGCTCGTCGACCATCAGCTTAATCAGCACATAGTTCTCGCGGATGATGGCGGCGACCTCCTGGGTGTCAAACACGGCTCCCTCCATCTTGCGGCAGTTGACGCATCCGTGGCCCGAGAAGTCGATCAGCACGGGGCGGTTGTTTTCGGCGGCGAAACGCATACCTTCGTCATAGTCGCTGAACTCGCGGAACTGGCCTCCGGCATAGAGGTTGAGGTCCTGGGTATAGAGCGGCGGCACAAATGCGCTGACACCCTTCAGCGGCGCGCCCCAGAGGCCGGGCACGAGGTAGACGGCGAAGCTCAACGACGCAAGGGCGAGGAAGAAGCGCGGGAGCGACACGTGTTCAAGTGGAGTGTCGTGGCTGAAACGCAGCTTACCTAAAAGATAGAGCCCCAGGAGGATAAATATCACCACCCACAGCGAGATAAACACCTCGCGGTCGAGGATGCCCCACCCGTAGGCGAGGTCGGCCACCGAGAGGAACTTGAGCGACAGTGCCAGTTCGAGGAAGCCGAGCACCACCTTAACCGAATTGAGCCAGCCGCCCGAGCGGGGCATACTCTTGAGCCACGACGGGAAGATGGCAAAGAGGGTGAACGGAATGGCAAGCGCCAGGGCGAATGCACCCATTCCTACTGCCGGGCCGGTGATGTCGCCCATCGAGGCGGCCTCGACGAGAAGGGTACCGATGATGGGACCCGTGCATGAGAACGATACCAGGGCAAGCGTGAAAGCCATGAAGAAGATGCTGACCATGCCGCCGGTGCGCTCCACGGCACCGTCCATAGTGTTGCTCCACTTTGACGGCAACGTGATTTCAAACGCGCCGAAGAACGAGATCGCAAATACCACGAGCAGACCGAAGAACAGCAGATTGAACACCGCATTGGTCGACAGCTCGTTGAGCTTGCTCGCTCCGAAGATAAGCGTGATGGCAAGGCCGAGCACGAGGTAGATCACCACGATCGACGCTCCATAGATGGCGGCATCGCGCACTGAGCGCGACCGCGACGAGCTTTTCTTAAGGAAGAAGCTGACCGTCAGCGGTATCATGGGCCACACGCAGGGAGTCATCAGAGCCAGCAGGCCACCCATGAAACCCCAGAAGAAGATATACCACATCGAGCTGCCCGAGAGATCGCCCGAGGCAGTGGGAGCAGCCTCGCCGGCAGAGGGGAGCGTGACGGGAGCCCACCAGGCCGACTCGTCGGCCGACATCGATACCGCCTTTGCGGCCGGGGCCGGAGCGGCCTCAGGCTCGGTCTCGGTCACGGCACCGTGGCCCGAGAACTCAAACGGTTCCTTGGTCGGGGCCATACATGCGCTGTCGTCGCATCCCTGAAACGATATGTTGCCGGCCACATGCCAGGCCTTGTCGGTCAGATGCAGCCGCTGGGTGAATGTCACGTCGCTCTCCCACCACGAGAGTTCGAGATGAAACACCATGTCGACCTTCGTCACCGGAGCCTTTGACGGCGTGACGTGGCCGGAGAGTTCACATCCCTTCAGCGTGGTGAAGTTGAAATGCGTAGGGCGCGGGCCACCGTCGGGCAACGTCATCCCGTAGAGGTGCCAACCCGCGTCGACCTTGGCGCTGAACACGATTTCAGCCTCGTCAGCCGAGATCTCGTTCACGTGTGAAGTCCAGCGGATAGGGTTTACAATCTGCGCGCCGGCCGTGATGCCCGGGGCGAGCATCATGATGAGAAAGAATAATTTCAGCAGTCGTTTCATTTCTTGAACGGATTAACGTTGCGTGACAGGGTAACGGTGGAGGGGGGCAGACAGGTCTCGTCGTTGCAGCCCATGAAAGTCACCTTCACCTCCACGGTGCCGGGAGCGTCGGGGGTAGTGGTGGTGAACGTGCGGGTGAATGTCACGTCGTTTTCCCACCATGCCAGCTTGACGCCAAACATCGCATCCTCCTTCTCAACCGTGGCTACCGAAGGCTTGAGCGAGGAAGTGAACGACATCGTGGCCGGATGGGACATAGAGATCACCGTAGGGCGCGGACCGTCGCTCGAAGGAAGCGAAGTGGAATACAGGTGCCATCCGGGCTTCACGGTTGCTTTCAGGGTCACCACGCCCTCGGTGGCCGAAGTCATCCGGGCGGTCATGCGCCACGATATGGGCGGCTCGGGATTCTGGGCCGAAGCGGCGAAACCCGCCGCGGTCAATACGATAAACGCAAGTACAAGAAAGTATTTTTTCATAACTTTTACGGTTTCTGTTACAGATAATCATGCAAAGATACAAAAAAACTTCCGATTTAAAAAATCCACTCTCGCGGTCATTTGGCAGGTCATCTGGCAGAAGCTAAAGTTACTTGTCGGCAAGAATGGTCTCATGACCGGCTGTTGAAACGAAACCGGAGCTGTCCTCCCGATGAGGACGGCTCCGGAACGCGATTTACCGATGTATGGATCAGCGGTTGATATATTTGTTGTTACGTGTAATAACGAGTCCCTTGGAGTCGGAAGCAACGCGCCGGCCGAGAATGTCATATCCCTGACCACGTGCCGTAGCAGGAGCTGCAGGGGTGACAATGCCGGTGGATCCTGCTACAAGTTCAATTTCCTGACCCGGGACAGTGGGAATGTCGTAGAGCCATGTTTCGGGCAGACGTGTATCCGGAATTTTCTTCATGTCGGCAACGATAGGTTCCGGCATCACGTAAGGACGTGTAAGTTCATTGGTGTTCTCTCCCGAGGCAGCCGTGAGATCTGACCCGTCGGCATTTTGCAGCGGAGTGAGCGAGCGTATGCGCAGGTTGCCACCGAGTTTCGATACTATCACCACGCGCTCAAGCGAGCCGTTCTTCCACGTCATATCCTTAACTTCGAATCCGCCACGGGCGCGAAGTCCGCTGACGTTTCCGTCTGACCATTTAGCCGGCAGGGCGGGCAGAAGATGCACGAAACCGGCATGGGACTGAAGAAGCATCTCGGCGATTCCGGCAGTGCATCCGAAGTTGCCGTCGATCTGGAAGGGTGCGTGGGAGTCAAACATATTGGCATACGTGCCACCGTTGGGGTCGGAGGATGTTATATTGGGCGAGACAAGACGCATCTGGTTCTTGATGATGTCAAGGGCATGGTCGCCGTCGAGCATACGCGCCCATTCACATACTTTCCAGCCCATTGACCATCCGCGGGCCGCATCGCCACGGCCTGAAAGTGATTTGTGGACACCCTGGAATATTGTAGTGTTGACATAGGGTGAGACCTGATTGCCGGGATAGGCACCCCAAAGGTGGGAGAGATGACGGT
>CAZJKU010000049.1:0-16523 GCA_964546905.1 uncultured Staphylococcus sp.
CCAGGTAGATGTCGCCCACGGCATAAGCGATGTTTCTCGACTCTTTCTGAAGCGATACGAGCCGGGAATCTTCGGTGAGGGCAATCGACACCTCGCCGGGTTGAACGTCTACAATTAATTCACTTTTCATCTTTATGATGGATTGATGATTATCCGGATTGCCGGGCTCATGGCCCGACGGTGGGGAAACTCCGAAATCAACACAAAGAACAAACTACTTTAAGATCCGTCTTCTGAAGCGCCCGTCCCGTAACCGGAAGAGGCCGACGTCTTGATAGTGTTTGTTCTTTAGTGTCGTAATTTCGTAGTACTGAGGAAGAAGACCTTGATTATTTCTTCTTGTGGCGATTCTTTCTCAGACGTTTTTTACGCTTGTGGGTAGCCATCTTGTGGCCTTTTCTTTTCTTTCCGCTGGGCATGGTGGTAAATGATTAAAAATGTTATGACGGATATTTGGATTATTGTTGAAATCAGTTCTTCTTGACTTCTTCCATGAACACCTTGGCGGGCTTGAAAGCGGGGATGCGGTGCTCGGGGATGATGATGGTGGTGTTCTTGGAGATGTTGCGGGCGGTCTTTTCCGAGCGCACCTTGATGATGAAGCTACCGAAGCCACGGAGATATACGTTTTCACCGTTGGCGAGAGAGTCCTTAACTACTTCCATGAACTTCTCGATAGTTTCAAGAACGTTTGCCTTGTCGATGCCGGTTGATTTGGCAATTTCGTTTACGATGTCAGCTTTAGTCATTGCTTTAGTCTGTTTATTATAATATATGTGAAACTTGCATGGATGAATGTCACCCTGAAAAGGGGTGAAATTTTTGCAGTGCAAATATCGTAACTTTTTTTGAATTAACAGCTAAAAAACAGCTAAAAAATTTAATAAACTTCAATCTTGCACCGCTTTAGAGCCTATTGCTCCTTTATTGAGAGGGATAATGTCGCTCCAGCGGGTGGTCGGGCAGGGGGTGATGTGGTCGCGGCGTATCGCCGTGGCGAATTGCGCCGCTTTCCCACGGCCTTCGGGGCGGGTGTACTGTCGGGTGCCTACCACCACCGTCTCGCTGCCACACAGGCGGTTGATCCTGTCAACCGTCTCGTCGAGCCGCTGTAGCCGGTTGTATCTCTCGGGATCATAGTCAAAAAGGTCGGGCTGCATTCCGTCAATTCCGGTTATGTCGGTCACTATCACGCCGGCCCGCTTGTAGCTGCAACCCGGGCGCATCGCCTCCTTCAGCAGCCTGGCGGCAGCCTCGACTATGGTGATGGTGGCCGCGGTAGGGGTGGGGAGTGTGGCGCGTAGCATGACCGAGTGCTGGGGCAAATCCTCGCGGAACCGGTTGGTCTCGATGAAAAGATTCACTGTCGAGGCCACTGACCGCTGCCGGCGCAGTTTCTCGGCACACTTTGCCGCATAATTGGCTATCTGGGTGCGGAGCGATACGTAGTCGTCGAGCTGTGACGGAAACGTGCGGCTGGTGCAGATGCTTTTCTTGGGCGCCACGCGCTCGTTGGGGATGCAGTCGATACCGTTGAGTTCCTTCCACGTGCGCTCGGTGACGATGCTGAACGAGCGGCGCACCCAGTCAGGTGTATGGGCCGCGAAGATTCCGGCAGTGGTGATGCCAAGACGCATCAGCCGGGGGACCATGCGGCGCCCTATGCCCCACACGTCGTCGATAGGCACGAGCTCAAGGGCTTTCAGCCGCTTCTCGTCGCTGTCGATCACGCAGCAGTGGCGGTAGCCCGGATATTTCTTTGCAAAGAGACACGCGGCCTTGGCAAGGGTCTTGGAGGGAGCTATTCCTATGCTGACGGGCATCCCGGTGCCCCGCTTCACGAGCGAGTGCAGATCCTCGCCCCACTGCTTGGCCTGCGCGCCGCTGACACCGCGGAGTATGCAGAACGCCTCGTCGATCGAGTAGCGCATGAAATCGGGAGCCGCTTTCCTGATGAGCGACATGACGCGTCCGGTCATGTCGGCATACAGCTCGTAGTTGCTCGACAGGGCCGTAACGTCGAGCCCGGGGAAATTCTGTTTCATCTGGTAGTAAGGAATCCCCATCTTGATTCCGGCGGCTTTGGCCTCTGAAGAGCGTGCCACGACACAGCCGTCATTGTTGGACAGCACGACCACGATCCGGCCCTCAAGGTCGGGACGGAACACACGCTCGCAACTGACAAAGCAGTTGTCGCAGTCAATCACGGCATAGAGCGTCGAGCAGTTCATCACCCGTCAGCGCTTCCAGTTACGGATCGTCCACACCACCACGCCCCACACTCGGAAATCATCGCCGGCGTCCACGCGTATCGGCGAGAAAGTCTCGTTGGCAGGGCGGAGCTCTATATATCCCTCGTCGCGGTGGGTCAGGTCAAGATACTTGATAGTGAACTCGTTGTTGATGTAGGCCACCACGATGTCACCGTCGCGCGGTTCTTCGAGGCGGTCTATCACGGCTATGTCGCCGTCAGAAATCCCGGCATCGATCATCGAGTCGCCATATACGCGACCGTAGAACGTACTTTCGGGGTGGCGGATCATGTCGCGGTTGAAGTCGATGGAGTCGAGCCTGTAATCGTCGGCCGTGCTGGGAAACCCGGCCTTGATACCGGGCGCGAATTGCAGCGGCAGCGGAGTGTCGAATTTTGAAAATAGCAGTTTTATCTTTCCCATGATACAAAGTTAAAGATATTCGGCGGGAAACGGGCTAAAACAACCGTTAAAAAATGCGCGGGAATGACTATCTTTGCAGCATCATGAAGAAGGAGCCTGTTAAAGAAACCCTCACCGGACGTAGCCTGCGCGGTTACATTCTGGGTATCGTGGCGGCGGTGAGCTATGGATTGAATCCGATGTTTGCGTTGCCGCTCTACGGTATCGGCCTGACTGTCACCTCGGTGCTGTTCTACCGTTATGCCGGCGCGGCAGCCGTCCTGGCTCTCGTGATGCTGCTGTCGGGGAGAAGTTTCAGGCTTCCGCTGCGCGACGTGCCGTTCATGATAGGAGAGGGAGTGGTGTTTGCGCTGTCGTCACTATTCCTGTTTATGAGTTACCGATACATGGACGTGGGCATCGCCACGACACTGCTGTTCATGACTCCGGTCTTCGTCACCGTGATCATGTGGCTCGGATATGGCGAGCGGCTGACCCGCGTTACGGTCGTGGCTTTGGTGATGGCCGTGGCAGGGATAATATTTCTTTACAATCCGTCGGGCGGAAAGGCCGGCGTGACGGGGATAATCCTCGTGTGCCTTTCGGCTCTGGCATACGCCGTCTATATGGTGGCGATCAACAAGAGCCGCCTCAGGGAGATACCCGGCATGACGCTGACGTTTTACTCGCTTCTTTTCGGGTCGGCGGTATTTATCGTTAATCTGGATTTCCTGTCGTCGCTGTCGCCGTTGCAGTTGACAGGGGAGTGCCTGCTCAACATCGCCGGAATCGCCGTGATTCCCACCGTGATCTCGCTGCTGGCTATCGCGGTATCGGTGCGCGACGTGGGGTCAGTCGTAGTGTCGCTGCTGGGCGCGCTTGAGCCGGTGACCGGCATAGCGATAGGGGTGCTGATGTTTGGCGAGCGGCTTTCGGCCCTCAACATCGCCGGCGTGGCCATGATCATGATTTCGGTCGTCCTCGTGGTGCTCGGGCCTCGGCGGTCAAGGCGTTAAGGCTGCGGACGCTCGTGGGTGAGGACGTAGGAGCGCACTTTCTGGAACAGATCGTTGGCAAACACGAATTCATCCAGGGCCTGACACGAGGTAGTGTAAATCTGCTGCATGTCGCCCACCCACTCGCGGTGGCCGTTGCGGATGAATATGATGTTCTCGCCTATACCCAGCACTGAGTTCATGTCGTGGGTATTGATGATGGTGGTGATGTTATACTCGTGGGTGATGTCGCTGAGAAGCTCGTCGATGAGGATTGACGTGCGCGGGTCAAGGCCGGAGTTGGGTTCGTCGCAGAACAGATACTTGGGATTCATGGCGATGGCGCGGGCGATGGCGACGCGTTTCTGCATTCCGCCCGAGATTTCCGACGGGTACTTGTCCTCGGCCCCCTTGAGGTTGACGCGTTCAAGGCAGAAGCGCGCGCGGTCGAGCATCTCGGCGTGGCTCATGCGGGTATAGATGGTGAGCGGAAACATCACGTTGCCGAGCACCGTCTCCGAGTCAAATAGCGCCGATCCCTGAAACAACATGCCTATTTCCTTGCGTATCTCCTTGACCTGCTTGCGGTTCATCTGCATGAAATCGCGTCCGTCATAAAGTATCTGGCCCTTCTCGGGGCGTATCAGTCCCACGAGCGACTTGAGCATCACTGTCTTTCCCGAGCCGCTCTGGCCAATGATCAGGTTGGTCTTGCCGGTTTCGAAAGTAGCGCTGACGTTGTCAAGAATTGTCTTGCCGTCAAATGATTTGGTGAGATTTTTTACTTCGATCATTGCAGGAGCAGTTTGGTTAACACCACATCAAGGAGCAGGATGAGGATCGACGACGCCACCACGGCATTGGTGCTCGCCTTACCCACTTCGAGGGCACCGCCCTTCACGAAATATCCGTAGAAAGCGGCTACCGAGGTGATGATGAATGAGAAGAAAAGCGACTTGATGAGACCGTACCACACATACCATTCCTGGAACATCGCCTGAAGGCCGTAGATGTAGCGGCTCACGGGTATCATGTCGGTAAACAGGGCTACAAACAGTCCTCCCAGGAATGACGTGGCTATACAGAACGTCACCAGCACGGGCATGAAAAACAAGAACGCCACCACCTTGGGCAATACCAGGTAGTTGGCCGAATTTACGCCCATTATGTCAAGAGCGTCGATCTGCTCGGTGACTCGCATCGTGCCTATTTCCGAGGCTATGTTTGATCCCACCTTGCCGGCAAGAATGAGGCAGAGGATGGAGTTGGAAAACTCAAGGAGGATGATCTCGCGCGAGGCCATGCCCACGGAATAAGCCGGGATCAGAGGCGACATAACGTTGAGCTGCATCTGAATGGTGATCACTGCCCCGATAAAGAGCGAGATGACGATCACGAGCGGTATCGAATCGATGCCAAGCTTGGTGATCTCGGCTAAAGTGCGCGAGAAAAATGACCGCCACCGGTCGGGCAGGAAGAACACTTTCCTGATGAATATGCAGTAGCGTCCGAAAGTGGACAGCGAGTCGGTGATGAACATGTGCGGGTAGAGTGTGACAGTTACTTTCGTTGATTTATCGCTGCAAAGGTAACTAATTTTTGGCGACTTTCAGCCCGCAGGCAGTAAAAAGAATCCAATGTGGAGTCAAATTGTTACTTTTATACCAATTGTCATCCGCCGACATGGCTGTGTATTGGCGACAAACGTGAAAAATGATATTGAGATGTTAAAATCTCGTGCAATTTGTGTCGGATTCTTTGGAAAAGTTGGCAAAATGTCTTATTTTTGCCGCAAAATTTTATCATAATATTTGTTTCCAATCAATCATTTATGAAATTATCTTCTGTTCTTGCAATGACCGTCGCCGCAGCTGCGATGGCGCCCGCGGCCATTGCCGACAACCTTGTTCCTGCCCGGTACTCGGCATTTGAGAAGCCAGTCAGGAACACGGCAATCCGTTCTTTCGGTAATTCACCCTCCTCAATTTTTTCACCGCGCGCTGTCTCTCCCCGTCTTGTCCCCGACGATGGCCGCGAATATACAGTGGTGATCGAGGAAGATTTCTCGCTGATGACAGCCGGCTCGGAAATCGATCCTGACCCCAATACCATCGAGGGCGATTACTTCATGATTCCGTCGCAGTATACCCACACTCCCGGCTGGTGCGGCCGCGGTGTGCATCAGGCCGGTGGGGCAGTGTGCATCGGCTATTATTACGAGCCCTACACCGGCACTCGCATGACCGGCCAGCTCGAATCGCCCGAGCTTGACCTCCACCGCGATTCGGGTAAGGCTTATCTCTCGTTCCGCGCCAAGTTGCTCGCCCCCGATATGTTTGACATGGTGACGGTGCGCTGGGTGGCTGAATCTGACATGCTCCCCATCACCGGCACCGAGCAGACTTTCCCCGTCAACGGTCTCCAGTGGACCAATATCGACGTGGAGCTCACCGACTGTCCCTCCAACGCCGTTATCCAGATCTATGCCGACGCGCTCGAACTCCTCATCGACGACTTCAAGGTTGAGCAGTTCAAGGCCGAAATCGAGGCTCCCACTGCCCTTAAGTGGACAGATTTCACCGGCGACAGCTTCACTGCCAACTGGACAGCCGTAGAAAACGCCGACCATTATATTTTCAACTGCTTCTATATCCGCCGCCAGGGTTCGGAGGACCAGCTGCCCGATTATAAATATGTGGCTCGCGACGTCAAGACTACCGAGACTTCCTATCACCTCTCGGGCCTCAACCGCGACAAGGTATACTATTATTATATCCGCGCCGTGTCGCCCTCGGGTGTAAAGAGTGAGGAATCGGCTCTGGTAGAGGTACTTGACCTTACCGTTCCCGACAACGTGAGGGTGAGCGACGTATCAGCCGAAGGCTTCCTCGCCGAGTGGGATCCGGTGTATAACGCCGAGGGTTACGGCTTCCAGGCCATCCTCGACCACACCGCTCAGGCCGACGAGAAATATGCCATTATCAACGAGCACTTCGACGGCGTGGTGTGCGACGGTTCAATCGGTGAACCCTACGTCAACGCCATCGGTCTCTATGACATGGACAACTACGGCATGACCCGTGCCAACTGGGTGATGTATGAAGGCGGTGTGATCAACGGCGGTCTCGCCCTCCATAACTACGTTTCGAGCTACGGAACAGCCTATTACGGCGAACTCGTCTCGCCGATCATGAGCATCGGCCAGTCGACCGGCGACATTATCCTTGAAGCTGACTTCGCAACTCTCGATCCCGGCGTGAAGCCCTATATCCAGATTGCCGTGCCCGGAGTGGTCGACGGAAAGACTACATGGGTGCTCGGTGCCGGAGGTGAAGTGACTGAGGAAATCGGCAGCGACTGGACCCACGTGCGCCTGACCTATAAGGTAAATCCCGGCCTCGTGCGCTTCTCGGTAGGATGTACCGACGGCGGCTGGCTCTATATGGACAACCTCCGCATCCGCGTCAACCTGCCTGAGGGTGCCGTGCAGCGCAACCTTTACAAGTATGATGAAATCAAGGATGGCCTTGATGCTCCCGGATATTACTGCGTCACCCCCGACCGCGAAAAGGGCGATCACCTCTCTTTCTCGCTCATGGCTGCGCGTCAGCGTCCCGGCTCATATATGATTCCCGTATATGTGCTCAGTGAGTGGACTGAAATTATCGACGTGCCCGACGATATGGAATGGAGCGGCATCGGGACGGTAGCGGCTCCGGCAGCCGGCAAGGCATCATTCTCGGCCACCGGCACGTCAGGCCGTCTTGACATCACCAATCCCGAGGGCAAGCAGCTCGTGGTGATTACCGCAACAGGCGCCACTGCCGGGCGCACCTCAGCCGAGACAGCTACGTTCCGTCTTGCTCCCGGCGTATATATCGTGTCGTCGACCGACGGTGAGGCCTGCAAAGTGCTCGTCAAATAATCATGGTGTTAAATTTTCCAATCAATAAATTCAGTTTTACAATGAAAAAGATTCTTCTGAGCGCTGCACTTGCAGTGGCTGCGGTATTCTCGCTTTCAGCTGAGGTGCTGTCGCCCTACGTCGTGCAGTTTGACGGCAATTCGGTTCGTCCCAAAGGATGGTACCAGGGCGGTGGAGCAGGTTATTCGGCCGCTAAATATGAACTGATCGAGGAAGGTGGCCACCCCGGCTCCTATATCTCGGTCAACCAGTACAGTAACTATTACAGCTCTTACTACAACAATTACAATTACAACGATATCCTCGTCACTCCGCAGGTTGAGGGTGAGATCAGCATCTGGGTGCGCAAGAACGGTACGGAACCCACTCTTACGTTCTACAACATCGCTGATCCGACCAATATTCCGACTTCAGCATCGGCATTCGAGCGTCTCGGCGATACTCCTCTCAACGTTCTTGAAGGCAAGGATATCGACGAGTGGACTCAGATTACCGTGTCGGATGTGCCTGCCGGTACTTACGTGGGTATCCGCGGTAACAATGTGGATCTTGATGATTTCGAGGCCACGTCGGCCGATGTTGTCTACCGCGCTTCACTTGAAGTTAAGGTCGATAATCAGAGCGGCACTGCCCTCGAAGCTAATGATGAGAACCTGATCACTATCAAGTTTAAGGTTACGATCACCAACACCGGCGACGTTGATTTCGCCGCTTCAGAAGAAGGCTTTAAGGTAGAGCTTACCAACGCCACTGCCGACAATGCACTTTTCGGAACCGGAAATATCACTGAAGCCATTCCTTGTGGTGAGACCGTTGTCAAGGAATTTGAGATGACCAATACTCCGGTAGTCGCTCCCAACACGACTTCCAACAATTACCGGGTAACCATCACTCACGCCCTCACCAACGCCATCGAGACATCGCTCGGATACTTCACGGTGATTCCTTATCTCCCCAATCCGAAGTTCATGTTCTTCGAGACCAACAGCGGCAATCAGTCGAGCTACAACGACGTGAACATTACCGGAACTGTTAATATCGGTGCCGGTGCCGAGGGTACTGCCCGCACTCTCTGGATGTGGAACAGCGGTACCGCTCCCTTGACCGTGACTGCTGTGAGCGTTTCGGAAGGCTTCACCACCGATGCCGAGCCCTTCACCCTTGCCAAGGATGAAAAGAAGGCTATCAACGTTGCCCTCGCCGGCGAGGCCGGTGTGAAATACGGTAAGATCACTTTCACCGCTGAATCGCTCGGCGAACTCCAGTATGACCTTGCAGGTGTAGTGCTGGCCGAAGGCGAATACTATCAGGACTTTGAAGGCGAAGCCGCTACCGCCGGAATGGTGGTAGGAAAGGGCTGGTCACTCGTTGATGCTCCCGAACTCCTCCGTCCCCTTGCCGACCTCAAGTATCTCCAGTGTACCTCCACCTACTCTATGGACCGCGTGGTGCTGCCCCTCCTCTCGTTCAACGAAGGCGACAAGCTCGCTTTCATGGCTACCAAGAGCGACAACTACTCGTCGAAACTCAATGTCTATACTTCTACTGACCGCGTAAATTGGAATCTCGTCTACGCCGTTGCCACAAGCGAGGGTACAGGTGTCGATGCAACGTTCCCCAACGATAAGCCCAGCGGCTCAGGCTACGGTACCTACGAATTCGGTCTTTACAACATCGACATGCCCGAGGGCAATTACTATGTTGCATTTGAGGCCGGTGGCGTGCGTCTCGACAATATCGCCGGCGGTAAGGTGGTAGACGTGGCCCACGATGTCTATGTCGTTTCTACCGGTCTTCCCCAAGCCGGTGCCGTCAACAGCCGCTTCATCACTGCCATTACACTCCGCAACATCCTCACGACTTCGGAAACTGACTATGACGTGGTTCTCGAAGTGAACGGTGAAGTTGTAGCTCACGCTACCGAAACTCCCGAGTTTGAGGCTGGTGCCGAGCTTACATTTGACATCCGCTATACTCCTCACTTCGAGGGTGATTACACCGGTACATTCGTATTCGTGGCCGGCGACGAGCGTCAGGAACTCACTTCGTTTGACTTCTCGGTTGAAGCAGAGAAGGCCGAGAGCACCGTTCAGGTAGGTGTGGTGAAGATCACTGCCACCGATCCTCTCAATACCTATTATAATGCCCAGGGCCAGATCATCTACCGTGCCGATCAGCTCGGTCTCGATGCAGGCGTGAAGATCGCCGGTTTCTATTTTACCGGTTACAACACTTCTGAACTTACCAAGCACGTTAAGGTATGGATCGCCAATACCGATGTCGAGGGCTTTGATTCGAATGACATCGTGCCCCTCTCGAAGGATGACATGACTCTCGTCTATGACAGCGACTATTCTTTCCCCGTAGGTGGCAGCTATAGCCCTCAGGTGCTCATCCCCATGCTTGAGATTCCTTTTGATGCTCCCTTCGTATATGAAGGCAAGTCAATCTGCATCATGACCGAGCAGACCAACCTCACCGAGGATCAGGATACTCACAACGTGTTCTTCGCTATCGACAACAGCGCTTACGACTACTGGAATGGCAAGACTGACAACCGCGTGATCCGCAACAATAAGGAATATGCCGAAGACCTCGATGATGAGGCTTCGTGGTCAATATACCCCACCGGTTTCCCCGTCGCTTATATTCAGATTGCCAAGGATGTGGTTGAGGCCAAGGGTACGGTTACCGATCAGACCGGAGCCCCCGTTGAAAACGTCCTCGTTCAGTACACTTCCGACGACATCCTCTATCAGGCTTATACCGATGTCGAAGGTGCTTACTCGATTGACATCATCAACACTCACCTTGTATATGACCTCACTGCTTCGGCTGAGGAATACGCTCCCTATGTGGAAAGCGACATCGCTTTTGATCCCGCATCGAGCCTCGAATTTGTCAAGGACATCACCCTTACTCATATTGCTACTTCACTCGACGTGATCGATGCCGATGCCAAGGCTGTGGTGACTGTCAATGCCGGTGTTGTCACCGTAACCGCTCCCGCCGGAACTCCCGTCAAGGTTTACAGCGTGGCCGGTGCATGTGTAGGCAGCGCCCTCAGCGAGGGTAAGCCCGTCAGCTTCGGTCCTCTCGCCCCCGGCGTATATGTTGCCTGCGGCGTGAAGATCGTGGTCCGCTGATCACTGCGACCTGATTAAGATTTTTCTTTCATAGTGAGTCCCGTGTCTGCACTGCAGGCGCGGGACTTTGTAATATGGATTATTATGTTTATTTTTGCCGCTGTTAAATCTGAATCATGAAAACGATAGGTAAACTCATCATGGCATCGTTGCCCGTGTTGTGGAGCGGTACGGCTCAGGCTGCTGTGGAAGTGACTCCCGCGGGTTGTATCATAGAGACCGGCGGCGGTGTAAATGTGCGTCTTGAAGCGGTCACGCCCTCGATAATCAGGGTTTCGGCCTCTCCGGGTGATTGGGGACGCGATTCCTCGCTCGTGGTGGTGAGGCCGGAGGTGATTCCGGCGTTTGATGTTACCGACGGTGGTGACAGGGTTACATTGACCACTTCACGTGTCAGTGCAGTTGTCGATGCGGCGAGCGGTGCGGTGTCGTTTTACGACAAAGATGGAAAACTTATTCTTCAGGAGACTCCCGGGGGACGCTCATTCACGCCCGTAGATGTCGAAGGTACAACGGGCTATACGGTGAGCCAATCGTTTGAATCTCTTGATGACAATGAAGGACTCTACGGACTCGGACAGCATCAGGCCAACGAGTTCAACTACAAGGGCAGGAATGAGGCCCTGTACCAATATAACACCAAGGTGTCGATGCCCTTTGTGATTTCGACGGGCAATTATGGCCTGCTGTGGGACAGCTACTCATTGTGCCGGTGGGGAAATCCCGATGACTACCTCACGCTCAGCGAAGTCTTCACTCTTCGCGACTCCTCGGGTGAGGAAGGAGCGTTGACAGGCCGTTATGTCGCAGCTGACTCCACGGTGATAGAGCGTCGCGAGAAAGAAATGTCATTTGAATATCTTGAACGGCCCGGGCTGGACCGGGTCCACGGATTGCCTGAAAATTTCCGTTTCCGCCGCTCGGCGGTGACATATTCCGGTGAGATTATCCCGCCGGCGACAGGCCGCTATGACTTTCAGCTATATTACTCGGGCTACGTGACTGTCATGGCCGGGAGTGATACTGTCGTCGCCACCCGCTGGCGCACGTCCTGGAATCCCAATGCCTACAAGTTCTCGCTCGACATGGTCAAGGACCGCCCCGTGAAACTGCGCATCGACTGGCATCCTGACGGCGACGTAGCCTATTGCGGACTGCGCGTATATCCCGCTGCTGATGATTCGGTCGGGAAGAAAATGAGATGGTGGGGCGAGATGCAGGATATGGTCGACTATTATTTCATCTATGGCGACGATATGGACGATGTCATCTCGGGCTACCGCTCCCTGACCGGAAAGGCTCCCGTGATGCCGCGGTGGGCGATGGGTTACTGGCAGAGCCGCGAGAAATACAATACCGCCGATGAGGTGCTCTCAACCGTGGCTGAGTTCCGCCGGCGCAATATCCCGCTCGACAATATCGTGATCGACTGGCTGCACTGGCCGCAGGATGCTTGGGGAAGTCATGAGTTTGACCGCAAGCGTTTTCCCGATCCCCGCGTCATGGTCGATTCCATTCACTCGATGGACGCAAGGGTAATGATTTCAGTGTGGCCGAAATTTTATACCACGACTGAACATTACAAGGAATTTGACTCGCGGGGCTGGATGTACCGCAACGCTGTGCGCGACAGCATCCGCGACTGGGTGGGCCCCGGTTACCTCGGCTCGTTTTACGACGCATATCACCCCGATGCCCGACGGCTGTTCTGGAAGCAGATCAGCGATCATTACGTTCCGTTGGGCATTGATGCCTGGTGGATGGATGCAAGTGAACCCAATATACGTGACTGTGTAGACATCGAATACCGCAAGGAACTCATGACTCCGACGGCACTGGGGCCGGCGGCAAAGTATTTCAATGCCTATGCCCTGATGAACGCCGAGGCGATCTACAACGGACAGCGTGGCGATGAGCCCGACAGGCGTGTGTTCCTGCTGACGCGCTCAGGCTTTCCCGGTCAGCAACGCTACTCCACCGCCACGTGGAGCGGCGACATCGCAACCCGATGGGAAGATATGGAAGCCCAGATCAAGGCCGGACTCAACTTTTCGGTGAGCGGCGTGCCGTTCTGGACCATGGATATAGGTGGTTTCTGTGTCGAAGACCGTTATGTAAAGGCAGTCAAGGAGTGGAACAGGTCAGGCAATGCCTCGCCTGATCTCGAAGAATGGCGCGAACTCAACACACGCTGGTATCAGTTCGGGGCTTTCGTCCCTCTTTTCCGCGCCCACGGCCAGTGGCCTTTCCGTGAAGTCTACAATATCGCTCCCGAGGATCATCCGGCCTACGCCTCGATCGTAGATTACATTAACCTGCGCTACCGGCTCATGCCCTACCTCTACTCGCTTGCTGCAATGGCATCGGCTGACGATTACACTATCATGCGCCCGATGGTGATGGATTTTACCGATGACCTCGCGGCCCGAAGTGTTGGCGATCAATATATGTTTGGCCCGGCATTTCTCGCGGCTCCGGTGTATCGCTTCGGTGTGCGCTCGCGCGATGTGTATTTTCCCGCCCGTGAAAAGTGGTATGACTTTTATACCGGACGGCTCGTTGATGGGAGTGGCGTGCAACCGGTCGATGCCCCTTACGACCGTATTCCTCTCTACGTGCGCGGAGGATCGATAATTCCCGCCGGAGGTGTCATTCAGTCGACCGCTGAAAGGTCGACTAACCCCGTCACACTGATAGTCTACGCGGGCCGCGACGGCGATTTCACGCTCTACGATGATGAAGGTGTCAACTATAACTACGAGCGGGGCCTGTGTGCTCGTATTCCCTTGCATTATGATGATACCTCGTCGGTGCTCACCATCGGCAACCGCGACGGCTCATTCCCCGGAATGGAGGAGAACGTCAGGTTCAACATCGTTTATATCACACCGTCACATCCCGTTGCCGATCCGCTCGATGCTTCGGGTGTGAGCGTGGAGTATACGGGAATGAAAACCGAGATAAGACTGAAATAATCTGATTGACATGAATATACTGAGAAAACTTCTTACCATTTCCGCTTTAGCTGTTTCGGTGCAGCTCTCGGCCGCGGAGCCGGTGTATCTTGACGATGCCGCCCCGCTCGAACTGAGAGTAAACGACGCGCTCCGACGCATGACCCGCGAGGAAAAGGTGGCCCTGCTCCATGCCTACGGTAAATTCGCGAGCAGCGGAGTGCCGCGCCTCGGAATCCCGCAACTGATGATGAGCGACGGTCCCCACGGTGTACGAGCCGAGATCAACTGGAACGACTGGAAGTATGCCGGGTGGACCTGTGACTCTGCCACGGCATTCCCGGCTCTTACAGCGCTTGCGGCTACATGGAATCCTGAGCTGTCGGCTCTTTATGGAAAAAGCGTGGGAGAGGAGGCGCGATACCGTGGAAAAGACGTGCTGCTCGGGCCGGGCGTAAACATCTGCCGCACGCCTCTCAACGGCCGCAACTTCGAGTACATGGGCGAGGACCCCTGTCTTGCATCGGTGATGGTGGTTCCCTACGTTCAGGAACTCCAAAAGAACGGCGTGGCTGCATGTGTGAAGCATTTCGCCCTCAACAATCAGGAGAAGTGGCGCGGCGACATCGACGTGAAGGTATCGGACCGTGCGCTTTATGAAATCTATCTGCCTGCTTTCAAGGCTGCCGTGAAGGAAGGTGGAGCGTGGTCGGTAATGGGTGCCTATAACAAGGTTGGGGGTGAACATGCCTGCCACAATCACCGCCTTCTCGTGGATATATTGCGTGGAGAGTGGGGATTTGACGGGGCTGTGATAACCGACTGGGGTGGAGCACATGATACCGACGAGGCTGCTCTCAACGGCCTTGACATAGAGATGGGAACCTATACCAACGGTCTGACCTCGGAAGCCCGATTCGGTTACGACGATTATTTCCTTGCCTGTCCCTATCTTGATAAACTCAACGCAGGTACATTACCCGACTCAACTATTGAAGCAAAGGCCGCCAACGTGTTGCGCTTGATTTTCCGCACGTCCATGAACCGCTCCAAGCCTTTCGGCTCGCTCGCCTCACCCGGGCATTATGCCGCCGCCAAGGCTATCGGCGACGAGTCGATAGTGCTTCTGAAAAACTCCGGTATACTTCCGCTCGACACCGCGGCCAGCCTCAGGGTGCTTGTAGTAGGGGAGAACGCTACCCGCAATCTCAATGAGGGTGGAGGATCGAGCGACCTAAAGGTCAAGGATATGTATACACCGCTTGAATCGCTCCGCAAGCGATTCGGTAACGTGACCTATGCAAAAGGTTACGTTTCGGGCCGTCCACGCTATGGCAAGGAGGACATAATCCCTCAGGCAGTGCTCGACTCGCTCCGAGCCGAGGCTGTCGCGATGGCCCGTGATGCCGACGTGGTTATATACATAGGCGGCCTGAACAAGAATGCCTTTCAGGATTGCGAGTCGACCGACCGCCGCGAGTATAATCTCCCGTGGGGGCAGGACGAACTGATAAGCCAACTCGCAGCTGCCAATCCACGGCTTATAGTGGCCAATATCTCGGGCAACCCATACGCTATGCCGTGGCTTGACGATGTCCCGGCTGTGGTGCAGAGCTGGTATCTCGGTACGATGATCGGCGAGTCTATGGCCGATGTCATCACAGGCAAGGTAAATCCTTCGGGGCATCTGCCGTTCTCATTTCCCGCGCGTCTCGGTGACCTTCGCGTCCACGCAGCCGGAGAAATTTCCTATCCCGGAGTGACTGATGCTGACGGGTCAAACCCCCGGCAAGAGTATCTCGACGATATATATGTGGGCTACCGCTCGCTCGACCGAGACTCAATCGCGCCCCTCCTGCCCTTCGGCCACGGATTGAGCTACACCACTTTTGAAATCGGTCAGCCGTCGCTTTCTTCGCCGGTCATGAACGACGGTGGAACGGTGACCCTGTCGGTCCCCGTCAGCAATACAGGGCGGCGCGCCGGCAGTGAAGTGGTCCAGGTGTATGTCTCCGACAGCCATTCTCCCGTCGACCGTCCTGTTAAGGAACTTAAGGCATTCCGCAAGGTTTCCCTTGCGCCGGGCCAGACCGAAGTTGTAAAAATCGACCTTGACCCGTCGATGCTCGCCTATTTTGATGATAAAAGCCACTCCTGGACCGTAACTCCGGGAAAGTTTGACATACTTGTGGGGACTTCATCGGCTAATATCAATCATACAATATCCCTGGAATTTAAACGTTAATCTTTAAAATGTTAATAATTTAAACGTCTATGAAAATTTTCAAAATCCTCTTCCTCGCCATTGCGGCGATTGTCACGTCATTTGTTGCCGCACCTACAGTCTCAGCTCAGGGCATAAGTGCCGATCAGCTCCCGCTTATAGTCCCCGTGATGCAGTCCAATCTTCCTACCGAAGTCTCCGAGGGTGTGCAATGGACTAAAGTAGAAGTGACACCCGATGCCACGCTCCTGTCCTTGACCTTCAGCTTTGACCCTGCCCCTATGGGTGTTTCTCTTGATGAATTCAAGGAAGGCATGAAAGTTATGGGTGACAAGCAAGTGCAAGAGTCATTCGGAGAACTTATCGAAATGTTTCAAAACCTCTGCGACATTGACATAATCCTTGAGTTCCCCGACAAAACCTCAATGAAATATCACTTCTCGAAGAAGTAAAGACTTGACAGCCTTTCGGGCATATTAGAAATCGCAGAAAGAGCGCGTAAGCGTTCTTTCTGCGCAAAATGAGAGCAAAATCATTCCTCTGCGAAGGCATTGAAATTACCTATATACATTTATTGCTGTCCGATAAAATACAATTAAAGGAACATCAGAAGGCTCGGCTGCTG
>CAZJKU010000050.1:0-16078 GCA_964546905.1 uncultured Staphylococcus sp.
CCACACGTAGAGCACCTTGCCCTCGGCACCCTCCACGGGCACGGGGACACCCCACGACAGGTCGCGGCTCACGGCGCGGGGCTGGAGGCCGCCATCGAGCCAGGACTTGCACTGACCGTAGACGTTGGTCTTCCATTCCTTATGACCGTCGAGAATCCAGCGGCGCAGCTCCGGCTCCCACTTGTCGAGCGGGAGATACCAGTGGGTGGTGGGCTTCATCTTCACGGGCAGGCCGGTCATGGCCGAGCGGGGATTGATAAGCTCGCTTACCGAGAGGGTCGAGCCACACTTCTCGCACTGATCGCCATAGGCGTTATCGTTGCCGCACTTGGGGCATGTGCCGATCACGTAGCGGTCAGCGAGAAACTCGCCGGTGGTCTCGTCGTAGGGCTGCTCCTCGGTCATGACGGTGAACTCGCCCTTGTCATAGAGGTGACGGAAAAATTCCGAGGCGGTGTCGTGGTGTATGGCCGAAGTGGTGCGGGAATAGATGTCGAAGCTGACACCGAGCTCGCCGAGCGAGTCCTTGATTATGGTGTGGTACCTGTCAACCACCTCCTGAGGAGTGATGCCTTCCTTGCGGGCACGCAGGGTGATGGGAACACCGTGCTCGTCGCTGCCGCCTATCATGATGACATCCTCGCCGCGCAGGCGCAGGTAGCGGGCATAAATATCAGCCGGGACATAGACTCCGGCGAGATGACCTATATGGACGGGGCCGTTGGCATAAGGGAGGGCCGTGGTGATGAGTGTACGCTTGAAATTCTTTTCCATGTATGATGTGATAATCTTATTATTCGTAATCTGTTGAAGTATCGAAAATGCAAAATTAACACATTTCCCCGTCGAAAGCAAATTTCGACATTATTTCTTGCCGATTTCCACCGCCACCGCCGGGCAACGGATGGAATCGGTGGAAAGAGGGAAAGAAAAACGGTGAAAAATTTGGATATTTGAACCGTGAGGATTAACTTTGTGTTATAAAATCAAAGGGACGGCAGGAGTGCCGGTCCGGATTCAAGAAAACATAACGCCGCATCAAAGCAGATTGGGAAACTCTACAATTATTATAGAAATACCGAGACAAGCTTAGTCGACCAATGGCGGGCCTCATCCCCGCGAGGGGAGGTCACCGTACCCGGAGGATTACAAAGGCCGGCGAGCACTCAAACCCTGTCATTCGGAGTTTCACCACATTCTTTGGTGCGGTGGTTTTTTATTTCATTTACCCTTTATCCCCCCTTTCCTTATCATGAAAAGATTCTTTACTTTATTGATGTTGACACTGGTAGTGTCCGTGTCGGCCATCAGCACTTATTCCATGCCTGTAAATGAGTCGCAGCAAGCCGGAAACGTCACTGAGGAGCAAGCACTTGACGTGTGCAAATGGTATGTGACCTCTTCGCCGGATACCGATCAGGCACAACGTCAGACTGCGGCTACCGTTATCCTTAAATATGTGACCGACACTGATAAGTTTTCCCTTCAGATGGGAAAGGCCGCAATGCAGCTGCTCGATATATCGGGTGGCAGTGAAGAGTCGGCCGAACTGCTGATGGTGTATATAGCCGGCGAGGCGTTATATTGCCTTGAGAATAATCTGAAAGTGAGTAACGCCGCTTCGTTTGCAAGCGCGATGGATTATGTAATCAATTATTATTCCCGGCTGCCCAAGCAATCGATCAAGCCGCTCAACAAGTATCTGAAAATGTCGCCTGAAAAGCGCAAGGAGGCTTTAGAGAAATACTACGCAAAAGAGAACTGAGGCGTCTCCCCTACCCTGCCTGACTACATAAAAATATCAGGAAACCGCACTGACGGGCAGTTTCCTGATATTTTTATTCAATGCCGGGACGAGTGATTATTTGAGCTCGTCGGAGTCGATGCGGATTTTGGCTATCGGGGTGTGATCGGGGCCGACGACATACTGATATACAAGCGAGTAACCTTCATCGGAGGGAACGCGTATGAGCCAGTCGGTGTCGCGGTTGGTGCGGAGGTTGACGGCCATATCGTCGCGCATGGTGTCAAGGAGCTCCTGGGCGTTGCCATAGTCCTCGGCCGAGCCCTGGAGTGCCATCGTCATGATCACTTCCTTAGAGGGGTGGTTGACGGTGACGTTTTCCCAAGTGGTGAGCTCGTCGACGGGCATGGGAAGATTGAACGAGGCCATCTCTACCACGGTGTCGATGCGGCGCTTGCCGTCATATTTAGCAATGACATCGGCATTGACCTTGATGCTTTCGATTACACCTCGGTCGAGTTCTTCGAGCGACTCGCCGTCGCGTGACAGGCTGTAGACGAAGAACGTGCAGCTGTCGAGCTCAAAGCAGTAGGCCACACCCTCGACATAAATCTCCTGAATCTCTCCGGTCATGGGCACCTGAAAGCCGTTGATTTTGCCAAACGTGAAACTTGACGGCATCGAGGGGTAGTTCATGTCGGCAAGGGCGGGATTGGCACCGCCGAAGGTCTGGTTGAGGAGCACCTTCTCAGGATCGCCCTCGAATGGGAAGGCGAGGATGAAGATGGAGCTGTTGTCATCTTCGGCCACGAGCTGAGCCGAGGGGATCACGGTGACTTCACTTTCTATCTCTCCGGCTTTATATCCGTCGGGGACTTCGACCGAAAAGAGGTCATTTTCAAAGCGGGATTTGCCTCCGCAGGCTGCCATCGACAGCACGAGCACCACGACGGCAAACAGTTTACACAGATGTTTCATATTTTTTCTTTTTTACTTGATTAACAATAGCTTCTCTCCTGCCCTCATCCGGCCACAAGACCACCGTCGGCAAGGAAATGGGCGCCGGTGCAGAATGAAGATTCGTCGGAGGCGAGGAAGTAGACGAGGCGGGCTATCTCGTCGGGCTCGCCAACATGGCCGCGCATATAGAGGGCATCTTCCTCGCGCCAGAAACCGTCGGCACTGCCGCGGCCCTGGGCCTCGTAGCGCTTGAAGAGGTTGTCGACGAGAGGGGTGCGGACGGTGCCGGGACACACGGCATTGACCCTGACACCCTGCGGGCCGAGATCGAGGGCGAGGGAGCGGGTGATCTGACCGAGCGCACCCTTGGTCAATCCGTAGCCGAAGCTGTGGGGCTTGCCGACAAACCACTGGTCGCTGACGTTGATCACCACCGTGCCACCCCCCGAGGCGATGATATGGGGCACGGCTGCGCGCAGGGTGTTGACGGCACCGCGTATGTTGATGTCGATCATCTCGTCGAGTTCGTCGTCGGTGATGTCAAGGAGCGTGTTACGGCGATGGATGCCGGCGTTGACAAAGGTGCTGTCGAGCCTTCCCCAGCGGTGGAGCATGGCATCGACGGCGGTATCGATATTGTCGCGTGACCGGGTATCGCCCTCGACAAACAGCAGTCTGTCAGGACATCCGACCGATTCACACAGCCGGGTGGCGGCCTCAGCGTCGATGTCCAAAAAACCTACGCGCCAGCCGCGGTCAACGAACAGTCTCACCGTGGCCGCGCCTATACCGGTGGCGCCGCCGGTGATGAATATTACCTTGGATTCACTTTCCATGTTGCGTGACATTAATCAACCGGGGGCTTGCCGGCATGAGCGGCAAGTCCCCGGAGATTGTTACAAAGATGCTCACTTGGCCTCCTCGGCGGGAGCTTCGGTAGCGGCGGGAGTCTCGGCCTTGGCAGCTGACTTACGGGTGGTTTTCTTTGCTGCGGGCTTCTTTTCAGCGGCTTTCTTGCGGGGCTTTTCAGCGGGAGCTTCCTCAGCTGCGGGGGCGGCGAGGCGATGCTCCTCGTTGTAGTGCTCGATATTCTTGCGCATCGACTCGGTTTCCTTGGTCAGGGCCTCGATTTCGGTGGCCTGATTGCGGATGGTGGTCAGCAGAGCGTTGAGTTCCTCATTCTCGATGGAAAGGGGATACTGCTCCTCGACGCGCACGATAAAGTCGGCAAGGACATTCATGTAGTTGGTGAAGGCCTGGAAAGGAGTCTCGTAGGGCGAGAACGACGAGTGGGCCGAGCCGTCGGCCATGTGCTTGGTCGACATGTAGAAGAAGTGGTCAGACGACTGAAGGCGTTCCCAGTCGAGCTTCAGGCGGCGGTCGTCGCAGAGGCGCACGCGCTCTGACACGGAGTAGAGCTTGTTGAAGGCTTCATTCTGGAGCTTGTTGCCGAGCCATGCGGAGGTATCGCGTGCTTCGTCGGCCCAAGAGATGGGGTGCACGACCGAAAGCTCTGCCACGGGTTTCAGCTTGGCGATAGCCGTGGACGGAGTCCAGAACTCTACGCCGCGCTCGCGGGCAAAGCGTGGCAGGGCAGCAAGGAACTGGAATATGCCGGTCTCGGCAGGCTGGAAGTCGCCGAATACCTCAAGGTTCATGAAGAGGTTGACGATCTGCTCCTCGGCGGGGGTGTCGGCAATCCAGTTGATATAAGTATCGGCGTTGAGGGGGTACTGGTCCCACTGGGGATTGCTGAAGCGGAGCGAGATGTCGTCGCTGAACTTGTCGTTCTTGAGCAGGATCTTCAGCTTGGGAGCGGAAGCGGCGCAGTATACATAGTTGGGCGATTTCCAGCCGAGGATGTGCTTGGCACCCTCGGTGATGACACCTTTGTAGCCCATAGCGAGAATCTGGGGCGCCATGTCGTCGCAGTAGATGAGCTCGGTGTTGCGGAGCACCTTGGTCTTCTGACCGAAGAGGCGCAGGATTTTCTTGTCGTGGTTCTTGACCTGCTCGGCAAATTCCTCGGGGTCGTTGAGCGAAGCCAGGGAGTGGCTGTTGGTCTCGGCGAGGAACTCCACGCAACCGGTTGCTGCGAGCTTCTTGAGAAGGTCGATGAACTCGGGGACATACTGCTCAAACTGCTCCAGGGCGGTACCGGTGACTGAGATGGCACACTTGAACTCGCCGTTGCTCTCCTCGATCATCTTCAGGAGAGTCTCGGCGGCGGGGATATAGCTGCGCTGAGCGATGCGGGTGATAATGTCGTCGTTGGCAAAATCATCGTAGTAGTAATGATCGTTGCCTATATCGAAGAAGCGGTATCTTTTCAGGCGGAACGGCTGGTGGATCTGAAAATAGAAACAAATTGCTTTCATGATTTCTGAATATATTAATGTGGCGACCCTGACGCCTGTATCGTCGAGGGGGGAGGGCCGGGTTATTGCTTGTTGATTACTTTATTATAAATGTCGATTACTTTGCGGCCGGCCTTGTCCCAGGTGATCTGATTCACCTCGGCCAGACCATCCTCGCGGAGCTGATTGTACATAGCGGGGTAGGTGACGATGGAGTTGATTGCATCGGCCATTGCGTCGATGTCCCAGTAGTCGGTCTTGATGACATTGTTGAGGATCTCGGCGCAACCGCTCTGCTTGGAGATGATCGACGGCACTCCCATCTGCATGGCTTCGAGGGGGGAGATACCGAAAGGCTCCGACACCGAGGGCATGACGTAGACATCGGAGGCCTTGAGCATCTCATACACCTGCTTGCCTTTCTGGAAGCCGGGGAAGTGGAAGCGGTCAGCGATGCCACGCTCGGCGGCGAGGGTGATCATCTTGTCCATCATGTCGCCGCTGCCGGCCATGACAAACCTCACGTTGTGATTGTTCTTAAGCACCTTGGCGGCAGCCTCGACGAAGTATTCAGGACCTTTCTGCATGGTGATGCGGCCCAGGAAGGTTACGACCTTTTCCTTGGGCTTGGTGGGATGCACGTCCATCTGCTCGGGTGTGAGCGGGGTGACGGCATTGTGTACCGTAGTCACCTTGGCCGGGTCGATGCCGTAGTTGTGGATCACGGTCTCGCGGGTGAGGTTGGACACGGTGATGATATGGTCGGCATGGTGCATACCGTCCTTCTCGATGCCAAACACGGTGGGGTTGGGTTTCCCTCGCGAGCGGTCAAACTCCGTGGCATGGACATGGATCACGAGAGGCTTTCCGGTCACCTGCTTGGCGTGGATGCCGGCGGGATAGGTGAGCCAGTCATGGGAATGAATTATGTCGAAGTCGAGGGTGCGGGCGATTACGCCGGCACATATCGAGTAGTTGTTGATTTCCTCGACAAGGTTGCTGGGATATTTACCCGAAAATTCGAGGCAGCCGAGATCGTTGGTGCGCATGTAGTTGAAATCGGCATAGATATGGTCGCGCAGGCTGAAGTACAGATCGGGGCTCATCACTTTGCCGATGCGCTGCTCGACATAGTCGCGGTCAACATCGCGCCATGCGATGGGCACCTGCGACATGCCTATGATATTGGCGAAGTGCTTCTCCTCGTCGCCGAAAGGCTTGGGGATTACAAATGTGATGTCCATGTCGCCACACTCCCACATACCTTTGGTGAGACCGTAGCTGGCGGTGCCGAGACCGCCCAGGATATGAGGCGGGAATTCCCATCCAAACATTAAAGCTTTCATAGTCAGGATTTATGGTGAGAGGGGTTAGTCCATATTGAATTTCTTAAGGGTAGTCAACGTGCGGAGCACCTCGGCCACATTGGTAAGGTGGCTTATCGCGCCGCGGCCATTGAAGGGAGGATTGGCGTCGTAGAGCTGAGAGAGGGAGCCGATGCAACCCTGGCTCATCTCGTCCTCAAATCCTATCAGCATACGGTCAATGTAGGCCACACCGCTTGCTCCGAACACCTTAAGGTAGGCGTCGGCATAGAATCCCATGAGCCACGGGCGGGCGGGACCGTTGTGGAGCGCCATCTCGCGTTCCTCGGGCGAGCCGAGGTAGAACGGGCGGTAGCCGTAGCTCTTGGGAGAGAGGGTGCGGAGGCCCTTGGGAGTAAGGAGCTCGCGTGTAACCACGTCGAGCACACCCTTGCGCTGGCGGCGGTCAAGCGGAGAATAGTCGAGACCGATGGCGACTGCCATGTTGGGGCGCACTGAGGGATCGGCATAAGTGCCGACGACGTAATCGTAGAGATAGCCGTAGTCGTTGAGGAACGTAGCTACGTATCTGGGACCCATCTTCTCGGCCACTTCCTTGCAGCGGGCCGAGAACTCAGCCTCTTCGGGAAGCTCCTCGGTGAGTTTCGAGGCAAACATCAGGGCGTTGTACCACAGGGCGTTGAACTCCACGAGATATCCTGTGCGCGGCACGATGGGCCGTCCGCCCAGGGCAGCGTTCATCCACGACAGCGGGCGCTCGGTGCCTTCGATCGACACCATACCGTCGGCGTCGACCTTCATGCGCGGATGTCGGTTTTCGAGAATATCGGTGATGATTTCCTTGACGGCTTCAAGATACAGCTTCCGTGCCTCATCCTTACCGTAGGCCTTGGAATACTGCTGGAGGGCCCATACGGCCCAGAGGGGCACGTCGGGGAGGTCGATACCTATCAGGCGGTCATGGAGATTGCCGGTAGCGAAGTATTCCTTGAGCGCGCCCAGAGCGGTGGCGGTGATGCGCTCGAAATCCTCCTTGTGGTTTATGGCAATCGTGGCACCGGGAAGACCCATGAACGTGTTGCGGGCCAGAATCTTGCCCCAGGGATAGCCCGAGAGGAGATACATCTTTCCATCGGGGTCCTTGAGATAGCACTGCTTGACGGCGTTCTTCAGGCAGTTGAAGAACGACGAGCGGCACGTGCGCAGGGTGATTTCCTTTTCATACATTGACACGAGCGAGCGGGGCGACACCTCCGACAGACCTGCCGAGAAGATGATCGACTCACCCTTCTTGATGGGCACGTCAAAATATCCGGGCACCCAGAGGTCTTCGGTGTAGGGCACGCCGCGCTCCATGTCCTTGACATATTCAAATCCGTTGTACCAGTGGGGGTCATAGGTCCAGTGGGGCTTGCGGGAGAACTGCATGTAGAGCGATGGATAGCCGTTGTAGAGGCAGGCGCTGACACCGTTGGCCACCTCGGGGGTGGAGGGGTTTAGTGCATCGTTGGCCACACACAGCTCGTTGGCCTCGCGGAAAGCGAGCACGGGCCGGAAACGCAACGTAGTGGCCGAATGGGCGTCGACCAGGGTGTAGCGTATAAGGATGCGGTTTTCGTTGGATATGAAAATCTTCTCCTTGGTCAGGATCACGCCTCCCACGCGGTAGGTAGTGCGCGGGACATTGTCGCAGTCATATTCACGGATATACTTGTGACCGTTTGGGTTCATCACTCCTCCGCTGTAACGGTGGAGCGCCAGATTGAACGGGGCGCCGTGCTGATAGACAGTCTCGTCGAGCGACGACAGCAGCACATGCCATGAATTACCCAGCTCAGGCACGGGCACCACGAGCAAGCCATGCTGCTTGCGCGTGTTGCAGTCCACTATCGTGGTGCAATGATAGGCGCCCGACTGATTAGTGCGGAGCACTTCCTTGGGGAGGGACTGCTCCAGATTAATCATGAGGTTTTTATCAAACTTGAGATAGCTCATGTCAAAAAGATGAAAAAGATGTGTATATTTAAATTATTATAATTTCCGGTAATCAGCAAGGGTCAAGACAGGAAATATGTCATGGCTCGTAGATTTAATCCCACGAATATATAAAAATTTCTCCACTGCAACAAAAAAAAATGCCCATATCCCGAAAAATGCAACATTTTGCACGATTTTTCACCGTCGGGAGAGGCATTTCGGCTTATCCGGAATAGCTCGGGCGAAGCAAGGCCATTAACCGAAACGCGCCAAAAGCGAGTCAGGACATCAGTATGACTTCTGACGGATTGCGGCGACGACAAGAGCCGGGGTGACTCTATTATTACACTATTTTTATTTGTATATTTTGCATATTTTTTGATGCAGGATTTTGAAAAACAACTTTTTTTGCGTAACTTTGCGGCACTAGAACCCCCCAAGCCTCTTTACAATGCTCAAATGCGGGGGTCGTTTTTTTATTCTCCATGTCCGATTCAAGAACATTTCACAAAACTTACGCTAAGCCTAAAGAACTGATTGAGCTACTGCAGTCAAGGGGGTTGAGTATATCTGATCCCGATAACGCTCTACATCTGATTTTCACAATAGGGTATTATCGTTTATCAGCGTATATGTTTCCATTCCTGTTGAAGCCCAAGTCAAAACACGTTTATAAGCCATTTTCAACTTTCGAGAAGGTAATGATGCTATATAGTTTTGACGAAAAACTGCGGCTTTTCATTTTCAGCAAAATCGAAAAGATTGAGGTTGCCGTAAGGAGTGCCATCGTCAATATCGGCTGTGAACTGAGTTCCGATCCGTTTTGGGTAACTAATGAATGTAATTTCTCTGACCACACTCGTTTTACCAAAACAATGGGCTTGATTGATGCAGAGATAAAACGTTCCAGAGAAGAATTCATCACTCATTTTTATACTACTTATTCTAACAACTATCCACCTGCATGGATCATAGCTGAGATACTTCCTTTCGGTGTACTGACAAACATTTATTCCAACATCAAAGACAAGAAAATAAAGAAAAAGATTTCTCAGAGTTTTGATTTACAAATTGCACCATTTGAATCCTGGCTAACTATAATGACCCTGACAAGAAACATCTGTTGTCATCATTCGCGCGCTTGGAATAAGCAATTTACATTGACCCCTATGGAACCGAACCTTATGACCCATCCATGGATTACGTTACCGACCGATAGACTAAGAATCTATTTCAACCTGTGTATCATCAAGTACTTCATCAACATAATATCGCCTCAAAACACTATGACACAGGAACTTCAGAACCTCTTAAATACATATCCCGAAGTGGACACTACGGCTATGGGATTTCCCATCGGATGGGAACAAGAGCCACTTTGGATTAAAAGATAGTACAACCCCGACATCATTATTAATACGAGAATGATATTACAACTGAGAACTTTTCTGGGAACTGCGCCGGGTGGGCGGGAAACAATAAATTCGGTGGTAAATTTGGCGGGTTGAGGCTAAATGCGTAACTTTGTGACGCATTTCAACTTTGACTTACCATCCCCCTACCGAAAACATAATGGTTGTAATATTTCAAAAAGGAGCCGATAAGTTCTACGCCGTAGAGAGTGACCACAGTTTCACCCCTGCCGAAGTGGAAAAACTCACCTGGCTCTTCGACGGCGCATCGCCTGTCGACACCGCTTCAGTGAAGGGTACTTTTGTTGGCCCCCGCAAGGAGATGATCACTCCGTGGAGTACCAACGCAGTGGAAATCACCCAGAACATGGGACTGCAGGGCATCACCCGCATCGAAGAGTTCACGCTTGTGACTGACGCCGAGCCGCGTTATGACAAGATGCTCAACAGGATTTATGACTGCATCGACGGCGATGTGTTCACAACTTCGCTGAGCGCTGCCCCGATCGTGTATATCGACGACATCAGCGAGTATAACCGCGCCGAGGGCCTGGCGTTGAGCAAGGAGGAGGAGGATTACCTCCGCGAGCTTTCGGCGAAACTTGGCCGCAAGCTGACCGACAGCGAGGTGTTTGGCTTCTCGCAGGTCAACAGCGAGCATTGCCGCCACAAGATCTTCAACGGCAGTTTCGTGATCGACGGCGAGGAAAAGCCCCTGTCTCTCTTCAAGCTCATCAAGAAGACGTCGCAGGAGAATCCCAACGGACTCGTATCGGCCTACAAGGATAACGTGGCTTTCGTGAAGGGCCCCGTGGTGGAGCAGTTCTATCCGGTCAATCCCGACCGTCCCGACTATTTCAAGGTGCGCGACCTGGAGACGGTGCTTTCGCTTAAGGCCGAGACACATAATTTCCCCACGACAGTGGAGCCGTTTAACGGTGCCGCTACCGGCACGGGCGGAGAGATCCGCGACCGACTGGGCGGCGGACGGGCATCGCTTCCGCTGGCGGGCACGGCTGTATACATGACATCTTATCCCCGCATGAGCGAGCGTCACCGCTGGGAGGTGATGATGGACCCGAGGGTGTGGCTTTACCAGACTCCCTGCGAGATTCTGATCAAGGCCTCCAACGGAGCGTCAGACTTCGGCAACAAGTTTGGCCAGCCGCTGATCTGCGGCTCGCTGCTCACCTTTGAGCATGACGAGAACGGCCGCATGTATGCCTACGACAAGGTGATCATGCTGGCCGGCGGCGTGGGTTATGCCGCAGCCAAGGATGCCATCAAGGGCGTGCCTGAGGAGCATCAGGCCGTAGTGGTGATGGGCGGCGACAATTACCGCATCGGAATGGGCGGCGGTGCAGTGTCGAGCGTCGAGACGGGGCAATATGCCTCGGGCATCGAGCTTAATGCCGTGCAGCGCGCCAATCCCGAGATGCAGAAGCGCGTCAGCAACGTGGTGCGCGCCCTTGCCGAGAATGACAACAATCCCATCGTGTCGATCCATGACCACGGTGCCGGCGGCCACCTCAATGCCCTGTCGGAACTGGTGGAGGAGACCGGCGGCGTGATCCACATGGACAAGCTCCCCGTGGGCGACAAAACTCTCTCGGCCCGCGAGATCATCGGTAACGAGTCGCAGGAGCGCATGGGCATGGTGATGGACAAGAAAGATATTGAATATGTGGAGCGCATAGCCGGGCGCGAGCGCGCCCCGATGTATGTCGTGGGCGAGACCACGGGCGATGACCGATTCGTGTTTGAGCAGGCCGACGGCGTGCGTCCCATCGATCTGGCGATGAGCGACATGTTTGGCTCGTCGCCCAAGACCACGCTGACCGACTCTACCGTGGAGACTCATTATGCCGACGTAGACTATGATCCCTCGCAGCTCGAACAGTCGATTGCCGACGTGCTTTCTCTCGAAGCTGTGGCCTGCAAGGACTGGCTCACCAATAAGGTAGACCGCTCCGTGACGGGCAAGATCGCCCGCCAGCAGTGCCAGGGACAGATACAGCTCCCGCTGTCAGACTGTGGCGTGGTGGCTCTCGACTACACCGGCACGCTCGGTATAGCCACCTCGATAGGTCATGCACCCCAGGCCGCGCTGATCGATGCGGCCCGCGGCAGCCGCCTCGCCATCGCCGAGTCGCTCACCAATATCGTGGGCGCTCCGCTTGCCGAGGGCCTCAAATCAGTGTCGCTGAGCGCCAACTGGATGTGGCCCTGCAAGAACCCGGGTGAGGATGCAGCCCTGTACTCAGCCGTGCAGGCATGTAGTGATTATGCGTGCGCGCTGGGAATCAACATCCCCACCGGCAAGGACTCGCTGTCGATGACCCAGAAATATGGCGACCGGAAGGTCTTTGCCCCCGGCACGGTGATCATATCGGCTGCCGGCGAGGTGAGCGACGTGAAGAAGACGCTCACTCCGGTGCTCTCTGACAAGGAATCACGACTTTACTATATATCATTCTCCGACGGCAAGCTTGCCCTCGGCGGCTCGGCCTTCGCCCAGACTCGCAACCGTCTCGGCGCCGAGGCTCCCGAGGCTGCCTCGCCCGCGAAATTCGCCGCCACGTTCAATGCCGTGCAGCGGCTCGTGAACGACGGTGCGCTCTTAGCCGCACACGACGTATCGGCCGGAGGCCTGGTGACGACGGTTCTCGAAATGGCGTTTGCCGACACGTCCACGGGCGTTAATCTTAATGCCGATTCGTTCAAGGCCCTCGGCGAGGACGACCTCATGAAGATACTTTTCGCCGAAAATCCGGCTCTCGTGATTCAGGTGGCCGACGACAAGACAACAGCCACCGAGGCCGCGCTGAACGATGCCGGCGCTACATTTATAGAAATAGGCGGCGTGACAGCCGGGCGGTCGCTCGTGATAAGCCACGCCGGCGCGAAACATACCGTAGACATTGACGCGATGCGCGACGTGTGGTTCCACACGTCCTATCTGATGGATGCGGTGCAGAGCGGCGAGACCTGCGCCCGCAAGCGACTTGAAAACTACAAGCACCAGCCTCTGGTCTACGCTCTGCCCGAGAACTATGACGGCTCGCTCGCCTCGCGCGGCATCTCGCTGCGACACTCGGGCGACGCTCCGCGCGTGAAGGCCGCAATCATCCGCGAGAAGGGCGTAAACGGCGACCGCGAGATGGCCTATTCGCTCTATCTGGCGGGATTTGACGTGAAGGATGTCCACATGACCGACCTGATGAGCGGCCGCGAGACGCTTGATGAGGTGAACATGATAGTGTTCTGCGGCGGCTTCTCCAACTCCGACGTGCTCGGCTCGGCCAAGGGCTGGGCTGGAGGATTCCTGTGGAACGAGACTGCCCGCGCCACCCTCGACCGCTTCTATGCCCGCGAGGACACGCTTTCGCTCGGTATATGCAACGGTTGCCAGCTGATGATCGAGCTCAACCTGATCAACCCCGGGCACGAGCGGCGCACACGGATGCTCCACAACGACAGCCACAAGTTTGAGTCGCAGTTTGTGGGCGTCACCATCCCCGAAAACAAGTCGGTGATGCTCGGCTCGCTCTCGGGCCTTAAGTTAGGCATCTGGGTGGCTCACGGCGAGGGCAAGTTCTCGATGCCGATGCCCGAGGAGGATTACTGCACGGTGGCCAAGTACACCTACGGCGAGTATCCTGCCAACCCCAACGGCTCTGACTACAACGTGGCGGGTATCTGCTCGCCCGATGGCCGTCACCTGGCCATGATGCCCCACCTTGAGCGCGCGATCTTCCCGTGGCAGTGCGGCTGGTGGCCTGCCGGCACTGATGCCGAAGTGACCCCGTGGATCGACGCGTTCATCAATGCCCGCAAGTGGGTGGAAAACAAGGTTTCCGAAAAAAAGTGAATGATTTTACGGAAAAAGTGTTAACTTTGTCGCCTAAACAGTTACCTTAGTAAATTAATTAAACACAATTACGTATATGAGTCTTAACATCATTGTGCTCGCCAAGCAGGTACCCGACACCCGCAATGTGGGCAAAGATGCAATGAAAGAAGATGGCACGATCAACCGCGCAGCCCTGCCCGCCATCTTCAATCCCGAGGACCTCAACGCGCTTGAGCAGGCCCTCCGTCTGAAGGATGCCAACCCCGGCTCCACAGTAACCCTCCTCACGATGGGACTTCCCCGTGCTGCTGAAATCATCCGCGAGGCCATGTATCGCGGCGCCGACACCGGCATAGTATTGACCGACCGCGCCTTAGGCGGTGCCGATACCCTTGCCACCTCCTACTCGCTGGCCCAGGCCGTGAAGAAATTCGGTAACTTCGACATCATCCTCGGCGGTCGCCAGGCAATCGACGGCGACACCGCCCAGGTGGGTCCCCAGATAGCCGAGAAGCTCGGTATCCCCCAGATCACCTACGCCGAGGAAATCCTCGACCTCAGCGACGGCCACGTGACTGTGAAGCGTCGCCTCGAAAACGGCGTCGAGACCGTCAAGGCTCCCCTGCCCTGCGTGGTGACAGTCAACGGCTCGGCAGCCGACTGCCGTCCCCGCAACGCGATGCGCGTGCAGAAATACAAGTATGCAGCCTCACCCTCGGAAGTGGCCAAGCTCTCCGACACTCAGAAGGAACTTCTCGAAAAGCGTCCCTACCTCAACCTCCAGGAATGGAGCGCCGCTTACGTCGACGCCGATCCCACCCAGATAGGTCTCGCCGGCTCCCCCACCAAGGTGAAAAATGTAGAAAACGTGGTGTTCACCGCCAAGGAGAGCCTGCGTCTTGACGACAACGACCAGCAGATCGAGGACCTCGTCAAGGAACTGATCGCCAACCATACTATCGGCTAACCCCCCTCATTCACATTCACAATGGACAAGAACAATCTCATAGTATATCTCGAAATAGAAGACGGAAAGGTTGCCGACGTCAGCCTCGAACTCCTCACCAAGGGTCGCGTGCTCGCCTCCCGCTTAGGCGTGAAACTCGAAGCCGTGGTACTCGGCGATAAGCTCGACACGGTCGAGCAGCAGGTGTTTCCCTACGGCGTGGACCGTCTCTACAAGGTTCACGACAAGCGCCTCTCCCCCTATACCTCCAATCCCCACTCGGCAGTGCTGATCAACCTCTTCAAGGAAATCGAGCCGCAGATATGCCTCATGGGCGCCACCTGCATAGGCCGTGACTTAGGTCCCCGCGTCAGCTCGTGCCTCCACAGCGGTCTTACCGCCGACTGCACCGCCCTGGAAATCGGCGACCACACCGATCCCAAGACCGGCAAGGAATACAAGGAACTCCTCTATCAGATCCGCCCGGCCTTCGGCGGCAACATCGTGGCTACGATCGTCAACCCCGAGTGCCGTCCGCAGATGGCTACCGTGCGCGAGGGCGTGATGAAGAAAGAGGTCTTCGACCCGGCCCACAAGGGCGAGGTAGTGGAGCTCGACGCCAAGAAATATGTCAAGGATGAAGACTTCGTGGTCGAGATCCTTGACCGCCATATCGAGAAGTCCAAGATCAACATAAAGAACTCACCCATCATCGTGGCCGGCGGCTACGGAGTGGGATCGAAGGAGAATTTCCAGCTCCTCCACGAGCTCGCCGACACTCTGGGCGGCGAAGTGGGAGCATCGCGCGCCGCTGTCGACGCCGGCTTCACCGAACATGCCCGCCAGATAGGCCAGACCGGTGTGACCGTGCGCCCCAAGCTCTACATCGCCTGCGGTATCTCGGGCCAGATCCAGCACATCGCCGGAATGCAGGACAGCTCCATCATCATCTCGATCAACAATGATCCCGATGCCCCGATCAACACTATCGCCGACTACGTGATCACCGGCAACGTCGAGGACGTGGTGCCCAAACTCATCAAATATTACAAGAAGAACTCTAAATAAGGAGACAAGAAATGGCTAACTTTTATACCGACAATCCCGATCTCAAGCATCACCTGACCCATCCGCTGATGGAAAAAATCGTTGCGATGAAAGAGCGCAACTACACCGATGCCGAGAAATATGACTACGCCCCCCTTGACTATGCCGACGCCATGGACAACTATGACAAGGTACTTGAAATCGTGGGCGAAATATGCGGCGACATCATCGCGCCCAATGCCGAAGCCGTGGACCATCAGGGCCCGCACGTGGAAAACGGCCGCGTGGTCTATGCCGACGCCACTGTCGAGAATCTTGAGGCCTGCCGCAAAGCCGGCCTGATGGGTATGGCCATGCCCCGCCGCCTGGGCGGTCTCAACTTCCCCATCACTCCCTATATCATGGCCGCCGACATCGTCAGCCGCGCCGACACCGGTTTTGAAAACCTCTGGGGCCT
>CAZJKU010000051.1:0-15953 GCA_964546905.1 uncultured Staphylococcus sp.
CGTTTTTGAGGATTTCTGCCGTTTTTCCAACGCGTTTTTGAGGATTTCTGCCGTTTTTCCAACATTTCACTTTTTTGAAGCGTTGTGATCTTTAGCTTTGAAATGTAGGAAATAATCGTTATCTTTGTACTATGATATTAGCAGTATTATGGAAATGGACAGTAATAGTAATAACATATTAGCTATATTAGATAGCTTTATGCTTGAGAATCCCGATGACATTATGATGCAGGTTGCCGGGAATTTCCGCAAGCGCAGGGTTGAGAAGAATATCACCAGGCAGCGCATGGCCACGCTGTCGGGAGTACCGCTGTCCACGCTGGCACGCTTTGAACAAAAGGGCCTCATCGCATTTGAATCGCTTGTCAAACTTGCCATGGCGCTGGGTTATACTTCGGATGTAAAGAATCTGTTTGGCGCTGCTAAGTTTGACACAATTGAGGAACTTACCCTGATCCGTCGGAAGAGCAAGAATAAAAGGGCATATTCTAAAAATAAGAAAAGATGAAAAAGACCGATAACCTGAAAGTTTCGTTTCGCGGGCGACCTGTAGGCTCGCTTACCCTCACGCCGGATAATCGTCTCAATGTCTTTGAGTATAATAAGTCGTGGCTTGCCGACGGATTCAGTATTTCACCCCTTGAACTGCCGTTGAAGCCCGGTGTGTTTATTGCCAAACCACGACCGTTTTACGGAAATTTCGGTGTCTTTGACGACAGCCTTCCTGACGGGTACGGACGCTATCTGCTCCATAAAGCATTACTGCGTAACGGGATAAACGATTCCGACCTGTCATCTCTGGATCGACTTGCATTAGTGGGCGACAATGGCATGGGGGCCTTAACATATTCTCCTTCTCTCGACCTTGAAAGAGAGGAAACCATAACGGATTTTGACCTGCTTCAGAAAATTGCGCTTGAGGTGCTTAAAGAGCGGCAGGATAAAGACGCCGGGTTGCTTCTGTATAATAGCGGTAACAGCGGAGGTGCCAGGCCTAAAGCTGTGTTTTCCGATGCTGAGGGTCACTGGATGGTGAAATTCCGCCACACCTATGATCCGAAAGATATTGGATTGCAGGAAGCGCGGTATAATGAGATTGCAAGAAAATGCGGTATCGTTGTACCTGATTTCCGGCTTATTAATGGAAGATACTTTGCGTCGCGGCGGTTTGATATAGATAATGAAGGCAACCGGATCCACACGTCGACGGCCGGAGGATTGATGGGGATTTCTCTACGTGATCCGTTTATGGACTATGCAAACCTGCTTGCTCTGACGGGCTACATAACGCAAAGTCGTGAAGATGTCGAGCAGATGTATCGCAGAATGCTGTTCAATTATTTCACCGATAATAAGGATGACCATTGCAAGAATTTCAGTTTCTATGTGGTCAGGGATAAAGTACACGATGCCTGGAAGTGGCGGCTCGCTCCGGCTTATGATCTTACCTTGTGCACTGAAGGCTACAACGGTGAACACGCTACCTCAGTCAACGGCACGGGCCATCCCCGCATGTCAGATTTCATTGCTGCCGGCAAGAAGATCAATATTTCAGAAGATAGATGCAGGGAGATCATTGACGAAGTCCGTTCCGGTTGCGCGGAATTGATGAGATATGATGCCGGAGAATAATACCTGCAGTGAGTATGCGTCAATCAAAATAGAGCGGCTGCCGTGGAGGCAACCGCTCTGAGTGTGTATCGCTTGTGGAGTAATTTACACGTAGCCGCGGATGATGCCGCGCTTGGAGTTGCGGACGAACTGGATGATTTCGTCTCGCTCCTTGGATGCGGGGAGCTCGGCCTCGATACGCTCCACGGCATCGGAGAAGTTCAGCCCCGAAAGGTAGAGGTAGCGGTAGATGTCCTGAATTTCGCAGATGGTCTCGTTGGAGAAGCCGCGGCGGCGGAGACCGATGGAGTTTACGCCGACATAGGAGATGGGCTCGCGGGCTGCCTTGACATAGGGGGGTATGTCCTTGTTGATGAGCGCGCCGCCCTGTATCATCACGTGGGGGCCGATGTGACAGAACTGGTGCACGAGCGTGCCGCCGCCTATCACGGCGAAGTTGTCCACCACCACCTCGCCGGCGAGCTGGGTGGCGTTGGAGATGATGACGTTGTCGCCCACCACGCAGTCGTGAGCCACGTGGCTGTAAGCCATAATGAGGCAGTTGCTGCCCACTACGGTCTTGCCTTTGGCGGCGGTGCCACGGTTGACGGTGACGCACTCGCGGATGGTGGTGTTGTCACCGATGATTGCCACGGTGTCCTCGCCGCGGAACTTGAGGTCCTGGGGTATTGCCGAGATAACGGCTCCGGGGAATATGATGCAGTTCTTGCCGATGCGCGCGCCTTCCATTATGGTGACGTTGGAGCAGATGCGGGTGCCTTCACCGATCTCGACGTTTTGCTCGATGGTGACGAAGGGGTCGATCACAACGCTCGGGGCGATCTTGGCTGCGGGATGGATGTATGATAAGGGTTGTTTCATTGTCGTGACGGGGTGTTATTTGTTTTTGATAATCTGGGCCATGAACTCACATTCGCTGACGATTTTCTCGCCCACGAAGGCGTAACCTTTCATCTGGGCCATGCCGCGGCGGAGTTCGGTCATGAACGAGACGTGAAACAGCAGGGTGTCGCCGGGTACCACTTTGTTGCGGAACTTGACGTTGTCTATCTTCATGAAATAGGTTGAGTAGCGCTCGGGTTCGTCGACGGCTGACAGCACCAGAAGTCCGCCGGTCTGGGCCATGGCCTCGATCTGAAGCACTCCGGGCATCACGGGTTCCTGAGGGAAGTGGCCGGGGAAGAAGGGCTCGTTGGCGGTGACGTTCTTTACGCCCACGATGTAGTTGGTGCCTTTCTCGATAATCTTGTCGACGAGCTGGAAGGGGTAGCGGTGGGGGAGGAGTTCGCGGATGCGGTTGTTGTCCATCACCGGAGCTACGTTGGGATTATAAATAGGGGCGAGGACGTCGTGCTGCTTGATTTCGCGGCGTATTTTCTTGGCGAAAGTGGTGTTGATGGAGTGGCCGGGACGGGTGGCTACGACGTGACCCTTGAGCTGGCGGCCGATGAGGGCGAGGTCGCCTATCACGTCGAGGAGCTTGTGGCGGGCAGGCTCGTTCTCGGTGGTCAGGGGGCGGTTGTTGATGTAACCGAATTCATGTACCTGCTTGCGGGGAACGCCCATCAGGTCGGCGAGGCTGTCGAGCTGGGCCTGTTCCATGGGGGTGTCGTAGATCACGATGGCATTGTCGAGGTCACCGCCCTTGATGAGGTTGTTCTTGACCAGTGGCTCGATTTCGCGCACGAATACAAATGTGCGTGCGGCAGCCACTTCCTTGTCAAAGTCGGCAAGCGCGGGCAGCGCGGCATACTGGTTGTTGAGCACCACCGAGGGGAAGTCGATCTTGACGTCGATCGAGAAGTCTTCGGCGGGATAAACCACGATGGATGAGCCGGTGTTCTCGTCGCGCACTTCCATGCGTGACTTCACCACGTAGTATTTCTTGTCGTCGGCCTGCTCCTGCAGTCCCACGCGGGCTATCTCGTCGACATAAACGCGGGCACTGCCGTCGAGGATGGGCATTTCGGGCGCATTGAGCTCGATGAGGCAGTTGTCGATACCGGCGGCATAGAGGGCTGCCATGGCATGTTCGATGGTCGAGATCCTTACGTCGCCGCGGGCTATGACGGTGCCGCGCTGCGTGTCCACCACATTCTCGGCCAGAGCGTCGATCACGGGCTGGCCTTCGAGGTCGACGCGCTTGAATTTATATCCGTGGTTTTCAGGCGCGGGCAGGAATCGGGCCTCGATTTCGAGACCGGTGTGGAGTCCCTTGCCCTTGACGCTGAACGGTTCTTTGATTGTGAGCTGGTTCATTATTGGGATTTATAATAAGGAGTGATTATTTCTTTTCTTTCTCAAGAGCGGCCACGCGGTCAAAGAGCGAACCGAGCTTCTTGATGTAGACTGTGTTGCGGGCAAATTCCATGGCATCGACCGCCGGGGTACCCATCAGTCGCTCGCCGGGCCGGGTGGGACGGTTGATGCCGCTCTGGGCACCAATCTGGGTGCCGTCGGCCACCGAGGAGTGACCCACGATGCCCACCTGACCGCCTATCATGCAGCGGCTTCCTATCTTGGTGGAGCCGGCTACGCCCGACTGGGCGGCCATCACCGTCGAGGCTCCCACCTCGCAGTTGTGGGCTATCTGGATGAGGTTGTCGAGCTTTGCGCCGTGGCCTATCCTGGTTGCGCCCATCATGGCGCGGTCAATGGTGGTGTTGGCTCCCACTTCCACGTCGTCGGCTATGTCTACTATACCTGTCTGGGGAATTTTCTCATAGCTGCCGTCGGGCAACGGGGCGAATCCGAACCCGTCGGCACCTATCACCGCGCCCGAGTGGATGATGCAGCGCGCGCCTATGCGGCAACCCTTGTAGATCTTCACTCCGGGATAGATGATTGTGTCAGGTCCTATGGTGACGCCGTCGCCCACGTAGACCTGCGGATATATCTTGACGCCACGGGCTATTTTTGCTCCGGCGGAGATGTAGCTGAACGCGCCGATATATATGTCGTCGGCCGGGTCGACCTCGGCACCGGGAGCTATGAAGCAGGGTTGCTCGATGCCCGAGCGCACCACGGCTGTCATTTTCTCAACCATGGTAAGGAGCGTGGCGACAGTGGCATAGGGGTCGTCGACGCGTATCATTGTGGCTTTGACTTCATGCTCGGGCTCGAAGTCACGCTTTACAAGCACGACGCTTGACTGGGTGTCGTAGATGAAATGGGTATATTTGGGGTTGGCAAGAAAGGACAGGGCGCCGGGGTGCCCTTCTTCTATCTTGGCAAAAGTATTCACTTTTACATCGCCGTCACCTTCCACAGTGCCGTTGACCATTGAGGCTAATTGCGAAGCTGTAAGTTCCATAGAGTGCTGTCTTACTTAAAATTTTCTGCAAAATTGCAAAAAAAATTTCACATATAAAAATATTGTTAAATCATCAATCGGTGTGTATCATATAATAAACTAATATACAGTTAGTTATGCTGATAACAATTTGTAACTTCCTTGACCTGTGAAAATGAAAGCAACCGCTGTCAGGGCTGACTGCGGTTGCTTAAGGTGATTATTGCTGATGGATTGACGATACAGCCGTCAGAACAGCGTGGCACTGAGGCGGTTGAGCGCTGCCACCTTGTCGCAGGCCCTTATCAGGAACGAAATGTTGTAGTCACTGCCGCCGTAGCTTATCATGCGGACGGGGATGTCGTCGAGTGCCCTGAGGGCAAGTGTCTCAAGTCCGGGTGAGTTCCATTCGAGATTGCCCACCACGGCTATTATCACCATGTCGCGGTCAACGGTCACTGTGCCGAATTGCTTGAGCTCGTCGATGATCTCAGGCAGGAAGCGGGCTGAGTCGACCGTCAGCGACACTCCCACCTCGGAGGTGGCTATCATGTCGATGGGTGTGCGGTATTTCTCAAAGGTTGCGAACACCTTGTTGAGAAAACCGTAGGCAAGCAACATGCGCGAGCTCTTGATCCTCACGGCTGTGACGTTGTCCTTGGCGGCCACGGCCTTGATGCTGGGCCCTGAGATGGAATTGTAGATCAGCGTGCCGGGAGCCTCGGGCTCCATCGTGTTGAGCAGGCGCAGGGGGATGTTGTTGACCTTGGCAGGGAGCACGCAGGTGGGATGGAGTATCTTGGCCCCGAAGTAGGCCAGTTCGGCGGCCTCCTCGTAGTGAAGTTCATGCACGGGCCGTGTCCCCTCGACATAACGCGGGTCGTTGTTGTGCATCCCGTCGATGTCGGTCCATATCTCGATTTCATCGGCTTCCACGGCTGCACCTATGAGCGAGGCCGAGTAGTCGCTGCCTCCACGCTGGAGGTTGTCGACCTCCCCGCGGTGGTTGCGGCATATAAATCCCTGGGTGATGTAGATGTCGGCCTCGGCATACTTGTCGAGCAGCGCGCGCAGGTTGAGGGCTATGGCGTTGGTATCGGGCTCTCCGTTCTCGCCGGTCTTCATGAAGTCAAGGGCTGGAAGGGCCTCGGCAAGGTAGCCGCGCTCGTTGAGCAGTATCGTCATCATGGCCACCGACATTATTTCGCCCTGGGCGAGGATGATTTTCTCCTCGACGGGAGTAAACACGTCGCGGGCGGCAAATGAACGGATGTAGTTGAAGCACGATTTTATCTCCCTGAGCGCCGCCTCGCGCGATTCGTGGCGGTCGTAGAGCGTCGAGAGGGTCTTGAGATACTTTGATTCGAGGATGTTGATGGTTTCTTTGGCGCCGTTGAGGTTGCGCTTGTAGAGATAGTCGGCTATCTCTACAAGCGAATTGGTGGTGCCTGACATTGCCGACAGGACTATTATATTCTTGCCTCGCGGGGCCACGAGGTCGGCCACGTGGCGGATACGCTCAGCCGATCCTACCGATGTCCCTCCGAATTTCAGTACTTTCATCTTCAGCCGGAATGATTAGAATTGTGACATCATGGCCTGGAACGCTACACCGAGACCTTCGGCATCCTTGCCGCCGGCCTGGGCGAATCCAGGCTGGCCTCCGCCGCCTCCCTTGATGTTGCGGGCAGCCTCGCGGACGATAGCCGAGGCGTTCTTACCTGCAGCCACGAGGTCGTCGGTGAGGGCTACCGTGAGCAGCGGCTTGCCCGAGGTATCGGAAGTGGCGGCGATGAACGCGGTGGCTTTGGGCGAGCGCTGGCGCACGGCAAAAGCTACGTTCTTGACCACGTCGGGCAGGCGCGTTCCGGTCATCGTGACGATCTTCACGTCGTCCTTCTCCTGAGCTGTTGAGAGGAGTTCGCCGGTGAGATTCTTGATGCGTTCCTTGAAATACTCCTCGGCTTCCTTGCGCAGCTCCACATTCTCGTCGATTGACTTGCGGATTGCCGATACAAGGTCAGGGGCGTTGTGGAACAGTTCGCCGAGCTGGCGCAGGGTGTCCTGCATCGTGTCGGTGAGAGCTTCGGCGCCGGCTGCCGTCACGGCCTCGATGCGGCGGATTCCTGCCGCGATGGAGCTTTCTGATATTATGCGTATCGAGCCGATGTTGCCGGTGTTGGGTGCATGTGTTCCTCCGCAGAGCTCCACGGAGTCACCATACCTGATCACGCGCACTTCTTCGCCATACTTCTCGCCGAAAAGTGCCATTGCGCCCATTTCCATTGCTTTGGCTATGGGTACGTTGCGGTGCTCGTCAAGCGGAGTGGCCGCGCGCACCATGGCGTTGGCGATATGCTCTACCTGACGGAGTTCTTCGGGTGTTACCTTCTGGAAGTGGGAGAAGTCAAAGCGCAACACACTCGGGCTGACGAATGATCCCTTTTGCTCGACGTGGGTGCCGAGCACGGTGCGCAGGGCGTGGTGGAGCAGGTGGGTGGCGGTGTGGTTACACTGCGTGGCGATGCGGTCAGCCTCGTTGATGCAGGCCTCGAACTCGGCGGTGACGTCGGCAGGGAGCGTCTTGGTCAGATGCACGGCGATGCCGTTTTCGCGCTTGGTGTCGTAGATCTCGATGCGCTCGTCGCCGTTGACGAGCCAACCCGAGTCGCCCACCTGACCGCCCATCTCGGCATAGAACGGAGTGGGGGAGATGATGAGCTGATAGTATTCATTGTTCTTCTGCTTAACCTTGCGGTAGCGGAGGATGTGGGCCGGGCAGGCGGTCATGTCGTAGCCCACGAATTCAGGCTCGCCGTCGCGCACCTGTACCCAGTCGCCCGTCTCGACTGCCGAGGCATTGCGGGCGCGGGCTTTCTGGGCCTCCATCTCGGTGTTGAAGCCCTCGTTGTCGAGTGTCAGTCCGCGCTCCTTAAGAATAAGTTCGGTCAGGTCGAGGGGGAAGCCGTAGGTGTCATAGAGCACAAACGCATCCTTGCCCGAAATCTGAGTCTTGCCTTCCTTGACGGTCTTGGCTATGGCCTCGTCGAGGATGGCCATGCCCTTGTCGAGGGTGCGCAGGAATGATTCCTCCTCTTCCTTTATCACCTTCATGATCAGCTCGCGCTGCTTGGCGATTTCGGGATAAGCCTCGCCCATAGAGTCGATGAGAGTGTTGACGAGCTTGTACATGAACGCCTGCTTCTGGTCGAGGAACGTGTAGGCATACCTGACGGCGCGGCGCAGGATGCGGCGTATCACGTAGCCGGCCTTGGCGTTGCCGGGCAGCTGGGAGTCGGCGATGGAGAAGGAGATGGTGCGCACGTGGTCGGCGATCACGCGCATCGCAACGTCGACCTTGCGGTCCTTGCCGTATTCATATCCTGAGAGCGACGAAATCTTCTCGATGAGAGGAGTGAACACGTCGGTGTCGTAATTCGACTTCTTGCCCTGCAGGGCCATGCAGAGGCGCTCGAAGCCCATGCCGGTGTCGATCACCTTGGCGGGCAGCGGTTCGAGAGAGCCGTCGGCCTTGCGGTTATATTGCATGAACACGAGGTTCCATATCTCGATCACGAGCGGATTGTCGTGGTTCACGAGCGAAGCCCCGTCGACTGCGGCGCGCTCTTCGTCGCTGCGCAGGTCGATGTGGATCTCGGAGCAGGGACCGCAGGGGCCCGTGTCGCCCATTTCCCAGAAGTTGTCGTGCTTGTTGCCGTTGATGATGTGGGAAGCGGGCAGATGCTTCTCCCAGTAGGACGCGGCCTCGTTGTCGCGTTCCAGACCTTCCTCTTCAGAGCCTTCAAACACGGTGGCATACAGGCGGTCGGGATCAAGCTTCAGCACGTCGACGAGGTATTCCCAAGCCCAGTCGATGGCCTCTTTCTTGAAATAGTCGCCAAACGACCAGTTGCCGAGCATCTCAAACATCGTGTGATGATACGTATCCATGCCTACCTCTTCGAGGTCATTGTGCTTACCGCTGACACGCAGACACTTCTGCGAGTCGGCCACGCGCTGATAACGCGCCGGAGCATTGCCTAAGATTATATCCTTGAACTGATTCATTCCGGCGTTGGTAAACATTAGCGTCGGGTCATCCTTGATCACCATGGGGGCCGAGGGGACGATATGATGGCCCTTCGACCGGAAAAACTCCTTGAAAGAGTTGCGTATTTCCTTTGCTGTCAGCATTGTTATATAGGGTAAAATTATTTGCAAATATTTTGCAAAGTTACGAATTTTCTCGAATCCACCCTCACTTCCGCCCAAAAATCCCTCACCGCAGAATTTTCAACGGCAGCATGGTAAGCAACACCGGAACTATTTAGCGGATTGCAACGTTATTAAGGTAGAATTAAATCAGACACCGTTATGACAAGAAAAGAACTCATTGACATCATAACCGCCAAGGTAGCGGAAGTCATTAACAATCCCGGTCACTGGGGAGAAGACCCTCAGCTAAGCATCATTCCTACCACTCTGCTCGTGGGTATCCAGCGGCATGTCGATGCCGAGCGGTCGATAGCTTTCAGCGACTATGCTATCGAAGCCGACGCCGTGGAGGACGGCGACTATTCCGAAGACGCTGCCGATTTTCAGTCGGCCTCGGACCCTGATCTCTATCCCGTGGGGACGCTGATCGATTATGCCGCTCGCCGACCCGACGAGAAGAAAATCTCGCGCCTTGTGGATCAATACATCCCCCAGAAAGCCGAAAACCTCTACGCGGAATAATCCGTCAACGGATTTTTTTCGTCAGTAAGGCACAGCGGGAGAACATGATACTCTTGAACGCTCGGGGCGGCTTAGTCATATCGTGGGGCTTGCGACCCGCATCTGCGAATAATGATAGTTCTATCCCTGGGAATGGTGCGACAGAAGCTCCTCAGATGTTCAACTTCTCCGAGTTTGATAGTTTGAACTGATCGCCAACCGTGTGGGCAAGTGCCCCCGGTTGGTGACATTAAGTCAGTCCCGGACATTCAGATGGAATTCCTCCCCCGCGTGTGCCTCCCGCGTTAGTCCCCTGTAATACTTCTCCAACTGAGAAAGTCTACTGACCATCATTACGCCAACTGCTTGTGTCAGCTCTCAGGTTATTTTATAAGTTTGCGGTCATTGTCGCCACTTTCTAGAATCTGCATTTGGTGAATGGCTATTTGGTTGAGCTTCAACAGTCGCTCCCTCTGGGGTATCCCTTGTTCAATAAACACGGCATTGAGATTTTCCATGTTAGAGAGACATATAAGTTCGTTGATTGTAGCGTAATCGCGTATATTACCTTTTAAACATGGATTTTCTTCACGCCACTTGCGAGCAGTTTTACCGAACATAGCCATGTTGAGAACATCCGCTTCATCTGAATAAACATGAGAGGCTTGTTCCCGTGTGATTTCTGAAGGGAGTAAATGGTTTTTTATCGCATCAGTATGAATACGATAGTTGATTTTGGAAAGCTCACGCTTTGCCGACCATCCGAGTGATTTTTGTTCCTCGACTTTAAGCCGTTGAAATTCTTCGATAAGATAGAGTTTAAAAGGCACACTTATAGCGGAACCAAATTCAAAGGCTATATCTTTGTGTGCGTATGTGCCGCCATAACGTCCCTTTCTGACTACAAGACCAATAGCATTAGTTCGTTCAATCCAGTCTGATGTGCTTAATACGAAAGATGGCAATCCGGCACTCATTCTAAAGTGGTCAAATTCGACCACTTTAAAATTGGGATTGTGAATGATTTCCCATGTGCCAATAAACTCAATTGTATAACGATTTCTTAACCAATTCTTTATGATGTCGGCAGCTCGGTTGTTTCCATCTTTGGCAGCAGCCATGTCTGTCAAAGAGATGTAGTCCTCATTATTTACCGACAGGACGGTAATTGGTGCATTTTGTACGGTAATTTTTACCATAGATTCTGAAGTGGTTGATTTTCAAGTGCAAATATACGGAATTCTACTAAGACTTCGATATCCCTCCGGTGTCTTTTTCTCTCAATTCTTATAGTCATCATTTTGTAAATCTAATGGCAATCTCCGCGCCGTTTCAACAATCGTGTTAAATGCTGTATGTGCTAATAAACACCTCCAATCAAGGCCCCCCGGAGGTGTCAGGCTAAAACATAGGGCGGCGTCAGATGCCCGACGCCGCCCGAATTTACATGATTGACCGGAAGCAATTATTTCACAGCCACTTTCTTAACAGCGTTGCCCTGACGGATGATGTAGGTACCGGGAACGAGGCCGTCAATGGTATCGGCTACGCTTTTGCCCGTGAGATCAAATACTTCATATCGGGCAGTGAAGTCGATGCAGGCAGGTGTGTCGACCATTGACTCCACTATACCGTTCACTCCGGTGCCAACCTTGACATTGCAGGTTGCCGAGTGGGTCACACCATACTTGTCAATCACCTTACAGGTTATTTCAGATATCCCGTCGGCTATTCCTTTCACTTCTCCTGTGGCCTCATCATACGAAGCTACATCAGGTGCAGTGTTTGTCCAAACAATTGATTCGACGGCCTGATCATCTTCCATGGTTATGTCGGCTTTCAAGATAGCTTCCTTATCCACATCGATGGAAATTTCGGTGGCTGACAGATCGACGTTCAGCTCGCCCATACCTATAAAGTTTTCGAAGTAAACCCATATATATTTGTAATCTTCAAGGCAAGCCTTTGGCACAAATATTTCAGCCGTTCTTGGAACATCGAAAAACAGCCAATAATTGACCTCGGGAGGAACCGTAGGCAGAGCGACGATTTTCGTGAGGTTTTCACATTGGAAGAAAACACCTTCCCCAAGAGTTGTTACACCGCTTCCGATAATACATGAAGTCAACCCTTTGCAGTTATAGAAGGCATGACTTTCAATTTCCTTTACTGAATTAGGGATGACGACTGATTTCAATTTGCTGCAATCCTGAAATGTATTCATTAGGATCGATGTAATGGATTCAGGGAGAGTGATGGATTCCAGTCCGTTGCAGTTATAGAAAGCCCTCTCATTGATAGATGTGACGGTGCCGGGTATGGTCACTGACTTAAGGTTTACGCATCCGCTGAAAGAATAAGGGCATATCGTTGTGACGGTGTTTGGTATAAGGTAGTCGTCGCAAGCCTTTCCTGCCGGATAGCTTAATAAGTCAGTCCGGTCATTGCTTAACAATACGCCGTCGGCTGAGCAGTAAAACTTATTACCTTGCTCTACAATTATTTCTTCGAGACTCGGGCAATCCTTAAATGCAGCATCTCCTATTAATTTCACTGACGCGGGAATGGTTATCGAAATCAGACTGCTGCAATCGCTGAAAGCATAACCGGCGATGGAGGTGATCGATTCGGGAAGAGAAACCGCTGTCAAGCTACTGCAATAACGGAAAGCGCTGTTGCTTATCTCAGTCACTGAGCTTGGTATCGTGACGGATTGCAACCCGCTGCAAAACTCGAATGTGGACATGTCGATTTTGGTGACCAATTCCGGAATTTCAATTGAAGAGATCCCGCTGCAGCCATAGAAGGCCCATCCGCCTATTGAGGTCAATGTGTTGGGAAATGTAACTGAAGTAATATCGGTGCAATAAGTAAACGCTCTGTCCCTGATTTTTATAACGGTGAAAGTAACACCTTCGTTTTCCACAGTTTCGGGAATCACGAGATCTCCGGAAGCACCGGTATTAGTAGCGACCTGAACAGTTTTGGCATCTTCATCAATCACGGTGTAGGTAAGTGTATTGCCCTGATAAGTGTATTGGAAGTCAATGGCTGCTGCCTGAAGTGCCATTGACATTCCAAGCATCGATAAAAGGAGATTTTTCATTGTAAAAAGATGAGTAGTAACATTAGATAATTTTACATCTACTTTTTTTACAGCGTTTTTACGGCTGACGATGTAGATGACGGGGATTTATTTGAGTATTCTGATTTTGGACGTTTTCCCTTTGCAACGGGCAATATAGAATCCGCTCGGCAGGGATGCTCCGGAATACTTGCCTTCGTAGACCAGAATTCCGGCGAGATTGTAGATCTTGACATCGTCGTCGCTATCGATGGAGATGGAATCGAGCGACGAGTCACCGGTCACGATCACGTGGACTGTGGCTGAATAGGTGGTATCGCGGAACGGGAAGCTTACGGTTACATCACATTCTCCCGGTTCCTTTCCAAATATCTTGTAATACGTCGGATAAGGTAGACCGTAGATGAGACTCCAATCAGTACAGGTCCAGTGGATTTGATTAATGGGTATCTCAACATAGTCGGGGTTTATGATGATATTTGCGTCGGCCGAAGTTCCCACGGGAATATATATGGTTTCGGGATTCAGGCTGACTTCAAGGCGCCCCGGCCGCTCGGTGATTTTATCTTCATAGCTCTTTTCTAAAGCACTCTGATAGACTTCTCTTGTGCCGAAAGGTACAATGATAGCATCGGTTGAGCCGAGGCGCACACGCTCATTGTTATCAGTTTTAGGTGGTGTCGCTCCGCGGAACTCAATAAGTGAGAGGGCATCGAATTTATAGAAGGCATTTCTTGCGATATAATTTAATGTGGACGGTAAAGAAATCTGATTGAGGGTTGCATAATTGAACGCGTAATCCTCAATCATTGCGATACCTTCAGGGAGATACAGGTCCCAGTCACCGGTCCTCATCAGGTCATACCAATAGGTGGGGATGTAGTGCTCATAGGGATTGCCCTCATAGACCAACCCATCCTGTCCTCGCCATGAAATATGAACAGTCTTGTTATTATTCAACATGTATCTATCGAAATCGAGACATTCAGCAGGCAGTGAGAGTGTCTTGAGCGTAGCCGGGACTCTTGTGCCGAACTCCTTTATTCCGTCAGGTACTTCAAGGTGCTCAAGAGCGGTTTCAGCAACTGATATGTTGAACTTATAAGTGCCTTCCTCAAATGTCACGTTTTTCAGTTTGTCGCAAAGAGTAGGATAATAAATTGATCCTGCTCCGAATGGATAACTTACATTATCGGCATTCATGATCGATGCAGGCAGGTGGAAAGTGGAGATTGAGGTTCCGGCAAGACAGCCGTAGCCTAAAAATCTTAACGGATAGGCAAACGTGATTTCTGTCAGTCCCTTGAAGTTAAGAAAAGCTTCCTCAGGAATGGAATCCATCTTCAGGTCATGAATCACGCAAGGTGTCTCCACATATTGAAATGCGCCGGCACCTACGTGGGTTACTTCAGCCGGGAAGGCGCCGAAATCAATATTTTTGCATCCGCTGAAAGCATATTTGCCAATGCTTGTAGTGGCGGCGGGGAGCTTACATTCCTGCAGATTTTCACAATTTAAAAAAGCATTGTCACCTATTTTCAAGGGAGTGGACTCATCGCGGTCCTCGAACCGGACTACGCGGAGTTTGTTCTTATCACTGGCGATACAATCCAAGAATTCCACTTCCGGACCTACGATAATATGCGTAAGTCCCTCAAGACGGGAGTAGGCCCATTTAGCGTAACGAGAATTAAGGCGGATGATTGATATCTGTGAATTACCGGAAAATGCTTCGTAGCCCACACTTGTTAAAGAGACAGGAAGAGTCAGTTCGGTCAATGTCCCGCAGGATAAGAATGAAGATTTGCCTATTGAAACAAGACGGTCAGGGAACGCTCCGAAATTCAGCTTTTTACAGTAGGCGAAGGCTTCGTCGCCTATTACTTCAAGGTTGTCGGGCCACTGGATAGTCTCAAGAATATCCTGATAATAGAATGAACTGTTCCCTATATTGGTAATCGTGGACGGGAGATTAATTTTGGTCAATTTCTTTCCGGAACTGAACAGGTTGTCGGACAGGGCGGTTGTTCCTTCCTTTATAGTGATTTCGCTGCTTTTGGCATTGGCCGAATAAGCGGTAGTGCCGATGTAGACGATTCCCTGTGAATCAGGTTTTGCGTTGGCGTTATACCACGGAGTATTGTCAAGTGACCTATATCCTACAAACACCGGCGAGGTGGGTATATTGATGTCGGACAGCGTGGATCCGTAAAAGGCGTATTCCCCGATAGTTGAAAGATTGTCAGAGAGTATTGCTTTGGTTACCTGCGTTTCCCTGAAGGCAGCCTCGGGTATCTCTTTTAGATTTGACAGGTCAACCGTTCCGGCAAGGGAGGATTTATAAAAGGCCTCCTTCCCTAAATACTCCAATGACGAAAAGTCAAGGGTTGGAATTTTAGATTCCCTGAAAGCCCCGTCGGCAATAGCCCTGAGCGGACTGGATATTTGTATCTCGGCGGACGTATTGCGGAACGCGCCGGCTCCGATGGAATCGACCGATGCCGGGACGGTGATGCGGGTCAGGGAGGAAGCATTGGCGAAAGCCGACGCGCCGATATACCGCGCGCCCTCCTGCATTATGACTTCTTCCACGCAGTCATTGGCCGAGACGAGACTTTGGCCGATGGATTCGAGTCGAGGAAGGATAATCTTCCTGTAGGCTTTAGTACCGTTGAAGAGGGCTGAAAGGTCGTTGTTGTAGATCTCGTAGATAACGGTACCTACACCGAGACCGGTCTCTCCTTTGTTGATTTCTGTTCGGGGATTGTCGGATATATAATATTGGTAATAGAAGTATTGGTTGGTCAGTCCGCTGAAGCCACCGTACAGGTTGGCATAGCAGGTCGATTCGTCGGGCACGATGGTCACGTTGCTGATGTCCAGCGTCTGCACCGTGGCGAGTTTTCCAGTGGCACCGCGGAGTGTGATGAAGTCTTCGGCACCCAGCAGGCCGGTGATCGTCAGGGTGTTGATGGAAGAGATTTCGAGCATATCCACTTTTTCCTCAAGCTGTCCGGGTTCCGGAAGGTGAATGTCTACATCACTACCTTGTGACCGGGCGGTCAGCATTGCGAGCGAAAGCACCGACAATGAAAGCAGTCGTTTCATGGGAGACAGGTTTTGCCGTGCGGGCACTCCTCCCCGGCTTTAATATGTTGATAAAAAAAGAAATTGCTCTAAGTTTGCAGTGGCATAATAAGAGAGTGGAAAATTTATCTTAAAAAGGCC
>CAZJKU010000052.1:0-15414 GCA_964546905.1 uncultured Staphylococcus sp.
TTATATTCATCCATGACTATTGATTTTTGAAGTATTGTTTTTTGAGTTTTTCCATGCCCGTTTTATAGCGTGATTTTACAGTGGATGCCGGAGTGGAGAGTATCTGACTGATTTCTACAAAAGATAGTTCATCTATCACGCTCATTCTCACAACCTCAGCTTCCTTCTCCGGTAAATTGTCAAGGAGGCTGTTCAGTCGTTCGACTTCTTCAAGATCCAGAATATCATCTATTGAAGAATCCGGAATTTCATCATCTTTTACTGAGAGAGGTCGTACATTTCCACCGGTCAGATAAAAATCTTTACAAAGATTATAGACGATGCGGAACAAATACATTTTTAGGCTGTCAAGATTGATGTTAGAAAGGTCTGCTTCCAAAATTCTTTTGACAGCTTCGTGCACAACATCTTCAGCATCCGACTTATTTCCAATTCTAATCGAGGCAAAACGGACAAGGTAATTGAGGTTTGCCTCAATTACATCTCCAAGCAACTGTCTTGTCTGTATGTCGAGCTGTTTCTTCACTATTAAAACTTCTGTCTCTATTATAAAGACTGAAAACTGCTAAAATCGACGAAATTAAAGTGTTAAAAATATTTATATTGAGTATCACCCCCAATATAGACCACTTCAATTTCATTACAAAGGTAATTCAAGTTTACAGTCCCATATTAATAAAGATGGAACTGTCCGATGGCGCGTATGAAAAACTTCTACAAGGGATCTTGCAGTTTGAGCTTGAGGGCATTATTTGTCGTTATTGGTTTTGCTTGTACATTTGTGAACAATTGATCCGCGTATTTCTTAATAGATAATATTCCATTATTATCCCCAATAAATTCTATTGAATGGCAACTCCGAAATCAAAGGCAAACGTGGGTATGACGTTTGTCATACTGTTCGTTATCAATCTTGTTACAGGCATCATCCTTCATCTCAAAAAAAGCTCGGTATAGTAGTCGAACCTCGGTCTGCGTCAAGACCGTGCACTGGATTGCGGGATTTCTGAGGGTGGGACTGAACTGTATCCACGGGTTGCAATTCCGGAAGATGCTGGCGGGAATGAGGTCGAAGTTCCGATGGTTTTGGGACGATACGTGGGCTGAGATCGCGTTTAGTAGCCTCACGTTTATTACTGGGCCTCTAAAAATTGCTGTCGCCGGTAAAAATACTGCATTTTGGGATTATTGGTTTGGCGTGATAATGAGCGCAGAAATTATAGTGCATCTTATCAAAGGCATTCCGAGTTGGATACGGCAACGTAATATCAAGTCAGTAAAATAGTTTCTTCCTGCTCCACTCATTTTGCACCGTGTCGCCCCGCGAATTTTTCAATTGAAATTTTCGGGGCGATTTGGTTTTATAGCGATTAATGTGTAATTTTGACGCCGAAACGGTTGCTCGGTCATCCAGGAGAGGAGACGCTACGAGCATCAAAAGGGAATGAGGTGAGATTCCTCAACAGTACCCGCTGCTGTAATTCCCGCTGATCAACGGCCCTTACAACCGCCTTGACAGCAGAAGGTTTCCGCAACTTGCCACTGGCCTTTCTCAGGCCGGGAAGGCGCGGATCAACTGGGATAAGTCAGAAGACCTGCCTTTCAATCACATCTGAAGCACCCCACGGGATTATGGGTTTGACTCAATGACGACCGTCAACGATCGGCTCCGATTGTCGCAGCCACGCCTGACTGATTACATAAAAGGCTTACCCATAACCCGTAGAAATATCCTACCTCAGGATTTTTCACGGGATTTTTTTGTTACAGTAATCCGTCAACACAATGGCACACCGTATCATCACGTCCATTGTTGCTTTATGCTTCATTCCGGGTATGACTGAAGCTGAGGAACAAAAGGACTCTACATACCTTCTTCAGGAAGTTCTTGTCACGGCCCGACATACTGACCGCGACATAATCCCGGTCCAGACGCTGAGCGGGGCTGAACTCACCCGCCTGAACAGTAACAGCGTGGCCGACGCCTTGCGATATTTCTCGGGCGTTCAGGTCAAGGATTACGGAGGAGTGGGCGGAATCAAGACCGTCAACATCCGCTCGATGGGAACAAATCACACCGGAGTGGTTTACGACGGAGTGGAACTTGGCAACGCCCAGAACGGACAGATCGACCTGGGCCAGTTCTCACTCGACAATATCGAGGCCCTATCGCTTTACAACGGTCAGAAAAGCGAGATTCTTCAACCGGCAAAGGATTTCGTCTCGGCAGGGTCAATTTACATGAGGACCCGCACTCCCGTTTTTTACGAAGGAGAAACCTATCACGCAAGGGCAAGCATCAGGACGGGGTCATTTGACCTGCTCAATCCGTCGGCACTCGTCGAACTGAAGCTCAGTGAACGCATCTCGGCATCGCTCAGTACCGAACTGGTCAATTCGAGCGGTAAATACAAGTTCCGCTACCGCCGTGTAAATCCTGCCGGGGAGCTGGCCTATGACACAACAGCCGTGCGCCAGAACGGCGATGTCAACGCAACCCGCATTGAACTCAACCTCCACGGAGCACTCACCCGCGGCACATGGAACTTCAAGGTATATAACTATAACTCCGAGCGCGGAGTGCCCGGAGCGATCGTCAACAATGTTTGGCGGCGAGGCGAGCGGATATGGGATACCAATTCATTCGCCCAAGGGAGCTATACCGGATATTTCGGGAAGTTCACCACATTAAATAGTATAAAATACGCCTTTTACCGCACCCATTATGTCAATAATGATGACAAGCAGGTAAAGATCGACAATCTCTACAAGCAGAAAGAGTTCTATCTTTCGTCGGCCAACGAATGGGAAATCAACAATCGCTGGCGCGTATCGGCAAGCTATGATTTATTGTGGAACACACTCGATGCCGACGTTTACGGTTTCGTGAAACCTGACCGGCTCTCACAGTTCCTTTCGGTCGCGGCAGCATTCAGTTCCGATAGGTTCAGGGCTCAGGCGAGCGTTGCCGGAACTTTCATCCACGATAAGATCAAAGGACAGGAAGCCCCGACCGACAAACATGTCCTCTCCCCCGCCCTCTTCATGAACTGCATTCCCCTTGACAACAGAGATTTCTCCATCAGGGCGTTTTTCAAGCGCTCGTTCCGTATGCCCACATTCAACGACCTCTATTATGCCGATATGGGCAACTCCAAGCTGTCGCCTGAACGGGTGACTCAGTATAATGTCGGACTTGTCTATAACCGCAATTCTTCAGGCTCTTTCCTGTCATGCGCGCGGCTGAGTGCCGACGTTTACCTTAACCGCGTCAAAGACAAGATCGTAGCCTATCCCAAAGGCCAGCAGTTCCGCTGGACTATGCTTAATCTCGGACGCGTAGACATACGTGGAATCGACCTGACCGGACTGCTCACCGTAAATCCGGCTAAAGACCTATACTTTACCGTAAGGACGCAATATACTTTCCAGCGGGCTATCGATGTGACAAGTCCCGCCGACAATTATTACCGTGACCAGATACCTTACATTCCACGCCACTCGGGAGCTGCCGTAGTCAATGCCCGATGGAAAGGCTGGGGTGTCAACTATTCGTGGATATATGTGGGCGAGAGATACAATCAGCAGGAAAATATCCGCTACAATTACACCCAGCCCTGGTATACTTCCGACCTTTCGCTGAGTAAAGATTTCCGCTTCGGAAAGGTGAATCTCCGCGGATTGATCGAAGTCAACAACCTCCTGAGCCAGGACTATGACGTAATTCTCAATTATCCCATGCCGAAACGCAACTACCGGTTCACTCTGACAATAGAAATATGAAGACTCTGCATTTTTTCAATTATTTTCTGCCACTCCTGATGGTTGCCGCCACAAGTTGTCGTGAGGACGAACTTGTGGTGCCCACGGAGTATGAGATAATCGGCGACGAGATCCCTGACGGCGACATACGCGGCTTCTACCTCGTCAATGAAGGCAACATGGGTTCCAACAAATGCACGCTCGATGCCTACGATTATCACACCGGACTGTATTCCCGCAACTTTTATGCCGAGAAAAATCCCGACGTAATAAAGGAACTCGGAGATGTAGGCAATGACATAGGTATCTACGGCAGCAAACTTTATGTCGTGGTCAACTGCTCCCATAAGGTTGAAGTACTCGACTCGCGTTCCGGTATCAGATTAGGCAAGGTCGATATTCCCAACTGCCGCTATATCCGTTTCCACCGTGGAAAGGCTTATGTCAGCTCCTATGTCGGACCGGTGCTGATCGACCCTTCGGCACCCAAAGGGGCGGTGTATGAAGTTGACACTCTTTCGCTTGCCGTCACGCGGAAAGTATCGGTAGGATATCAACCCGAGGAAATGGAAGTGGTGGACGATTACATGTATGTAGCCAACTCGGGAGGCTACCGCGCGCCCGATTACGACCACACGGTCTCCGTAATACAGATGGTGGATTTCAAGCAGGTGCAGCGGATTCCGGTGGGCATCAATCTGCATCGGTTGAAAAAAGACAGGTATGACAAGCTGTGGATAACTTCGCGCGGTGACTATCAATCCCGCCCCTCGCGGCTTTACGTGATGCAGAAAAAACAGGGATATAATCAGATGGCAGTAACCGATACGATACCCGTGGCTTGCTCCAATATGGCTTTCCATGGCGACTACATGTATTATTACGCCACCGAATGGAACAATTTCACCGCTACCAACTCAATAAGTTACGGTATCATAGACGTGAGGACTAAGGAAATCGTTTCCGATAATTTCATTACCGACGGGACTGAACGTGAAATCACCGTTCCCTACGGTATCGCCGTTCATCCCGAGACGGGTGATATTTTCGTGACCGACGCGAAAAACTACGTCTCGTCGGGTACGCTATATTGCTTTACACCCGACGGACGCAGGAAATGGAGCGTCAGGACAGGCGACATTCCCGCCCATATAGTTTTCTATAAGTGATGTTTAAGAAGATCTGCATTTATATGAGCCTGCTCGTCATTGCAGGATGCTCCCGGGATATACCTATGGTTAATCTCGGCATCGACGACGCCTATCATATCCCGCGCATGTCGAAATTGCCGCTGCATCCTGCCTTGACTGGCAAGGAATACAGGTGGACAGTCGACGGTGTCACGGTTTCTACTAATCGCGACTTCATCTTTCTCGCCCGTGACGAGGGGAATTACGATCTGACATTTGACATCATCGATGATATGACTCCATTTCATTTTGACTTCTCTGTCACGGTGATGCACGAGGAAGTGGAGTATTCCCCCTACATTTCGAGAGTCTATGAGTATTGCCCCGCCCCGGGCCAGTTTGTCAACGAGATGCCGAGATATGAGGACGGTGACGGCTATGCCGAAATTCTGCGGAAGGCCGAAGAGTCAATTTCGGGCACGAACGACATCATGATTACTCTCGGAGGATATGGCGGCTACGTGACTTTCGGATTTGACCACACGGTAATCAATGTCGACGGCGAGCCTGATTTCCGGATATGGGGCAACTGCTTCTATGAACTTCTTCAACCTGAAAAGAAAGGTGGCTCGGCCGAGCCCGGCATAATCATGGTAAGTTACGATGAAAACTGCAACGGTGTCCCTGACGACACCTGGTATGAACTTGCCGGAAGTGAATACTACACCGGAAACTGTTCCCGGGGTTATGAACTGACCTACTATCGCCCTGATCCGGGCCGCGAGATCATAGCCGACGAGGACAACAGTCTTGACGATGTATTCTATATCAGGTGGAACGACAATCGAGGCACTACGGGCTATCTTGCCAAGAACATTTTCCACAATCAGGACTATTTCCCAAAATGGATTGAATCGGACAGCCTCACTTTCCGCGGCTCCCTGCTGGCTCCTAATGCCGAGGACATAAGCGGCTATGGTGCTTATTACATTCTTTACAGTTACGGATGGGGATATGTCGACAATCATCCCAATGAGTATGCCGAGCTTAATTCCTTTGACATCTCGCACGCGGTGGACTCCTTCGGAAATCCCGTCGATCTTCCCGGAATAGACTTCATAAGGGTATATACGGGGGTCAACCAATACTGTGGTTGGCTCGGAGAAACTTCCACCGAGCTAAGCAAGGCTATGGACCTCCATATCTCACTCCCCGGCTTACCCGATCCCTGAAAGCATTATTCTTTAATCTTCAAAATAATCGATCATGAGAACAAAACTTATCTCAATGGCTATCGGATTGACGGCAGCAGTCGCCGCGGCCCATCCGGTAGACTTCGACAAAATCCGCAACTGGACCGGTACGGGTCCTAATCGTGCGGCGCTCGTAATCCAGTACAACGGCGACACTTACGGCACCGATGCCTACGTGTGGGGCTATCGTTGGGAGGACGGTGAGAAACCCACAGGCGAGACCATGATGAAGGCCATTTGCGCCGCCTCGACGCGTCTTGCCATGCTGACCCAGTATACCGGAAGCATGGGTAGCACACTCTGTGGCGTAGGTTACAGCCTTAACCGTGACATTCTTAATCATGTCTTCTTCAACTTCGACAAGGCCAAAAATTTCGAGTTCATCAACTTTGACTACTACAATGTCAATTCTTTCATGGGCCAGACCGAGGCTCCGGGCGACAATGCTCCTGCCATAGCTCAGTCAGCCATTGATCAAGCCATCGCCGGAAGTCATTACATTCAGCATCCGTTTGACTACGCCACCTATGGTTATCCTGCCTACGACTACGACTGCTGGGACATCGATCAGGCTACCGAAGAGAAAGCCGGACCCACTCCTTATGAACCCAAATGGCTGTCGGCGTGGTATGAGGGTTACTGGAGTTACTGGTGTGCCAACGATCCGTCGCAGGACCTGATGTATTCCGGGTCCGGATTCAGCGGCCGTCAGCTTGTCGATGGAGCTGTCGACGGCTGGAGCTTCACGCAGTTTGAGAGTGCGATGGTAGGCGGCATGGGTGAAGGCGTGGCTCCTTGCGAGGACGGCAGCATAGTCTACATGCCCGCGCGTCTTATGAACAACGACATCGATGTGTCAAAGTGCGCGCGAAATATAGGCGAAGGTGTAAATTCTATTCCATTGATAATAAGTTTCGGCAATGTTGACAGGATAGACAACACGGTATTGAAACTCAACTTCAATTCAGAACTTCCGTCGACAGCCAACATCCTTTCGCTGCTCGCCGGCGACCCGGCCTTTTCAATTGAGGGGACTAAGCTGAGCATCGATGCCGACGGTGACGGGGTGTTCAACTACTCAGGCGACGACACTTCAGCCGTCGGTGACTGGTCGCTTACCGAATATGAAGATTGCGTGTTGCTATCGTGTCGTCCCGACACAAAGCCCGCTTATCTTCTTTACCTTCCTGAGGCCGGAACAGAGACGGCAGTCATCCCCGAGGAAATGAGTTTTGCACTTTCCGATGAAAAGAATTACGTTCCTGTATTCGTCCAGCGCGCCGGGTCCTACGACGCCATAAATTACTCCTGGTACCGGCGCACCGATGATGCCGTGGAACACAGTTCCGATTCAAGCGACATTATATCAAGTATCGGCACCGGTTCTACCAATTTCGGGCAACTGACCTACACGGGTAAAAAGGCCGGAGAGGTGTATCTTCACGTGAGGGTACGCACCGGCAAAGGGTCCTCATATTCCTACAGTAATATATGCCATTTCACGCTTTTGCCCCCGCTCGTAGCAATTGAAAGCATTGCTTTCACTCATGAATCGATTGACGCACCCCTCAATTCCACAATCGATAACCCTATGATCGTTTTCCCTGAAAACGCTACCTACACGGCATTGACATTCTCCACGAGCGACAGCAAGGTCGCAACGGCAAGCGCGACAGCCATAAAGACGACCAAGGTTGCAGGAAACGCCACAATAACAGTTTCGTCGACATGGAATCCGGAGGTGAAGGCATCGTTTGACATCGTCTCGGAACTTCGTCACCCAGTCACCGATTTCACCATCAAGGGTGTAGAAGGAGATGTTATCATTCTGAATCCCAAACAGATGATAGGAGTAATAGCCGACCCGGTTCCTGCCGATGCCGACATTCCTGATTTCGACGTTACACTATCAGGCGCAGGGTCTGCTAAAGATGAGATGATCGCTTCGATGTATAAGGTGAATTATTGGGACGAGAACAATACCCGCATCCAGTTCTATGAACTCAGCGGACACAGGCCCGGCGAGTGCTCACTCACCCTGTCATCGACCGACGGCAGTAACGTTGTGAAGACCTACACGGTAAAGATTGAAGAGCAGGATCATACCCCCGTGGAGGGAGGATATACCGACGGTACTCTCGTGCTTAACGAAGAATGGTTCGGTCACACCAACGGCGGAATGAACTACATAACTCCCGGGGGTGAAATGATGTATCAAGTTTATGAACGGGAAAATCCGGGAATGTCATTCGGCTGCACCTCGCAATATGCGGCGATATGGTCTGACCGTCTTATAGCTATTTCCAAGCAGGCAGCTGATGCCGGTGATCCCCTGCCCGGAGGCGGTCGCGTGGTTGTGACCGACGCTGTCACACTTAAGCGTCTCGGATCAATCGACGATCTGATTTATGGAGACGAGACCAAGAGTGCCGACGGTCGCGCTGTTGTCGGTGCGACACCCGATAAAGTGTACGTAGGTACTTCCAACGGCATCTATATCGTGGATATAGATGAAATAAAGGTGACAGGCAAGATAACCGACTTCGACAGCAGCGGTGCGGGAGGAGCCGACCTGTATTCAGGTCAGATAGGCGACATGGTCCATGCCGGCAAGTATGTATTCGGCATTAAGCAGGCCACGGGAGCTTTCGCAATCGATACTGAGACTGACCGCGTGGTGTGGAATTTACCTATGGTATCGGTACAGGGTATCACTCAGTCGGCCGACGGAAACGTATGGATTGCCTCGACAGTCGACGGTTGCGGACGTTTCACCTGCATCGACCCCGTTTCACTTGAAGAAATCGAATCCATGAGCGTGACATTACCCGCATCGGTATCTTATCCTACATGTTCATGGGGAGCGTGGAGAAACACTCCGTTTGTAGGATGCCACAGCCGCAACACTCTCTGGTTCTCAGCCGGCGGGGGAATTGCCGGCGGCTCGGCCAAAGACAAATATTACGGATGGGAAATTGGTTCTGACACTGCCGATCTCAAGCCGGTATTTGACATGGAAGCGATTGACCTCGCGGGCTCCAACTCACGTGTTAAGCAGAAGACTTACGGCACTCTGCGTTACGACGACCGCTCGGGCCAACTCATTGTAATGACGACCGAAGATTCAGCCTCGGGCCATTATCGCTACAACTGGACCCATTTCATCGACCCGTCGACCGGCGAAATAGTCCGCACTATCGAATTGAGGCCCTATTACTGGTTCCAGGCATTCGCCATTTTCCCCGACAAGCATTATCCCGAAATTGCTCTCGACAACATTCAGGTGGACCTCGGTGACGGCGAAACGGTTATTGATCTTACTGACCTGGTGACCGACCGCGACAATATCGACGCCAACATAAAGCTGTCGCTCATGGACACACCCGCTCTTATATCGCAGACCGATGACATGACCGCTGACCATGCTGCTGTGAGTCTCGACGGCAAGAACCTCACTGTTACACCCTTATCGGCCGGCAATCACTGCTTCACTCTTGCAGCGGAGTCCAATGGCCGCACTGTCAGCAAGGCCGTCACTGTCAACGTTGGCGACGTCTCGACCGGCATAAACGGTATATCGGAAAATAGAGGTACTGTAACATGCGACGGCAAGCGGCTGATAATCGACGGATTCGCCGGCCACCAATTCATGATATATGATATTTCAGGGCGCGCTGTGGCCGGTTTCTGCGTGGATTGTGACCACTACATGTTTGACTTCGGCAGTCACAAGGGAATATACGTCGTGAGCACCGATACCGGTATCAACTCAAAAGTAATGATAGGCCGATGAAACGATTGAAATTCATTTTCACCGCTTTACTGACGGCAATGGCTCCGGCCATTGCCGCTCAGGAGGCGGACTACACCCGGGGTATAATCTGGGTCAACGAGGACTGGTACGGGCACCAAAATTCTACCGTGAATTATCTGCTGCCCGATGATCCCGACGGAAATTTCTGGCAATACCGTATAGTTCAAGCCGAAAATCCGGGAATGGAACTCGGCTGCACCAACCAGTATGGCGCGCTATGGGGTGATCGCCTCTATCTCATCGCCAAGCAGGACAAAGATCCGGGAGCGTCAGTGACGGGCGGACGTATTACAGTATGTGATGCCAAAACAATGAAAATTCTTCATCAGCAGAGTCTTATAGATCCTTCGGGGGCGCAGTGCGACGGTCGCGGATTCATCGGCGTAGACCCTCACAAGGGCTATATCTCCACAAGCAACGGAGTGTGGATCTTCGACCTTGACAATTTTACCGTAACCGGTCAGGTGGAAGGCACGGCTAACCCCAATGCCGGCGGTGATAATGACAGGCCCAACACTGACCCGACCGGTTCGCTTTATCATGGCCAATGCGGCATGATGGTTTCGGCTGCGGGAAAGATATTCTTAGCTCACCAGCAATACGGACTACTGATAGTTGACCCCTCCCGGGATAAGGTAACGTCGGTAATCTCGATGGACATAGTTCAACCGGGTGCTGGAATAGGTTCGATCGTGAAATCCCTCGACGGCTACCTATGGCTCTCGATTGCCAAAAATCCGCAAGGTACAGGGGCGTTTCTCAACTATATCGTCAGAGTGGATCCCGCGACGCTCGACTATGAGATAATCGACATCCCCGAAGGAATGTATCCGCCATCCAATTCCTGGTATGCCTGGACCCCCGATGCGTTTGTAGCCTCGTCGGTCACTAACTGCCTTTACTGGAAAGGGGGTCCCAACCGATGGTTTACAGGGACAAAGATCTACCGCTTTGACTGCGACACCCGCCGCCAATCTCTCTTTATCGATCTTGAGGAAGAGGGAGCGGGTTGGAAACTCTACGGGTGCGCGATCGGCGTGCATCCTGCGACTGATGAAATCTACATGGCTTTATATCACGAGTTCGGGACACCCACCTATATCACCCGCCGGTATTCTCCGGCAGGAGAGAAGATACGCGACTACGAGATGATCATGAATTACTGGTTTCCGTCGCTTCCGCTGTTTCCGCAAGCTAAAGGTGACGATTCGGGCGAAGATGAAATCCTCTCGCGGCAGGATGATGAAACGGGGGATGTATATACCGTTCAGGGCATACGGGTGCTGACCGGCGTAAGTCGCGACGGGATTTCCGGCCTTGGTTCCGGAATTTACATTTGGAAAAACCGGAATAAATGTCATAAATTTGTGATCCGTTAAAACCACTGATTCACACTTTGACTCCGTAATGAAATATACAACCGAGGACTTCAGCACTGAGCTTTCAGCCGACGAATACGTGCGCCGTTTCCGCGATATCGACAGGTTTGCAGAATATTGCCGGCAATGTCACAACTACGGCCGGAGCTGGGCCTGCCCGCCATTCGGTCACGACATTGACGGGGAGCTGCACCGATACCGTAAAGTAAAGCTCTTCGCTACAAAGATTACTCCGGCTGACAGGAATATTCCGCTGTCGGACAGCCGGGTGTTGATCCGGCCCGAGAGGGAACGCCTCGAAAAACATCTGCTGGACATGGAAGCCGTGACCGGAGGCAGAGCATTCACGTTTGTGGGCAACTGTCTATATTGCCCGGAGGGCACATGTACCCGGCAGTCAGGCCTCCCATGCCGCCACCCCGACAAGGTCAGGCCGTCGCTTGAAGCCTACGGCTTCGACGTCGGCCTGACCTTATCGGAATTATTCGGCATAAAGTTGCTGTGGAGCGAGGACGGATATATCCCCGAGTATCTGACACTCGTCGGCGGCCTGTTCCACAACTAATTATCAGGTAAGAATCCTTCTTTCCTCAGCTACGGTGACGGGCGAGGAATGGCCTGACAGGAGTACGGTATCGTCGGGCAATGTAAGTATCTTGTTGACAATCGATTCCTCAAGCTGCGCGGGATTTCCGCCCGGGAAATCGGTTATGCCGGGACCGTGCTGATAAAGTAGATCACCTACAAAGGCTGCGTTCTCACCGGGCGAATAGTATGTAACCGACCCGGGAGTGTGGCCAGGAGTGTGGATCACCTTCAGGTAAAAGCCGGAATTGGCCTTTAGCCTTATTACCTCGCCGTCATAGAGTTCCTCGTAGTGAATCACCCTGACCGGTTGAGGAGAGTTGGCGCTCAGGTTGAGCCGCGTGTCGGTGAGATAGCGGCTGTCGTCGGGATAGATGTAAATCGGTGCTGTAAGTTTTTCCCTCAGCAATTCGGCAGCTCCGAAATGGTCGAAATGGCCGTGAGTAAGGAGTATTTTCTCTATATTCCATCCGTTTCTCACTATCACGTCATATATCACACCTGCCTGCGCGCCGGGATCGATCAGGAAACCTGATTTAGAGTGATCGTCGATATAAAAATAGGTGTTTTCTGCGAAAACACCTTGAACCTGAAGTAGTCTTATCATGGCTTCGCCTCCTTAAAGAAGTTGACATCCGTCGGGTCCGCACTGATGGGCCGGTTCTACGGGCTGTGAGTCTGCTACTTTCTTCATTTCTCTTTCAAGTGCCATCTTGAAACCTTCAAGCGATAAAGCACCGGGGACAGCGAAACCGCCGTTGAACACGATATAGGGCACTCCGTGCACTCCTCGCATCATGGCTTCGCGCTCGTCAAACCGCACTTCGTCGTCATATTTTTCCGATTCAAGCACTTCCTTGACCTCATCCTCCTTCATCCCGGCTTCGAGGGCCTTGGCCATAAGTACCGAATGATCGGAAAGTTCGAGATTTTCTACAAAGTAAGCCTTGAAAAGCAGCTCGTTAAGCCGCCCTACGGTGGCGCGGTCATATTTTGCCTCGGCGAGTTTCATCAGCCGGTGGGCATCGCGGGTATTGGTATAGCGTGTAGTGGCATAACGGAAATCGATGCCGAGTTCACGACCGAGCGACGAAATCTGTTCAATCTGTTCTTTCGCGCCGTCAAGCGTCAGGCGATATTTGCGGGCAAATCGCTCGGGAGTGGTCGATACGACTTCTTTCGGAGCCTCGGGATCGAGCTCGAAAGCCCGGTAATCGATCTGCACGTTATCCTTCATGCCGAGTTCCTCGATAGCTTTTTCAAGACGGGTCTCGCCTATGTAACAGTATGGGCAAGCGAAATCTGACCAGATTGTAAGTGTAATCATTGTTTGTTTCCTTTCTATTTAGAGTTAATAATTCGTTCAATAACAGATGTAAATACTTCAAGTTCCGCCGGGGTAGTCATGTCAGTCAGCGCCTCGTGGCGTATTGTCGCCACCCTCATGATGGCCGGTTCCATCATTACCGATCTTTCGGTAAGGAATACCCTCAGGCACTTGTGACTGACCTGCTCGGTCCTCACGAGGCCCTTCTTTTCAAGAGCGGCCACGCAGCGGCACACTCCTGCTTTATCCTTGCCCACCATGTCGGCGATCTCACATTGCTGCAGGCCCTCGTCGCTATACACGGCCCGGAGAATGAGGTACTCGCTTGTGGTGATGTCAAGGCCCGCATCATTAAGGGCATCCGAAAGTTGGGAAAGAAGAATCTGGTAGGCCTGACCGATCTTGCAACCCAATGTGGGACTCTCTATTTTTTCAGCTTTCTTTTTCATTTGTCATTATAACAATCCCCTTGGCAAAATAGTTGCGCTCACAACCATTTTTATTCACTCAGCCCGGAGCAATCGGCCCCGGGCTGAGTGAATAAACTGCTAAATTGTGAGTTACTTGCTTACGGTATCTGAATTCTGATTATAGGCTTTTGCCACACATTTCCATTGGCCGTTGAGCTTCAGGAGAAGGAGAAAATCAGTGAAGTCGATGCGGCCGCCCCACTTCTCTTCGAGCACACGCACCACCGCCACCGTTTCCTCCACGGCCAGCACATCGATACGGGCCTTGAAGTCAGATCCGGCACCAACTGTGTCGACATTATGATAGAACCGGTCAATCGACCCTCGTTCCACCTCTCCATCGAGAATACCGAATAACACGGCATCGTCGGTAAAAAGGGTTCTGGCATACTCACTGTTTCCTTCAGCTACACTTTTCACAAACTTTTCGGCAGCCTCGGCTACCGCGTCATATTCCTTGATATTGTCTCTCATAATAAATTGTATTATTTTCCGGCAAAGTTACACGCTACTTAATGAATTATCAAGTACCGAAAAATTATTCATATACCGAAAGTTTATTCCATACTTGATTATCAGAGCGAAATGACTTAACTTTGTGGCATGGCTTATACAAAGAAGATTCCTGTCGACCTCGACTGCCCGCTAAGGCTGACGATGAGTCTGATCGATTCTAAATGGAAATCGTGTATTCTTGACGAACTGCGTTCAGGAACATCCTTACGACCGAGTGAATTGCACCGGCGACTGCCCGAGGCAGCGCCGCGTGTTCTCGACATTCAACTTAAGGAACTTGTGGACGACGGATTGATCGACAAAACAATTTTTCCCGAACTGCCGCCCCGCTCGGAATACCGCATCAGTTCTCTCGGCCAGACCCTGATTCCGATAATCGACCTGATGCTTAAATGGGGTGAAGAACACTATTATATATTTGAAAAGAAATATAAAACCTGCTGTCCACCGGCATCTACGTAATTATCAGAGCCTATGAGTCCTTCAAGGAGCGGATCACGCGGGCGGGATTTCCGGCAACGACGGTAAACGGGGCGACATCCTTCGTGACCACACTCCCGGCTCCCACAACCGCACCCTCGCCGACGGTGACACCCGGAAGAATCACGACATTTGACGCGATCCACACATTGTTATGTATCGTTACAGGCTTGGCCTGCATGATTCCCGCATTGCGCTTCTCAGCATCAAGTGCATGAATTATCGTGCAGATGGTGGTAGCAGGGCCGATGAAAACATTATCGCCGACTGTCACATCGGCCTCATCAAGAATCGTCAGGTTATAATTTCCCACAAAATTCTCCCCTATCCTGATATTGAAACCGAAATCGCAGTAAAACGGACTGTGAATAACAAATTTCTGACCTATTTCAGCCACGATCTTCCTGACAATAGCATCGCGACGCGCGCGTTGCGACGGCAAGGTGCTGTTCAACATGAAGCACAGGTCCTCACATCTTGAAAGAGTTGCGGCAATTTCGGGAGTAAACCCGTTCATCCATTCACCGGCACGCATCGTCGCGAAGTCAGGGCGACGGCTAAGCGATTCAATCTCCGTATCCATACAGGCAGTCTAAATAACTTAAATATAAATCAAAAAAAGAGTCGGGTCTCGATGACTCAACTCTTTTTTGTTGCCTTGGAAGGATTCGAACCCTCACAGGCGGAACCAGAATCCG
>CAZJKU010000053.1:0-14985 GCA_964546905.1 uncultured Staphylococcus sp.
CCGGCACGGGACAGTTGCGTATGATCCACTCGCGCGTCTCGTGGATATTGTCGCCGGTGGAGAGGTCCATCAGCGTGTCGCCGCCCCAGTAGCAGCTCCACACTGCTTTTTTCACCTCCTCCTCGATGCCTGACGAGAGGGCGGAGTTGCCAATGTTGGTGTTAAGTTTCACGCGGAAAGCCGGGCCGATTATCATAGGTTCGGCCTCTGGATGATTGATATTTGCCGGTAGCACGGCGCGCCCTTCGGCAATCTCTTTGCGCACGAACTCAGGGGTGATGTGGGTTTCCTGTCCGATGGCGGCAAGATGACCGTTCTCGCGTATCGCCACATATTCCATCTCGGGAGTGATTACTCCTGCCCGGGCGAGATCCATCTGAGTGATGCGGCAGCCCGATAAGGCCCGTTTCGGGGCATAGCGGTGAGAGAAGCGGATAGAGTCGAGCGAGGCATCGTTTTCACGGGCGCGGCCATACTCCGAGGTTATGGCTGGTAACTGCTCAAGGTCGTCGCGGCTGTCGATCCACGCCTGCCTGATGCGGGGTATACCGGCATTGATGTCGATCTCTACGGAAGGGTCGGTATACACTCCGCTCGTGTCGTAGACATATACGGGGGGATTCTCCTCCACCTTGCGCTCTCCGGCGGGAGATACGGTGACTGTTGGGGTCAGATTGATGCGTCGCATGGCCACCTTTACAGGGTGGCGCGTTCCGTCAATATATACTTTTTCGCTTCCGGGATAGGAATTGATGTCGATATTAGCTATTTCCATATTTTGGGTTGATGATAGGGGGATTACGGTGTTAAAAATCGAGGAAAGCCGTCAGCGGACTGGAGGCCACTGCCGATGAAGAAACTGATCCGAGACCGGCGAGGCGTGCGCGGCGCCCGGCTTCGACAGCCTGACGGAAAGCAACCGCCATCTCCACGGGGTCGCCGGCAACGGCGATAGCCGTGTTGACAAGCGCTGCGTCGGCTCCCATCTCCATAGCTTCGGCAGCATGTGACGGAGCTCCCAAGCCCGCGTCGATCACTACAGGGACGCGGCTCTCGGCAATGATGATTTCGAGCAGGTCGCGTGTCTTTAGTCCCTTGTTGGTGCCTATGGGAGCTCCGAGGGGCATCACCGCGGCTGTACCCACCTCTTCGAGCCGCTTGCACAATACGGGGTCGGCCTGGATGTAGGGGAGGACCACGAAACCTTCACGGGCAAGTATCTCCGTTGCCTTTAGGGTCTCAACAGGGTCGGGGAGAAGATATTTAGGGTCGGGATGGATTTCGAGCTTGATAAAATCGGTGCCGAAACAGTCGCGGGCAAGGCGGGCGGCGAAGACAGCCTCATCAGCGTTGCGCACTCCCGAGGTATTGGGCAGAAACTGCACGTGGTCGCGGTTGATGTGGCTGAGCATGTCGTCTTCTTCTTCTCGCTCCATATCGATTCGCTTCATGGCGACGGTGATCATTTCCGATTCCGAGGCGATGATGGAGCGGAGCATGACTTCATTGGAGGAGAACTTTCCGGTTCCCACAAACAGGCGCGACTTGAAGTCGCGGCCTCCGATAGTCAGTATATCGTTCATTTCTTATATCTGAAATAAGTGTGATTATTAAGCAATTCGGGGATTGATGCGACGCAGGAGGTCCATGACGCTGCGGGTATATTCCACAGGGTCAGGCGCACTGATGATCGCGCCGCTCATGGCTATGCCGTTGACACCGGTGGCTATGATCGGCTCGATATCGTCAATGGTGATGCCTCCTATCGCCACCACGGGCAACTGATTTCCGGCAGCCGAGACTTCGGTCATGATCGAGCGGTAGCCGTCGAGACCTATTACCGGCGCAAGACGGGATTTGGTCGACGTGGGACGGAACGGGCCGAGACCTACGTAGTCAACGTCCACTCCGCGTAGGGCCAGGATGTCGGCGGCAGTGTTGGCGGTGCAGCCTATTATGGCTTCCGCCCCCATCACTTCACGAGCCTGAGCGGGAGGCATGTCTTCCTTTCCCAGGTGGACGCCATGCACGTGCATCTTTACGGCGAGCTCCACGCGGTCGTCAAATACAAGAAAAGTTTCGGTCTCGCGGCAGAGGGGGATCACTTCGCCAGCGATTTCGATAAACTCCTCGTCGGATACATCTTTAAGGCGGAGCTGTACCCATCGGCAGCCGCCTTCGATCACCATCTGCACTTCTTCGGCGATGGAGAAACGGTCAGAAGGGTGGGTTATGAATTGAAGCATTTTAATGTGGTTTTGAATCGGTTGATACTTTCGTGCCACGGCAAGGCACCCATTACGGCATATCCTGCAAATCCATATTCCTTAAGCGACACGCAATTGCCTGACGTGACACCTCCTAAAGCAATGACCGGACTTGGGGCGCTGTCTATACCGGCAAGGTCGACGGGTGTGAAACGGCCCGTATAGTCCGGTTTGGATATGCTGTCGAACACAGGACTCAGAGTGACATATTTCATCCCTGCGGCACTCATCACTTCTGCGATCGAATGGCATGATGCGGTAGTTGGAACCGCGTAACCCACGGGGGGCACGGGATTGCGTGAATTGAGCTGAACGGCTCCTACCTTAAACTCCGATGCAAGTTCAAAGTGATCATGGAGCACAATGTGATTGATCATGTCGGAAGGCAACGCCGAAAGGATTTCCTCAAAAACAGAGCGTGACGAATGAGGATGGCGCAGGTGTACCATATCCCAGCCCTCATTGAGGAGCATGGCGATACGCTGCGGCTCGTCGTTGACGGGCTGCGGCGGTGTAAACGCTATTTTCATCAATGAATAATTCCTCATTTGCTCTCGTCAGTAAAAAAAACGACAGGAGAAGCACGGCACTGATGGAGGAACTGACTGAAAGTCATATTAATGTGACTTCTGATGAGCCATGTGGCTCAACCGACATGATTCCTCCGGCGGCATTATCCGCATCAGGTTACGAGGGTATTAATCTCAGCCTCAGCCCCCGGCGGCTTCAGCACCCCTTCTGTCGAGTGACAAAATTAATAAAAATCCCCCACCGATGCAAATAAAAATTTGCAGTTGAAATAATCAAAAAAAGAAAATCACCCCCGATGGCGAGGGTGATTTTGTATTAAGCAGATGATGTGGCTTAGGGTAGCCGGATTACATCATGCCGCCCATGCCTCCCATGCCGGGTGCGGGCATGGCGGGAGCCGGGTTATCTTCTTTCTTATCGGCGATGACACACTCGGTAGTGAGGAACATTCCGGCGATAGAAGCGGCGTTTTCAAGAGCTACACGAGTAACCTTGGCAGGGTCGATCACGCCGGCTGCGAGAAGATTCTCGTACTCACCGGTGCGGGCGTTGTAACCGAAGTCACCTTCGCCATCCTTTACGCGCTGAACAACCACGGCACCTTCCTGGCCGGCGTTGGCTACGATCTGGCGGAGTGGTTCCTCGATAGCACGGAGGACGATGTGAATACCTGTGGTCTCGTCGTCGTTGGCGCCCTTGAGATCCTCAAGGAGCTTGGTGCAACGGATATAAGCGACACCTCCACCGGGCACGATACCTTCGGCGATTGCAGCGCGGGTAGCGCTGAGGGCATCGTCTACGCGGTCCTTCTTTTCTTTCATCTCGACTTCGCTGGGAGCACCGATATGGAGCACGGCAACACCACCGGCGAGTTTGGCAAGACGTTCCTGAAGTTTCTCGCGGTCATAATCGCTCTTGGTCTGCTCGATCTGAGCCTTGATCATGGCGACACGGGCGGCGATAGCGTCCTTCTCTCCGGCACCGTTAACGATTGTGGTGTTTTCCTTGTTGACGGTGATTTTCTCGGCACGGCCAAGCATGGTGATGTTGGCCTGATCGAGCTTCATGCCTTTTTCTTCGGAGATCACGGTACCACCGGTGAGCACGGCGATGTCTTCAAGCATTTCCTTGCGGCGGTCGCCAAAACCGGGAGCCTTGACGGCGCACACCTTAAGCGAGCCGCGCAGACGGTTGACCACGAGAGTGGCGAGGGCTTCCTGATCTACGTCCTCGGCAATGATGAGGAGCGGACGACCGCTCTGGGCGGTAGCTTCGAGAACGGGAAGCATATCCTTGAGGTTGGAGATCTTCTTATCGTAGATGAGGATATAGGGAGATTCCATCTCACATTCCATCTTCTCGGTATTGGTCACGAAGTAAGGCGAGATATAACCGCGGTCAAACTGCATACCTTCAACGATGTCGACGGTAGTCTCAGTTCCCTTGGCTTCATCAACGGTGATGACGCCTTCCTTCTTCACCTTGCGCATGGCTTCGGCGATAAGCGCGCCGATGGCCTCGTCGTTGTTGGCTGAGATGCGGGCCACGTCTTCAATTTTCTTGAAGTCATCGCCTACCTCCTCGCTCATGTTGCGGATGCCGTCGACAACCACAGCAACCGCACGGTCGATACCGCGCTTGATGTCCATGGGGTTGGCCCCGGCGGCCACATTCTTGAGTCCTACGTTGATGATCGACTGGGCGAGCACGGTGGCGGTGGTGGTGCCGTCGCCGGCATCGTCGCCGGTCTTTGAAGCCACTTCCTTGACGAGCTGCGCGCCCATGTTCTGGAAGGGATCTTCGAGTTCTACTTCACGGGCAACTGAAACACCGTCCTTGGTGATGTGGGGTGCGCCGAATTTCTTCTCAATAATTACGTTGCGGCCTTTGGGGCCGAGAGTTACCTTGACGGCATCGGCAAGGGCGTCGACGCCTTTCTTGAGCTCTTCACGAGCCTTGATGTCAAATTTTATTTCTTTAGCCATAATGACTTGTTGAGTTAGATTGATGATTAATTAAAGTTTAAAAGAGAAGACTGATCAGGAGATGATGGCGAGGATGTCGCTCTGACGCATGATCAGGTATTTGGTGCCTTCGAGTTCGATTTCGGTACCGGCATACTTGCCGTAAAGTACGTTGTCGCCTTTCTTGACTACCATTTCTTCATCTTTGGTACCGTTGCCGGCAGCGAGTACTGTCCCGCGGAGGGGTTTTTCCTTGGCCGAGTCGGGAATGATGATTCCTGACATGGTTACTTCTTCAACGGGGGTAGGCTCGATGAGCACACGGTCAGCTAATGGTTGAATATTCATGATGATTTATAATTTTAGGTATATTGTTGTTTTAATCTATGTTTATTCGGTTGCTGAGAGTTTCCGGCAATATAAGCGGCAATAACCGTGCCGTAACGGTCACGTCTGCCTTTTTGTCAGTATAAGAACGTGGCGGGGGCGGTTATTGTTCAGTGGCGGCGGCAGGAAGGGCACTCTCCACGATGCGGTGCACCTCCTCCATCACCCGGGTTATGTCATGCTCGTCGGCCGGCGGGGCGATGGGGCGGTGGATGGTGAGGGTGATGTGGCCCGGATTGCAAAGTTTCCTGAACCGCGGCTGCACGTCAAATGCTCCGTCAATGGTGACCGGTACGATAGGCAGGCCAAATTCCATGGCCAGCTTGAAGGCCCCTTTCTTGAAGCGGCGCATCTGTCCGTTCCAAGTGCGGGCTCCCTCGGGGAACACTACCAGCGACATGCCGCCGCGCAGCCGGCTTTCGGCTTCGGCCATGGTGTGGCGCGTGGCGCTGAGCGACGAGTTGTCGACAAAGATCTGGCCCGAGCGTTCACAAGCCCATCCCACCACGGGGAGACTGCGGAGTTCCTGCTTCATCATCCAGCGGAAGTTATGGCCGAGATAGCCGTAGATCGAGAAGATGTCATAGGAACTCTGGTGGTTGGGGGTGAATACATAAGATGTATCGGGGTCAATGTTTTCGTGGCCCCTGGTTGTGACTTTCACGAAGGCAAGCCAGCAGAAGAGGCGTCCCCACAGGATTTCGGGGTAGTAACCCATTATGCGGCCATAGCCTAAAGCGACCCCGATCACCGTGATGACGGCAATCATTATTGTGGCCACGATCAGCAGGGGCCACATGATGAGAATCTGATAGATGCGATAGAGAGCGATCAGCATATTATAAGGATATAGGGTGTTAAACTTGTTTTTCGGTTTTTTCATTGGTCGGGGCCTCACTGTCCTCACGGGGCAGAAACAGGTCGACGAGCCACAGCAACAGCAACGCGGCTCCGAGTATCAGCCCTGTGTAGCGCAGCCACATTTCAGGCCTCGGGGCAAGGGCATCGCCGGTACGCGCGGTTGTATGCCGCCCAACGAGTGCCGGGTCGATCGAAGAGAGGGTCCGCTTCCACTCGATGGTGCCCTCGCGGATATAGACGAGGGCCGCCGAGCCGCGGGCGAGTTCCTTCACAAGATTAGGCTCGACCTGATATGTGTCATACGATGCCATGGCTATATCGTTCCACCTGTCGATCGACTCGCGGTCACCGGCTATGAAAGCGGTCAGCGTGCCTCCTCGCTCGGTGATATAGTCGTTGAGGTCATTGATAAGATTTGTGAACGAGATATCAACCACGTCAGGCGACGGAATAGTGACAATGAACTGCTCGGGGAGTGGATGCTCGCCGTCGGGAGAAATGATTTCGGGGAGGATGTCCACGCCGTCGACCATTACCGCCAGCCCGTCGTCGATGCTTTCGTTTCCTCCGGTTAGCACGCGCTCCACAAATGTCCAGGTGGAGTCGGGGAGGGCATCGGCGGTGAAGGTGCGCTTTTCGCCGTCGCGCTCGTAGATGAAATCATATTCCACATCCTCCTCGCCGTCGTCGCTGTCAGTTTCCCCGGCGAGAATGGAGGTACCGGGGGCGAAACGCCTGAAGTCCACGAGGGGCTGCACGTTGTAGCCTATTAGTGCTATCACGAGAATATAGAATGTCAGCAATCCGCCGGCAATCCACTGGGTGTGTTTCGACAAAACCGCCCTCACTCGGGTGTTGACGACAAGGAGATAGACCAGGGCAGCAGTGATGAATATGTTCTTGACGAATGTCCCGGTATTGGATATTTTCATCAGGTCGCCGAAGCAGCCGCAGTCGGCAACGGGCGACGCTATGGCGATGTAAAGCGACAGCGGAAGCATAACGGCCATGCACAGCAGCAGGGAGAGCACTGATACGAGACGGTAGGTGCCGAGAAGGAGCATCGCGCCCCACACGAATTCCCAAGCCGAGAGAAGAAACGAAACGCTGGTGACGAGTGCAGCAGGAATGTCGAGATCCCACACGTCGAGATACTCCGAGATCTTATACACCGTGCCCCACGGATCGATCGCCTTGGCCCATCCCGAGATAATGAATGTAGCTCCCACCGCAACACGCAGGATGATTACCGCAACTGTCGTGGCGGTGCGTTTCAGGCGTGATATGTCACCGGTCGCTGTAGTCATCGGTCAGCTTGATGATGGCGAAAATCGAGTAGTTGATGATGTCCATCAGATTGGAGTCGATGCCTTCTGATACGGAGGTCGCCCCGCCATTATCCTCGATCTGCTTGATGCGCTGGATTTTGGTAAGGATAAGGTCAGTGAAAGAGTGAACGCGCATGTCGCGCCATGCGTCGCCATAGTCATGTGTCTTAGCCGCCATGAGGTCGATGGTCATTTTGGCGAAACGGTCGTAAAGGACGAGGGCTTCATCTGCGGGGATGTCGACACTGTCGGCATAAGACTTCTCAAGTTGAATTTGCCCTACGATTCCGTAATTGACCAAAGCTATGAACTCGGGCAGGATGCCTTCGTTGATAAGTGCGACATCGGTTTCGAGGGTGCGTATCCGCTTTGCCTTTATGAAAAGTTGGTCGGTGATGGATTCCGGACGCATGATGCGCCACGACGCTCCGTAGTCGGATAATTTTTTTGCAAATATGTCGCGGCAACGGTCCATAACCCGCCGGGCGCTTGATATGGTGGATGATGATGACATGCGGTTGGTAAAAATATGGTGGAAGGAGCCGGTGACTCCTATTTGAGTGACAAAGTTAACAAAAGTAGACGGAATAGACAAACGTTGAGGGCGGCTGACTGCTATTCGGAATAAGTCCGAATAACGTGTGGCGGTGACTTTTCACCTAAATCTGCGGTAACAGCAATGAAAAATAGGTTGTTATGAAATGCAAACAGCGGGAGTGTTAAATTCCTGCCATAATTCAAGCGAATTTATAATTGACTGATATATAGCTGTAAATGAGTTTAAAATTAAAGCAATGGATTAATGCAATGTTAATAACTTTGCAATGGGTTGATTTTCAATATCCTATAAAAATGTTTTTAAATCCAAATAAAAACACGCTTTATTTTTAGAAAAAAATGTATCAATTTTGCACCGAAAAGAAAAGATTGTATATACCCCAAAATGAACACTGAAAATGCCCTCAGATGGGAGCAGTGTCAGAAATTCATATCTGACAACCTCTCGGAAGAGCTGTATAACGCGTGGTTCAAGCCACTGACGTTTCACAGCTATGAAAACGGAAAATTGGTCATCAATATTCCGTCGCCCTACTTTTATGAGCAGCTTGAAGAGCGATTCCTCAAGCTGATCGTAGCGGCATTGACCAAAGTCTACGGGCGGGGCACTCAGCTGTTTTACCACTATAATCAGATAAGCAACGAGCCGGCAACTGCAGTGACGATGGAGACATCGCGGCAGTCAACCGCCGTGCGTCCGCCTCAGGGTGCAACCGCTAATCCGTTTCAGCACGAGCCGGTGCAAGAGGTTGACTCGCAACTCAATCCGTCATACAACTTCGAGAATTACTGTAAGAGCGAGAGCAATAAGGTGGCAGTGTCGATAGGCGAGGCAATCGCCGATAATCCACGGCTGAAAACTTTCAATCCGCTCTTCGTGTGCGGTCCGTGCGGTGTGGGCAAGACCCACCTGATTCAGGCAATCGGGGTAAGAATCAAGGAACACAATCCTCAGGCGCGCGTGCTATACATTACTTCACGCCTATTCCAGAGCCAGTATACCACTGCCGAGCATCAGGGTAAGATCAACGATTTCATTGCCTTCTACCAAGGCATCGACGTGCTGATAATCGATGACATTCAGGATCTTATCGGCAAGACAAAGACGCAGAACACGTTCTTTCACATCTTCAACCACCTGAAGCAGAACCAGAAGCAGCTCATCCTGTCGAGCGACTGCCCCCCGGCGCTCATGAAAGGAATGGAGGAGCGTCTGCTCTCGCGCTTCAAGGGCGGAACCACCGTGATGATCGAACGGCCCGACTATGAGCTGCGCAAGGATGTGCTCAACATGCGCGCCAGCCAGGATGGTCTCAGCATACCTCGCGAGGTGATGGACTTCATAGCCTCAAACGTAACCGAGAGCATCCGTGAACTTGAAGGAATCGTTGTATCGCTCCTTGCTCATGCAACCGCCCTCAACCGCGACATCAACATTGATCTGGCCCGCAGCGTGCTTGCCAACTCGGTCAAGATCAACCGGCGCACGCTCAACTTCGAGGATATCACCCGTCACGTCAGCGACTTTTACAGTATCAATCCCGATGACATCTTCACCAAGTCGCGCAAGCGTGAGATCTCCGATGCCCGCCAGATGGTGATGTATCTGGTAAAGAAGCACACCAAGATGCCGCTGAAGGCTATCGGCGCGCGACTGTCGCGCACCCATGCCACGGTGCTCTATGCCTGCAATACCATCGACGAGCGCCTCCCCATCGACAAGAAACTCCAGGACGATATCGCCGCAATAGAAAAGGCGATGAAGGAGTGACGACGATTACCTTTCGCCGGCGCAAAAAAATAACCGGGAGCGGTACGGCACCGCTCCCGGAAAAATCAACGTCAAAACTATTGTAGATATCTTGCGCCGTATAGTCTTAATAGTTATCGTCAGGCAAACATGTGGATTGCCACGTCAGTGAGCCATATCCACAAAGGACAGAATCCTACGAAGAGAATCACACTCAGTGTCAGCGAAGATGTACCGGTAGCAACGTAAGTGTTGTATTCGTCGGCGATGATGATGCCGGAGAATGCCGGTGGAAGGGCGGCTGCCACAACGAGCATCTTGAGGTTGAAGGGATCCATCTTGAAAAGAAGACCGAGGATGAGGACCACAGCAGGCATGACGACCATTTTCATGATAGAGCCGAGGATAGCCTGCCAGTTGATCTGGACCTTGATGGCCGAGAGGGTGATACCTGCCGAGAATACTGCCATTGAGGCATTGGCCTTGGCGATGAGGTCAAACGAAGGACTGAGTTTCGGTGACCAGGGTATACCCACTACTACCCAGATGACGGCCAGGATAGGAGCCCATGCGACAGGCTGAGCCAGCGCGTGAAGGACAGGTTTCCATGCCGATTCCTGCTTGTGGTTGGGGTCCTGCTTGGCCAGTGAAGCGTTCATCAGGGAGAGACCCACAGGAATACCGATTGCGTTGACCACGATACCTACGATGGCGACCACGAGCGCTACGGAAGCGTTGGTTCCGAAGATAGGCTCAAGCACGGCGAACCCGAGGAAGCCGATTGTAGGCGAACCGCTGATAAGCGCGCTGACTGCGGCATCAGCGCCGGTATTTTTCTTGAAACAATACTTGAAGATAAAGTAGACAAGCATGAAGCAGGCCATGATACCGATGGTAGAGACGATGGTCAGCTTAAGATCCTTCACGAGGTCCTCGCGGGTGGCCTGAACTATCGATACGAAGAGGGCTGCAGGAAGGGCGAAGTCGAGCACGACCTTATTGAATTTCTTGGCATCGTCGCCCGTGAAAGCACCCTTCTTACCGGCGATATAACCGGCGAGCATCACCACGATAATCGGGACGATTGCATATAATATCACATGTTCCATAAAACGGGGAAATTAATAGTTAAAAAGATGAGGTTGAATGCCGGATCCGAAGATCCGGCAGAGAAAGTATGAATCGTCAGTTGATTATCAGACGGTGTAGTCGATAAGAGGGGCGGGGTTGAGGTAACCGATGTGGCCTGATTCCTTACCGGAGTCAGCTGCGAGCTGCACGTCGATGATTGCAGGAGCCTTGGATGCGATAGCTTCCTTGAGGGCTGCCGAGAGCTCGTCGACGGTGGTTACATAGTAACCCTTTGCGCCAAATGCTTCGCCGATCTTGTCATAGCGTGCATTGATGTCGAGAGTGGTAGGAGCGGGAGCATCCTTGCCCGAGGGGTCTTCACCGATACCGTTGTAGATACCGCCGTTGTTGAAGATAACCACGGTGCATGGGAGCTTGTAGCGGCAGATGGTTGCGAAGTCCATGCCTGAGAAACCGAAAGCGGAGTCACCTTCTACGGCTACCACACTCTTACCGGTTGCTACGGCTGCTCCGATGGTCGAACCCATACCCATACCCATGATCGACCATGAGGCGCAGTCGATGCGGTGACGCGGCAGAGCCATGTCGACGGTATCGCGGGTGTCGTCGAGAGTGTTGGCACCTTCGTTCACGAGGATTACATCGGGGTTGGATTCAAGGATGGGCTTGATAGCGCTCAATGCGCTCCAGTGGTTCATGGGAGTTGCCTTGGCGGCCTCGGCGAGACGGGCCTGGAACTTGGCGTTCTTCTCCTTGGTCTCGGCCTGAAGTGAGGTGATCCAAGCAGGATCGGCCTGAGTCTTGGTTTTGGCAAGACCTTCGAGAATGGCATCGAGCGAGAGGTTCATGTCACCTACTACAGGGGCGGCGATGGGCACGTTGCGGTCGATTTCAGTAGGCTGCACGTCGAGCTGCACAAACTTCATGTCAGGATTCCACTTGCCGCGGCCGAATGAAAGCATCCAGTTGATGCGGGCGCCGATCACGATAGTGACATCGGCCTGCTCCATGATGGTGCTACGGCAGGAGAGGGCGCTGTATTCGCCGTTGTCGGGCAGAAGACCCTTGGCCATCGACATGGCGAGGTAAGGAATCTTGTAGGTCTCGACGAGAGTCTTGATCTTGTCTTCGGCCTGAGCGTAGGCTGCACCTTTACCAAGAAGGATTGCAGGGCGCTTGGCCTGAGAAATGATTTCAACGGCGCGGGCCACTGATTCAGCGTTAGGAGCAACGGGCGAAGCAACATCGACGGGCTCGTAGAAAAGTTTCTCGGCATCCTCGCGGTTCATGATCTCACCAAGGGCGGGAGTGGTCATGTCGATATATACACCGCCGGGACGGCCGCTGACTGCAGCGCGGTAGGCACGGGCCACGGCTACAGGAATATCTTTGGCGTGAGAGCAACGGAATGCCGCCTTAACGAGAGGACGAGCTGTATTGAGCTGGTCAAGCTGCTCGTAGGTACCCATGTCCATGTCGACCATGTCGGGGTCTGATGCACCCGAAATCTGAATCATAGGATAGCAGTTGACGGTAGCGTTGGTGGTGGCGGTAAGACCGTTGAGGAAGCCGAGCGACGACACGGTGAGAAGTACACCGGGAGTCTTGGTGAGATAACCGTGGGTGGCGGCGGCCATACCGGCCTGCTGCTCGAAACGGAAACCATAGTAATTGATGCCTACTTTCTGCATTGCGTAGGCTGCTTCGGTCACGGGGATACCGACAAGGCCGTATACGTCCATAAGATTAAGCCGGCGGAGTGATTCAGCCAGAATATACATACCGGTCACCTGCTCGGGAAATGCGGGCTTGGCGGCTGGAGCGGCGGCAGGGGTTGTAGTAGTTGTTGCCATAGGTTCAATAATTTAATTTGTTTTCTTAAGTTGAAGTGAGTGAATATGTAAAGCGGCTTGCGAGAGAGCATTGTCAGTCGCAAGCCGCTCGATCATTGTATAGTCTTTAAAGTTGACTGCATCGAATTACATAGCGCCGGTAGCGAGGGGTTCGGTAGTACCGTTCTTTGCCATCTCAGCCTGCTGTTCGGCGGTGTAACCGAGTGAAGTAAGGATCTCGGCGGTGTTCTCTCCAAGTGAAGGAGCGGGGCCGTAGGTAGGCTGATAGTTAGACATCGTGAACGGGCAACCTACGGTAACAAATTCGCCGATCTCGCCACCCTGATTGATGCGGACGAGGGTATTGCCGTCATAAAGCGATTCATCGGTCATGATTTCCTTGGTCGAGAGCACGGGACCTACAGGAACACCTGCCTTACCGAGGATCTCGGTGACTTCAAATTTAGTCTTGTCGGCAGTCCACTGGCCGATACGGGCGTAAATTTCCTGTTTGTGACGGTCACGGGCGTCGGCAGTGTTGAAATCGGGGTTGGTGAGCCAATCCTGGAAACCGACTGCGTTGCAGAAGAGCTCGAAGTCCTTGGCACCACGCTGGAGGATGATGTAAACGTAGTTGTTGGCATCTTCAGCGGTATCATAGCCACCGGCAGGTTTACATTTGTAAGTCCAGCCGAGCACGCCGCCACCTTCGATATTACCGGCACGGGGAACACAGTCACCGAACTTGCCGTTAGGATACTGCGGGAACTGGGTGAGGTAACCGATCTTGTCAAGAGTCAGCTGGTCACGGGTCTTGATACGGCAGAGGTTAAGACATGCGTTGTGCATTGACTGATATACGTAAACGCCTTCGCCGGTTTTTTCACGCTGCATAAGTGCTGCGAGAAGACCTATCAGCAGGTGCATACCGGTATTCGAGTCACCGAGGGCCGCACCGCTCTGGGTAGGAATGTTGGCGGGACCGTCATACATACCGGTGGTTGAAGCAGCTGCTGCGGTTACCTGAGCTACAGGCTCGTAAGCCTTAAGGTTGGCATATTTTGACGATACAGGGAAACCCTTGATGGTACCGTAGATACAGCGGGGGTTGAGGGCATGAACTGCTTCCCAGCTGAAACCTAACTTATCCATTGCTCCGGGGTGGAGGTTTTCAACAAATATATCGGCTTCCTTGATAAGTTTTGTAAGCACTTCCTTACCGTCGGGAGTCTTGGCGTCAAGAGTAAGTGACTTTTTGTCGGAATTAAGCTGCAGATAGTAGTAGCTGGGCAGATCAGGATTAAACTGAAGTTCCTTACGGGTGGCATCGCCCACGCCGGGACGCTCAATCTTGATTACGTCAGCGCCAAGCCAGGCGAGCATTTGTGTACATGAGGGACCTGACTGTACTTCAGTGAAGTCTACTACTTTAATTCCTTGTAACGGTGCGGTGTTCATAATTCGTTTGTTTTAGTTATTATTTTTTTGTTTTGTCTTTGTTTCGATTTTGATATTAAAACACTGAAACGGGAAATTTGGTTGGAAACAAAAGTGTTAAAAAATGTTGCAAGCGCTCTGCCTTTTTCAGGCAGGGCGCTTGCGGGTAATATTTAATGGGTAATATTAAATTAAATAATGTGGTAGGGCTACATTATTCGGCAGCGTTGAGGATCTCAAGCATCTTGATGGCCGACACGGGGATGCGCGTGCCGGGGCCGAAGATGGCTGCTACGCCTGCACGGTAGAGGAAGTCATAGTCCTGAGCGGGGATCACACCGCCGGCAGTGACGAGGATGTCCTCGCGGCCGAGTTTCTTAAGCTCTTCGATCACCTGAGGGATGAGGGTCTTGTGGCCGGCGGCGAGCGACGAAACGCCAAGGATGTGGACGTCGTTTTCCACAGCCATGCGGGCGGCTTCGGCGGGAGTCTGGAACAGCGGGCCCATGTCTACGTCGAAACCGCAGTCGGCATAACCGGTGGCAACGACCTTGGCGCCGCGGTCATGGCCGTCCTGACCCATCTTGGCAATCATTATACGTGGCTGACGACCTTCGCGCTTGGCAAATTCTTCGGTCATCTCGCGGGCTTTGAGGAAATCGGGATCCTTCTTGGTTTCTTCGGAATACACGCCTGAGATTGTTTTGATAACAGCTTTGTAACGGCCCACGACTTCTTCGCAGGCATCGGAAATTTCACCTAATGTGGCGCGGACGCCGGCAGCCTTCACGGCAAGGTCGAGGAGGTTGCCCTCGCCGGTGCGTACACACTCGGTGATTGCTTCGAGAGCTTTCTTGACTTCGGCTTCGTCGCGGTGGGCCTTGAGGTCAACGAGACGGGCCACCTGGTCCTTGCGCACCTCAGTATTGTCGATTTCGAGGATGTCGATGGGATCTTCGTGGTCAAGACGATACTTGT
>CAZJKU010000054.1:0-14857 GCA_964546905.1 uncultured Staphylococcus sp.
AGAAGATGATAAACCTCATGTATATCGTCCTCACCGCCATGCTCGCCCTCAACGTGTCGAGCGACGTGCTCGACGGCTTCGTGCAGGTCGAGGACGGACTCTCGCGCACCAATGCCAGCGTGGGGCGACGCAACGACGCCATATATTCACAGCTCGCCGCGTTTACCGACCAGAATCCCGAAAAGGGCGCACCCTGGCTCAACCGCGCCGACAATCTCCGCGCCCACTCGTCGCGCCTCTACTCTATGGTCGATTCGCTGAAACTGGAAATCGTCCGTGAGGCCGACGGTGACGACGGCAATCCTTCCGACATACGCCGCCGCGATGACCTCGAAAGCGCGGCAGTGGTGATGCTCGCTCCGGGCCGCGACGGTGGCCGCCGCCTCCGCGAGGCCGTCGACCAATACCGTGCACTGGTGCTGTCGCTCATTCCCGACTCGGCCAAGCGCGCCTCCATCGAAGAGGCCCTTTCCACCGCTCCCTTCCACCGCCCCGGCACAGTCGTGGCTCAGGAATGGGAAGAAGCTAAATTTGAGAATCAACCTGTGGTAGCCGCTGTCACCCTCCTGACCAAGCTCCAGAATGACATACGCTTCGCCGAGGGCGAGGCGCTGACCAATCTCCTCTCGGCTGTCGATGCCGGCGATGTAAGGGTCAACGAGCTCAACGCTTTCGTGATTCCTCAGTCGCGCATGGTGATGAAAGGCAGCAAGTACTCGGCCAATATCGTGCTGGCCGCCGTCGACACAACCGCCCGTCCCGAAATATTCATCAACGGCAAGAAACTCGACAATGACCGTGGCCTCTATGAGTTCGGCACCGGAGCGACCGGAACTTTCGACTACTCCGGTTATCTCGAAGTGAACCATGGCGACGGCTCGACGACCCGCCATCCGTTTCAGTCAAGTTATGTGGTGATGGAACCCACCGCCACCGTCTCGGCTACGATGATGAACGTGCTTTATGCCGGAATCGACAACCCCATCTCGATTTCCGTGCCCGGCGTGGCGACTTCGGCTGTCAACGCCACTATGACCAACGGCACGCTGACCCGCAAGGGCGACCTGTGGATGGCCCGTCCCTCCAAGGTGGGCGACAATGCCGTGATTTCAGTCACGGCGTCGGTCGACGGTTCCAATATCCCGGTCAGCACCACCACCTTCCGCGTGCGCAAGCTGCCCGATCCCGTAGCATTCATCACCTTTACCGGTGCCAACGGCGCGCCCGAGCGCTATAAAGGAGGGCGCCCGCTTGCCAAGACCACTCTGCTTGCCGCTCCCGGTATCGACGCGGCGATCGACGACGATATGCTCAACATTGACTTCAAGGTGCTCGGTTTCGAGACCGTGACCTTTGACCAGATGGGCAACGCCATCCCCGAGGTGAGCGAAGGAGCATCGTTCTCCCAGCGTCAGAAGGACGCCTTCAAGCGACTCTCGCGCGGCAAGCGGTTCTATATCTCGCGCATCCGTGCCATAGGCCCCGACGGAGTGGAACGCCTGCTAAACCCCGTCGAAGTAATTGTCAACTAAACTTCACCAATCCTCCATCCATATAGAAATGAACACTATAATCCGATACACGCTCGCCATCGCTTCGCTGCTTGCCCTCGCCGCGCCTGCGGCCATGGCTCAGGGCGAAAGCTCATCGTCGGTAGTAAAACGTAACTCTCCCCGCGAGCGCGACGCCGCCAAGGGTAATGCCGGAGTGACGCAGCGCATGCAGTCGTTCTTTGAGGAACAGCCCGTCAGCGACTCGGAAATGCAGTGGATGCGCGTCATGTACCGTCAGCTCGACCTGACCAAGGATGCCAACGGCGCCCTGTATTTCCCCGACGAGCATATCGAGGGTCAGGACAACCTCTTCCGCATCATCCTCAATCTCGTGGCTGCGGGACAGCTCGACGGATATGAATATCTCGACGGACGCGAGATGTTCACCGAGCCCTATAAAATCAATGTGGCCGACATGTTCAACCGCTTCCACATCCTCTACACCCCGGCCAAAGGCTCGACCGAAAAGAAACCGAAATTTGACATCGACCCCAGCGACGTGCCCACTACCGAGGTGCTTTCCTACTATATCATCGAGAAGTGGGAATTTGACAAGCGGTCCAACAGGATGCGCAACCGCATCGAGGCTATATGCCCCGTCCTCCACCGCTCGGGCGACTTCGGCGGCGAGGCTGTGAAATACCCCATGTTCTGGGTGAAGTATGATGACCTCCGTCCCTACCTCACGACTCAAAATATCTTTGTGGACGATGATAATAACCTCGCCACCTGCACCTACGACGACTTCTTCCAGCTCGGCCTCTACGACGGTGAGATCTACAAGACCCGCAACCTGAAGAATAAGTCGCTAATGCAGATGCACCCCGCTCCCGAGGACCTTAAGCACGCTCAGGACAGCATCCAGCATCGACTCGACACATTTGAGGATAAACTGTGGGTGCCCTCGCTCGCCGAACTCCAGGCCCGTCGCGAGGCCCGCGAGGAAGCCGAGGCTCTTGCCGCAGCTGCCGCCGATTCCACTTCGGTTGACCAGCCTGCCACCCGTCCCGGCCGCTCGTCGCGCGCCGTTAAGTCTAAGCGTGGTTCGGGCGAAAAAGCCTCAAGACCTGTCAAGGCTTCCAAGCCCAAGACTACCAAACCCAAGGCGACGTCGACTTCGGCCGCCCGTAGCGTGCGCAACCGCAAGCGCTGATCATCATGACCGAATATCTCTCGGCTGTCGCCGATACCGTATGTGGCTATCCGCTCTTCTTCTTACTGATAGGGGGCGGATTGTTCCTTTTCTTTTATTCAGGTATGGTGCCGGTAAGGCGCATAGGTCATGCCATAGCCGAACTCCGCCGCAAGCAGTCGGCCGGCGGTGACAACGAGATTTCCTCAGTCCAGGCCCTCGCTTCGGTAGTGGCCGCAACTATAGGAATGGGCAATATCGCCGGGGTGGCGATAGCCCTGGTCATGGGCGGTCCCGGCGCGATATTCTGGATGTGGGTGAGCGCGATAGTAGGGATGTCGACCAAGTATTACGAAGGGGTGCTGACCACTGCCTACCGTTCGCGGGGCGAGGATGGCCGGCCCGTGGGAGGTACAATGCATATCATTGACCGAGCCCTCGGTCCACGATGGCACTGGATGGCGGTGACTTTTGCTGTGGCAGGACTTTTCGGAACCCTCTGCATCATGAATGCCAATCAGCTCACCGAAGCCCTCACATCCACTTTTACCACTCCCGAAGGTCTGAAAACCTCGGCCACGGTGTCAACCGTCGCGGCCCTGTCAGGCCTGAGCCATGTGGCTTCGTTCAGGCTGCTCTGCGGCATCGCCATCGCCGCCGTGGTTGCCGCCGTGGTTCTCGGCGGAATCAGGCGCATTGCCTCGGTAGCCACCCGCCTTGTCCCGGCGATGGTGATAATATACTTCGTGATGGTGCTTTACATCATCATCACCCGCATTGCCGATGTACCGGCAGCCCTGGCATCGATATTCACCGAAGCGTTCAACTTCCGTGCCGGTATAGGCGCGCTTGCCGGAATCGCCGTCATTGGTGCCCGCAGGGCTGCGCTCGTCAATGATGCCGGAGTGGGTACCGCCACTATCATGCACGGCTCGTCTTCAGGCAAAGAACCCGTCAGGGAAGGACTTATCGCCATGCTCGGGCCGAGCATCGACTCGGGACTCGTGTGCACATTGACCGCCCTTGCCCTGCTGCTCTGCGGCGACTTTTCCTCTCCGGGCGTAAAGGGCCTTGAAATCGCTACCCGGGCATTTGGGAGCGCGATTCCCATGGGTGAATACCTGCTTATGGTAGTGGTGCTCTGCTTCGCCATGTCGTCGATGTTCAGCTACTCTTTCTACGGTACCCGCTGTGCCGCTTATCTTTTCGGAGAGCGCCGGGCCCGTCACTACACGATAGTCTTCATCCTGACCCTTATCGTTTTCGCCGTCATACCGCTCGGGGTTGCCGTAAGTCTCTGCGACCTGTTCTATGCGCTGATGGCCTTTCCCACGATGATCACCCTCTTCCTGCTTCGTCGCGATGTCCGCGACATGACCCGCCGCCACTTCGGCAGATGACTGATAATCAGCCTCAATGGTCTTACTTTATTAAATTGCGTTAAAACACTTTATTAAATTGCGTTAAAACACTTTATTAATTCGTGTTAAAATTAATACCAGTTAATCTCTCAAGCAACCTATAGGAATTACTTTTACACCCTCGTCGCGGGTATATGCCATCTCCCCACCAGTTATGACAATTAACAAGTCCGGTAAGCGAAGTTTGGATTGCTTTTCGGTTCTATTTATATCTTCTATCAGTTGCTTTATCTCTATAAGGTGCTTAGCTCCGTTTTCAATTTCACGGCTTCCGAGTTTACATTCAATAAGAGCATAACGTCCGTCATCAAGATGTAATACGGCATCAGCTTCAAGTCCGGTTCTGTCATGATAATAAGAGAGTCGTCCGCCCAAAGCTTGCGAGTAAACCCGCAAATCCCGAAAGCATAGACACTCAAAAATAAATCCGAAAGTATTAAGGTCAAGTTCAAGACTTTCAGGCGACCCACCTAAAGCTGCTACTGCGATAGACGGGTCTACGAAACATCTTTTCTTCCCTGTCCGTATAGCACTCTTAGAGCGTATGGATGGAGACCATGCATCAATATCGTCAATTACATATAGTCTTTCAAATGCCGTGATGTAATCATTAAAAGTCGGCATGGAAACACCTTCCATTTCTTGTGTGACATCAGCAAGTATAGATGTTTTCTTGGCGAGTGTACAGATATTACGGGCGTAGGAGCGGAGGATCAATCGAGCCAAAGATGGGTTGCGTCGAGTCTTATCAACACGAGAAATGTCGTAATCGCATATTACGTCAACATAATCTTTGGCGATTAGGAGTTTCGCAGAGTTACTCATTTCATCAATAGAGGCGGGCCATCCTCCACGACATGCAGCAAATATGAGATTCTCGATAGTGAGATCTGATATAGCCCCTTCTATTTCGTAAGATTTATCATCGAAAAGAGATCGCAATGAAATCTGGCCATTTGATTCGAGGGACTCAAATAGACTCATCGGGTACATGGCCATTCTTGTGATTCTGCCGGTACCTGAATGCATAATTTCTTCATCGTCAATAACTGTGGATCCGGTTAATATGAACTGACCTTTCTCTCGGCGTTCATCTACGGCATGACGCACTGCGTCCCAAATCATAGGTGCGACCTGCCATTCGTCGATAAGGCGAGGAGTGGCACCTTTGAGTAAAAGTGACGGTTTTGTACGAGCAGTGGCAAGATAACCTGCTCTACGATCAGGATCCTGTAGTTTTAGAACACTGGCGGCATGTTGTTCAGCAGTGGTAGTCTTGCCACACCATTTTGGTCCGGCGATCTGTACGGCACCGAAAGCTTCCAGTCTTAACTCAAGGGTGCGGTCAGCTATTCTTGGTAAGTAGAACTTTTTTTTCATAATTGATTGCAAACTTATTGAAGATTTGTGAATTAACCAAATTATTTTATGTTTTTGCGCAGTTTTACTTTATTAAATTGTGTTAAAACACTTTATTAATTCGTGTTAAAATTAATAAATGGGTCGAAAATTGATTGCTCAGTAAGATTATCCCGACAGGCGAGTCTTGCATCTCTCCTCCACATCTCAGCAGCTTGCGGCGATAGTTTTTTCCGGCGTATTTGAGGGAGATGGAAATTTTTTTACAGGGGTTGTAACTTTTCGGGAGAAATTGCGTCAAATAGAATGTATAAGAAATTATAACTCTAAAGCGTATGATTCATCTCCACGACATAAACAAGTCTTACCCGGGTGTGGTGCCGCTCCACGTGCTCAAGGATGTCAGCCTTGAGATACGCAAGGGAGAGCTGGTGTCGATCATGGGTGCGTCAGGTTCGGGAAAGTCCACGTTGCTCAATATCCTGGGCATCCTCGATAATTATGATTCCGGCGAGTATTATCTCGACGGGCAGCTCATCAAGGATCTGAGCGAAAACCGTGCCGCCGACTTGCGTAACCATAAGATAGGATTTGTGTTTCAGTCGTTCAACCTGATTCCTTATAAAAATGCCCTCGACAATGTGGCGCTTCCGCTGTTTTACCGTGGCATATCGCGCCGCAAGCGCAATGCCTTGGCCATGGAGCAGCTTGAGCGCATGGGGCTTGCTGACCGCGCCACCCATCTGCCCGGAGAGCTCTCGGGAGGACAGAAGCAGCGCGTGGCCATCGCCCGTGCACTCGTGACCCGTCCGGCGATAATCCTTGCCGACGAGCCTACCGGCGCTCTTGACTCGGTGACGTCGCGCGAAGTGATGGAAGTGTTCAGGGAGCTCAACAATGAGGGCATGACCATCGTTATCGTCACCCACGATCCCGGAGTGGGCGAGAAAACCGACCGTATTATCAGAATCGTCGACGGACGTATAGTCCATTGATTTCTCCGCGTCATGATTGATCTCATTAACGAAATCCTCCAGACACTGCGGTCCAACAAGATGCGCACGGCTCTGACCGGTTTTGCCGTGTCGTGGGGCATCTTCCTGCTCATCGTGTTGCTGAGCGTGGCCCGCGGCGTGGTCAATAAGAGCCAGGAATTTTTCAACTCCGATACCAACGACATGCTGTCAATCTACGGCGGCTGGACCCAACTTCCCTACAAGGGCTACAAGGAGTGGCGTGAAATCAAGCTGAAGGACAAGGATATGGACCGCCTCGCCGCGACAGGGCAGCTTAACGACCTCCGGGCGATGATCAACAACCACAGTGCTGTGATCTCGACCGGCCGCGACTACCTCAACTCGGGCTACCGCGGAGTGATGCCTGGCGCGATCGATGAGGAAAACGTCAAGCTGTATGACGGCCGCGACATCAACCGGCTCGATATTGACCAGATGCGCCGCGTGGTGTTGCTCTCGCGCCGCAATGCCCGCAATATCCTTGACAATTCACGGGATTACATAGGCCAGCAGGTGACGATCAACGGATTGTCGTTCACCGTAGTGGGACTTTACGACAGCGACTGGCGCAACGACGTGTATATCCCCTACACCGTGGCCCGCAACATGGCTGAGGACAAGACTACCGTAAGCCAGATTTCGGGCCGCATGACCGGTATTGACGATCTTGCCGCAAGTCAGGATATCGAGGCCGAAGCCAGGGCCCGGCTTGCCCGAGCCCACGATTTCGACCCGGCCGACGACAGTGCAGTGTGGATCTGGAACCGCTTCGAGCGGTATGTCAGCACCCTTCAGGCCCGCACCGGGCTTTCGATAGCCGTGTGGATCCTGGGTATCCTGACGTTGATTTCAGGTATCGTGGGAGTGAGCAACATCATGTTTGTTTCGGTGCGGGAGCGCACCCACGAGATAGGCATCCGCCGCGCCATCGGTGCAAGGCCGTTTGTGATATTGCGGCAGATAATACTCGAAAGCGTGGCCATCACTTCACTTTTCGGTTACATAGGGATTCTCGCCGGTATGGGTACCGCCGAACTGCTCGGACACCTGTTCTCAGGCCCCGACAGCGTGCTTCTCAATCCCCGCATCGACCTTTCGATTGCCATTCAGGTGATGGTGGTCCTTATAATCGCCGGAGCGCTGGCCGGACTCTTCCCTGCGCTGAAATCACTTAAAATCAAACCGGTAGAAGCCCTTCGTGACGAATGAACAATCCAGTATTTGACCTCGACAACTGGCGCGAGATAGGCGCCACGCTCGCCCAGAACAAGACCCGCACTTTGATGACGGCTTTCGGTATCTTCTGGGGGACGGCTATCCTCGCCATTCTGATTGGCGGCGCCGATGGTTTCAAGAGTTACATGTCGATGAAATTTGACGGTTTCGCCACCAACATGGGCCTGTTGTGGCCTAACCGCACCACCAAGTCCTATGCCGGCTTCAACAAGGGGCGCACTTTCAACTTCTCGGTCAAGGACGCCGAGCAGATGCGGGCCTCAATCCCTGAACTCGACGCGTTTACCGTGATCAACAACATGGGCGCGACGGCTCTCTACGGCACCCGCTCGTCGGCCACGACGCTCATGGGAGTGCAGAGCGAATATTCCCGCATCGTCATCCCCGTCATTTACGAGGGGCGTTTCCTCAATGCAAGCGATGATGCCATGGGCCGCAAGGTGTGTGTAGTAGGAAGGCACGTGGCCAATGACCTCTTCGGAGTGGGCGAAGCAGTGGGCAAGGATATTTCGGTCAACGGTATATATTACAAGGTGGTCGGGATTGCCGGCCAGGGTTCCGATGACGTCTCGATAATGGGGTCGATTGACGATTCGGTGATCATCTCCAACGATAACCTGCGCCGGGCTTACAACCTCGGCGACGACGTGGGCGCGATAATGTTCACCGCCAAGCCGGGCACCGCTCCCTCGCAGCTGAAGGACGCGATGATGCGCATAGTGTCGCGCAACCACTCCATAGCTCCCGACGACGACGGAGCAATGTTTCTCTTTGACGTATCGGAGCAGTTTGCTATGCTCGACAACCTCTTTATCGGCATCAATCTCCTGGCCCTTTTCGTGGGCGTAGGCACTCTGCTCTCGGGCGTGGTGGGTGTAGGCAACATCATGTGGATCATCGTGCGCGAGCGCACTCAGGAGATAGGCATCCGCCGTGCAATCGGTGCCAAGCCGCGCGACATAGTGATGCAGATCCTCTCGGAGGGAGTGCTGCTGACACTCGTGGCAGGACTTGCCGGAGTGACGTTTGCCACCCTTGTGCTCGCCGTGATCCAGGCGGCCCTCGCGCCGGTCCATTTCCAGCTTACGTTTTCCACGGCCATGATGATTCTCGGGGCATTCATCGTCCTCGGTACGCTCGCCGGACTCGTACCCTCGCTGAAAGCCATGCGCATCAAGCCCATCGAAGCCCTTAACTCCAAGTAACGAATAAAAATAAGAAACACTACCATCAATACCACAACTAATGAAAAAGTTTTTCCGTATCCTCCTGTGGGTAGTCATCGCAGGTATTTTCATCGGTACATTTGTCTATCTCTATCTGTCGTCGCGTCCCGCCGAGGTGACCTACGACATCGTGAATCCCACTACGGGCGACATCGTCCGCACGACCGTGCTGACCGGTAAGATCGAACCTCGCGACGAAATCGAAGTCAAGCCGCAGGTATCGGGTATCATTTCCGAGATATGTGTCGAGGCCGGAACGGTGGTCAACGAGGGCGATGTCATCGCCAAAATCAAGATTATCCCCGACGAGGGTCAGCTGTCGAGCGCGCTGTCGCGCATCGAGAGCGCGAGCATAAGCCTCGACGATGCCCGGGCAAAGTGGGAGCGCAACAAGCTGCTGCTTGAAAAGAAAGTGATAAGCCGCGAGGAATATGAGACTTCAGAGACGACCTACCGGCAGGCCGAGCGCGAACTCGAAGCAGCCCGCGACGCCTACTCGATCGTGAAGGAGGGTGTCAGTGTCAACAATGCCTCGGAGAGCAATACCCTGGTGCGCGCCACCATCACCGGATTGGTTCTTGACGTGCCGGTGAAGGTGGGTAGCTCGGTGATTCAGGCCAATACGATGAACGACGGTACAACCGTGGCAACTATCGCCGACATGAACAATCTTATCTTCAAGGGCAACGTCGACGAGACCGAGGTGGGTCTCCTGAAGGTGGGTATGCCCATGGTGGTCAATGTAGGCGCGCTCCCCAAGGACACGCTTCATGCCGTGGTGGAATATATCTCGCCTAAGGGTACAGCGTCCAACGGAGCCAACACCTTTGAACTCAAAGGCGCGATTTCCGATGCCTCGGGTGTGGAACTGCGCTCGGGTTACAGTGCCAACGCCACCGTGACGCTCTCGTCGCAGCTCGGAGTGATGACGATTCCCGAGAGCGTGGTGGAATGGGCCGGTGACAGCACGTTTGTCTACGTCACCACCGATACCGTGCAGCCCTTCAACTTCACCCGCCGCCCCGTGACACTGGGCGAGAGCGACGGTATCAATGTTCAGGTAACAGGAGTAGAGGAATCTGACCGTGTGCGCGGTCATGCCGTCAACCGTTAATCCCCGCTGAGATCATGAAGAAACTTGCAATCGTCCTGTCGGCAGCCGCTATTTCGGTGTCGGCAGCTGCCGCCGAGCCCTGGAGTCTCGACAGCTGCATCAGCTACGCTATGGAACACAACCTGCAGATCAGGCAGCGGGTCGTGGAAGAGCAATCGGGCGACCTCTCGGTGACCGAAGCTCTCGACCGTTTCCTCCCCAATCTCTCGGCTGGTGCATCGCAGGGCTGGAGTTTCGGACGCGGATTGACTTCGGAGAACACCTATGCCAACCGCAACACGTCGCAGACCGGTTTCAACGCCAGTCTTTCACTTCCGCTCTTTCAGGGCCTCTCGGCAATCCGTCAGGTAGAGTATGCCCGCACCCGTATGCAGCAGATACTTGAACAGACCGAGGCTGTGAAAGATAATGTAACCCTCAATATCATCGCCCAGTATCTTCAGGCACTCTATGCCGGCGAACTTAACTCGGTGGCGCGCGAGCAGGCCCTCCTCTCGGGCAACATGCTCAAGCGGCAGGAAGATCTTCTCGAAGCGGGCAAGGTACCTGAGGCTGATGTGCTCCAGGCTCGTGCCCAGGCGGCTGCCGACGAGACAACCGTGGTCACTACGGCTAATGATTACCGCCTGGCCCTCATCGACCTGGCGCGTATCCTTGAACTCGACGACGTGGATTCATTCACTATCGCTCCCCTTGAAGGCGAGGCGATTCCGCTCATCCTTGATCCGGATCAGGTGTATGCCCGCGCCCTGCAATCCAACCACTCCATCCTCGCCGCCCGCCGAGGCATCGACGTGGCTCAGAAAAGCATATCGCTCGCCAAGACCGGTTACATCCCCCGGCTGAGCTTCTCGGCAGGACTCGGCAGCAGCTATTACAGCCTTTCGGGTGCTTCCAATCCTTCATTCGGCACTCAGATGCGCGATAATTTCAGTAAATCGCTTGGCTTTAACCTGTCGATACCGATTTTCGACGGCCTGTCGACCCGCAATCAGGTGCGTCGCGCCCGTGTCGAGAAACTGTCGGCTACACTAGCTCTTGAAGAGCAGGAGAGTCAGCTTTTCAAAGACATCAGGCAGGCCTACTATCAGGCTGTTGCCGCCGCCAAGAAGATGGAGTCTTCACAAGCGGCCACCGATGCCGCCCAGGCCGCTCTTGAGTCGATGACCTACAAGTATGAATACGGTAAGGCCAACGCCACCGAATTTGAGCAGGCCAAGACGGCCTACATCCGCTCCCTGAGTGAGACAGTCCAGGCCCGCTACGAGCTTCTTCTGCGCAACAGGATTCTGATGTTTTACGACAAGTGACAGTCGGTTGAGAATAGAACAATCTCCGCCGGGCAACCGTTGTAATATGTTATGACAAAGAAAATTTTCCTTGCCGGAGGTTGCTTCTGGGGGACCGAGCACCTTCTTTCGCTCCTCGATGGAGTCACCGGAACAGTCGTTGGCTATGCCAATTCACGAGTTCCGTCGCCAAGCTATGAGATGGTATGCACCGGTCGCACCGGGGCAGCCGAGACTGTCGAGGTGGCATACGATGACCATGTCATCGGCCTTTCGGAGCTCCTTTATGTCTATTTCCGCAGCATCGATCCGTTGTCGCTCAACCGTCAGGGCAACGATGTCGGTACTCAGTACCGCACCGGTATTTATTATACCGATGCGTCAGATCTCCCTGTGATTGAAGCTGTCGTGGCAACCGTGCAGCGACGCCATCCCGGTCAGCCGCTCGCGGTGGAGGTGGAACCTTTGGAGAATTTTTATCCGGCCGAGCTTTACCACCAGCAGTATCTTGACAAGAACCCCGGAGGTTATTGCCATATCGACCCTTCTCTGATCGCAGAGGTGAAGGGCCGCAAGGCTCGCCGCAACGATAAAGACGAGCTGCGAGCCCGACTGACACCGCTGCAGTGGGAGGTGACGCAAAACGGCGCAACCGAGCGCCCTTACATCAACGAGTATGACCACGAATTCCGCCCCGGAATATATGTTGATGTCACTGACGGCACGCCGCTTTTCGTGTCGACGCGCAAGTATGATTCAGGATGCGGTTGGCCTGCGTTTTCCCGCCCTATTGACCCGTCGGCGGTCACTGAACATGTCGATACCTCATACGGCAGGGTGCGCACCGAAGTGCGGTCATCATCTTCCGGAGCCCATCTTGGCCACGTGTTCCCTGATGGTCCCGCTGATGATGGCGGGATGCGCTATTGCATCAATTCCGCCTCGCTCCGCTTCATTCCCGCCGAAAGGATGGCCGCCGAAGGCTATTCGTCATTACTCCCGCTCCTTGAGAATTAAAGCTAAGTGTGTATAAACTGCGCCCTGCATGATCAGGTAATCTGTCTCCCCTGTCCATTGACCTGAACATCGGTTTATCCTGAGTTATTTAATGAGATAATAATATTACAGGCGCTTCCCTGATGGGGGAGCGCCTGTATAGGTAGGGGGTTAGAGTCGGGATTATACGCCCTGGAGCTTGAAGGTCACGGGGAGAGTGTACCATACGTTCACTGCGTGACCGTTCATCTTGCCGGGGATGAAGGCGGGGAGGCTCTTGACTACGCGAACTGCTTCACGGTCGAGGTCGGGGTCCTTGGAGCGGACTACCTGCACATCACCTACCTTACCGGTCTTGGTAACGACGAACTTCACTACTACACGACCCTGCACGCCGTTTTCCTGAGCTGCGGCCGGGTAGCGGATGTTTTCGCCGATGTACTTCAGGAGGGCGGCGTCGCCACCGGGGAACTGAGGCTTCTGCTCAACCACGTCAAAGACTTTGTTGTCGTCAACGGGTTCGGGCTTCTTCTCTTCGACGATCACTTCGTCCTTGTGCTCGCGCACGACGTTGAGGTCGTCAGTACCCTTGTCAAAGTCAGAAGTACCGATAGCGGTTTCGGTTTCCTTCATGTCGTCCTGTGATTTGATTTCCTCAGTCACCTGCTCGTCGGCCACAATGCTGAGCTCGGTCATCTTGGCAGTGTTGAGGATTTCTTCGGGGAGCGCTTCAGGCTGCTGCTCTTCAACGCGCTGGAGTTCTTCTTCGGGTTCATCCTCAGTTTCCTCCTCGGAGTTGAATTCGGCGATAGCCTGTTCGATCTGGTCTTCGGGACGGGCTTCCTCTTTTTCGAGGACAGTGTTGGCGAGAAGACCCAGGAGACCTACGGCTATGAGCACGATCACGATCACGAGCATAGCCTTGTTGTGGCGGCCTACTGACTGCTTGCGCAGCTCGTATGCGCCATATTCTTGATTCTTGCCGTCAAAGACAAGGTCAATCCATTCTTTTGATGAAAGATCTACATCTTTTGCCATATCGATAGGGATTTTCAGGGTTTATATATATCTGTCATCAAATTCTCATTGTTTGCCGTTCTTGGCGATGTAGTCAAGAATCATCACTGAGTCAACCTGATTGATGTTATCGATCTGATAGCGGGCGATCTGGTTGATCTGCATTTCATCGAGGGCGCTGATGAGCGATTCCCATGAAGCCTCGGGGGTGGCCTTGATGATCACGACGGGACGGGTGAGGGTCGAGTCGTTGCGGATATCGCGGGCCTTGGCCTGATAGATGGAGTCGTTGATAGCGGTTACGGGAGAGAACTTTTTCTCGCGCCAGTCGGCCTTGAGGAGTTCGATTCTCTTGAGTACCTCGGTGTTGCGGTCGTGAAGGATCTTGCGGATACCTTGCTGAAGCTTACCGTCGTTGCCCACGAAGTGCTCGACCTTGAGATTGTTGTTGTCGATGCGGCCGTCACCATCTTCGTCGGCGATCTGAGGCTGGCCTTCAAAGTAGTATACGGTGTTGCGGGGGCGACCGTTCTCGTCGGTGCGGACGTTGCCGTCGGCATCGCGGTCAGTGGTAAGGATCATCGTGATGGCTTCCGATTCTTTAGCTTTGTTCTGCTGAGACTGTTCGACCTTTTCATTGGACGGGAGCGCAATGGTGAGGGTCTGAGACTTGATCATGGTAGTACAAAGCATGAAGAATGTGATCAGAAGCATGTTCATGTCCACCATGGGGGTGAAGTCCACATGGATCGACATCTTCTTCTGGGCACCTTTTTTCTTTTTGCCCTTGTTGTCTGATTGTTCTATCTGTGCCATGATTAGTCGTTCTCAGTTTTTAAAGCGGTCATGATTGAGAAACGGTTCATCTTGAGAGTCTGAAGGTTGTCAAGCACGTCGTGGACGGTGCTGTAAGGGGTATCCTTGTCGGCTTTGACGGCGATACCCTCGCCTTTCTTCATTACTTTCTGGAGGTTGTCGTTTCCGGAGTTGTAGATGGCGCGCATCCATATCTGGAAGTCGTTGAGACGTGACATGTCCTTGTTGTCGTTGACGGGAATTCCTGACTGGGGATTGTTCATGTCAGAGAGGAATTTGTCCTGATCAGTCTGCGACATAGAGAGGAACTTGGGGAGTACCTGGAAGGGTACGCCAAACATGTTCATCTTCACGAAGGCCTGCATTTGAGATTCCGTAAGGGTGATCTTGTTACTGGGGTGCTGCTCGTTGTAGAGACTCACGGCGTTTTCAAGTATCTGTCGGCGGATAGGCTCGGTACCCCATTCACCGTCGGCGACGGTGGGGTCGGCTTCACCAAGCACTGACAGGTACACTTTGCCCTGAGGAGACACGAGCACCGATACCACGTTGGAGGTGGGTACCTTCTGCTCCGACACTGACGACGGAGTGAGGACGGTAACCGGTTCCTTCTGGAGGAAGGTAGAAGTCAACATGAAGAAAGTAAGCAAGAGCACAGTCACGTCGCTCATCGCGGTCATGT
>CAZJKU010000055.1:0-14793 GCA_964546905.1 uncultured Staphylococcus sp.
CGATGGATGGGTGGGTGATGGGGCGTGCAGGAGCACGGTATCGATGGATGGGTGGGTGATGGGGCGTGCGGAGGCCCACCACCTCTACGTCGGTGGTGAGTGCGGCTCCGGTGGATGGGTGGAGGATGGGGCGTGCGGAGGGGGAGGTATGTGCGGGGCACGCCCCTCTGCGGCAGTGGAGGGCGAGGCAGCGGTGGATGGATGTGTAAGTGATGGGGCGTGCAGGAGCACGCCGAGTCACCGTAACCCTACACGCCGTAGCCTGCGGAGGCGTGTAGGGTCCTCGACCACCACCCCTCCCTAAAGGCGTGCAGGAGCACGCCGAAACGCCGGTCATGCCGACTGCAAAGTACCCCACCTACATGCCCGCCACCATCTTCGGGGGGAGAGCGCGGTGCATTACCACCGCCTCGGCGTGCTCCTGCACGCCTTGTGTGGGGAGGGGCTTCGAGACACCAATCGCCTCCGCAAGCTACGGCGAATGGTGTTACGATAGCTCGGCGTGCTCCGCACGCCCTTCTGCGGTGGGGAGTGGGCGCGGCATGCCCCTGCAGAGGGGGAGGGATGTACGTGGCACGCCCCTCTGCGGCAGTGGGGCGCGGCACGGCGGCGTGCCACACCTCCGACGGCGAGGCCGGGGATTGTTACAATTAGGTGACAATGCTGTTACAAAATTGGGGGGGGGTAAAAATTTTATTATCTATATTTGCAGCCCAAGACTATAGTGATTCTTTTTGTTGAAACAGTGACTGACTGTGCTTCCAATCATCTGACACAATTACGGTAACTCCGTCGTTAAACCTGAATTGAGACTTAGGGCTGAAAAAACCTTTCTCTTACAGTAGCTGTGACAATTCCCGCCGGAGCGCAAAGGCCACTTCACGGAAGAATCCAAGGTCTACTCCACATCACGACCGAAACTCTTTCAGCTAATCATGAAACTTAAATTCCTGCTTCTCGGCATCCTGCTTTTCTTCCTGCACCCGACTGCGGGCGCGCAGCACGTGGCGCTGAAAACCAATCTCATCAGCGACGCGCTGCTCAATCCTCAGCTCGGCATCGAGGCGCGACTGGCCGCAAAGTGGTCGCTCGAAATCGCCGGTCAGGTCAACTTCTGGACTGTCGACGGCCACAAGTGGCGTCACGCCGTGGCCCAGCCCGAGCTGCGCTACTGGTTCTGCCGCGCTTTCACGGGCCATTTCCTGGGACTCCACGGCATAGGCGGAAAGTTTAACGCGGGCAATCTCGACCTCGGCTTCAATTTCCTCGGCCTTGACCTGAAGTCGCTCAAGGACCGCCGCTACGAGGGGTGGCTCGCCGGAGCGGGTCTGGCCTACGGATATGCCTGGCCGGTGCATCCCCACTGGAACATCGAGGCTGAGATAGGCGTGGGATGGATCTACAACCGCTACGACGCTTATCCCTGCGCCAAGTGCGGCACGAAGCTCGAAAGCGACAAGTCGCGCAACTATTTCGGTCCCACCAAGGCCGCCATCAATATCGTATACCTTTTCTAACCCTCCCTCTCCGCTTCCTCTACAATAGATCATGGCAAAGAATCTGCTTCTGCTGTCGCTCGCGGCCTCATTCTCAGCCGCCGTGTATGCTTCCTCAGGCCTAAGTATAAATGACCCGGCCATCCTTAAGGCCGACGATTCCATCACGGTGAATTTCTCGGTCGATCCCGCCAACTATAAGGTCAAGGGCAACAATCTGCTGGTCATCACCCCGGCCATCGCGGGCGCGACCGACACCCTGCGCCTCGACCCGGTGACGCTGGCGGGCAAGAACGCATGGTATCAGGAGGTGCGCGCCGGCCGCCGCGGCGCCAACCTGCTGCGTGCCGGCAAGAAGAACACGATGCTCGACTACTCGCGCACGGTCAAGTATGAGCCGTGGATGGAGCAGTCGGAGCTGGTGATGATCGCCGACACCGTGAGCGAGTGTAACTGCGACTTCCGCAGCGGCATCCGTCGGTTTGCCAAGATGGACTTCACTCCGGCCACTTTCACCACCACTTCCGAAACTTTCGCCTACATCGAGCCGGTCGACACCATCGAGAAGATTTTCAACCTCTCGGGCCGCGCCAACATCATCTTCAAGGTCAACCGCACCGACATCGACTGGACCTATAAATCCAACTATGCCGAGCTCGACTCGATCCTGACATCGATCAATGCCGTCAAGGACAATCCCGACGCCACTGTGGAGCGCATCACCCTGACCGGTTACGCCTCGCCCGAAGGTCCTTACGCCAACAACGAGCGGCTTGCCGCAGGCCGCACAGAGGTGGTGAAGAACTACGTGGCTTCCCACGGCGACTTCCCCCCCGCCACCTACTCGGCCCGCTCGGTGGCCGAGGACTGGGCCGGACTCCGCGCATGGCTCGTAGCGTCGACCGTGCCCGACAAGGATGCCATAATCGCGCTCATCGATAACCCCGACATCAAGATCGAGGTGCGCAACGACCGCCTGCGCGCGGCCTTCCCCGACACCTACCGCTTCCTGCTCGAAAATGTCTACCCCAATCTGCGCCACACTGACTATCTGATCACCTACCGCATACGCCGCTATTATGAAGTCGACGAGATCGCTGCCGTGATGGCCACCAACCCCGGCAACCTGAGCCTCAACGAGATGTTCATTCTCGCCAACAGCTACGGCAAGGGCTCGGAGAAGAGCGACGAGGTGTTCCTCACCGCCGCCCGACTGTTTCCTGACAGCGAGGTGGCCAACATCAACGCCGCCTACTCGGCCATTAACCGCGACGACCTGACGAGCGCGCGCCTGTTCCTGAGCCGCGTCAAGCCCTCGCCTGAAACCGAATATGCCCGCGGCGTCATCTTGGCCCGTGAAGGCAACTTTGCCGAGGCTATCGAGATACTCACCGTCGCCGCCGGCCGCGGCATACCCGGGGCGCAGAAGGCCCTCGACGACGCCATACGCGCCTCCACCCCGTCACAACACATCACATTCCTTGAATAATACCATCCCACCCCCACCATATCAAGCATTTACAATAATCAATTAAATATTTAACCACTTTTTTAACTTTTTCTATCATGAAAAAAATCTTTTATCTTGGAACAATGGCCCTGGGGCTCGCCCTCGCAAGCTGTTCTTCCGACGACATTCTGACTGACAATGTCGGCAATGTGTTGGAGAAAGACCAAACCTTTTATGTGAACATGCGCATCAGCGGTGATGTGCCCGTTTCCCGTGCCAATGGAGAACCTGACTCTTTCGCAACAGGTACAGGTTCTGAAAGCACTGTAACTTCAGCTTATTTCGTCTTCTACGATGAAAATGGTAATGTTGTCGGTGATGTAACTCCTATTGATCTTGATGATACTAAATGGGAAGATGGAGAAAGTCCCGTAGATAAATATTACAAGGATGTAGTTTCAGTCACTCTCATGAAGGGAGAAAAGAAACCTACACAGTGTATTTGCTACATCAACCCCATAAATCCCGGTACACTCAATGTATCTCTTGACAAAATTCAGCAGCACACTGTTGAAAACATCTATCGCACGCAAACTGTAAATAGCGTAGCTAATCAGCGTATCTTTGCAATGAGCAACTCGGTGTTCTACGAAGGAGAATCTTCAAGTTCGCCTCAGATTGCTGTACAAATTGCTTCAGGTGAACTTTATGAATCGTATGATGATGCTTTAAAAGCTACTACAACTGTTGATATTTATGTAGAGCGTTATGCTTCCAAACTTAAATTCACGGTAAACCCCGAAGCTAACAACGGCACATATTCTACCCGCACCCGCATCTATTCTGATGACGAAACATTCACCACAGCTGATGTTGAACTCAAATTTAATCCCCAGTATTGGGCTGTCAATGCAGAAGCTGAAAAAGAATACGTTATCAAATCCTACCTCAAGGAAACATTCGACGCATCTGACGATCAGGACACTAAAAACTATGACTATATGAATCTTAACGCCATTATCAACAATGGCTTAACCGGAACTGATGCGTGGGTATGGAACAAACCCCTATATAACCGCTCTTACTGGGGCATGTCACCTGCCTATTTTACCAAGGTCTATCCTGAAGTTCAGTCAGATCTCGCTATCATTAAAGCTGCAGGCAATGAAATCAACCAGAAGTATATCACCTATAATGAGCTTAAGGATGACACCAATGGAATAGGTTATCCCGCTTCTGATGCTACAGCTCACTACTTCAAGGAGACTACAGTTGGAAAAAATGCTCTTGACTCTAAGAACCCGGCAGCTGCTATGCCGTCAGTAATCTATGTTGGTCAGTACACTCTCACTGTTAATAACCAACCCGTAACTGCCGGCACTCCTTTCTACACTTACCGAACCGGCAATGTAAACGTAAATGAAGAGACTGTTGTTCGTCCATACGTTTACTTCAATAATAAAAATAATTCTCTTGATAGTTCAGTAGACGGTGGCGGTAGCCTGCTTAAACGTATGCTCATCCTTTGCTCTACTCTTTACAAGGCTGTTGAAGTAACGGAAGGTGAAGGTGATGATGCAATCACTAAGACTGAATATGTGGCACTCTCGCCTTTTGTTGCAGAAGACGCAACCCTTCTCGCAAACTGGCTCACTGTCTCTGAAATCACTCCCGCTGTTAAGGAGGCTTACAATCCTACTTCTGAAACACCTCTGAAAATTCAGGCCAACGCCCGCACTCTCCAGTTTAAGGCTGTTCCCGGCGCTTCTGCAAACATCTATGTCCTTAACAATAATGGCTACCAAAAGGTCGTTAGCGACGATGCAGAAATCGCTCAGGACGCAGAAGAGATTCATTTTACCGACGCTAACGTCGCTCTGATGAGGAACGTAGGTGTTGCTTATTACTACAACCTCGGACACGCTTACTTCAATATTCCCGTTAAGCACCTCGGATGGTATCGTAAGGGCAATACTCAGAAAGATGCAGCGACTATCAACTGGGACATCGTTAAAGTAGGTGACTTCGGTATGGTCCGTAACCATAGCTACGAAGTCGAAGTAAATAAGATCATTGGTCTCGCAGAAGGTATCGGTGGTGATGATGTTGAAATCGTTCCCCCGTCGGCTTCCACTACCTATCACATGGCCTATACCGTCAACATCCTCCGTTGGGCTCTCGTTCCCAAGCAGTCGGTTGACCTCTAATCTCGAAGATTCGCTTGTAACGATCAGGGTATAATCGTGGATATGATGCGTCCCTACAATCCTGATAGTTACAGTGATATTCACTGAAAGCTAAAACAACATAATTTCGATACAGGGCGGGGGCTGCGACCCTCGCGGGAATCAGTCCCCGCTCTGATATTATTCTTTCCAAACCAATCCATCTCCATGGCATTTCACTTTTTCCGCAACAAAGTTCTTCTACCGGCAATCTCGTGCCTCGCAGGGATAGCACTATCGGGTTGCTCCTATCTTGAGGAGGACCTTGAGCCGTGTCCGGCCTACCTGCAGCTGAGATTTGTCTACGAATACCATCTCAAGAGCGGCGACGCGTTCTCCGAGGTCAACAGTATCAACGTGTGGGCTTTTGACGGGACGGGTGCGTGTGTGTGGAGCGGATCGGAATCGGGCGACGTCCTCCGTCAGCCCGGCTACACAATGGTCACCCCACTGGAGGAAGGCACATACGACTTCGTGGTGTGGGGCGGACTGAATGACAACGGCGACTTTGACCTCGCCACCTACACTCCTTCAAGCAAGGAGGAGCTTGAAGTCAAGCTCAGGACCGAGCAGCGCGACGGCCTCAACGTCAGCAGCTCCCATCTTCCGGGTCTCTACCACGGCTACTCAGCGGGCGTGACCCACACGGTAGATCCCCTTGCTCCCTCGATCACTACCCACACCGTGGAGCTGGTCAAGGACACCAACGACTTTGCCGTGATGCTGTGCAATCAGAACGGCAATGCTCTCGACACTAAAAATTTCACCGTGCAAATCAACTATGCCGACTCATGGCTTGCATGGAACAACTCGGTGATGGCTCAATCACCCCTTGTGACTTATCTCCCGTGGAGCTACCTCTACGGCAGCGGCGAGGCCGAGCCTCAGTCAAAGGCCGATGACGACAACAGCTCCATAATACTATATGAACTCTCCACAAGCCGCCTGCTGGCGGAGGGTGGCGCGTATCTCGACGTGTACCGCAACACCGACGGCAAGCGCATCATCCACTTCCCGGTCATAAAGTATCTGCTCATGGAGCGCGGCGCGCGCTACGGCCACCTTGGCGAGCAGGAATACCTCGACCGCCGCGACGACTACTCGCTCCTCTTCTTTATTGACGACGACAACGACTACAACGTAGCTTCAATCATATACATCAACGGCTGGGCCGTGGTGCCCCCTCAGGGAGGCGACCTCTGATATACTTCAATACACCCGGCTCCAATCACTGAAAGCATTTCCATCACCGATGAAAAGATATAACTCACTTCTGCTGCTCTTGACATGCCTGATCCTCGGGGCGTGCTCGCTCGTCGACGACGGTCCGCTGCCCGAGTGCCCGGCTCCTGTCGACTTCATGCTGAGCTTCACGGTTGATGCTTCAGAAATCTCCCGCGCATCGCGCGCCGACGATCAGGGCCACGACGAGGTTGACGCCGATTACGCCGCCTTTGAAAACGGCATGGATCTCGACCGCCTCGCCATCTACGTCTTCGCCCGGCGCGCCGGCGCTACCGATGAGCAACTGATTTTCGCCACCCCGCGCCTCGGAGCCGAGACGTCGACCGACATCGACGTGATAGGCGGAGCCGGCTCCTACACCGTCAAGCTCATGATGAGCAAGGCCGGTTTTGAGGAAAAAATCGGCAAGAAGATGAGCGCCGACGACACCGAGCGCATCATCTTCCGCATCCTCATGGTGTCGGGCATCACCCCCTCTGTCAGCGCCACCACTTTCACCGGTATCCTCGACGGGCTCGCCGGCTACAAGGTGGCGATGAGCGAACTGTTCAGCGCCCCCGCCGCCCCCGATGTCACACAGCTTGTGACCGACTGCTACCCCGGCGAGCGGAAATATATCCCGATGTTCGGCACCAACACTTTCACGGTGTCGCAATACGCGCTTGTCAACAGCGCATTAGGCCGCGAGGCATATCTGGGCGGAGTGGACATGCTCCGCTCCGTGGCTAAAGTGAGAGTAGTGGACAATATCCGCAACAAGGACGACAACGGCTACCCGCGCATCGTCAGCGCGCGCCTCGTGGCTTCGCAAGATGAATTACTTGTACTCCCCGCCGGAGCAGCCACCTACGTCAACGGCGATCAGGTCCACACCGCTGCCCTTGCCGCCCCCGGTGAAATCAAGCCGCTCACGCTGCCCCTCGGCGCCGTCCCCTCCTCGTGGACCGTCACCCCGGCCATCGACCACCGGGGCGACATTTTCACCGGCTACGCCCCCGAGATGAAGATCAGCAACGCCGACACCACGCGCCCCTACTTCCAGATCACCGTCGCCCTGCGGTCAGGCAGCAACGGCGACGTAACGAAGTCTTACACCGTGCCGATGGCCGGAGGCTCTGATTACCCCGACATCAGGTTTGGCGACTACGTGCTCCGCAACCATATCTACACGCTCTCGATTGAACGCGTCAACCTCGACGAGCTCACTCTCGAAGTGGCCGTAAACGACTGGAAAACACTGAATTTCAACTATGAATATTAATCTCCGACATATCATCATAGCTCTCGCCGCGCTGCTCGGGATCACTACTTCGTGCACCGACGAGGTCAACGGCATCCCCTCCCCCGGGGCCGACGGAGGCCTGACACTGCTCGTGCCCGACGCCGTCAGCTTCCGCTCCCGCACCGCGGGCGACAACGGCGAGGCCGAGCTGAAGTATTCATCGCTCTACCTCTTCGCATTCCCGCGCAACGGCAGCGGTAGGAAACTTATCACACCGCTGGCGGTCAACGACGGTTCGCCCGGCTTCACCCCCGGCGGCTACCGGTCCTATCCGCTGCAGCTCGAAAAGGGTGAGTATGTGTTTTACCTCGTGGCCAACCGGTTCGCCGCCGGCACCGATACCGATGCTCTGCCCCAGACCGAGGGGGCGCTCAAGGATGAACTGCTCTACTTCGACGACGATTTCGATTTCATGATACCCGCCGGGGGCATCCCCATGTCGGCCTCCCCCTCCGACTTCACCTTCCGCTCCTCGCAGGGAGGCACGTCGTCGGCCAACAGCTTCACCTACAACGGCCAGAGCGGCACTCTCGTGGCCGACATGACTTTCTGCTACGCCAAAGTGACGCTCATTCCTCAGGACGCTGCCGGCGATCCCGCCCCGATCGCCGACCTCGCCATAACCCGCTATTCGGCTCAGATGCCGGTGATAGACCTGGGCTCAGGCTTCGACGGTTACGGAATCTCCGGCCCGGCGGACATCACCAAAACCGTGCAGGGCAAGGATGCCGCTGACCGCGTGGTGGCCCACACGTTCTACATCCCCGAGCGTTACATCACCGGGGCCTCGGCAACTACCGTGCTGACCATGAAGATCGACGGCAAGGAGATCGCGATTCCCGTGGGGCAGACCGATGCCATGACCGAGCCCGACGAAACTTATATCGTGCCCGGTGCCGACGAGCTCCCCGCCATAATCCGCGGCCACCTCTACCGCTATACTCTCACCACGACCGACAAGTTCAACGTCATCGTAGAGCCGTGGAGCCCCAAGGAACTCGTCCATCAGCTCGATGGCCCCGTCTATCTCCACCTTGAGAAGCAGGAATATGCCGTGGCTGCCGGCGAGGAAACCTCCATCTGGTATGATTCGAGCGTGAAGGGCGACCTCTCCATCGAGTCGCCCAAATACACAGTGGGCACCACCGTCTACGACCTCTATGATTATTCGGTCAACGAATCGGCCGACACCCTGCGAGTGTGGGTCAACAACTCCATCCCCTCGGCTGAATACACCGCCATAAAGGAGAGCATTGAGGCCGGCGAGGGAAAATATGACTACTTCCACATCGTAGCCGGCAACCTGCGCAAGCGCATCGCCGTCAGCCCCCTCTCGCTCGACTATTACCTCCACCTCAACCCTGAGGCAATAGCCCTCGACGTGAAGCTGCGCGTGGCCTCGGGAGAATATGACGGCAGCGTGCCGGTGTCGATCCGCAGCAACTACCCGCAGATCCGCGTGTCGCTCGTCGACGGCTGGGACCGTATCGCGACCCTCAGCGACAGCGGCGACGCCCTGGGTGTATACTTCGATCCCAATGCCGACCAGACCGTGACCCGCGTGACTATGGACGACCCCGTGACTCTTGACATGGAGCCGCCGCGCATGGAGTGCCGCGTGAAATTCTCGGGCATGAACTCCGGTCTCAATATTTGGAAAGAGAACCGCGAGCTGACGTTTGAAGTGGCCGGCCTCGACGAAAACGGCGAGGTACAGGTCTCCATCCCCGTCACCATCACCATCATCCCCTCCATCCTCAACTACAAGATCCACTTCAAGGCCGCCGCCAACAACTGGGTCCGCCCCCACATCTACATCTACCAGTGTCTTGAATTTCCCGGTGACTATACGGGCGAATACAACAAGATCCCCCTGGCCAACAAGCCGATAGGGTATATATCCGGTGATTCCCGATTTGCCGCCCTCGAATATTCATTTTCAGGTGCCATTTCGTTTCGTGGATGGGATTTCCCCATCAATCATTACCTGCTTTATTACGACGACGGCTCTCAAAAGCCCTTTAACGGATCATTTGACACAGGATTCTATATATTTGGTGGTGATAATTCCTCTTGGGACGTTCAGAACGACCCAACCGGGGCCGCCAAACACTATAACTATGACTATGACTTCTGCAAGGAGCACCGCGAAGAAGTGTCAAGCGGCAACGCGTTCACTTCTGACAATTGCCCTGCCTGCCGATGGCTATATAACAACAACGGCCTCACAATGAACCGCCTGTGGCCCGGCATAATGATGAAACGGGAAGAAAGCAACGACGGGTGGTATGAATTCGAGCTTACCGGTATCGCCGAACCGGGCAAAACGCTCATCATGTTTGCCGACAATCATAAGTTTCAAGATGTCAAGCAGCGCTTCCCCGATGGTGATCAGGTGGGCGTGCCTCTCTTTGACTACCCTTCGCGCGAGGGATGGTTCCTGTTTAACGGCGATCAGGGCGACCGCACTCACAATAACTTCAGCCCCACCAAGCCCGGATCAGTAGTGATTACCAACAATGGCTACCGCATCTACTGGCCCACCTCACTTGGACGGAAGAAGGTACATATCTGGATCAACGGAGGTAATCCCATAACCGACTATGATAAAGGCATGGCCTCGAATTATTCAGGTGTTACTGCCGATAGCGAATACTATTTCTACGATTTCAATGCCAATGTAGGCGCGGCCTCAAAATTCGGTATCATATTCTACAACAACGATTCCGACAAAATGCAGTATTCCGCTGTACCCGTCACTGTATTTGCCACCGATACCTCGGTAGGCAGGAAGTGTGCGTGGTTTGACGGAACGGGATTCGTACCCGGTGCACCGTCATCTACCATCGTTGAGTCCAATAAATACCGCGTCTACTGGCCGGCTTCGCAGGTCAATTCCGATCAGGCTTGCCTCTGGGTAGAAAATGGTGACAATGACGTTTCAATTACCGGATGGGATCAAGGTAGATACATCGATACATATAAAGGTTACCGTTACATTGAATTTGAGGTCACTGTTAATTCAAATCAGGCCTTCGGCTACGTCTTCCACACAGGCAACAATAAATTCAATGACGATGATCGTTATGTTGAAGTATCGAAGTTCACGATTCAGCCCGACGGTGTAAAATGCGCTTACTTCGACGGCGGCGGTTGGTACTCCGGCATTCCGACTTCTCAATTTAGTGTCCGTTCCGATTATTTCACTTTATACTGGCCTAAGTCTATCAACAACGGTAACTGCTCATGGCTTTACTGGTGGCCCGACGGACCGGGGTGGGCAGGCAAGCAAGCCTCTTCAATAGGTAATTACTATTACTTAGAGTTCGATAACAGCAATCCATCGGCCCAATTTAATTTCATCTTCAATAACAACGGTAACTGGCAATCTAAAGATATTGAAGGGAATACATTATCGATATTCTCACCGGTAGGAAGCAAAGACCGGAATTGCGCTTTCATTCTTAACATTGATGCCGAAAATCCGAAATTACAACCGGGTCTGCCTCCAAATATGTAATCAACCACGACTATGCTTAGACGATTTCTGACATATATATCGCTTTTCGCGGCCCTGCTGCTCTCATCCTGCTCCGACGAGATTGATTTTCAGCCGGCTTCATCGCCTTTCGGCCCTGACGGAACGGTGGAGTTCAATATCTCCGTGCCCGGTATGTCGGCTACCCTTTCCCGCGACATCGAGGTAGATCCCGAGTATAAGGTCAACCACATTTCCCTTCTGCTCTACCCGGCCGATGCAACCGATGCTACGGCTCCGGCTCAGGCAGAGAAGATATATCTCGACCCTGCCTCTAACGATAACGACCGAAACCGCCTTGAGCAAGTGTCTCCCACCACCCTCCGCCTCTCCTTCAAGCTCAACAACTCGCTCCGCTCGGGTGGCTTCAAGCTCTACGCGATAGCCAATGTGCCCGACGGCGTGGACCTTACCGCCGCTACAATCAAGAACCTTAAAGAGAAGACCCTGACCGCCGCTCAACTTGGCTCGGCGGGAAATCTCGTAATGATGACTTCGGCCACGAGCGAATCACTCGCCACGGCGGGAACCAATACCCTGAGCCTCTACCGCGTCACGGCCAAGGTGTCGGTAACGGATAAGAAGCCTGAAGATGGTGTTACCGTGAAGTACTATCCTACCCTCCTCTGCGGTCAGGCCGTCGACGGCTACCTGGTCTCCCCAATATTTTCGGGCACGGACTATTACTGCCCGTCGGTTGCTCCTGCATCTTTTCCCGAATCGCTCGGCGACTCCGACGCTGTTTCATCATATTTCCCCCAGACCCTCAACAGTGCCAATGCCGACGGCTTCGGCGGAAATCTCTACGTAATAGTCAAGGCCGCCTACGGCATCGACGAATACTATTACCGCCTCGACTTCTGCGAGAAGACCGTCAACGATGACAATACTGTGACTTACAGCTACCTCTCCACCGAGGCCAACCACTGGTATCAGTTCATCATCACCGAGGTGACGGGGCCCGGTTACGCCACCCCGGCCCTGGCCGCGCTTCACCCTGAAAACACGGTGAAATACGTAATCCACGACCACTGCCCCGAGTCGCTCAACATGACCAGCGACGGTTTTCGCGAGCTGGGCGTGAGCCACGATATCGAGTATGAGGGCACCGACACCCCCGAGGGCGAATGGAGCGAAATCTCGCTCTATATCAAGCTATTCTCCCGTGATGACTCTGAGATTCCCGCCACGCCATCGGCAGTGAAAGAGCTTGTCACGGTCGAAAACTCATGGCTCGTGCTTGGCGACCCCGTGGAAGTGTCGGCCGACGAGGTGACCGGCGGTGCCGGGCCTGCCGACGACCCAAACGACCGCGGCAAGGTCTACCGCCTCCCCATCCGCTTCAACAACACCACGCTTCCCGGCACGCTCTACAACAAGATCTCCGTGTCATGGCTCGGACTTCACCGCGACATCGCCGTGACATGGGAGCGCCGCTTCAACGGAGCCGAAGTCACAAGCGCGTCGCTCTCAATGAAACTCCCCTGGCAGGGAACTACCAAAATCGCCGACTACTGGAGCTTCCTGTCGAGTACCGACGACCCCGAGACCGTGACCGGCAGCAACAACCTGTGGGGCGTACAGACCGAGGCCAACAACGGCAAAGTGCGCAACGAAGGTTTCCACTTCCCCGTGATGTATGGCACCTACCCCGATTATGCCCGTTACACCTATACGCTGACTTTTGACCGTGGCAAGTTTGCCGACTCGTCGCTCAACTACACGGCTTCCTATACCGTCACCGGAGATATCAAGAATTATGTGACCGTCAGTCAGGATCAGACCAAGCCGGCAAAATTCACCATCTCCTACACCACCGACAACTACAACTACCTCACCGGCAAGCTCAACATAACCATCACCTACAATACCTCACCCGCCACCAGCGAGGTATACAGCTACGACCTCTACCACACCGGATTCTTTCACGAGGATGATCAGGAGAACCGCATGGACGCACGAGACCCGGGCAACTACTATTACTATGAAGTAGTACCCGTGACCATCGACGGACGCACCCGCTACATGCTCGACCGCAACCTCGCCGCCCGGTCGGCTCAGGACTTCATCCTCGACTCCGACGGAGCCACCGTCACCGGCAACCCGGCTGCCGCCGGCGGCTACTATAAGGTGGCAGCTCAGGTCGATAAGTATAAAGATCCCGTGCTGCTGGAAAGGGTATGCCCGCCCGGATATGTTGTCCCTGAAAAGAGCGTCTGGGATGCCGTTCGTCTCTCGACATCGTTCCACACCGCCTACGATGGCCGCTACTATCCTGCCTATTATGAGTGTCCCGAACCCATAGGCCGCGTATACTTCCCCAAGTCAATGATGATGGTCGACAATGCCATCACCGGAGAATCCCGCTCAGGCTACTACTGGACCTCCACAGCTGCATCAGGCACCGAAAAGGACGAAATCGGCCGATGGCTCAATATGTTTATGCTCACCGGTGCCTCATCTTCATTCATCAACGGCTACGTTATCGTTCAAAGTCATGAGAATCAAGCCTTCGGAGCGCCGGTAAGATGCTTCAACCGGTCGAGTCAGGAATTCTCGACCATGCGCACGGCCTTCAACGTTTCGGGTGCCACCCATGTCTATCTCTACAACGAGGACGGCAACGAGGAGCGTACCGCCACCACCACCTGGCCCGGCCACGCCATTGGTAATTATGTCACCATGGCCCCCGGCAACTGGTTTGGCTTCAGCTACGAGTCGACCCAGTTCAGCCCCGAGCAGCTCAAGGTGATCTTCAACTTCGTGGACGAGCAAGGCATAATCCATTCATTCAGCAAAGGCGACGGCGGCGCGACACTCTACACCACCACCCTCGCTCTCAAGGACCTTACCGGCTGGGACGTGACAGGCGATACCGACCCCAACATCGTCCCCTCCTCCGGCATGACCGTCAACCCCGGCACCGTCAACGAAGTCAAGCTCGGTCCCGCCACGTCGACAGGCCTCAACCAGTGGTGGTATTGCCAGTCTACCACCCCCTTCGTCCGCGACTACAAGAAAAATACATTCCGTATCCTCTACCTTACAGGATTAGCAGTACCATCAGATTGGTCACTTAACCCCGGCACATGTGTTTACGCTGTGGAAGAAAATGTGTATGTATGGGAAGGAGAATTAAAAGTCGGAGAGTTCAAAGGCTACTGGTATACCGATGGCGATTGGAATCAACCATTCCTGCGCCCCGTGGTTTACGGTCAACAGTTATTCAATATCTCATCCACCGGAATCTCTGAAGGAGATCTGAAATGGGAAGCAGGTGGAAACGATGATAAATGGAACGTGACAGCACAAGGAAGATACCGCCTGACTTTCAACCTCAACACAATGAAATTCAAATTCGAGCGTTTGAACTAACCGCCCCTCGATGTATGGACGTGCCTTGATGTACGGACGTGCCTTGATGTACGGACGTGCTATGATGTACGGACGTGCCTTTGGCACGTTTCCCTCAGCAGCTTACCCATTCTTCCCCAATAGGGTGTGATGCTTCACTCGAAGCCCGGGACGGGCTTAATCTCACTAACCGGGGGTGCTCG
>CAZJKU010000056.1:0-11591 GCA_964546905.1 uncultured Staphylococcus sp.
CCCTCACAGGCGGAACCAGAATCCGACGTGCTACCATTACACCACAAGGCAGGGTGGTTTTGTTTTACGGTGCAAAGGTACGGAGTTTTTTTGAATCTGCAAATATTTTTGATAAAAATTTTCATCAAGGTCGATTTTTTTATGTTTTGTCCTTATTGTTGAAGTTATTTAGTAATTTTGCAGTGCTTTTACCACATCATTAATAATTAAAAAGAACAATCAGAAATGTCAACCTATACAGCAGCTGATCAGCGCAAGGTAACAACGCGCCGGTTAATGGAAATGAAGGAACGCGGCGAGCGCATCGCCATGCTGACGGCTTATGACTATTCCATGGCCAAACTTGTGGACGAGGCCGGAATGGATGTGATACTCGTGGGCGACTCGGCTTCCAACGTGATGGCGGGTAACATGACCACCCTTCCCATGACTCTCGACCAGATGATATATCATGCCAAGAGCGTGATGAACGGAGTCAAGCGCGCTCTCGTGGTGTGCGACATGCCATTCGGTACTTATCAGGGCAACTCTAAGGAAGCCCTTGCCTCGGCGGTGCGCATCATGAAGGAGAGCGGCGCGGAAGCCGTGAAGATGGAAGGAGGCTCGGAAATCGTGGAGTCAATCGAGAGAATCCTTTGCGCCGGTATTCCCGTTATGGGTCATTTAGGTCTTACACCTCAGTCAATCAACAAGTTCGGCACTTATAACGTGCGCGCCCGCGAGGAAGCCGAGGCCAACAAGCTGATCGAAGATGCAAAACTGCTTGAAAAGACCGGCTGCTTCGCCCTTGTGCTTGAGAAGATTCCCGCTGAACTCGCCACCCGGGTGGCCAAGGAAGTAAAGATACCGGTGATAGGAATAGGAGCCGGCGGAGGTGTCGACGGTCAGGTGCTCGTGATTCACGACATGCTCGGAATCAACAAGGGTTTCTCTCCCCGATTCCTGCGTCGCTACGCTGACCTTGCCACTGTGATGAACGACGCCTTGGGCCAGTATATCAACGACGTCAAGTCCCACGATTTCCCCAACGAGAAAGAGCAATATTGATGTCAGGTTGCTCCGGCTACGGCTCGACATATAAAGCGGTATTGCGGCTCGGACTGCCACTTGTGGCGGGCCAGTTAGGACTTATCGTGACAGCATTTGCCGACACAATGATGGTGGGACGCTATTCCACCGAGGCTTTGGCATCGGCATCGTTTGTCAACAACCTGTTCAACACTCCGCTCATGGCCATAATGGGGTTCACCTACGGCATGACACCGCTTGCAGGCGCTTTGTTCGGAGCCGGCAACCTCGAAAAGATAGGACGTATCGTAAAGAACGGCCTCGCCGCGTCATCCATTTTCGCAGCCTTGGTTATAGCGGTGATGCTCGTGCTTTATTTCAACATCTCCCTGCTTTCTCCTCCCGAAGAACTGCTGCCGATAATCCGCCCTTACTACCTTCTATATCTGGCCGGACTCCTCCCCGTAGCACTTTTCGGTATATTCCTGCAATGGAGCTATGCCATAAACCGCACGGTATTCCCCACCCTTCTACTTCTCGGGGCCAACGCTTTCAATATTCTGGGAAATTATGCCCTGATTTACGGCCACTGGGGAATGTCGGAAATGGGCCTTACCGGCGCCGGAATCTCCACACTGATTGCCAGGGTTTTGCCCCTGATCATCATGGGAGTCGTATTTTTCAGGGACAAGTCACTGAAAGCCTACCGCGACGGATTTAATTCCGGCTCGGTCACCACCCGCGGAATGATAGAGGTGAACAGTACTTCATGGCCTGTCGCCCTTCAGCTGGCACTTGAAAGCGGCTCATTTACAATGGCTGCGGTCATGGCCGGATGGTTAGGGAAAATCCCGCTGGCGGCGTTTCAGGTCATCGTAGTGACCGGAATGTTAGGTTTCTGCATTTATTACAGCATTGGTAATGCAATCGCTATCCTCGTGTCAAACGAGCGCGGGCGTCACAACGTAGCCGGAATGAACCGGGCAGCCTGGGGCGGCTATCACATTATGCTCGTTTTCATGGCGGCAGCCTCGCTCCTCTTCCTGCTTGGAGGAGAGTCGGTAATGGGATGGTTCACCGACGATCACGCTGTACTGATTGCCTCGACCGCTTTGATATTTCCCCTCATCCTGTATCAGCTCGGCGACGCTACGCAGGTTACTTTCAGCAATGCACTCAGAGGCACGTCCAACGTTATGCCGATGATATGGATAGCATTTGTGGCTTACGTAGTCGCCGGCACTCCCGCCATGTATCTGCTCGGATTCACTGCCGGCATGGGAGTTTACGGTATCGTGTTATCGTTCAGTATCAGTCTCTTCCTGGCTGCAGGAATGTTTTTATATTTCTTCCGCTCCACGCTCCGCAAGCTCCGCGCTGAAGATGATCACAGTATTGAAAAACGAATTGAGAAATGATAAAAAACCTGTTGTTTGACCTCGGCGGCGTAATCATGGATATTGACCGGCTGAACTGTTGCCGGGCCTTTGAGAAACTCGGTTTCGCCGATATAGCCGACTATCTCGGCGACTACGGTCAGAAAGACTTTTTTCTCGGACTTGAGAATGGTTCGGTCTGCATCGACGAGTTCCATCGGCGAGTCAGGGAGCACGTGGTTCCCGGCACGACCGACGAGACTATCGATAACGCTTTCAACGAGTTTCTGACCGGTATTCCCCTGCACCGGCTTCGTCAGCTCCGGGAGCTGCGCGAGCGCTATCCACTCTACCTGCTGTCCAACACCAATCCCGTAATGATGAACTCACGCATAGCCGAGCAGTTCACTCAGGAGGGACTGACGATCAACGATTACTTCGACGGTGTGGTGACATCTTACGAGGCCCGCAGCTGCAAGCCGGAAAGAAAGATTTTTGACTTTGCGGCCGAAAAGTTCGGCATAGAGCCGGGTGAGACACTGTTTTTTGATGACTCTCAGAAAAATGTCGATGCTGCCCGCTCCTACGGCTTCCGCGCAGTCCTGGTGAAACCGGGCGACGAGTTTGCCACACTTTTATCGGAAGTTCTTGAACATGAATCTGATTGATAAGGACAACAAATCCACGTCAGGGGGTCGCATAGCTGCCGTGGGAATGTGGGACGGCGTGCATCGCGGCCACAGGTTCCTGATCGATTATGTCAGGATCGAAGGCGCGTATCGCGGCCTCACTCCGGCTGTAATCACGTTCAGCAATCATCCGCTTAGCGTAGTGAGGCCTGAAGTGGCTCCTCAGTTACTGACGGCCACGCCATCGAGGCTGTCGCGTCTCGAAGAGGCCGGAGTGGAAGACTGCATCATGCTCGACTTCGACGAGGGCATCAGGCGCAAGTCGGCCCGAGAGTTTCTTGAAATGCTGAAACGCGACTACAACGTAACCACGCTCGTTGTCGGATTCAACAACCGTTTTGGCCGCGATCGCGTCGACGGAATCGAGCAGTACCGCGAAATAGCTTCAAAAATCGGGATGACTGTCTTGGAAGCTCCCGAATACACGGGCGACCACTCACCTATCAGTTCGTCGATTATCAGAAATCTCCTGAGCGAGGGGAATGTGGCCGAAGCAGCCCGACGCCTCGGTTACTATTATGAAATAAAGGGGGAAGTGGTGAGTGGAGCTCACATAGGGCGTACTCTCGGTTTCCCTACCGCCAATATCGTACCTGTCGATGAGAACATCCTCATCCCCGGTCCGGGTGTCTATGCAGTCTATGTCATTACCCCCGACGGAGTGGAACGCGCCGGAATGGTAAATATTGGCTGCCGCCCTACCGTAGCGTCAGGCACCGCGGCTGAAATGACCATCGAGGTACACATCCTCGACTTCAACGGATTCCTTTATCAGGAAGAACTGACGCTGAAATTTGTGGAAAGACTGCGCGGAGAGAAAAAATTCTCCTCGCTGAAAAAACTTGCGTCGGCCCTGGAGGCCGACGCCGTCAAAGTGAGAAAGCTGCTTGGACAACCTCGTTGAGAGTGGGATGAGGATGAATCGCTCCGGCGATATACCGGGCCGGCAGACCTGCCACCATCACCGTGGCAATCTCCTGAATCAGGATTGAGGCTTCGGCTCCGCATATATGGGCTCCAAGAATCAGTCCGGTCTCGTTATCGGTGATCACCTTCACGAGGCCGTCGGTCAGGCCGAGGGCCATAGCCTTGCCATTGGCGCGGAACGTCGATTTCCTTACCGTGAAATCAAAGCCCAATTCACGGCAGTGCTCCTCGGTAAGTCCCACCATGGCGCACTCGGGCATGGTGAACACAGCCGCCGGAACTACATTGATGTTAACATCTTCTCCGGCAAGTTTCATTCCCTGAGCAGTAGCCGCATGAGCGAGCAAACATTGTCCGTTAACATCACCGATTGCATAGATACCGGGGATTGAAGTGGCAAAGTTCCCGTCAACAGCGATGAATCCCCGGCTGTCGAGCTGCCCCCCTGCCGCAGTGAATCCATCAGGGACAACAGCCTTGCGTCCGGTGGCTGCCAGGACACGCATCGCATCAACCGTCAGCTGCTTTCCTTTTTCAGTATAAGATACTGTGTACAATCCGGTCGCATCATCGAGTTTAATGCCATCTACACATGCACCTGTCACAATATCCACGCCGCGAGTCTTCATTGCCATGCGCAGCCGCTTGGCAACCTCTCTGTCGAGCGGGGGAATGATCTCCCTACAGTACTCAAGCACAGTCACCTTTACACCGAAGGCGGCGTAGACCGATGCAAATTCCATGCCTATTACGCCTCCTCCGATTATTATCATGCTCGATGGCAGGTCGCGGGTCGACAACAGGTCATCGCTCGTAACAGCCAGTTCCGCTCCAGGTATATTCAGCCTCGCGGGTGCCGATCCGGTAGCTATCATAATCTTAGGCGCGGAATAGATTTCATCCCCCGCCCTGACATTTCTTTCGGCAGTTATAACGGCCTCGGCTTCCACAAGTTCCACGCCCGACAGCAAGGAGCGGATGCCGCAGCGCAATTCCTCGACTATCCTGTCCTTGCGAGCCATAATCGCCTCCATATCGACCGATGGTGACGATGCCTGTACTCCATAGGCGGCAGCATTGCTTACCGTCGCGACAACCTCGGCCGAGCGACACATCACCTTGGTGGGGATACAGCCTCGGTTGAGGCATGTACCTCCGGGATGACTTCGCTCGATGAGCACCACTTTCTTGCCATGTGCCGCCTCGCGGGCGGCCAATTCATAGCCGCCCGGTCCGGCACCGATTATAATGATATCAACGGTTTTCATAGGTCAAAGAAAGACGTTACGGGATTCAGCGCGGCCTTAGTATCGTCAGGCCGGCCAACAGGAGTAAACAGCGGAGCCTGCTTCACCACATCGGGCGTCTCGACAGCCTCACGGGCGATCTCGCGCATGGCTTCGATGAAACCGTCGAGGGTCTCGATACTTTCAGTCTCGGTAGGCTCGATCATCAGCGACTCGTGGAAAAGCAACGGGAAATAGATAGTGGGCGCATGATAGCCATAGTCAAGGAGACGTTTCGCTACGTCAAGTGTCGTCACTCCGGTGGATTTATCGAGCAGTCCGTCAAATACAAACTCGTGCTTGCACACCCTGTCAATCGCTACCTTATAAAGGTCCTTAAGCTCGTTCTTGACATAATTGGCATTGAGTGTGGCCAATGGACCTGCCATTGCTATCGCTTCGCTGCCGAGCGAAAGGATATAGGCAAGTGCCTTGAGCTCCACAGCGAAATTGCCCAGGAAACATGACACATGACCGAGTGCCTCGGCGTCATGCCAATCGATATCATATTTTCCATCATCGGTTTTCACGACACGCGGACATGGAAGGAATTTTTCAAGTCCTGCCCTCACGCCTACCGGTCCGCTGCCGGGGCCTCCGCCACCGTGGGGAGTGGAGAAGGTCTTGTGAAGGTTAATGTGCATCACGTCGAAACCCATGTCGCCGGGTCGGGCTACGCCGAGCAGCGGGTTGAGGTTAGCCCCGTCGTAATACATCAGGCCACCGCAGTCATGGACGAGTGCTGCGATCTCAGTCACCCGCGATTCAAATGTTCCGGTGGTATTGGGATTGGTCATCATCATGGCGGCCACCGTGTCGTCAAGCAACGGCTTGAGAGCGTCGACATCCACCGTCCCGTCAGGAAGGCTCTTGACCTCAACTACTTTAAGACCGGCTACGGCTGCACTCGCAGGATTAGTTCCGTGGGCCGAGTCGGGCACTATTACCTTGGTGCGCTTCATGTCACCGCGACTTTCGTGATAGGCACGTATCACCATAAGTCCTGTCAGTTCACCTTGTGCTCCGGCATAAGGATTGAGGGTAAAGCGGGCCATTCCTCCTATCTCGCTGAGCATCGACTGGAGGTCATGATACGCTTTCAGTGCACCCTGAGTCGTGAATGCGGGCTGGAGGGGATGAAGTGAACCGAATACGCGGGAAGCGGCCACCTCCTCGTTGATTTTGGGATTATACTTCATCGTGCATGATCCCAAGGGATAGAAACCGGTATCAACGCCGAAATTATTGGTCGACAGGTTGGTATAGTGGCGGGTCACAGTCAGTTCGTCGGCCATCGGAAGGCGCGGAGCTGTTGAGCGCATAAGTCCTTGAGGAAGATTCGAAAAAGCATCGTCAACACCGGGCGAGGGGACCTTACACGCCTTTCGGCCCGGTTTTGACAGTTCAAATATCAGTTTTGAATAAGCGGTGCGGTTCATGACTTGGAGGCTTTAAATGATTCAAACAGTTGTATGAGCCGGTCAATCTCCTTGCGTGAACGCTTTTCGGTCACGGCAACGAGCAGGGTCGAACCGGATGTAGCCACTCCCGCGAGTACCCCCGAGGCAGCTGCATAATCGATGAACGAACAGGCATCGAAATCTACCTTCAGTTCCACTTCATTGAGGTAAGGGGCATCGGGATACATCCTTGTGGCCAGGCCTTTATCCTCAAGGCAAGCAACAAGGTAATGTGCACCGTCACAGCCGGCGCGGTTCACTTCTTCCAGTCCCTCTGCACCCACTACCGACAGGTACATGGCTGCATAAAGCGCCATCAGTCCCTGATTGGAACAGATATTGCTCGTGGCCTTGTCACGGCGAATGTGCTGCTCGCGGGCCTGCAGGGTAAGGACAAATACACGCCGACCGCGGGCATCCTCGGTGGCTCCGACGATACGGCCCGGTAACTTGCGCATCAAAGCCTTTGTACAGGTCATGTATCCTAAATATGGGCCTCCGTAACTCAGCGGCATACCGAGCGACTGGGCCTCACCGGCTGCAATATCAGCACCCCACTCACCAGGCGACTTTATGACTCCAAGGGCGGAAGCGGGCGACGAAACTACAAGCAATGCCTTGGCTGCATGGCACTTATCGGCCACCCCTTCAAGGTTTTCAAGAATACCGTGACGATTAGGTGTAGCAATGACAACTCCCGCTACGTCGCCGGTGGAGAGCAATCCGTCAAGTGCACGGAAATCGGTCACACCTTCGTCCTCAGGAATCGTAGTCAGCTCGATGCCGTGGAAATGGGCATAGGTGTCCATGACGCTGCGATACATGGGCAGAAGTGTGGCCGAGACGAGCACGCGGTTGCGCTTGCGTGCAGCAGCCACGGTCATCATCATCGCTTCGGCAACCGCCGTAGTGCCGTCATACATCGACGCATTCGATACATCAAGACCGGTGAGCTGAGTCATCATGGTCTGATATTCAAAGATATACTGAAGTGTACCCTGAGAGATTTCGGGTTGATAGGGAGTATAGGCAGTGAGAAATTCCGAGCGGGATGCGAGAGCGGTCACAACTGCGGGCGTATAGTGGTCATAAAAACCGGCTCCGGCAAAACATGTCAGCGGAGTACATTCCTTCTCCAGATTTCCGAAATACTCCCTTACTTCATGTTCGCTCATTTCAGCGGGAAGGTCGTAGGGCCGGCGAAGACGTATCTCCTCCGGCACATCGGAATTTAGGTCGTCGAGCGACCCTACACCACACTTGGCTAACATCTCCCGGATGTCGGCGTCAGTGTGAGGAAAATAACGGTGAATCATAACAGAATCGTCAGGTAATCAATGGCTTTCAGCGTCACACACGGCTTTGTAACCGGCTTCGTCGAGGAGAGATTCAAGTTCTGCCGCATCGCTCATCTCAACTTTTATTATCCAGTTGGCCATAGCATCGGCATTGACAAGGCCCGGCTCGTCGACAAGAGCCTCGTTGACCTCCACTACAGTGCCGCTTACAGGAGAAATAAGGTCGCTTGCAGCCTTGACGCTTTCCACCGCACCGAAATCTTCGCCCGCAGTCACCTCATCGTCCACCTCAGGCATGTCAACGTAGACCACATTGCCGAGTGCGTGCTGGGCATAGTCGGTGATGCCTATGTAAGCCACGTTACCGTCGACGATTGCATATTCATGAGTGGGGGTATAATAAATCTTTTTCATTGCTTCTTGTATATTTAAGATGTTGATATTACTGGTTTTTATTTCTTATAGCTTTTCTTGTAGAATTTCTTGGCGGTGACGGTGGCAGGAAATGTCTTGCGGCGGATCTGCACCATGACTTTGGTGTCCTTGGCCGCGTAGCGGGAATCGATCAGCGCGGCGGCAATGCTGCCGTCGACCGAGATACCCTGATAACCGGTAGTGACCTTGCCTATCAAATTTCCTTCCTGATCGAGCACATCGTAGCCGTGGCGGGCTATCGCGCGGCCTTCGAGCAATAGTCCGACGAGCTTGCGAGCCGGCCCTTCCTCCTTCTGTCGGGCTATCGCCTCGCGGCCGATAAATTCAGGCTTGTCGAGCTTGCAGAACATCGAAAGCCCTGCCTCAACGGGAGTGATGTCGTCGGCCAGCTCGTCACCATAGAGGGGGAGGCCGACCTCAAACCGAAGGGTGTCGCGGCAACCGAGTCCGCATGGCACCACGCGCCCCGACTCCATCAGGGCATCCCAGTAGCCGGGTATGGCTTCAACAGGCGCATAAAGTTCAAAACCGTCTTCACCGGTGTAACCGGTACGGCTCACGAGTACATGCACCCCGTCGAGCAATATTTCTTTAAAGGTGTAGAACTCCAGATCATCACAGTTGATACCCAGCACCTCCTTCATCACCTGCTCCGATTCGGGGCCCTGGATGGCGAGCTCGCCGAGTTGCTCGGAAAGATTATTGATCTCAACCTCATATCCTTCGGCACACTTGTTTATCCAATCCACGTCCTTGTCGATATTGGATGCGTTGATGACGAGGAAGAAGTTATCGTCGCCGCGCTTGTAGACCAGGAGGTCGTCAACAACCCCTCCTGCGGGATGCAACATCATCCCGTAAAAAACCTTACCCGCGGGCGCGCCGGTGACATCGTTGGTAAAGATATGATTCACGAATTTTTCAGCATCGCGTCCCGAGATGTTCACCTCGCCCATGTGGGACACGTCAAAAACACCGCAGGCATTTCTGACCGCGTTATGCTCCTCGATGATTCCGGAGTACTGTATGGGCATATCGTAACCCGCAAACGGACTCATCTGCGCCCCGGCCGCAACGTGACGGTCGTGAAGGCATGTCAACTTTATAGATTCCATGATATTCAGAATAATAGGTCAATTAATTGCTTATCAGTAAGGCCGTGGACCAGTTGGCCAACATCGGTCCCGGCCAACGCCTCGGCCACAGCCCGGGGAGTGTAATCCACGCCCGAAAGCAGATTGCCGAGCGCGGCAAAATCCTGCCCTGCGAAAAAGTCACCGGTAAGTTCCACCGAGGATATTTTCCCGCGGCGTGTCGCCACCGCTACCGTTATCTCTCCCACTCCGGCTATATGGCCGGAGCGCACGGCCTTCCCCTCGGGATTTTTTCCGGTGAGCCAGTCCGGAGAGGAATACACTTCAGCGAGCCGGTTGATTTCGGTTATATCTTGGTCAGTCAGGCGGTAATCCTCACCGTCGCTCATCATCGAGGCGGCAAACGTCTTGAAACCGTTCAGCGTAAGCGACGGCAAATGCTCCCGCAACGTTGTGACGCGCGACCTCACCGATGCCACTCCCTTAGACCTCAGTTTCGAGGCCGACGGAGTCAGCGCGCCTCCCATCATGGCGGGGTCGCAATCGTAAAGCATCGTGCCGTGGACTATATTACGGCTGCCGATATTATAGAAAGCGTAACCCGACACTTTCCGGTCGCCGATAAGCACGTCGTTACGGTCGCTCGTGCGGGCATCAAGTCCGAGCTCAGAGAGCATTGAAGCCACCCGGCCAGTGTATTCGCGCATACAATCGGCCACGTTGCCGGGACGGGTTATGTAGGAGAACATGATGTTGTTGCGGTCGGCAAACACCGCTCCTCCCCCGCTCTTGCGCCTCACGATATTTATATCATGCCCGGCGCAGAATGATGTGTCGATCTCGGCCTCAAGCAACTGATGTCGACCGATGATCACCGTAGGGTCAACCTGCCACATAAAGAAAAACTCGTCCTGACGGTTACGCGCGAAATGCTCCTCCATTGCCAGAAAAAACGGCAACGGGCGGTTCACGGTATCGTCATAACTGATCAGGCGCATGATATGGATCGGTGCCGGTATTTGGGTATCACCCGCCGGCTACTTCACAAAGTTAATAATTTCTTTTTTATTCGCGCAATTTCCGACCGTGTTTTTTTAACATCCCTTTTTCACCGCCGGAATAATAAACCGCCCGTCGACGCCGTTATATCTATGAATCAACCTCAAAACCCCTCCTGCCTATGAAGAAAACTTCTACTCCATCTACCCCATCTGACAATTCATCGCAACGCTCGGCAGCGGCGGTAAGTGACCGTCCGGTCCGTCCCGGCAAACTCGCGATAGCGTTCATACGCAGTTTCGCCCGCTCCTATCACTATGAACCCCGCCTCGCCGTCCTCGGCTCGATGAGTGTCAATTGAAAAAATGTCCAGGCATCCGTCAACTCCTCCGTTGGCGGATGCGTTTATTTTATACCTGCATAATTTTTTTGAAATAGCGAAATATTTCATTAATTTTGCCGATAGAAATTTCCAACTAAATAACAGTATCATCAATGACAATCGATCAGTACAATTTTGCCGGTAAAAAGGCAATCGTCCGTGTAGACTTCAACGTGCCTCTGGACGAAAACGGTAATATCACCGACGATACCCGCATCCGCGGCGCTCTCCCCACCCTTAAGAAAATCCTCGCTGACGGCGGCTCACTCATCATCATGAGCCACATGGGCAAGCCCAAAGGCAAGGTCAACCCCAAGTTCTCCCTCAGCCAGATCAAGGATGCCGTAGCCAAGGCACTCGGCACCGAAGTGGAATTTGCCGAAGACTGCGGCAAGGCCCTCGATCAGGCCAAGGCTCTTAAACCCGGTCAGGTGCTCCTCCTCGAAAACCTCCGCTTCTATCCCGAAGAAGAGGGTAAGCCCGTGGGTATCGACAAAGAAGATCCCGGCTACGACGCAGCCAAGAAGGAAATGAAAGAGCGTCAGAAAGAATTTGCCAAGACTCTCGCTTCCTACGCCGACGTATATGTGAACGACGCCTTCGGTACCGCACACCGCCGCCACGCCTCTACCGCCGT
>CAZJKU010000056.1:11601-14113 GCA_964546905.1 uncultured Staphylococcus sp.
CGACTATTTCGATGCCGACAACAAGATGCTCGGCTACCTGATGGAGAAGGAAGTTACCGCAGTCGACAATATTCTCAGCGACATCAAGCGCCCCTTCACCGCAATCATGGGCGGCTCAAAGGTTTCCACCAAGATAGGCATTATTGAAAACCTTATGGAAAAGGTTGACAACCTGATCCTCACCGGCGGCATGACCTATACATTCGCCAAGGCCCTCGGCGGCAACATCGGCAAGTCAATCTGCGAAGCCGATAAGCTCGACCTCGCCCTCGACATCATCGAAAAAGCCAAGCAGAAAGGCGTAAACCTCGTGCTCGCCACTGACTGCGTGGCCGGCGACGAGTTCAAGGACGGCTGCAACACTATGGTATGCTCCGTAATGGACATCCCCGAAGGTTGGGAAGGAATGGATGCAGGTCCCGAATCGCGCAAGGCTTTTGCCGATGTAATCAAGAATGCCAAGACCATCCTCTGGAACGGCCCCGCAGGTGTGTTTGAATTCGACACCTTCACCGCCGGCTCCCGCGCTATCGCCGACGCTATCGTGGAAGCTACCGAAAACGGTGCTTTCTCCCTCATAGGTGGCGGTGACTCGGTAGCTTGCATCAACAAGTTCGGTCTTGCCGACAAGGTATCTTACGTTTCCACCGGTGGCGGCGCACTCCTCGAAGCCATCGAAGGCAAGGAACTCCCCGGCATCGCAGCCATCCGCGGCAGCAAGAAATAATTTCCAAAACATAAAAATTTGTAATGAGGCTGTGTCAAAAAGAGACACAGCCTCATTATAGATTTATTAAAAATCTATGCTTGAACCGGTACTGAGATAAGGCATAGAATTGGTCGAAAAATGAGATGTCAAAACATGGGCAATCTCTTAAGGAGCAATCCGATCCATTTTTACACCTGTCATGTCTCGGTTCTCTATAGATTACTCGCCAAAAATTCGTAACTTTGCATATTAATCGGAATGAATATGACCAAAGAAGAATTGCTAATTAGGCTTAACGATATAGAATGGGACGACTTCGAAGTTAAGGAAGCCTCCGGTGGGATACCCAAATCTATGTGGGAGACGGTCAGCGCTTTTTCCAATACAGCTGGAGGTTGGATAATCCTCGGTGTCAAAGAAAAGAAGGGCGAAAATGGCAATTCCTATCGTGTAACAGGAGTTGAAAATATGGAGAAGATGGAGCAGGATATTGTTACGACATTGCGTTCCCGTTCCAAATTCAATACTGTTATTTCGTGTCATACACATAGATTTTAGATTGAAAGTAAAGACGTTCTTGCTTTTGAAATACCCGTTTCGCCACATAAGCCGATTGCTATCAAAAGTACCGGAGAGGTTTTTATACGAACTGGCAGCGGTGATGTACTCGCTTCAGATTTAGAGGTTGATGCAATAGTCCGGGACAGCGCTTTTGGCTCCCGCTCAGAAATGGAAGTTTTAGGCAGTGGTTTTAACGATATTAATTTAGAGTCATTAGCTTCATATCGCAGTTATCTTCGCGATTACAACCGACCGTTGTCATATCCTACTTTAGACAATGAGGATTTTTGCAAAAAGATAAATATTGTACTCGGTTCAGGCAGACTGTCCTACGGCAGTTTGCTTATGTTCGGTAAACGAGATTCCATACTTAAAGTATTACCGAATTTTTGGCTTGATTATATGGAAATTCCGGGAAACTCATATAATGATGCCCTACAACGATTTACATACCGCATGCCCGAGCAAGAGAATATCTGGGAGAGTTTTCAGTTGATAATGCAACGGATGCGCAATTTTGTTGAATCACCGTATATCGAGGGTCCGGATATTTTCGGCACAGAAGATAATTCGCAGTTATTCTGTATAAGAGAAGGCCTTGTGAATTTTTGTGCCCACTCTGATTATTTTGCAGCGGCTCATCCCACCATTAGGGTATTTGCAGACAAGATTGTAATGCAAAATCCGGGGCGGTTTATCCTTGCTGCCTCAGAGTTCCGTAGCAGAGTCTTGTCCATGCCTCGCAATCCGAGCATAATAAAATTCTTTCGACATCCGAGATTGGCAGAAAATGCCGGGTATGGCATAGACAAAATCATCAAGTGGAAAGAATTGACTGGTGGTGATGTAAAATTTGAAAATGATTTACTTATATCAACCGTGACATATCCGCTCCCAAAAGTTAATTCTCGACATTACGATCATACATTTGGCGAGAATAATGGCGAGAATAATGACGAGAATAAACTGATTGCACGAATAAAATCAAATCCCTATGTCACGCAACCTCAGCTGGCAGATATACTTGGTTTTTCGGTTAGGAAGGTAAATCGGATTATTTCATCCCTCAGGAAGTCAGGGAAACTCAATAGAGTCGGAAAAACCAAAGGCGGATATTGGGTAATCAACCAGTAATTCAGAATACTCCGCTCATACTTAGCGAGATATAATCGCAGTTCAGGAATGTATATTATTGCTGTCCGATAAAACTTTTTTGAGGCAGTGAAAAAATTAGGCTGATTC
>CAZJKU010000057.1:0-14110 GCA_964546905.1 uncultured Staphylococcus sp.
CCGCTACCATTTTCTTTGTGAAACGGTATTCTCCCTCGAAAAGCATCCCGGTAAACCCAAGATTCTCTTGAAGGGCATTTACAGCATAACGATTATTCAAAACGTTCTGCCGCTCGATATTTGATACTGTCAAGTCGTTCATATTACAAAATTACCAAATAAATCCTGAATGCCAGCCATCTACTTAATGAAAATGTCAGAAAAGCATCCGAGTTGGCCGTTTCGGCCTATGGCATCAGTGCTCGGCGGTTTTTAGTCGGCGGGAAGAACTTAAATCGGTTCTTAATTGTTTATTAGGCAGATTTTTGTTTATTTTGCAGTCAGGATGGTGTTTTTTCTTAACGATCCCGCCTGCGTTGATTTCATCAATTCTTTTACATTATCGTTATGGCTACCGAAAACCTGCTCCAGATATACAGCAATTCATTCCGAAAAAATTGGGAACTTCCTGCAATTACCGAGTATTCCACCGGAAATACGATGACTTATTCGGACCTCGCTCGCCGCATCGCCGCAACCCATCTCATGTTTAAGGAGACCGGTATAAGGCCCGGCGACAAGATCGCGCTGATGGGTAAGAGCAGTATTTCGTGGATCGAAGTGTATATGGCCACGCTGACCTATGGGGCGGTGATAGTGCCGGTGCTCGCTGAGTTTAACGTTCAGGATGCTCAGCACATCATAAATCACTCGGGAGCTAAACTGCTTTTCATTTCTGAGGCGATATTCGAGAACATGTATTTCGACAAGATTCCGCGCGTGAAGGCCGCAATTTCCCTTGACCGCCGCACGGTGCTTGCCGAGCATCCCGACAATAATCACCGCTTCGAGCAGTTTCTGCGCCGGTTGCCCGAGAGGATGCAGAAGGTGTACCCCGGGGGCTTCACGGCAGCTGACGTGAGCTATCCCGTCCTGCCACCCGAATCCCTTGCCGAGATCAATTACACCTCCGGCACAACCGGATTTTCAAAGGGCGTGATGCTTACGCTCGACAACTTGTGTGGCAACGTCACTTTCGGAATCAACTCCAAGCTCCACTATCGCGGATCGAGGTGCCTCAGCTTCCTGCCGCTGGCCCATGCCTACGGGTGTGCGTTTGACATGCTTGTCCCGCTTGCGGTGGGTACCCACATCACGGTGCTCGGCAAGTTGCCTACGCCCAAGTTGCTGCTCAAGGCATTTGCCGACGTGCGTCCGAGCCTTATCATCACCGTGCCGCTGATTCTTGAGAAGATCTACCGCAACAAGATCCTGCCGGTTATCAAGAAGCCGTCGATGCGGCGCATGATGGCAGTCCCGTTGCTGAACCGTGTTGTCTACAGCAAGATACGCAATGAACTGGTGAATGCTTTCGGCGGAGAATTTGAGGAAGTGATAGTGGGCGGCGCGCCGCTCAACCATGAGGTGGAGGAATTCCTTCACAAAATCAAGTTTCCGTTTACGGTGGGCTACGGCATGACCGAGTGCGGCCCGCTGATCAGTTACACTCCCTGGCGGGAGTTTGTTGTGGGCTCGTCGGGCAAGACTTTGCCCTGCATGGAGAGCAAGATCGACAGCGTGGATCCCGAGCGGGTGCCGGGCGAGATATGTGTGCGCGGGCAGAATGTCATGACAGGATATTACCGCAATCCCGAGGCTACCGAGGCCGTGATCGATGCCGAGGGGTGGCTCCATACCGGCGATATGGGTACCCGCACTCCTGACGGCACAATCTTCATCCGTGGCCGTTCCAAGACCATGATCCTGACAGCCACCGGCCAGAATATCTACCCTGAGGAAATCGAGGCCAAACTCAACAACCTGCCTTTCGTGGCCGAGAGCCTCGTGGTGGAGCGCGGTCACAATCTGGTGGCGCTCGTCTATCCCGACTATGAGGAGCTTGACCGCAGCAACCTGACGGCCGCCCAGCTCCCGAAGCTGATGGACGGAGTGCTCGCCGAACTCAACAAGCTCGTGGCTCCCTACGAGAAAATCGATCACATACAGCTGATTGCCAACGAATTTGAGAAGACTCCCAAGCGCTCCATCAAGCGCTATCTGTATAATGCCTGATGCCTTGACGGCAGGCATAACGTCACATTATGGAAAAGAAATATATACATGAATCGCGCATAAAGGTGCGCGACTATGAACTTGACGTGCAGGGAATAGTCAATAACGCCAATTACCTGCATTATCTCGAACTGACACGTCACGATTTCTGTGAGGCGGCCGGCTATTCATTTGCCGCGATGCACCGCGACGGTATCGACCCGGTAGTGCGCCGCGTGGAGATGGACTATCTCAACTCGCTGCGCATGGGCGATGAAATGATTTCTTGCCTGAACTTCCGCCGACGCGGGGCGAGGTTCTTTTTTGAGCAGGACATTTACCGGGCTGCCGACATGGCTCCGGTGATCCGCGCCGTGATCACTATCGCGTGTCTTGAAAACGGGCGGCTGTCGCGCGGCGACAGGCTCGCCGAGGCTTTCGCATCCCAACTCACCGAGGACTGAAATGGACAGCGACCGGCTTCTATACCGCATCGCTTTCGCCTCGATGCGTAATCTCACTCTCCCGGCTGCGCGCAGACTGCTTGAACTGTGTGGCAGCGAGGAGGATTTTTTCAGCATATCGACGGCGCGGCTCCGTGACCTGACAGGGACCGGCAACCGCCTGTGGGATAGTTCCGCCAGGGCAAAACTGATAGATGAGGCGCGCCGGGAGACTGAGTTTGTGAAGACGCATGATGTGAAATGCCTTTATTTCACTGATGCCGCTTATCCGCGGCGGTTGCTAAACTGCGAGGACGCGCCACTGATGCTGTACGGTCTCGGAGATTGCGATCTTAATGCGGCTCAGGTAGCATCGGTCGTCGGCACGCGTCACGCCACTACCTACGGTAACGATGTCACTGCCCGCCTTGTCAACGACTTGTCCACGAGCGCGCGAGAAAAGACGCTCATAGTAAGCGGCCTTGCCTTAGGCGTTGACATAGCCGCCCATCGGACCGCGTTGAAGGCCGGACTGCCCACCGTAGCAGTCCTCGCCCACGGTCTCAACACGGTTTATCCTGCCGTTCACCGCTCTTATGCTGTCGAAATAGTGAAATCGGGAGGCATGTTGCTGACCGATTACCGCTCTATCGATACCATACACCGTGGCAATTTCCTGGCCCGCAACCGCATAGTGGCAGGAATGGCCGACTGCCTGATTGTGACCGAAAGCGCTGCCAAAGGGGGCGCGCTCGTGACTTCAAGGCTTGCTGCCGGATATGACCGCGAGGTGATGGCTGTTCCGGGCCGTGTGGGAGATCTTTACAGCGAAGGATGCAATAATCTTATATTCAGCAACATGGCAAGGCTCGTCACCGGTGCGGCTGATATTATCAGCGTCATGGGTTGGCCTGAAGTTCCCGCCGAGGGAGAGCAGGGCAGTCTCTTTGATGAACTGACTGTCGAGGAGAATCTCGTGATCGATACGATACGTGACTGCGGGGAGGCGACTTTCGGCATCCTGCTGCAGAAACTCCATGTCCCGACGGCCCGGCTGACGGGTCTGCTCGTTGACATGGAGTTCAAAGGCTATATAAGGTCGCTTCCCGGAGGAAAGTACCGTATCAGCGTATGACGGTCAGCGACACGGGTCGCGACGCGCTGTAACGGGGATGACTCTCGGCAATAGCGTAGACACGGTAGGTGCCGTCGGGCACGCGCTGTCCTGAGGCATCGCTGAGGTTCCAGATAAACGATTCACCGGTCATGTCGGCGGTCAGCACATGCTCGCCGTGGATATTCTCCACCACCACGCGCGTCGATGGAGAGTCGAGCAGCGAGTGGGAAAGCGAGAAGGTGACCTCGTCGCGGGCTATGAGCCTGTCGGCCTCAAGGACGCAGTCAAAGGCCGGTTCCACTACATAGAAGTCTATCTCACCCGAGGCGGTGTTGCCGGCATTGTCGGCGACACGGGCCGAGATAGTGTGGCGTCCGTCGGTCAGTGTTCCGGGCGAGAACGTCACGCTGTAACCGCCTTCACCGTCAGGACGGAGCATACGGTCAAGATTGGGAATCGAGGAATTTCCGTCGAGCGACGCGGTGAGAACTCCGCCCACACCCGAGCGGTTCATGTATATGCCCGAGCCGAGATCGGTGACGGAGATGGTGATTTCAGGCTCGTGGGAAGTCTCCACGCGGTCACCGGCCATAAGGGCGTCATTGACGGTGATGTTCAGCACGGGAGCTTCATCATCGGGAGTAACGAGGGCTTCGTTATATTCCGCCACTGTAAAGTCGGTGGAGTAGCCGGCAGCCATGTCAAAGCTGTCGGGACGGCGGGCGAGGAGAGCGATGCGGTTCACGCCGTTGTCGTTTCCGAGCGCCGGTGCGGTGATCCATGCTTCCCAGTGACCGTCGGTGACGGTACCATCCACCTCGGCAACGATTGTCTCGTCAAGCGTGAGGGTGAGGCGATCGGTGCGGTCGGCAGCGACGTTGGCAAATGATTCAAAAGTGCGGGGATTGTCGAAGATCTTGACATTGACTGTACCCGAGAAGTCAGTAATAACGGCACCGTCGGCATCGACAATACTGCCCGAGAGGAGGGTGCGGCGACCGGGATGCAGCGTCACTACTTCCTCATCGCCCTTGTCAAGGGTGACGCGGGCCGTGACTCGCGGCAGGGGAAGGGCGGGGTCACCGCCGAGATTGTAGCTCAGGGCATTGGTGCGCACTGACTGGCCGGCTTCCTGCATGAGGGTCATGGTGTTGCGGAACACTTCGCCTATCGTGCGGGCTGATACGTCGGAATAGCAGCGGGCAAACATGTTGCAGTATTCCTGATTGTTCTTGAGATACACCTCGCGGGCGGGGCCGATTATCATAGTCGAGCCGCCGTCGGGGATAAACAGCAGGTCAGCCAACATTCCACGGTAGTCGTAGTCAAACGTATAGGGGTGACAGCTTGCCGAGAGGAACATCGAGGCTGAGCCGTAGTGCAGTCCTTCGAGGAAAGAGCGGGTTATGAAGGCCTCGGAGAACATACTCTTCTTTCCCCCGTGACCGGCATAGGATACGATAGCGGGATTGGACGCGAGGCCTGACTTGATGTGCTTGATAAGGGTAAGGTTATCGGTGGTCTGGGCGGTATTGTCGTAGGCCGCGTCATAGCAACGTGACACGGTCATGCCGGGACTTGCGGCAAGATATTCCCTAACCGATGCTTCCATTCCCTGCATGTGCTGGTTCTCGTTGCCCTTGTCGGCCATCATCACGGCAAACTCGGGGTCGCCGGCGAGCACAGGATTGTTGAGATAAGCTATTGACTTGTCAACGAGGAATGACACCTCGGGCAGTGTATAGGCGGGCAGGCGGCCCACGGCTATGTCGATCACGCGGGGCGTGGAGTTGTCGACACGGGTCGACATGTCGGGCGCGATCTCGTCCTCGACAAAACCGAAGAAGGAGTCACACGTATAGGCTTTAGCCACATTATAGGCATTGCTCTGGAGCTCGGTCTGATAGCAGGGCAGGTAGGGGTTGGTCAGCGAGGCAACCTTGGCGTTGTCATAGAAAGCGTCGCCTATGAGCAGGAGGTAGCGGTAGCGGTTGTCGCGGTCAAAGAGCATCTTTGACATGAGGCGGATGCCGTTGGGCGTGAAGTTACCGCCACCAAATTCATTGAGTACGTCCTCCTTGTTCACCACCAGCACGTTGAGCCCCTGCTTGGCGGCATGGGCATCGGCAAGACGCCGGGCTTCGCCGGTAAATTCGGCCGCGCAGAGTATCACCATGTCATATCCGCCGGTGATGGCGTGGATATTGGTGTTGGGCACCTCGCCGGCAAATTCAGGTTCGGGCAAATGGCTTGATGCGGGGTAGAAGGTCTCGATGTGGCGCGTGGTGCCTTGAGATGCCGGGAGGTCAAACAATACGCCGTCAGTGGCCGGCTCGGTGGAAAGTCTCACCGGAGTGCCTACGGCGGTGACGTCCCACACCACCGGAGCCTCTCCGCCTTCAGTCTTGATCTTCACCGCTCCCGATGCCGTCGACAGGAAGTGCATCGAAAGAGCCGATGCCTTGTCAGTCATGATATTGGAACGGTCGTAGGCGACCCACAGGTTGTCGACACACATGAGCGTGACATCGGTCTCAGGGTCAGGCCGGAAAGTGAAGGTCACTTCCGATGACCCGGTGGCCGTAGTGAAGCTCGACACATTGTAGTCGTTCATGTAACGGTATACCTCCTTTTCGTTGTTGGAGCGGTAGATGCGGTTGGGCGAATTGTGGAGGAAGCTGACCCCTTCCGATGCTGTCACGGCCGGAGTCATGTAGTTGAGTTCGGTGTGCTTGCCCACTACCTTATAACCCATGCGCCCTGAGCCGGTGCAGTCAGTGAGCCGGAAGGTCACGTGATAGGGAGCCTTGTCGGTAATGTCGCGGCTGTACCAGAACGCGCCACCTTCTGATGGATTGAACTCGCGGGGATAATGTGCGGCCAGTGAAACGTGGCCGGTAATCGCCTCGTCTTCCGAGCCACTGGCGGCAAAAGGAGTCGATGCGATTTCAGTCGCCGGGGCATCTTCGGAAAGGAAATAGTAGGAGCCGCGCGAGTAGCGGTTGGTGTAGACGTCGACATCGGTCATCGAATTGAATTGGTAGCGGGTATCGCCTTCACCGTAGAAGAAGAGCGCGTCCTCGCCATGGGCCACGGCGACAGCGGGCAGGTCGGTGGGATGTGACTTGAACTCCAGCGACATCTCCACGCTGCCGTAACCGTAGACGGCGACCTTGGACGGATTACCGAATCCCCACGAGCGGAGTGTCTCATAAGGGATGCGCTGCACTCCGGTAGAGTCGACCTTCACCTTCACCCATCTCCCGGAAGCGAGCACTGAGGCCGCCGGAAAAACCGGAGCGGCGCCCCGCGCGGCGGTAGCGCAGGTAACCGAGAGGAGTATGAGTGTCAAAGCGTTAAGTAGAGTCTTTTTCATTTGAAATGTAAGGAAGAGAAATGAGAAAAATGATTGGAAGAGGTATCAGAGAATTTTTACCGACAGCACCTCATCGGCAGCTAATGACGCAGTCGTGAGGGTGCCCGGTTTAAGGTCTAAAGGTGGTCCGGCGACGGCCGATAGGATCACGTCGCCCATTTTAAGGGTCGCGTAGCTCGACACAGCGGGTATTGCCGAGACGATTTCAGAAGGGAAATCCACCGTGACTGAAGCAGCCGGCGTGACGGCCTCCACAGGCGATGACGGCACTTCTATCCACCGGCCGAGGGCGAGCGAGCTGTCGAGGGCGTCGAGCAGTCCGGCTGAGAGCTTTTCGCCCGGATCGGAAAGCCTGAGCCACAGCCCGAGTGTTACGGCATCGACGTAGCGTGAGGCAAACCTTGGAGCTATGTCGCGACCGAGCCTGCCTATCCTGAGTGCGATCACAGGCTGTGCCTGCCATCCGGTCCCTAAATCGGGGACAAAGAGCGGACGCCCGGGCAGGAGCAATGCCGAGTCGGGCACGATGCGTGCTTCGGTAGCGGCTGATGCCGGTAAGGTCATGTCACGACGCAGCAGAGCGATTATCTTCATGGATGAGCCGAGAGTCGGTTATACATCACCGCAAGGTGAGCATAGATTGAAGTATTGGTCACCACGATGTCGGGGGCGGTCTTGATGCGGAACGGGGTGAAATTCCATAAAGCCTTGAACCCGGCGTCGACACAAGCGGCGGCAACGTCGGCGGCACTGTCGACCGGCACGGTGATTATGGCTATTTCAGCATTGAACTCAGTGCGGCGGCAGGCGAGTTCATCTACGCTGAAAATCGGTACCTCGCCTATCGAACTGCCTATCAGCGCAGGGTTTACATCAAAACCGGCCACGATGTTGAGGCCGAAGCGGCGCAATCCCGAGTCGGCGATAAGGGCGGCTCCGAGTGAACCGGCACCCATGATGACGGCGTTGTGACTCCGTGCAAATCCGAGGAAATCCACAAGCACGCGCTCAAGTTCAGCCACGTCATAGCCTATTCGCGTCTTCCCCCTGATGTCGAGATATGACAGGTCCTTGGCAATCTGGGAGGAATCCACGTTAAGCTCGCGTGAAATGGTGGTCGACGAGACACGTTCCACCCCGCGGGCACGCAGTCGGCTCACGCAAGCAAGATACCACGGCAGTCGCCGTAGTGTAGGCTCGGGTATGTAAGGTATCACGTTTTCCATCTTTTAGTGCGCAAAGTTACAAAAATTATTCCTTAATTCCCATGTTAGCCCCACTTTTCACATTTTTTTACTCCACGCGAGGTACTATAATGACTCTCTCCCACTGCCAGCCGCCGGTGATTTTTCGGCCTGAAAAAATGAATTTTGTGTAAAATAGTGCGTTCTGACCTGCCAATTTTATGTAAAATAGTGCATTCAGGAGTGCTCATTTTATGTAAAATAGTGCATTCAGAAGTACCCGTTTTATGTAAAATAGTGCATTCTGAAATTTGTAACTTATAAAAATATAGTATTTTGCGAGTTTTTTGTATCTTTGTATTCAAAAATAATTCACGATGGATAAGAGAACACTTGAAACAATACTTTCCGATCAAGCTGAAGAATTGGCATTGAAGGGCAAAATGCGTTTTTGCCGTCGTAAGGAAGAGGACTTAATCGAACTGAATAGCCCTCAGGCCCAAGTTGTCATCGGAGTAAGACGGAGTGGAAAGTCTACTCTTTGTTATAATGCCCTGATACGTAAAGGGGTGAAATTCGCCTACATTAATTTTGATGACGAGCGTCTCTTTCACCTGACCGGGGATGATCTCAATGATGTGTTGGAAGTCCTATACAAAATAAATGGAGAATTTAATTACCTTTTTATAGATGAAATTCAGAATATACCTGAATGGTATCTATTTGTCAACAGACTTTTGAGGAGGCAGATGCACGTAATCATTACCGGATCTAATGCCAAGCTGTTGAGTGGAGAACTTGCCACGCATCTTACCGGTCGCCATCATTCAATATCCCTTTTCCCTTTTTCCTTTGCTGAATACTGCGAAGTAAAGGAATTGGACACCAGATCAAGAAGTACCAAGTCGGTAGCTTTACGCAGGAATGCTTTCGATGAATATATACGACGTGGAGGTTTCCCTGAACTCCAGTTTATAAAAGATGAGAGGAGCTATATAGATGAACTCGTCGATAATATCCTCAAACGGGATATTGAGCAGCGATTCAAGATAAGCTATACTTCAACTTTTGAAGACATGTCTCACCATCTTCTGAATTCAGCTCCTACGATTATAGTGGATAAAAGATTACGGGACATTTTCGGCATTAATTCTCCTCACACTGCCAAGAATTATCTGAGCTATCTCAAGCAATCTTACTTGTTGATCGGACTACGCAAATACTCACCAAAAAGTAGTCAACGGCTTATCGGTGAGAAAGTTTATCCTATTGATGTCGCATTGATGAACAAGCGGTCAGATGCTTTTGCAGGAGAAAATCTCGGATGGAGGCTTGAGACAATTGTATACCTGGAACTGATACGCCGCTATAAGAAATCGGGGCTGGACATCTATTATTTTGCAGATCGCTCAGGAGAGTGTGACTTTATCGTGTGTGAAAACCGTAAAGCGATCATGGCTGTGCAGGTGTCCTACGATATTTCGTCGGACAAAACCCGGAAAAGGGAAATCGCGGGGCTTATACTGGCTGCTAAGAAAACCGGGTGTGACAATCTTTTGCTTCTCACTGATCACGAATACGAAGACGTTGTTAAGGACGGGTATTCAATTGCGATACGTCCGGTATATGATTTCGTATTGAATCCCGATACGGAATGATTACCGCTTGGTGACGCCCCATAGCATTTTGGTGCGGAGGGTGTCGAAGAATGTGCTTCCGGGGAAATGGACGAGCTTCATCGCCACGGGGGCGAGTTTCACCGTCAGCCGTGTAGAGAGCGGGAGTACCATGTTGCGGCCGTCGAGCGACACGCGGTAGTTGTTGCTTCGGGAGCTGACGCTCAGGTCGATCGTGCGGTGGTGACTCACCACAAGCGGGCGCATCGTTAAGGCATGGGGAGCGATAGGTGAAATCACGAGGGCCGGGGCCATGGGTTCGATGATCGGTCCCCCTACCGAGAGATTGTAGGCCGTGCTGCCCGTCGGAGTGGAGATTATTATGCCGTCGCCCTGATAATCGGCTACCTTCATCCCGTCAAGACGGGTGTCGACCGAGATCATCGATGCGGTATCCTGGCGCAGGATAGCCACCTCATTGAGGGCGTAGGGGTTAAACGATCTTTGGAAATGGAAGTCGCCGTCGCTAACAGTCACTTCAAGCATCGACCGTGACTCCACGTAATAATCGCCGGTGAAGAGGCGGGCCACCACTTCGGGAGCATTTTCAAGCGACTCGTCGGCGAGAAATCCTAAATGGCCGGTGTTGATGCCTATTACCGGAATATCCTTACGCGCAGCTGTCGAGGCGCATCTCAGAAGAGTGCCGTCGCCCCCCACGCTGACGATGAAGTCGGCGTCCACGTCATCGTCGCGGAACTCGGTGAACCGGTCGGCACCCACCGGCCCGGCATCGCGCAGAGTAGAGAGCAGTCTCGACTCGATGGCTATTTCCGAGCCTCCTTGTTCGATCCGCCGCATCAGGCGGTTGATCAACTCGATGTCGCGGGCGCTCTGGCGGCGCTTGCCCATAAAAGCTATCTTCATGACTTGCAGTGTAAGAAAGTATCCTGAGTAATGAGGGGAAATTATACGTTGAGGAGCCGCAGCAGTTCGTTCACCCGGCGTCGTCCCTCGTCGAGCGGGCCGTCGTCGGAGTCAGTTCCGGGGGCCGACGAGCGGGTGGCGGCCACGGTGTAGCCGTATCGCTCTATCGACCGTGCCACGAGCTCGGGATTGCGGTGGTTGACACGCAGTTCCACCACCGACGGCTCGTCAGGGCGCAGCCCCGACACTACATTGAGGTTAAGCACGTGGGCATCGCAATCCTCCACCGCCCGGCTCAGCAGTGAGGCACTGTATTGCCCTGCGCCACACTCCACCACGAGCACGCTCCAGTCAGGCACGGGCGGGAAAAGGCGGGCGGAATCAGCCGGATAGCGGTCGTCGGGGTGATATGTTGCGGGAATATTAGTCAAAATCTTTTCGGCTTTCGGTTTTAATTTCGTAAATTTGCAGTTACAAATTTACAAAACAATTTTGACATATCCGCAATAATGACCACTTCACTAAGTGTAAATATCAATAAAATTGCCACCCTGCGCAATGCCCGAGGCGAGAATGTGCCCGATCTCGTGGCCGCGGCTCTCGACATAGAGCGCTTCGGCGCGCAGGGCATCACCGTCCACCCGCGTCCCGACGAGCGCCACGTGCGCCGCGACGACGTCTATGACCTCCGCCGCTCGATTTCCACCGAGCTTAACGTCGAGGGCTATCCTTCCGACGAGTTCATCGACCTGGTGCTGAAGGTGAAGCCCACGCAGGTGACACTTGTTCCCGATGCCCCTGACGCATTGACATCGAGTGCAGGCTGGGACGTGAAACCCAATCTCGATTTCCTCACTCAGGTCGTGGAGCGTTTCCGCCAGGCCCGCATCAGGACTTCGATTTTCGTGGGTACCGATGTCGAGAACATCAACGAGGCCGCCCGCACCGGCACTGACCGCGTGGAGCTTTACACCAAGCCCTATGCCGACCGCTATGCCGCCAATCCCGAGCAGGCCGTCGAGCCATTTGTCAAGGCCGCCCGCGCCGCCCACAGCGCCGGCCTCGGTGTCAACGCCGGCCATGACCTCAGCCTCACAAATCTGGAATTTTTCCACCGTTGTGTCCCCTATCTGAGCGAAGTGTCAATAGGCCATGCCCTGATATGCGACGCCCTCTACCTCGGGCTTCAGGAGACTGTAAAACGTTACCTCGCCTGCCTGAAATAATCACCTTCAACACATATATAGGTTATGATTCAAATTGACACCACCCTGGTCACCGAAGTTCTCGACACAGTGGTATCAGCCGGTACAGCCGATGCCCCGGCCCAGCTTTCAGTATGGGATCTGACTCTGCGCGGAGGTTTCATCATGATTCCCCTTGCCCTGCTGTCGATCATATCGGTCTACATTCTCGTTGAGCGCATGATCGTGCTCCACCGTGCCGCGCGCGAGGACGAGACTTTCATGCAGCAGATACGCCATTATATACTCGACGGCGAGATCGAGAGCGCCCGCAACCTGTGCCGCCGCAGCGACACTCCCTACGCCCGGCTGATCGACAAGGGCATATCGCGCATGGGCCGACCCATGAACGATGTCCTCGTGGCTATTGAAAATACCGGCAACCTTGAGGTGTCGAAGCTCGAAAAGGGTCTGGCATGGCTTGCCACAACCGCCGCCGGAGCACCCATGCTCGGATTTCTCGGCACGGTGATAGGTATGGTAGAAGCGTTTTACAGCATAGCGTCGGCGAGCAACACGGCCAACATCTCGGTGCTGGCTGACGGCATATACGCCGCGCTTGTCACCACCGTGGCCGGTCTGATAGTGGGTATCATCGCCCTCTTTGCCTACAACTATCTGACTGCACGCATCAACGGCGTGATGAACAAGCTCGAAGCCAAGACCATGGAGTTCATGGATCTTCTCAACGAGCCTGTACTCTGATATTTTCCTCTCATTCCATCCTATTTCCCTGACATGGCACTGAAACGACAGAACAATATAATGGCGGCGTTCTCGATGGCTTCGATGACCGACGTCATCTTCCTGCTGCTGATATTCTTCATGGTGACGTCGACATTTGTGTTTCCGACCGCACTCGAAGTCAATCTTCCCGAAAGCTCCAAGCAGACGGCGCTCAAGCCCTCCACAAGGGTGTATATCGACGCCGACGGTCAGATTTACGCTTCGTGGGACAATGAGGAGCCTGCCGCCATGGATCTTGACAGCCTGCTCGCTTTCCTGCTGCTGACCTCATCGCGCGGGGGCGAGGAATTCATCGCCGTGTATGCCGACAGGGAGGTAACCTACGGTCGGCTCGTCGAGGTCCTCGACCTGGGCGCACGCCACAACCTGAAAATGGTGCTTGCCACCAAGCCCGCTCCCGCTTCGGCGCGCCCGGCTGAATCTTCTCCGCTATTATGAACGGCAACGACAGCAACGATAACCGCAAGTCGCGCCTCTGGGGACTGCTTGCCACGGTGATTTTCCACGCCGTGTTGCTCGTGGTGCTCCTGTCGCTGTATCTCACCTACCGGCCCGTCGATCAGGCCGAAAGGGAATGGCCACCGGTTGACTCGGCAGAATTGCTCCTGTCGGGTGAATATGTGATGATCGGTGATGATCCCGCTGCCGTCGACGACAATTCCACCGAGGCCGCAGCCGAAGCCGATGATTCCTCGCCTCAGGTTGACACCGACGCGCTCACCGATGCTGGAACTCCTGCCGAACCGTCACCGCTCGTGTCGACCGAAAGCCCCTCTCCGGCCAAGACGAAACCTGCGGTGACACCTGAAAAGACCGGTCCGACCAAGGCGGAGATCGAAGCTGCCGAAAGGGCACGGCGCGAGGAGGAAAAGCGCCGCGAGATCGCCGACAGGATGAAGAATACCAATTTCGGGTCGTCGCAAGGCTCAGGCTCGGGCAATCCCGGCCAGGCCGACGGTAATGCCGCGTCGGGAGCCACGTCAGGCACTCCCGGTTTCAACCTCAAGGGACGCACCATAGCCCGCTACGAGCAGCCGGCCCGCGGCCCGCTCGGATCGGTAACGATACGAGTGACTGTCGACCGCAAGGGTGTAGTCACCTCTGCCCGCTATGAATCAGGCACCGGGTCGGCCGCCGCAAGCGCAGCCACGCGCCGCAGTTGCGAGCAGGCGGCCCTGAAATCAAAGTTCTCGGTCGACGAGGATGCGCCCGCTTCACAGTCAGGCACAATTACATATAACTTCCGCTAACATTTTTTTACGACTCATATCGTCAATATGGCAATCACCATCTTAGGAATAGAATCATCGTGCGACGACACTTCGGCGGCAGTCGTGACCGACGGACTGCTGCGCAGCAACGTCATCGCATCGCAGAGCGTGCATGAAGAATATGGCGGCGTGGTGCCCGAACTGGCCTCGCGCG
>CAZJKU010000058.1:0-13444 GCA_964546905.1 uncultured Staphylococcus sp.
TTCTTCATCTGCTCAACGGCGAGGTCAACGGGGATAACCTCGGTGATGCGGAAGAACGCGCTCTGGAGGATAGTGTTGGTGCGGTTGCCGAGACCGATTTCCTGAGCGATCTTGGTAGCGTTGATGTAGTAGACGGTGATGTCGTTGTCGGCGAAATATTTCTTCACCTTGGCGGGGAGGTTCTTTGCGAGTTCCTCACCTTCCCAGATGGTGTTGAGCAGGAATGTACCGCCCTTGCGGAGACCGCGGGTCACGTCATACATGTGGAGGTAGGCCTGAACATGGCAAGCGACGAAGTTGGGAGTAGTCACCAGATAGGTGGAGCGGATGGGCTGGTCGCCGAAGCGGAGGTGAGAGCAGGTGAAACCGCCCGACTTCTTGGAGTCGTAGGCGAAGTAGGCCTGGCAATATTTATCGGTGTTGTCGCCGATGATCTTCACGGAGTTCTTGTTGGCACCCACAGTACCGTCGGCACCGAGGCCGTAGAACTTGGCTTCGAAGGTGTCACCGCCGAGGGCGATTTCTTCCTTGAGGGGAAGCGAGGTGAAGGACACGTCGTCGACGATACCCATGGTGAAGTGATCCTTGGGCTCGGGGAGGGCGAGGTTCTCAAACACTGCGAGAATCTGGGCGGGAGTGGTATCCTTGGAAGCGAGACCGTAACGGCCACCTACGATGACGGGGGCATCGGCCTTGCCGTAGAAGCAGTCCTTGACGTCGAGATAGAGGGGCTCGCCGTTGGCGCCGGGTTCCTTGGTGCGGTCAAGCACGGCGATGCGCTTGGCGGTGGCGGGCACAGCAGCGAGGAAGTGCTTGGCCGAGAAGGGACGGTAGAGGTGAACCGAAACGAGACCCACCTTTTCGCCCTTGGCGCGGAGGTAGTCGATAGCTTCCTGAGCGGCCTGGGTTACGGAACCCATGGCGATGATCACGCGCTCAGCCTCGGGATCACCATAATAGTTGAAGAGGCCGTATTCACGACCGGTGATGCGGGTGATTTCCTTCATGTACTGCTCTACGATTTCAGGAACGGCATCGTAGTAGCGGTTGCACGACTCGCGGTGCTGGAAGAATACGTCGCCGTTCTCAGCCATACCGCGGGCTACGGGCTTCTCGGGATTGAGAGCGCGGGCGCGGAATTCGGCGAGGGCCTCGCGGTCGAGCAGGGGAGCGAGATCATCCTGATCCATAGCCTCGACTTTCTGGATCTCGTGGCTGGTGCGGAAACCGTCAAAGAAGTTCACGAAAGGAACGCGAGACTTGATGGTGGCGAGGTGGGCTACACCGGCAAGGTCCATCACCTCCTGCACGCTGCCTTCGGCGAGCATAGCGAAACCGGTCTGGCGCACTGACATCACATCCTGGTGGTCACCGAAGATCGACAGGGCATGGCTGGCGAGCGTGCGGGCCGAAACGTGGAACACCGAGGGAAGGAGTTCACCGGCGATCTTGTACATATTGGGGATCATCAGCAACAGACCCTGAGATGCGGTGTAGGTGGTAGTCAGCGCACCGGCCTGAAGAGAACCGTGAACGGCACCGGCAGCACCGCCTTCCGATTGCATCTCCTGAACGAGGACAGTCTCGCCAAAGATGTTTTTACGGCCGGCAGCGGCCCATTCGTCGACGTATTCAGCCATAGTCGACGACGGAGTGATGGGGTAGATAGCGGCTACTTCCGAGAACATGTAGGATACATGTGCGGCGGCCTGGTTACCATCACAGGTCAAGAATTTTTTTTCTTTGCTCATAATTGGTTAATTAGAAACTATATGGTTTTAGATATGTATCAAGGTTACATTTCATTATCAGCACCGTGCAAGGTTTGCACGGTGCGAAATTACAATTTTTTTTCACGAAAAGCAAAAATTTCTTTATTAATCTCACCCGCTATACAATATATATGTGTATTTTTGCCGCATGAAAAGGATTATATTTCTACCGTTAGCGATACTGGTCGCATTGACGGGTGTGGCCCGGACGGTCACCGGAATATGGAAAGGCTCACTGATGGGTCAGTTGCCCGTAGTGTTTGACATCGTCTCGCCTACCGAGGCCACCATGTCGTCGCCCCTGCAGGGCGCGTGGGGTATACCGTGTGACAGCGTGAGCATCTCGCCCGACGGTACTTCCGTATATCTCGGTCTCAGCGACTTAGGCGCATCTTTCGAGGGCCGGCTGAGCGACGACGGCGCCCGCCTCAACGGCACGTTCATCCAGGGGATGGCGATAGCTCTCGACATGACTCCGGGCACCCCCGACGACCTGCTGCCTGACCGGCCGCAGACACCCCGGCCCCCATTCCTTTACAGGCAGGAGGAGGTGACTTTCGGCAACGGCGATATGGTTCTCGCCGGCACTCTGACACTCCCGGCCATCCCGACCCGACGCGCCGGGGGTTACACCGGCGTGGTGCTGGTGACGGGAAGCGGGAAGCAGAACCGCGACGAGGAGATCCTCGGTCACAAGCCATTCGCCGTGATAGCCGATTATCTGACCCGCGCGGGGATAGCCGTGCTCCGCTACGACGACCGCGGAGCGGGCGCGAGCGGCCCCGCCACGGGCAACGAGACCACAGCCGACAATGCCGCCGATGCCATGGCCGCCCTGCGCTACCTGCGCTCGCGGGCTGAGGTGGATTCCACCCGCACCGGAATACTGGGCCACAGCGAGGGCGGAACGGTGGCATTCATCAATGCCGCCGGTCATCCCGGGGAGGTGGCTTTCGTGGTATCGCTCGCCGGAATGGCGGTGAAGGGAGAGGAGATGATCGTAAGGCAGAACCTTGACCTCATAGCGCTCGCCGGGCAGAGCCTTGACAGCGCGCTGACCGACTCGCTCCGCCGCGTGTTTGCCATAGTGGCTTCTCCTACCGATTCACTCACTGCCGCCACGGCCATGATCCCCGCGATGAAGGCCCTGCACCCCGAGGCTGACTCAGAACAACTCGATGCCATGATGGCACCGATGCTCACTCCTTGGTACAGGGAGCTTATGCGCCTTGACCCCCGGGAATATATCGCGGTAATAACATGTCCGGTGCTGGCGCTGAACGGGTCGTGGGACGATCAGGTCAATTCCGGGGAGAACCTCGGTGCGATCGCCGCTGCCCTCCCCCACGCCGAGATATGTGAATTGCCGGGCCTCAACCATCTCTTTCAGGAAGTGCCGTCGCGACGGGAGGCAATGAATTATGGAGCGATCACTCAGACGATCTCACCCGAAGTGCTGTCGAAAATAGCCTCATGGATTACTAAATTACCCAAAAGTAACTGAATCGAGGGGAATTATTAGTATGTTTAGAGGAATTTCATTATCTTTGCACCCGATAACCAATAGAATTATTACCAACAGGTACACTCAATGAACAAATTTCTACTTTTTGCAGCCGCGCTGTCAATATCAGCCACGGCTATGGGGCAGACCGCCACAGGCGTCAGCGGCCTCATCAAAGAGCGCACCGTGACCGGAAGCTCTGTAAAGTTGGTTAAACGCGCTGACTCGCGGGTAGCCGAGGTAAAGACCGACAAGGGAGTAATCGCCAAGCGTCTTTACGTTCCCTCAGTAACCACCAAGGCCATCAATCCCCGCTATCAGGTAAAAAAGGCTCCCGCCAAATCCGAAGGTCTTGACGGATCCGACATTCTCTTCGAGAGCTTCGAGGGCTGGGACGGCGTGACCGAGACATGGGTACCCGAAGGATGGACGGTTGAATCAAATGGTGCTCCTCATGAGAATTACTTCAACTCATGGGCACCATCGGAAGGCGGATTATGGTATCCTCCTGTTTCTGACGGAAAATACTACTACGGCGTAGTGTTCGGCTACGATCAGGACGAGTGGCTCATCTCCCCCGAGGTGACAATGCCCGCCGACGCGATGAGTCTGTTCTATGACATAAATCTCCAGCCGCTCTGGTTCTACAACCTCGACAATGACCACGTGGACTGGGATGCTTTTGAATTCATCGGCACGCCCGAAATAGTATTCAACCTCATCGTCAACATCCGCGAAGAGGGTGGCGAGTGGACACAGCTCGTAAACTATGCCGAACGCTACCAGGACCTTTCGCTTGACGAACTTTACAGTTTGTCAATGGACGAGAACCTCGTGCCCCAGAGCGTGAGCCTCGCCGACTATGCCGGCAAAAAGATTCAGGTTGCCTTCCAGTATGTGGGCTCCGACGGCCAAAGCACCTTCATCGACAAGATACGCATAGGCTATCCCCAGCTTGAGGCACCCGTCTACATGATGCCCCTCTGCACCCAGTACTGGGGCTTCACCCGCAACCTTGATGCCCTCAACATGGGTGTGGCAGCCCTGCCGGTCTACACCGAACTGATGTGGACTTCATTTGACTACGTCGACGGCGCAACCTACACCTGGGAATACAATGACCCCGAGGATACCGACAAGTGGATAACCGTGGAAGATGACGACGTGCTTTTCGCATCCTACGGCACCGACTACTCCAGCGAGTTCACCACCCGCAACAATCTCTACTATCTTCCCAAGCTGACCATATCGGCTCCCGGCGCATCTCCCGCCTCCTACCAGAATCCTGCCAGCTACATGCAGATGGGCGGTAAGGCCGACTTCCTGGCCAATACCTCAACCGGCGACAAGGTCATGCTCAACATGGGTCTCGTTCCCTTCAACCGCGTCACCGAGGGCCTTGGCATCTTCACCTACAAGGAAGATTTCGGTATGCCTTCAGTACCGGTGTTCGGTTACAGCCCCGATGTTGACAAATACTGGACCGACTATACTTTCGGCGACGATGCCGAAGAAGGAGAAGGCGTGAAGCTTACCTCAATCCTCAACTTCCTCTACTCGTCAAGCTCACCCATGGTGGTAACTGCCGCCGACCTCTTCGCCTATACAAGCGGCGTGGGTGAAAACGTTGAGTTGACATGCGCCATCTATCCCATCGACGAGGACTACAACCCCTTGCTCGACTCTCCCCTTGCCACCGCCACCCTGCTCGGCAAGGACATCACCGTGCTCGACAAGGGCGACCAGTCGCCTGACCTCTCGTGCCTGACATTTGATTTCGGCACTGCCGCGGTGCTCGACGATACCTATCAGGCCTACGTGGTGATGATCTCGGGCTTCAACAACCCCGACGTTGCCTACTTCTGCCCCCTGCAGTCGCTCTACGCTTCCGACGCGCCCCTCGCGCTCGGCTGGGTAAGCAAGGATATCACGTTCCAGGGCCAGACCCGCTCATCGATCTCTCCCATGATCGACGAGAACGGCGAACCGCTTTACACCTCTTTCGCCATCAACCTTGAGGCTTACCTGCCCTGGCTGAAGTGTGACATCGAGGAACTCGAAATCAGCGACAACGGCACCCGCGCCGGCCTTGACAGCTACTATGCAGGCGAAGACTTCACCGTGACCGCTCCCGAGTGGGCTCAGGTGACGATTGAAGGCCGTTACGGCTCCACCACCCTGAGCGTAGTAGCCGAGTATTCCGATGTAGCCCGCGAAGGCGTGATCGAGATTTCAGCTCCCGGTGTCAGCAAGTCGTTCAAGCTCGTGCAGCCTGCCGGAACCGGCATGTCGGGCATCTGCGAGATCATCGCCGGCAACGACGGTGCAGTATCGGCCGTCTACAACCTCAACGGTCAGAAAGTCAATGCTTCTTCCCTCTCATCGGGCGTCTACCTGATCAAGCGCGCCTCAGGCAAGGTTGAGAAGGTCGTAGTGAAGTAATTACTGAATATTCATCATCCCCAAATATCTCCCGGGAGCCGGTGCCTGTGAAGGTACCGGCTCTCATTTTACCGTCATGTCGCGAACCATGCCGCTTCAAGCCGCGTATCGGGCGAGACCGTGGCCCTGACGCCAAGGGTCACGTAGCGGTATTTCGCCGCCAGAACCTTGCTCTCAATCGGGCGGTTGAGCGCGCCTGAGATATCGAAGTCGACTATCCTGTAGGCTCCCTCGGGGGAATGGATGCCGTTGTCGGCGGCAAGGATTACTTTCCCCTTGAAATCAGAGCTGAACAGCCTGAGGCCAAACGCCTTCACTGCTGCGGCCCGCTTGAACGACCGCCGGAATGTGAGCGAAACAGTCATGGGAACAGCGGTCTCAGCCGACGCGTCGAGCACCTCACCCGACTGCAACCTTAGCAGGAGCCGCTCGCCGGCGGTGATGAGCTCCTCGGGCCTGACATCGGTGCGGTAACAGGCATATTGGGTGGCAGGGTTATAGACCATCGTCGGGTCAGATGACGCGCTGACCAGCCATATCTCCCCCAATGTTCCGGCGCGTCCCGCGATGCACGGGCCGGTGTTTTCGAGCAGAGTGACCACTTTGTTGCCCGAGACCTTCACAAGATCCTCACCGGCGACGGCAAATACACCATCCGCACCCTCCGTCACCGCCGCTCCGGTCATGACCGGCCTATAATCGAGGCGCACGGCTGCAAGCATCTTGCTGCCGCTACCCGCCGTCACAGCCGAGATGCCTCCGCGCGTGAATACATAGAAATGATGGCGGCGCACATCGAGCGATGAACCGGCCCGCACTTGCGGCGTGACCGCAGTCACTGCCTCGCGACCTACTTCGACCACCGCTCCGACTTCGAGAGGGGCCACAACCGGCGCAAGGGCAACCGCGCCGGGCATCCGCATCAACACTTCGTCGCCGGCAGGAACCGCAGTGTTGCCGGCATCGGTGACGGGCGTCACGGGACGCAGGTCATCGGCAAGGCACCAAGCCATGGAGCGGCACGCAGTTGGGCGCAATGCGCTCTCCCATTTCTTGCCATCGGCGATAATGGTGATTTTCACTGCTGCGGGATGGGGATAGACGATAAGGGGCGACAGTTGCGACAGTATCATGTAGCTGTCAGTGACGGTATTGACAAGATGGCGCCCGTCGGCAAGCGTGACTATCGAAGTCAGGGAAACGGGAGAGGTAACCGATGAGTGCTTAACCGATTGCTCGGCAGCGGTGTAGCCGTCAAAAAGCCGGGCCGTCAGTCCGCCCCACAGCATCTTGCCTCCGCTCACTCCCCCACAAGCTGCGCTGAACGTGTGAGGATAATTAAGAAGTCGCAACGGCAGCTCACACGAGGAATCACCTGCAGCTTGCGAAATCAATTCACCCATGGCCCTTGTTTCCGCTTCACACCCGACTGTTTCAGCCCTGAATATACCGGTTACGTCGGCAGGGGTGGTGCCATTATTCCAGGATATGGTTCGGGCCACCCTCATGGCTTCGTCAATATTCATCACCACAGCCTCGACGCGCCGGCGCATTTCCGAACCCTCGCGAGCGATTCCTCCGCTCGTAACCGACAGGCCGGGCGCCGTTAGTGTCACTACGGCATCATCAGAACCGGCATGTTCGATTCTCGCAGCCGAGAGCATATCAAGGTTGACGGGATGAATCTGAGGCGAAACCTCGACGGCTACGGAGGCCACGATGTCGCCCCACGTCGAGGCAAATCCCGGTGGAAACGTCACACCGATACTGAACGGCGTGGCCTGAAGCATGGTTTCCTTTACAATATTAAGGCCGGCCCCCGAGAGCTGCCGCGACACCTGCGTGAGCTGCGCGCCCGAATCGGGTGAAATCATGACCGGTGCCGAGCGAAACAGCACCTGACCACCTGAGTCAAGGGCTGACACCCGCGCGATAACAGGCTGGACATATCGGCCCGCAGCGACGGCGAGGTTACAGATGTCGCAGTAGGCCGTGGAATAATCCTTGGTGAGCGAATGGAGGTCGTCGGGATGAAGCATCACCGACGAGCGGGAATATGTCCCTTTCAGGGTGCGCTCGGGCAACGGTCTTGAAATCACTCCCCCATCGACTCTCGAAAGCCGCGGCGCATGGCGGCGGTCAGGTAACCGGCACGCAACGGCCTTTCCGGTAGACTTGTCCACATTGATTCTCACGGGCGACATGCCGCTGAGGTCAGCCGTAAGCAGCGGTCCGCCGCTCACGTTTACGGCAGCCGTGAAGTCCACGTCTGCTTTCATGACCTGTTCAGTCTTGCCGTCGCTGGTGTCGGTTGCATACACCTTCCCGTCATCGGCCGTGAAGATCACATCGCGACCGTCACACGCCACCACGCCGAGTACGGAGCCCGGCACGTCGCATACTTTCTGCGGTCTACCTACCGGGCGGAGCGAGCCGCCGGAAGCGTCGAGACGCACGTTTACCTGCATCGGGTCCTGACTGCCCGTGTCGAAATCATACACATTACTTGTTGCTTTCCTTGCCATGATAAAAGAATTTTTCCGGCAAAGATAGGCAGTAATTCCCCCACCCTTTTGAGATTACTACCCGCTAACAAAAGGCCGGGCCTCCCACAGTGGGGAGACCCGGGCCGGATATAGGTGAATAATTGTTATCAGAATTATTCGGGGCGCTTGGTGCGCTTGCCGTAACCGTAAGCGGCATCGTCACCGAGTTCTTCCTGAATGCGGAGGAGCTGGTTGTACTTGGCCATACGGTCAGAGCGGCTTGCCGAACCGGTCTTGATCTGACCGGCGTTGGTAGCTACGGCGATGTCGGCGATAGTAGCATCCTCAGTTTCACCGGAGCGGTGAGAGATGACTGCGGTATAGCCGTTGCGCTGAGCGAGCTCGACAGCGCGGAGGGTCTCGGTGAGTGAGCCGATCTGGTTTACCTTCACGAGTATAGAGTTGGCACAGCCTTCCTCGATACCACGCTTGAGGTACTTGACGTTGGTCACGAACAGGTCGTCGCCCACGAGCTGGCAGCGGTCGCCGATAAGGTCGGTGAGCACCTTCCAGCCTGCCCAGTCGTCTTCAGCCATACCGTCCTCGATAGAATCGATGGGGTATTTCTCAACGAGTTCCTTGAGATACTGGGCCTGCTCCTCTGATGTGAGCTTCTTGCCGTTGGGTTCCTTGGGAGTACCGTTGTTGAGCTGAGCGTAGTTATAGATACCGTCCTTGTAGAATTCTGACGAAGCGCAGTCAAGACCGATGGTCACGTCCTTGCCGGGCACGTAGCCGGCAGCCTCGATAGCCTTGATGATCACGCCGAGGGCATCTTCAGTGCCGTCGAGAGCGGGAGCGAAACCGCCTTCATCGCCCACTGCGGTAGAGAGGCCGCGGTCGTGGAGCACCTTCTTGAGGTTGTGGAACACCTCGGTACCCATGCGGATGCCTTCCTTGAAGCAGCAAGCACCGATAGGACGGATCATGAATTCCTGGAAGCAGATGGGAGCGTCGGAGTGTGCGCCGCCGTTGATGATGTTCATCATAGGCACGGGAAGCACGTAAGAGTTGCAGCCACCGATGTATTTGTAGAGGGGGAGGTCAAGATAGTTGGCGGCAGCCTTGGCCACGGCGAGCGATACGCCGAGGATGGCGTTGGCACCGAGGTTGGACTTGGTTTCGGTACCGTCGAGAGCAAGCATGGTCTCGTCAATCTTGATCTGATCGAGAGCGCTCATGCCCTTGAGGGCATCGGCGATAGGACCGTTGACGTTGGCCACAGCCTTGGTCACGCCCTTGCCCATGTAACGGCTCTTGTCGCCGTCGCGGAGTTCGAGAGCCTCGTTGACACCGGTAGATGCGCCCGAGGGAACTGATGCGCGACCGAATGCGCCTGATTCAAGATACACGTCTACTTCAACGGTGGGGTTGCCTCGTGAATCGAGCACCTCACGACCGATAATTTTTTCAATCTTCATAAGTGTGATTATTTATAAGATATTTTGAGTTGTGATTTCGATACTGCAAAATTACTAAAAATAGCTTGCAAGAGCAATTTTTTAGAATAAATTAAGACCGGAAAACGTCATTTAGATCGCGTCATCCTCCACGTTTTCGATCGATTCGGGAGCGGGAGCATCGGAAGTAGCGGCTTCGAGCTTCTTCATGATCGAGAAAATGAAGAGTGCCGAGAGGAGACATATCGCTATCAGGATGGTCCAGATGACGGCCACGGGTATCTTGCCCCATAGGAGCATGGGGATGGAAACGAGGTAGTTACCGATCGCTGTGGCGGCAAACCATCCTCCCATCATCGAGCCTTTCAGGTGGGGAGGAGCGACCTTGCTGACAAATGATATACCCATGGGCGAGAGAAGGAGCTCGGCAAATGTCAGGAGCAGATAGGTGGTGATGAGCCAGTTGGGCGACACCGAGCCGTTAGTACCCACGAGCGAGAGCGAGCCTGCCACCATGATGCAATAAGCCGCGGCAGCCATGATCATACCATAGCCGATCTTGCGCGGTGCCGAGGGCTCCTTGCCGCGGCGGGCGAGCCACGAGAAGAGGGCGAGGGAGAAGGGGGTCAGGGCCACTACGTAGAAGGGATTGAACTGCTGGTAAGCAGCGGGGTCGATGTCGGTAAGGTCAGAGGGTATAACTTCGATCACAAGGTAGGCGAGCACTCCGGCACACGCGGCAAGTATCGCTCCGGCCACCACGCGGCCACGGGCAGTAGTGCTCTGGATGAATGAGAAAAGGGCGTATACACCTATCCAGATTGCCGTAAGTGCGCCAAGGTTGAAGCCTATGCGGGTCCAGGAAGAAGTGGAGTTGGCCGTGCATGATTTGGCAAACTCGGTAAGGGTCTGACCGTTCTGATGGAACACCATCCAGAAGAATATCACGACGGCAAACACGAGCAGGAGCGCGATGACACGGGCCTTGGTCTGCTCGGGAGTGAGCTGAGGAGCATTATCGGCAGCAGCGGCAGCCTTGTTTCCGTCGCCGGGGGCTGATTTTTTATCTTTGATTATATGTGCATAGGTGCGTCGGCCAAGCATGTAGATGAGGAACGACACGATGAGCGACACACACGCCAGCGCGAAAGCGTAGGAGCAGCCGGTGGAGAAGGCCGAGATGTAGTCGTTGGCAAACGTCATAAGGTCAGTTCCGGCCTGCCCGCACTTTTCGGCGAATGTCGACAGGTAATTGCTCAGAAACGCTGCCACGTCGCCACCTTCGTTCATACCCTTGTCGATGGCGAAGTCAGTCATGGCCTTGAGACGGTCGCTGCCGGCAGCGGGCATCGAGGTGAAGGAATCGGTATCGAGGCACCAGTTGGACACGGTGGCGGCCATGGGGTCGGAAGTAAGGAAGCCGTGATTACGCAGTGCCATGTTTTTAAGAGCGATAGCCGCTCCGGGGGCATACATCGAGCCGAGGTTTATGGCCATGTAGAACAGTGAGAAAGCAGTGTCGCGGCGCGAGGCATAGCGCGGATCATTATAGAGATCGCCCACCATCACCTGAAGATTGCCCTTGAACAATCCCGTACCCACCGAGATAAGCAGCAGGGCGGCGAAAAGTATCATCATGGACGAGGAGGTGCGCACGGGAGTGGGAGCTGAAAGCAGGGCATAGCCTACAAACATCACCGCGATACCCGTCACCACACACTTGGAGAAGCTCCAGCGGTCAGCGAGCCATCCGCCTATCAGCGGCATGAAGTAGACGAGGGCAAGGAAAATTGAATAGATCTGGCCGGTCCAGGTGGCGTCGAAGCCGAATTTCGCCTGGATATAGAAGAGAAAGATCGCGAGCATCGTGTAGTAGCCGAATCGTTCTCCCGTATTGGCAAGGGCGAGGACATACAGTCCCGAGGGCTGGTTTTTAAACATTTAGTATTACTTTTGATTGGTTATTGATCGGATCAAGTGATGGATTTACGGGGATAAAGATACGAAAAAAAACGGGATTGGCGCGGTCATTTTCGGCCATTTCCCGTTTTTTTATTGTCAAAATTATTGTTTTTCCTTGTTTTTAGCCTGAAAGGCAAGCGCATACAGTCGCATCTGCTTTATCATGGCCAGCAGGCCGTTGGATCGCGTGGGCGACAGGTGCTGCGAGAGCCCTATGTCGTCAATGAAGTGGAGCGGCGTGTCGAGTATCTCCTCGGGAGTGTGGTTGTTGACTGCCGAAATCAGCAGTGAGATGATTCCTTTCACTATTATGGCATCGGAGTCGGCAGTGAAGGTAATGGTGCCGACGTCATTCTGCTTCGCGTCGAGCCACACCCGGCTCTGGCATCCCTCGATAAGCCTGTCGGGGGTCTTGAGTTTCTCGTCGATGGGCGGAAGGGTATTGCCGAGGTCGATTATCATTGCATACCGGTCCATCCAGTCGTCGACTTCCGAAAACTCGTCGATTATCTGCTGTTGTGATTCCTCTATTGTCATATCATTATCTTGCTTATTATTGGTGAATGTTCACGTCGCCCGGCGGCTCACTTCTCAAGCTGGATTACGTTAAGCACCGTCTGCCCAACGGCGTTGAGCGACGACTTGTCGATGTTCTGAAGATTGTCGGTCACCCGGTGCCATGTCGACGGAAATGAACGTGTCTCGCTGTTGCGCGACTCGATGATGTCGATTGAAGGGATGCCTATGCGGTTGACGTATACGTGGTCGTCGATTATATTGCCGCCGGCGGAATTACTGAAACGGTCGGCGAAACCGCTGCGCTCGGCCACTGACCAAACTTTGTCGACTACATCTGATGCAATCTGGTCAGAATAATACTCGCGGTGGAAACGGGCGTTGATGCCTCCCACCATGTCGAGGACGATACAGTAGCGGGGCTTGTTCTCTCCGGTATATGGGGCATGGCGCACCCAGTATTGTGTACCGAGACACCAAGATTCGTCGTTGTTGGAGAACCCTTCGCTCATGCCATAATCCTCGGCGTCGACAAAGAGCATGTCTACACCTATATTCTTAGGAGGATTGATGCGGAACTGGCGGGCGATCTCAAGCAGCACTGCCACGCCGCTGCCGCCGTCGTTGGCTCCGGGCACAGGCTCGGCTGCCTTGGCCGGGTCGCTTTCGTTGTCACACCACGGGCGGGTATCGTAATGGGCCAGGAGGAGAATACGGTTGTTGCATCCGGGGTTGAACTGACCCATGATGTTGCATATCGTCAGGCGGTCGCCGTTAAACGCCAGTACCTCGCCGGTCTGCACCGTCACTACGGCACTGTCGGCTTCCAGGGATTCGATAATATATTTCCTGCACGCCAGACTGCCGGGTGAACCCGGTATCCTCGGACCCATCCTGACCTGATCGCGAATGAATTCGTAGGCAGAATCGGCACAGAACACGCGCTCGGGTTTGATATATTTGGTTGCGCTCGTGGCCGAAGTCTCGTTTTTGGCGGTACCGGAATTGCACGCCACAATCATTACTGCGGCGAGCAGTAACATGGTGTTGGTGATATGCCTGAGAATTTTCATCGGATTCTATCTGGATATTGACGCGGCAAAGTTACATTTTTGTTACAACCCCACCAAGTAATTAACATTCATTAACTATTCGCAATGCTTTTGACTCTACTGCGTAAAATATATTGCAAAAATTTGTTAATAGACTTTGACAATCCGATTTTTCACCTTAACTTTGCAACCGCAAACGGCTCATTAGCTCAACTGAATAGAGCATCTGACTACGGATCAGAAGGTTACA
>CAZJKU010000059.1:0-13370 GCA_964546905.1 uncultured Staphylococcus sp.
TTCCTTCATCTGAACATCAGACAAAACGGGAGTTAAAATGAAAACGGTTTCGTAATGATTCATTTGATAATGATTTATTTAAATGATTTGTTTTGAAATGCGACTGCAAAAGTACTACCTTTTTTCCACTTTTCAAAATATTTCCGACCTTTATTTGCGGTATTTGCGGTTTATTTGCGGTATAATGAATTATAATCCGAAGTGCAAAAATACCCTCGGCGAGCAGATAATTATGCAATATTTGATGTAACTTTGCAGATATATTATTTCTATCTGAATCATGACCAAACATTTTAAAATAGCCGTGATTGGCGGCGGAAATATGGGAAAGGCCTTTACGAAAGGACTCGTCACATTCAAAGTATTTGATGCGGATGTATTTATGGTGTCAACACCTCATCCTGAAAAATGCGCCGACCTCTCAGAAATCGGAATCAAGGTAACCGACAGCAATATTGAAGCCGTCAAGCAGGCCGATGTTGTTGTAATCGCCGTAAAGCCCGGAATTTTGCAGAGGGTTGTTAGCGAAATCAAGGATTACTTAGAGCCTGACACTGAAGTAACAGCGATAGTGGCCGGAGTGGGTGCCGACGAGTTCACGAGAATGTGGGGCCATAACAGTCCGGGCTCGCTGTCGATTTCCATGCCCAACACAGCAATGTCGATTTTGGAGTCCACCACTTTTTTTGTACCGCTCTGCGGCGATTCGGAAAAGACTTTAAACGTATTAGCCCATGTCGGCGAAACATTCATCATCCCCGAGAATCAACTCGGGGCGGCAACGGCGCTGGCTTCATGTGGTATTGCCTACGCAATGCGGTATATCCGCGCTGCCTGTGAGGGAGGCGTGGAATTAGGTTTCAATCCTGCTATGGCCCAGAAAATTGTGACTCAGACTGTCAAAGGCGCAGCCTCGTTACTTTGTGAAGACGGGGCCCATCCCGAGACTGAAATCGACAAAGTAACCACGCCCGGCGGCCTGACTATCAGAGGGCTGAACGAAATGGAGAAAAACGGATTTTCGGCAGCCGTAATCTCAGGACTCAAGGCTTCGGTGAAATGAGCAGGATAATAGTGAAAGTGGGCAGCAATGTGCTGACACGAAATGACGGAAAGCCTAATGTGACCAACATGTCGGCTCTTGTGGACCAGATCGCACTCCTACGCGACCACGGCCATGAGATAGTGCTGATTTCGAGCGGAGCGGTGGCATGTGGACGCGGAGCGGTGACTCCCCCGCGGCAGCTTGACGCCGTGGCTTCGCGGCAACTGTTTTCAGCCGTGGGACAGATCAGGCTGATCAACCTTTACAATCAACTGTTTGGCGCCTACGGCATAGTCGTGGGGCAGGTGCTGACGCAGAAAGAGAACTTCTCGTCGCGCACTTCATATCTCAATCAGCGCTCCTGCATGTTGACGATGCTTGAAAACGGAGTGCTCCCCATAGTCAACGAAAACGACACTGCGAGCCTGACCGAGCTGATGTTTACCGACAATGACGAACTCTCGGGCCTGATAGCCACGATGACCGATGCCGACATGCTCGTGATCCTTTCCAATGTCGACGGTATCTACACCGGCTCGCCGGCTGACCCGGCCTCGGAACTGCTGCGCGTCATCGAGCCGGGACGCGATGTGAGCGATTATGTCGTTGCGGCCAAGAGCGGATTCGGGCGCGGGGGCATGGGCACGAAGTGTGGCATAGCTTCCAAGGTCGCCTCGGAAGGAGTGGCCGTGGTGATCGCGCGCGGCGACCGTCGCAACGTGCTCGTGGACGTGGTGGAACATCCCGACGACGTGCCTCACACAATATTTCTCCCCGCTCCCCGGCAGCTCAGCACTATCAAGCGCTGGCTCGCTCACAGCGGGTCTTTTTCCAAAGGTGCCGTGATCATCGATGCCGCTGCCGCCGAAGCACTTATCTCCGACCGCGCTGTCAGTCTGCTGCCGGTGGGCGTGACTGAGGTCAAAGGTGAGTGGGAAGAGGGCGATATTATTTCCATCCTTGATTCCGGCAACTCGCTGCTTGGCATGGGAAGAGCCTCAATGTCGTCGGCCGAAGCGTTGCAATCGATAGGGAAGCACGGTGTCGGCCCCCTGGTCCATTATGATTATATGTATATAGATTATGACAACTAATCCGTTTTCCCCTATATTTGATGCGGTTAAGGCCGCATCGGTCAAGCTCGCGCTCGCTACCGATGCCGAGCGGTCAGCAGTCATCGTCCGTCTCGCCTCGCTCGTTGAGGAATCAGTCGACGAACTGCTCGAAGCCAATGCTGCCGATCTTGAAAAAATGTCGTCCGATAATCCGCTCTACGACCGCCTGAAACTCACTCCCGAGCGACTGCAGGGCATCGCCGCTGACCTGCGCCACGTGGCGAAGCTCGACTGCCCGGTAGGCGTGGAACTCGAAAGGCGCACCCTGCCCAACGGTATACTCTTGCGCAAGGTCTCGGCTCCATTCGGAGTTGTGGGAGTGATTTACGAGGCGCGTCCCAACGTGACTTTCGACGTTGCCGCGCTCTGCATCAAGAGCGGCAACGCATGTATACTCAAGGGTGGCCATGATGCCGAGATGTCCAACCGCGCCGCTATCTCACTGATAGGCCGGGCGCTCTATGAGTCGGGGCTTCCGGTCAACTCTGCCGCCCTGCTTCCGTCGAGCCACCTTGCCACTGCCGCGCTGCTCTCAGCCGTCGGCAAGGTCGACGTATGCATCCCGCGCGGAGGCAGGAAACTGATTGACTTCGTTAGAGATAACGCGCGCGTGCCGGTAATCGAGACCGGTGCCGGAGTGGTCCACATATACCTCGACGCTTCAGCCGACAGCAAGATTGCCCGCGACGTGGTCGACAATGCCAAGACGCGACGTGTCAGTGTGTGCAATGCACTCGACTCGCTCCTGGTCCACGAGGGATTACTCCCGGAGCTTGCCGGCTGGCTGAGTCCGCTTGCCGAAAAAGGCGTGGAACTTCATGCCGATGCCCGTGCTCTCGCCGCCCTCGCCGAGGGGGGCTATCCAAGTCACCTTCTTTTTGAAGCCGCCCCCGACGACCGCGACCGCGAGTGGATGGACATGAAGATGGGCGTGTATACCGTGAAGGGCGTAGATGAAGCCATCGCCCACATCGCCGCCCACGGCTCGGGCCACAGCGAGAGCATCGTTGCCGACGACAAGGCTGCTTCCGAGGCTTTCACAGCAGCCGTCGACGCCGCTTGTGTCTACGTAAATCTGCCGACATCGTTCACCGACGGCGGCCAGTTCGGTCTCGGAGCCGAAATCGGCATCTCAACCCAGAAACTCGGCCCGCGCGGCCCCATGGGACTGCGTGAAATCACCACCTACCGCTACCTTCTCGAAGGCCGCGGCCAGATACGTCCGTGACCATGAACCGAATGCTTCTCATAATTGACCCTCAGGTCGATTTCATCAGCGGCTCGCTGCCCGTAGCCGGGGCCGAAGAGGCCATGAACGCGCTTGCCCGATATATCATTGACGCGAAAGGCCGCTACACCGCTATCGCCATCACTGCCGATTTTCACCCAGCCGGCCACTGCTCATTTAAGGAGCATGGCGGTGAGTGGCCGGCCCACTGCGTAGCTCATTCCGGGGGCGCGGCAATATGGCCGGCGGTCTATGACGCGGCCCTGTCGACGGGCCTGCCGGTCAAGGTATTCACCAAGGGGACCGATGCCATGACCGAAGAATACTCCGTGTTCCGCAACGAAGCCTCGCGCTTGGCACTGACCGGCTGGATCGAAGCGTTGGGAATCAGCGATATAGACATTTGCGGTATTGCAGGCGACGTGTGTGTCCTGTCATCGCTGCGCGACGGCAGGAAGTTGCTCCCCGACGCCCGGTTCACGGTTCTCCTCCCCTACTCTCCCTCCATCGATGGCGGCGTGGCCCTCAGCCGCGATGGCGTGATGTGACAGTATTTTTTTATGAGGCAAATTTTTATTACCTTTGCGGCTCTATGTTAGGACTAAAGCGAATGGACAGGTTCATGCTGCAGAGCTTCTTGCCTCTGTTTGTCATGACGTTTCTGATTTGCCTCTTTATCGTGCTGATGCAGTTCCTGTGGCGCTTCATCGACGATTTAGTGGGCAAAGGTCTTGGTATTGAAGTAATTGGCGAGCTGTTTTTCTACGCGGCCCTGACCATGATACCCATGGCGCTGCCGCTGGCGATACTGCTTGCCTCGCTGATGACTTTCGGCAACCTCGGCGAACAGTTTGAGCTCACGGCCATGAAAGCCGCCGGAGTGTCGCTGCTGCGCTCGATGATGCCGCTGACGGTGCTGATGGTATTCATAGCCGTGGGTGCCTTCTTTTTCCAGAACAATGTCCTGCCCGTGGCGCAGACCAAGATGTGGACCCTGCTCTACTCGATGAGGCAGAAATCGCCCGAACTTGAGATTCCCGAGGGGGTGTTCTACGACCAGATTCCGGGCTACAATTTCTTTGTGGAAAAGAAGAACAACGAAACCGGAATGCTCTACGACCTGATGATCTATAACGTGACCAAAGGATTTGAGAACAGCTCGATAATCCTTGCCGATTCCGGAAGGCTGGCCATCACCCCCGACAAGACTCATCTTTACCTGAAACTGTGGAACGGAGAGTCGTTTGAAAACCTCAAGGATGCCGCCTCGGGCATGAAAAATGTGCCTTACCGGCGCGAGTCGTTTGACGTCAAGGAGATCATGATGAGCTTCGACGCCAATTTCAACCGCATGGACGAGCAGGGTATGCGCAGCCAGTATGTAGGCAAGAACTACTCGGAACTCCGGGCCACTATCGACTCCGTCACCGGCATCATCGACACTCTCCAGCAGGAATATGGCAAGACACTGCGCGGCGAGCGGTTCTTCAACCTGTCGCGCACCGTCACCGTAGCGGGCGATTCGGGCAAACGGGTCACTGTGGTGCGTCCCGACGTGGTGATGACCGCGCCGGTCAACATCGACTCGGTGTTCCGCGGGTCAAGCAGCGAGACGGCTCGCGTGTATCTTGAACAGGCGCTCTCCAAGGCCCGCCGCATAAAGCAGGAATATGAGTACCGCAGCTTCACGCTTCAGGACGACTGGCGCACGGTGCGCCGTCACGGCATCGAGCTTCAGAAGAAGTTCACGCTGTCGTTTGCGTGCATTATCTTCTTCTTCATCGGCGCTCCGCTGGGCGCGATCATCCGCAAGGGAGGTCTCGGTATGCCACTGGTGATTTCCGTGTTCCTCTTCATATTCTACTACATCATCGACAATACCGGCTACAAGATGGCCCGCGACGGGAAGTGGGAGGTATGGCAGGGTATGTGGCTGAGCGCGGCAGTGCTGTTGCCGCTCGGCATCTTCCTGACCTACAAGGCAGTGAATGACTCGGCGGTGTTTAACGCCGATGCCTACGCCAACTTCTTCCGCAAGTTCTTCGGCATCAATGAGGTCAGGAAACTGGAGATGAAGGAAGTGATCATGGACGAGGTTGAACCCGCCGTGGCCGTTGACCGCCTGACCGCTCTACGCGCCGGTATCGAGGATTACCTCGCGACGCAGTCGTTTAATCCCGGCTACCTTGCCTACTGGACCCGGGGAATCGATCTTGAAAGGCTGCGCCGCCTGCGCGACACTCTCGAAGATGATGTGGAATATCTTTCCAACTCCCGCAATAGGGCCGTGATACTCAAGCTCATGGACATGCCCGTGGTGAGAGTCATGGCACTGCTCCAACCTGCCCGCAAGCCGTGGATGGGATGGATAGCCTTATGCCTGTTTCCGCTCGCCGTCCCCCTGTGGCTCTACGGCAGGAAGCTGACCCGGCAGACTGCCGCCGAACTGCGCCATGCCGCCGACATTACTTCTCAACTTACCGACATTATTTCAGCTGATGAAACTTCCCGGCAGAATTGACATATTGTTTCTCCTGTTGCTGCTCGCAGGGCTGCCGCTGGCGGCAAAAAAGCCGGTTCAGGTCGAGCCGTCCTACGCATGGACGGCTGTGGCACCGCTCGGCCTTCGCTATCCTTCCACCATCGACACCCTGCTCTACAATTATTACCTCACCGCCGTCCCGCAGGACTATTCCCCGGCCACGGCGCTTACCGGCAATATAGGCGGCGCGTGGCGCAACATGATCTACATGGACCGCAAGCCTATGGGCGATTTCTTCCCCCAGGATGCGCTCAGAGTGTGGCTTCCGTCGCCCGACTCACATAAATTCTACAACACCCGCATACCCATGACGCTCGTCAGCTACGTGACCGGTGGCGGGCAGCAGACGTCGTCAGACCGCCTTCAGGCCGTCTTCTCGGGCAATGCCGGCCCGCGGTGGCAAGTGGGTGCCAATCTCGATTTCATCTACTCCAAGGGCAGCTACAATTACCAGGCGTCGAAATCGCTCGTATGGGGTTTCTCCACATCCTATATCGGCGACCGCTATGAGCTTCAGGCGTTTATCAACCACCATAACATCATCAACAAGGAAAACGGCGGCATCACCGACGATCTTTACATCATCGACCCGGCACAGCTGCAGGGTGGAGTGTCGACCATCGAGCCCAAGTCGATTCCCACCTATCTCTCGGCGGCCCACAACCGAGTGAAAGGTACTGACCTGATGATCAACAACCGGTATAAGATCGGATTCTGGGACGAGACGACCGATGAAAATGATTCGGTGATCGCCCGCAACTATGTGCCGGTCACGAGTTTCATCTGGACGTTACAGTATAACGACGGGAAGCACAAGTTCATCAACACCAATGCCTCGGAGGACAAATCATATTGGCCTGACCATTATTATGGACTGACGGGTACCAACGAGACCGGCACTTACAGCCGCCTCTCCAATACCGTGGGCGTGTCGCTGCTCGAAGGATTCAACCGCTGGGCCAAGGCTGGTATATCGCTCTATGCCCGCCACTCGCTGCTACGCTACCGCCAGATGCCCGACACGCTGGCTCTTACCGAAGCCGATGGCCGACCTGCCGACCTGACACCGTGGCCCTTTGACTACAAGCTGCCGGGACGGTACAGCGACAACAATATCCACGTGGGCGGTAGGCTCACCAAGCAGAAAGGCTCGGTGCTGACCTACGATGCCGGAGTGGAATTCGGCGTGCTGGGACGAGAGATTGGCGATGTGGTGATCGACGGTAACATCACCACCCGGTTTCCGCTGTTGGGCGACTCAGTGAAGATCACTGCCTACGGCGACTTCAAGAATCAGGCCCCGCCTTACCTGGCGGAGGTATATCAGAGCAACCACTACGTGTGGCACAACGATTTCAGCAAGACCCGCACCTACCGCGCCGATGGCACGCTCGATTTCCCGTTCACCCGCACCCGTGTCGACATCGGAATCGAGAATATCCAGAACTATATCTACTTCAATACCGACAACAAGCCGGCGCAGTTTGGCGGTAACGTGAAAATCTTCTCCGCGCGTCTTGAGCAGAACTTCAAGCTCGGGATACTCCACCTCGACAACCGGGCCGTGTTTCAGACCACGTCACACCCCGAGATACTCCCGCTGCCACGTTTCGCGATTTACTCCAATCTCTATCTGCGGTTTAAGGTTGCCCGTGTACTCGACGTGCAGATGGGCGTGGACTGCGATTACTACACCGCCTACTACGCGCCTGAATATCAACCGGCCACGATGACATTTCACAACCAGAGCGAGATTAAGTGCGGCAACTATCCGTTCATGAATGTCTACGGCAACTTCAAGCTGTCCAAGGCCCGGTTCTTCGTGCTGTATTCCCACTTCAACCGAGGACTTTTCGGTGGCAACAATTATTTCTCCATGCCCCACTATCCGATGAATCCGTCGCAATTCCGTGTGGGTGTCTCAGTCGACTTCGCTAACTGATTTCCTTATGGCCAAGCAACTTTCCCCCATCAATCCGCGCCTGATGTGGCTGCTTCCTGTCCTGCTGCTCATGGCGGTGGGGGTGATGGTAATGACTCGCACATGCTCCCACGAGTTTCCGCCCTCGCGCAGTGACTTTTTCCCCGCGGGTGGCGACACCATCAATGTGGCGATCGACTATTCTCCTCTGTCACTCTACCGATACGACGATACTCTCGGCGGCTTCAACTACGACCTGATACGCATGGTAGGCGACTCGATGCGGCGCCCGCTGAAATTTCATCCCGTCGTCTCCCTCGCCCGCGCGCTTGAAGGACTGGCCGAGGACCGCTATGACATAATCGTGGCCTCAACGCCAGTAACCGCCTCCTACCGAGGCCGGGTGCGCTTCACCGAGCCGGTCTATATCGACCGCCAGATACTCGTGTCGCTCGACACTACCGTGCACAGTCAGCTTCAGCTCGCCGGACGCAAAGTGTCGGTTGTAGCAGGGTCGCCTGTCGCCGACCGTCTCGCGAATCTCAGTCGCGAGATCGGCGACACAATCTATGTGGAGCGCGACTCAGTCCACGGCCCCGAGCAACTCTTCATCCTCGCTGCCACCGGTGAGATACCCATGGCAGTCGTCGACAAGATGACAGCCCTCGCCCTCGCTCCGCGCTATCCGGCTATCGACCTCTCCACTGCGGTTTCATTCAACCAATTCCAGTCATGGATCATGCGACCTGACAGCACCGATGCCACCGCAGCCGAAATCGACGCTGCAATCCGCCTCATCAAGCGCACTACCGCCTACCCGGCCCTCCTCCGCCGCTACAACCTCGACTGACCCCCTTCCTCGGCGTGCTCCGCACGCCTTTCTGGGGGAGAGCGGGCGCGTTGAGCACCAATCGCCTCCGCAAGCTACGGCGAATGGTGTTACGATGACTCGGCGTGCTCCGCACGCACGCCACAACATCCATGCCGGTCAATGCACCGCCTGCGGACATGGCTCCGCATACCGGGGCAGACCGGCATCGCAGCGAAAAGGGTGTAGAGGGCGTGCAGGTGCACGCCGAGCCAACGTAACCCTACACGCCGCAGCCTGCGAAGGCGTGTAGGGTCATCGCCTACTCCACCTCTAAAGGCGTGCGGATGTACGCCGATACGGCAGTCAGGCCCACCGCGGACATGGCTCCGCGCCATGATGTACGGACGTGCCTTTGGCACGTGTCCCTCAAATACTTACCCATTCTTTCCCCATCACGCCATATAACCCACCGAAGTCCGGGACGGGCTTAATCTCTCTAACCGGGGGTGCTTGCCACCACCGGACGCGTCCCCCGCAAACACGCACCCCGGAGGCGGTGCGACATAACCACCGTTTCGGCGTGCTCCTGCACGCCTTTCGGGGGGAGAGCGGGCGCGTTGAGCACCAATCGCCTCCGCAAGCTACGGCGAATGGTGTTACGATGTTGTGGCGTGCTCCGCACGCACGCCACAACATCCACGCCGGTTAATGCACCGCCTGCGGACATGGCGCGCCATGTCCCATGACAGCTGTAGAAATAGCCACCCAAGGTTGCCACAAAACCTAAATCGCCCGCGGACAGGAATCCGCGGGCGAAATATCATATAATCGATTTATGTCGGGTTACTTCACGAGTACCTTGGTGGCCTTGTTGCCCTGACGGCGGATATAAAGACCACTTACGGGATTCTCAACACGCACACCCTGAAGGTTGAAGTACTCAACGGGAGCATTCTCATCGATTGCTTCAACAGCATCGTTCACGATGTTTTCGATTCCGGTGGTAGTGGGGTCTATGATGGTCATGCGGTTGTGCTTAACATCAATAGTAACATTGAATTTCTGATCGGCAGTAGCACCCTCGATAGTCATGTTGGCATTTTCATGATAAAGCACTACTTCCTCATCCATAGGCACCGCACCACCGGTAGAGAGCCATTCCTGGGGGCTGGTACCGTTGCGGAGAACGATCTTAAATTCACCGTTGCCGATTTCCTGATTAGTGAAGGTCACAAGACCCTGGGCATTGGGGTGCTTTACGTTTTCGCCCCAGCTGTTGAACTGACCTCTTACTTCCACATCCCAAGTAGCATAGTTGACGGGTTCTACTTCGCCTTCTACTGTGGCGGTGAGAGTCATTGCCTCAGGGTTGAAAACGAAGGTGTAGGTACCCTGAGCATTGAAATTGAACTCCTCGGAAGCATCGTTGGAACCTGCAACTACACAATCAACCACACAGGCACCGGTGATATGAGGCTCGTCGCTCGCTACATATTTGGTTTCCTCACCGTTCTGAACCTTAAGGATATAGAATATACCGGGCACTACATTACCGGTGTAAGTCCAGTAGTCTTCAGTCGCAGTTTCGTCGGTCAGTGCCTTGCGGATATCCTGACCCTCATCGTTGTCCTCGAAGATTGTACCTACGAGATAATAAACCGGAGCATTGGGATCATATTCACCAAGGTTGAAACCTTCTTCGATATTGCCAATGATACCTGTCTGGATATCTATAACGTCACCGTCTTTAAGTTCGATATTTTTGAGTTCCGGCTTGCGGCTATCGTTACCGATGTTCAACTGGATACAGTCGATAAGTACGCCGTCAATTTTCTCGCTGCTTACCGAGAATACCCAACATTCAGTGTCTTGAATGGTCTCTTTTTCAAGCTTTGTACCGGGATATGCAGGAGTCAATTCGGGACCCCAAGAATAGAAATAAGCCTGAGGGACATTAAACGTCTGCACGGGGAAATAAATCTTGGCAGTAGCAGGCTCTACATAGTCAGCGGGTACATATTCACCGTCCACGATGTTTCCGACAGCCTGGAGGTGACCTGCGTCACCCTTAATATTATCAGTACCGTTGTAAACAGCTGCGTTGACTACCTTAAGGTCTCCGGTCTGCGAACCTCCGCCATTATTGAAAATGATATTGTTCCACTGGGCATTGGTCACGGTATAATAGTAGAGAGTCTTGGTCTCGTCAGAACCTTTAACAGGGAACTCCCTGGTATTGGCATTGATTGAGACACCGGGCCAAGCGTGGTTGACGTTAGTAGAGCTTGAGGACTGCCAATTGTAGGCATAAACCTCACCCCAGTTACCGGTATTTTCAAAATACACTACAGTAGTGTGGGAGGGATCGTATGGATCAGGATCTTCCACTTCGGGTTCGAGTGGCTCAACGGGTTCTGAAGATATTCGGCCGGTCTTGCTATAAGTTCCCTCGCCTACATAAGTGAGGTCGCTGGTCTGCTTGCCATTATCGCCATTGTTGAAGATAATGCCGGTAGGAATTCCAGCATTTTCAGCAGAGGTATATACCCACACATCACCGCGTTTGGTCATCTCTTTTCCGGGCCAATTGCCGGTAACATTACCGGCATTATTCCAGGCATGTACACACACTTTGTCCCAACCATCGGGATTTGTGAACGCTACTGTCCACGCTTGCGCTGCAAACGATACTATCATCGCCAGCAGCAAAAAGTAGATTTTTTTCATTAGAAATTTGGTATTGATTAATTTGTAAGTATGAACAATTGAAAAGAACTTTTATCATGATGCAGATTAAGGCATTAGGTAAAAGGCTCGGTAAAGTTACGATTTTCCGACAATGATTGAACCAAATGTAACTGTTTTGTCACAATTTTTTCAATTTTGACTCAATATTGATTCTCAAGCAGATGGCCATAGACACCGGAGGCCGGATCGCTGTTGCGGTCCGGCCTCCCTTGATTATGGTTTATAGGGTAACTTATTCGGGAAGTTTACCTACTTCGGGATCCACGCCCCACTGCTGCTGGGCGAGACGGCGGTAGTTGTTGTAACGCCACTGAGCATTGGCCTTGGCTGCTGCAAAGAGTTCTTCGGCTTCGGCGGGGTACTGTTTCATTACCGATGCGTAACGTACTTCGCCTTTGAGGAAGTCTTCAAACTTGCTCCAGTCGGGTTCCTTACTGTCGAGGGTGAAGGGGTTCTTGCCTTCGTCTTCGAGAGCGGGGTTGTAACGCCAGAGGTGCCAGTAGCCACATTCAACGGCTTTCTGCTGCTCTTCCTGAGCGTGGCCCATACCTACACGGATACCGTGGTTGATACAGGGCGAGTAGGCGATGATGAGCGAGGGACCGTCGTAGGCCTCGGCTTCGCGGAATGCCTTGAGGGTCTGTGCATTGTCAGCGCCCATGGCCACCTGAGCCACGTAAACGTAACCGTAGGTCGAGGCGATGAGGCCGAGGTCTTTCTTGCGGATGCGCTTACCTGATGCGGCAAACTTGGCGATAGCGCCCAGAGGAGTAGCCTTGGAGGCCTGACCGCCGGTGTTGGAGTAAACCTCGGTGTCGAGCACGAGCACGTTGACGTTCTTGCCCGAAGCGAGTACATGGTCGAGACCGCCGAAGCCTATATCGTAGGCAGCGCCGTCGCCGGCGATGATCCACTGTGACTTCTTGGTGAGGAAGTTCTTGTGGGCGAGGATACCCTTGCAGATGTCGCAGCCACATGCTTCGCAGAGGGGCACGAGCTTCTGAGCAACTTCGCGGGTCACTGCCACATTGTCGCGGTTGTCGAGCCACTGCTGAGCGAGGGCCTTGATTTCGGCAGAGCACTTGTCACATTCGAGAGCGGCCTTCATGAGGGCTACGACGCGCTCGGTCATCTTCTCGTTGGCAATCTTCATGCCGAGACCGAATTCAGCGAAGTCCTCGAAGAGGGAGTTGGCCCAAGCGGGACCGTGGCCGGCAGCGTCGGTGCAATAGGGAGTCGAGGGTACCGAGCCCGAGTAGATCGATGAGCAACCGGTAGCGTTGGCAACCATTTCGTGGTCACCGAAGAGCTGGCTGACGAGCTTGACGTAGGGAGTCTCACCGCAACCGGAGCAAGCGCCTGAGAATTCAAAGAGCGGGGTGGCAAACTGCGAGTTCTTCACGTTGCTCTTGGTGTCGACGAGAGTCTGCTTGGATGAAACTTCGGCCACGCAGTAATCCCAGTCCTTCTGGACGTCGAGCTGGGTTTCGAGGGGCTTCATGGCAAGAGCCTTCACGCCCTTCTTGCCGGGACATACGGCGACGCAGTTACCGCAACCGAGACAGTCGAGGACGTCGACAGCCTGGATGAAGTGGAGGCCCTTGAATTGAGGACCGAGGGCGGGGATTGTGCCGGCAGCGCCGAAGGGAGCCTTGGCCACTTCCTCGTCGGTCAACAGGAAGGGACGGATAGCAGCGTGGGGGCAGACGTAGGCACACTTGTTACACTGTATACAGTTTTCTTCGAGCCACTCGGGAACGAAGGCAGCCACGCCGCGCTTCTCGTAGGCGGCAGTGCCCTGATGCCAGGTGCCGTCCTCGATGCCGACGAAGTCAGATACCTTGAGGAGGTCACCGTCCTGAGCGTTGATGGGACGGACGATCTTGTTGATGAACTCGGGATCGTTGTTTTCCACGGGAGCCTCGGGAGTGAGGTTGCTCCATGCGGGATCAACGGGGAG
>CAZJKU010000060.1:0-12729 GCA_964546905.1 uncultured Staphylococcus sp.
GCCAGGGGCACGCCGATGTTGCGCAGCACGGTCGAGTCGGTCAGGTCGCGCTGGAGCCTCGACACGGGAAGTTTCTGAGCCAGGTGGGCAAAAATGGCGTTGGCCATTCCTATATTGCCCTCGGAGTTCTCGAAGTCGATGGGATTGACCTTGTGGGGCATGGCCGAGGATCCTACCTCACCCTCCTTGATGCGCTGCTTGAAATACTCCATGGAAATATACATCCACATGTCGCGGTCAAGGTCGAGGATGATGGTGTTGATGCGGCGCAGGGCGTCGAAAAGCGCGGCAAGGTTATCGTAGTTGGAAATCTGGGTAGTGTAATCCTCGCGCTCTATGCCGAGTTTCTCGCTCAGGAAGCGGCGGCCGAAAGCGCGCCAGTCCACCGAGGGGAAAGCCACGAGATGGGCGTTGAAATTGCCGGTCGCGCCGCCAAACTTACCGCTGATCACTACCCGGTCAAGCGCATTGAGCTGCTGGCGGAGACGGTACACGAATACCCGTATCTCCTTACCCAGGATGGTGGGCGATGCCGGCTGGCCGTGGGTCTTGGCGAGCATGGGGATTTCGTCCCACTCGTCGGCGCGGGCTTCGAGATGACCTATAAGCTCATCGAGCATGGGGCGGTACACCTCGCGCAGGGCATCGGCCACCGACATGGGCACCGACGTGTTGTTTATGTCCTGCGAAGTCAGGCCGAAGTGGATATATTCCTTGTAACGTTCCAGTCCCATGGCATCGAAATGCTCCTTGAGGAAATACTCCACGGCCTTGACATCATGATTGGTCACGCTCTCTATCTCCTTGATGCGGCGGGCATCATCGAGCGTAAAGTTTTCATAGATCGCGCGCAGACGGGGCGCGGCATCGGTCGGGAATGATTCGAGGGCAGGGAGCGGTAACTCGGTCAGGGCGATGAAATACTCCACTTCCACCTTCACGCGGTAGCGGATAAGGGCATATTCCGAGAAAAATTCATCAAGACGCTCACACTTGGAGCGGTAGCGCCCGTCGACGGGCGAGATAGCGGTGAGACTGGTAAGCTGCATGGGCTACTTTTATATCAAATTTGTATCTTAAGATTATTAAGAATGCAAATGTAATCAAATTTTTTTTATAGTTGGCGAATATTTCGTAACTTTGCGGCACTTTAAACGAAAACACGCTTAATGAACGCTTGCTTTATAGGTCTGGGCTATATCGGACTGCCCACCGCCATCATAGCCGCGCGCCACGGCATCAATGTACATGGCGTTGATATCAACCCCTCGGTAGTCGAGCAAACCAATGCCGGGCATCTCCACATCATCGAGCCGGGCATGGAGGAACTGCTGCGCGAAGTCCTGGTCGCAGGCTCGTTCAAAGCCTCGACAACTCCGGTCGAGGCCGATGCTTATTTCATAGTCGTTCCCACCCCGTTCAAGGGCGACCATCAGCCCGACATCTCCTATGTCGAGGCGGCTACCCGCAGCGTGATTCCGTTTCTCCGTCCCGGCAACCTCTTTGTAATCGAGTCGACCTCGCCGGTGGGCACCACCGAGCAGATGGCTGACCTTATCTTCTCGCTGCGCCCCGAGCTGAAAGGCAAGATCTCGATAGCCTATTGCCCCGAGCGCGTGCTTCCGGGCAACGTGATCTATGAACTGGTCCACAACGATCGCGTGATAGGCGGTATCGACGAGGCTTCGACCGAAAAGGCCAAGGAGTTTTACCGTCACTTCGTCAAGGGCGACCTCCACTCCACCAATGCCCGCACCGCCGAGATGTGCAAGCTGACCGAGAACTCCTCGCGCGACGTCCAGATAGCGTTTGCCAACGAGCTGTCGCTCATCTGCGACCGCGCCGGAATCAACGTGTGGGAGCTCATCGCGCTGGCCAACAAGCACCCGCGCGTCAACATCCTCCGCCCCGGTTGCGGAGTGGGCGGTCACTGCATTGCGGTCGACCCCTATTTCATCACGGCTGCATTTCCCGATGAGTCACGGCTCATAGCCGATGCCCGCGCTATCAACAATCACAAGGCCGAGTGGAGCGCCGAGAAGATCATCAACGCTATCCTGCGTTTCCGTCTCGATCATGGCCGCAATCCCCGCGTGGCACTGATGGGCCTTGCGTTCAAGCCCGACATCGACGACCTGCGCGAATCGCCCGCAGCTGAAATCGCCGCCGACGTAATGGCCCGCGCCGCTGCCGACGCCGAATTTACCGTCGTGGAACCCAACATCAAGAGCCATCCAGAGTTCACGCTCACCGATGCCGCCGAGGCCTTCGCCGGCGCCGACATAGTGGCTTTCCTTACCGGTCACACTCCGTTCAAGTCGCTCCCGGCCACAGGCAGCGGCAAAGTGATCCTCGACTTCTGCGGGCTTTTCAACGGAAAAGCATAAAATTCAACATATTTTTACAATATTTGGCCGTGGGGTGTCGTTACATCTTTTGTAACCCCTATCCATGACCATGCCGGAATCAGTCCTGACCACAATTCCCATCAAAGGCATCAACGTGTACAATTTCACCTCGCCCGAGGCTCTCATTGAATACGTTGACGCTCATCCTGCCATCCTCGTGGCGGTCAATGCCGAGAAGGTGGTCAATGCCCGGGAACAGCTCGTGGACATAATCAACGACAACATAGGTTACTGCGACGGGGCCGGAGCCGTCAAGGCCCTCCACTTCAAGGGCCACCCCGAGGCGGTGAGGATTCCCGGCTGCGAGCTGTGGCTCAAGATCATCGACCGCTTCCACGATTCGAAGTCGTTCTACCTCATCGGCGGAAAACCCGGAGTGGTTGACGATGTAGTGGCAAAGCTCAGGAATACTTACCCCGGCATCAGCATCGCCGGTTTCCGCAACGGCTATATCGCCGATGACGACGAGCGCTCGCGGCTTATCGACGACGTAGCCGCAAAGCGCCCCGACGTGATATTCGTGGCCATGGGATCGCCCAAGCAGGAAATCCTCATGGCCGACATGAAGCGCCGCCACCCCGGGGCAATATATCAGGGATTGGGTGGCAGTTTCGACGTCTATACCGGTCACCAGCAGCGCGCCCCGCGATGGTGGCGCAACCACAATCTCGAATTCCTTTATCGTTTCTATGCCACTCCGCTCAGGCTTCCGCGCCTGAAGTCATATCTCCTCTATGCCTTCAAGCTCTACACCGGGCAACTGTAAGGGAGTCAACATCATTTGTCATAACCATTCATTTCCACACGATAGAATAATGAAGAAAATCATGCTCGTTTTCGGCACTCGTCCCGAGGCTATTAAAATGGCTCCGCTTGTACGTCATCTGCAGAGCCGGAGCTCGGAATTCGAGACCGTAGTCACCGTCACGGGCCAGCACCGCGAGATGCTTGACCAAGTGCTGGAAATATTTGACATCGTGCCGCGTCACGACCTCAACATCATGAAGCCGGGTCAGGACCTCTATGATGTAACCGCCCGTGTGCTGACCGGCATGAGAGACATACTCGATGCCGAGAACCCCGACGTGGTGCTTGTGCACGGCGACACCACCACCTCCACAGCCGCCGCCCTCGCAGCCTTCTACCGCCGCATACCGGTGGGACATGTCGAAGCCGGACTCCGCACATATAATATATACTCGCCGTGGCCCGAGGAAATCAACCGCCAGATCACCTCGCGCATCGCCACCTTCAACTTCGCTCCCACTTCGCTCTCGCGCAGCAATCTGATCGCCGAGCGGGTCAACCCCGAGTCGATCACCGTCACGGGCAACACCGTGATCGATGCCCTTCACATAGTGGTAGATAAAATCAAGGGGGATGCCGCACTGCGTGACCGCCTTCACAGCGACCTGCTCAAAGCCGGATATGACACCTCTCGCCTCGACGGCCACCGCCGGCTCGTGCTCATCACGGGCCACCGCCGCGAGAATTTCGGCCGGGGATTCATCAACATCTGCACGGCCATACGCGACCTCGCTGCCGCCAACCCCGACGTGGACTTCGTCTACCCGATGCACCTCAACCCCAATGTGCGCCGTCCCATCGCCGAAGTATTCGGCTCCGACTCCGCCGCCCATCCCAACATCTTCTTCATCGAGCCACTCGAATATCTTCTCTTCGTCTACCTTATGGAGAAGGCCTCGGTGATCCTCACCGACAGCGGCGGCATCCAGGAGGAGGCTCCCGGCCTGGGCAAGCCTGTCCTGGTGATGCGCGACACCACCGAGCGCCCCGAGGCTCTTGAAGCCGGGACGGTGAAACTCGTCGGCACCTCGCGCGAGGCCATCGTCGACAATCTCCAGGCCCTCCTTGACGATCCCGTGCTTTACGACTCCATGTCGCGCGCCGTGAACCCCTACGGTGACGGAAACGCCTCACCCCGCATAGCCGACGTACTCGCCAAATGACCCCCGCCATGGAAAAATTCATCAGATGGTGCCGCCGCTACATCTCGTTCACGCTCCTTGGCGCGATTGCCATAGCCTCATTCGTGATGTTCTTCAACGACAACTCGGTCATGGACACCTACGAGGCCGAAAAGGAAATCGACCGCCTCACCACCGAGATACGTCACGAGATGGACACCCTCAACTATTACAGGCGGCTGAACGCCTCGCTCGACACTGACCGCGAGACGATGGAACGTATCGTGCGCGAGCAGCACCACATGCAACACCCCAATGAAGATGTCTACATTTTTGAATAAATCCACCCTCGCCCCTGCCGTGGCCATGGCCGGCCTCATCATAGTGATGGTGGGCGCGGCACTCCCCCTGCTCTTCGTCGGCATGAAGGCTGCAAGGATAGTCTACGCCGCCGGAGCCGCCCTTGTGCTTGCAGGAAAGCTGTTTACCCCCGTGCCCGAGGGCGCGTCGCTGCGCCTCAAGAGGCTATACAGGCTCGACGTGTTCTGCGGCCTTTTCTTTGTGGCCGGAGCGGTGTTCATGTTCATCGACGGCGGCGGCTCGACCGACTGGCTCGCGTTTACCCTCGCCGGTGGCGCCCTGCAGATCTACACCTCGGTCATGATCCCGCGCACTGCCGCAAGGGAGTCGAAATAAATGTTAAAATATCGGTCATCGGCCCGATTGTCAATAGCAATTTAGTAACTTTGCCGATTGTAAATGGAAAAGTTATATCTCACAATCGACCATGGTAACAGCTCGGCCAAGCTGTCGCTCCACATCGGCGACAAGCCTGTGGCCACCTCGACCGTAGGCCGCCCCACGGCCGACGCGGTGAGGGATCTGACCGGTGGCCGTGACCTCGCCGGTATCATCCTCGGCTCGGTGGCGGGATATGACAGCGACCTTATCCCGTCACTGGCTTCGATGGCCCCGGTGGTGATCGAGCTGACGCCCGACACCCCTCTGCCCATCGGAATCGACTATGATTCCAAAGCCACCTTGGGAGTTGACCGCATAGCGGCTGCAGCCGCAGCAGCCGAAATATTTCCCGGACAGGACGTGATTGTGGTCGATGCCGGGACTGCCGTCACCGTGGACCACGTCGACTCCACCGGGACATTCCGCGGCGGCAACATCGCCCCGGGCCTTTCGCTCCAGCTCGATTCACTTCACAGCCACACAGCCCGCCTGCCCCAGGTCAACATCCCGAGACATCCGTCTCCCCACCCGCGGCTGACAGGCACCGACACCCCCTCGGCCATACTTGCCGGATGCCTCACGGGTATAGCCGGAGCGGTGGAATACGTGGCCCGGCGCATCGTGCCCGGCAGCCTCCCCGCAGTGGTGGTCACCGGCGGCAACTCACGTCTCATCGCCCCCTATCTCGCCGACCTTAACGCGGTCACCGAACCTGATTTAGTCGATAAAGGCCTTTACAGAATATTACGTTACAATGAAAATATATAAGTTCCTCATCGCCCTGACCCTCATCGCGGCCGGATACGTGACAGCCGCGGCTCAGATCAACAATCCCTACTCAATGTTTGGCTACGGACAGTTGCGCGACAACGCCACCGCCGCCCAGCGACAGATGGGAAGCGTGGGCATAGCCATGCACTCCGGACGCCAGATAAACGTGATGAATCCCGCATCCTATGCCGCCATTGACTCGCTGACATTCCTCTTTGACATGGGCGTGGACTTCACATTCATCAATCAGAAAGACGTCGACGGGACCCGCAACGACTACGGCGGCGGTCTCGACTACATCACCATGCAGTTTCCCGTGGCCAAGTGGCTCGGAGTGTCGGTGGGACTCGTGCCCTACTCTTCGGTGGGCTATTCTTTCGGCAACGAAATCGTCAACGGAACGTCCTCCCATCAGGGCCACGGCGGCTTCAACGAGCTGTATCTCGGCGCCGGTGCCACGCCGTTCAGGAACTTCCGCATCGGTTTCAATATATCCTACCTCTTCGGCAACATCTACAATGATGTCTATGCCACCACGTCGCTGGGCAGCACGTCGCTGTTTGAGCAGGTCATGGAGGTGAAGGACTTCCACTTCAACGCCGGCCTGCAGTACACCATCCCCTTCAACCGCAACAATTCACTGACCATAGGCCTGACCTATTCGCCCGAGAAATCGCTGCTCGGCGACACCTATATAATGAAGTATGACACATCGGCCGACACGGCTCCCGCCCGCGAGGACGAGCACAAGCTCAAGGGCAACTATACCCTTCCCGCATCCTACGGCGCCGGCCTTGCCTGGAATTTCCGCAACGAGCTGGTGGTCGAAGCCGACTTCACGATGCAGGAATGGTCAAAGGCCAAGTTCAAGGGCTTTGACAACTTCACGGGCACGAAATTCTCTGACCGCTACCGCATGGCTCTCGGCGCAGCCTATACCCCCGACGCACGCGGCAGTTTCTTCAAGCGCACCACCTACCGCGCGGGTGCCTACTACAACCGCGACTACGTGATGGTCAACGATAACCACGTGCGTGACTACGGAGTGTCGTGCGGTTTCGGCTTCCCGGCCTACGGCTCCAAAACGATGATCAACCTCGGCTTCGAGTACATCAACCGCCGCGCCACCCCCGCGCCTCTGCTGAAGGAAAACTATTACAACGTGACCCTCGGCATCACCTTCAACCAGCTGTGGTTCTTCCAGAGCAAGATACGCTAAGCCATCACGCCACCCACGCTATGAGACGGTTGCCCCTGATTGCATCGCTGATCATGATCGTTGTCTCGTGCAGCGACGACAAGCCCGTAGGAATGGCCGACATCGACATTTCGGCTACCCCGACGATGCTGACACGCAACGTCGAGACACTGATTTCCGACTCGGGCATCACACGCTTCCGCATCACGGCCCCGGTGTGGTATGTCTACGACGAGACCGAGAATCCCGTGTGGCGGTTTCCCGAGTCGCTGCTCCTGGAGAGATTTGACGATAAGATGAACGTCGAGGCCACCGTCAGGTCCGACTCCGCCACCTATTTCAAGGACCGCCAGCTGTGGCGCCTGGACGGACACGTCAACATATCCAACACCGCCGGCGAGAAATTCCTCACCAACCAGCTCTTCTGGGATCAGCGGCAGCACACGGTATACTCCGACTCGTTCATCCACATCGAGCGCACCGACAAGACTCTCGAAGGCTACGGCTTCACATCCAACGAACAACTCACCCGCTACACCATCCGCAACGTCTCGGGCATATTTCCCACGTCGGTCTTTTCCACCGACCGCCCCACACCCGCGCGCCGCGACTCAATCTGACCCCCACATGGACATAACATCCTGGCTCATAATAGCTCTGATCTCCCTCGTGCTCTCCGGCCTGTTCTCAGGAATGGAGATAGCCTTCATCACATCTGACCGCGTCAGGATAGGACTCGACGTGAGCCGCGGCGGTATAATCAACTCCATCATAGGGCGCTACTATTCCAAGCAGGACTTCTTTATCTCCACCATCCTCGTGGGTAACAACATCATGCTCGTCATCTACGGCATGGGGGCCGCCGCCCTGCTTGAACCGTGGATTGAGACACACGTCAGCACCAATCAGGCCGTCATCCTCACCCTCCAGTCGCTCATCTCCACCCTGGTGATCCTCTTCACCGGCGAGTTCCTGCCCAAGTCAATATTCCGCATCAACCCCTACACGTCGCTGAAACTCTTCGCTCTCCCCATCTATGTATTCTACATAATCCTCTACCCCATTTCATGGTTCACGGCCTGGGTGTCGAAAGCCCTGATGCGCATGGCCGGCGTGAAGGCCGAGGACTCAAGGATGGGAGTCCTCTCCATCTCCGAGCTCAACACCTATCTTGAGAAGACCATCGACAACGTCGAGGCCAAGGAAGTGCCCGAGGTGGAAAACGAAGTGAAGATATTCCACAACGCCCTGGATTTCTCACGCACTCCGCTGCGCGACTGCATGATACCTCGCAACGAGCTCGTGGCCATCGACATCGACGACACCTCACGCGAGCAACTGTCGCAGCTCTTCACCCGCAGCGGCCGCAGCAAGATCATCGTGTACCGCGACGACATCGACACCATCCTCGGCTATATCCACGTCTCGGAACTCTTTGACCCGTCGCGCGACTGGAAGGCAAGCATAAAGGAAGTGCTCTACGCCCCCGAGACCCTGCTCGCTCCCATGATGATGAAACGCCTGCTCGCCGAGAAGCGCTCGATGGCCGTGGTGGTTGACGAGTTTGGCGGCACGGCCGGAATCGTGACCCTCGAAGACCTCGTGGAGGAGATATTCGGCGATATTCAGGACGAGCACGACAAGTCGAGCTTCACAGCCGTGGAGACCGCCCCGGGCGAATATGACTTCTCGGGGCGCATCGAGGTCAGGACCCTGCGCGCCGATTACCGCATCGACATCCCCGAGGACGACGAGTATCAGACTCTCGCCGGCTACATCCTGTTCAAGACCGGCGCTCTTCCGGCCCAGGACGAGGAAGTGGTGATCGACGACATCTCGTTCACCATCAAGAAGCGCACGGCCACCCGCCTCGACCTTATCCACGTGTCGGTGCCTCAGCACGAGGACTGACGCCCCGGAGCAGCCGCCGCCCGCGCCCCCCTTCGGCGGCAATTCAGCCTAAGCAAGAATTTTTCTCAGAATTTTGGCTGTAAAGTTTTGAAATAAGGAAATTTGTGTATAATTTTGCAGTCGCAATGGAAATCGTGACGCTCGCTATGGCGCGGCGCCGCGCTCTGCTGCACCAATCCTCTTTTTAATTAACCCTATTTATTAACCCATTTTTTTAATGACTGAAGAAGTAAAAAACTCCCCTATCGAGGATTTCGACTGGGAAGCGTATGAAAAAGGCGAGACCAAGGGCGAGAAATCGCGCGAGGAGCTCACCAAGACCTATGATGAATCGCTCAACACCGTGCGCGACAAGGATGTAATCGAAGGTACCATCATCGCCCTCAACAAGCGCGAGGCAGTGGTTAACATCGGCTACAAGAGCGACGGCATCATCCCTGTAAGCGAATTCCGCTATAACCCCGACATCAAGGTTGGCGACGTTGTCGAGGTGTTCATCGAGAACCAGGAAGACAAGAAAGGCCAGCTCATCCTTTCCCACCGCAAAGCCCGCGCCGCCCGCTCATGGGACCGCATCAACGAGGCTCTGGAAAAGGACGAAATCATCAAGGGCTACATCAAGTGCCGCACCAAGGGCGGTATGATCGTGGACGTGTTCGGTATCGAGGCCTTCCTCCCCGGCTCGCAGATCGACGTGAAGCCCATCCGCGACTACGATATGTTCGTGGGCAAGACCATGGAATTCAAGGTAGTCAAGATCAATCAGGAATTCAAGAATGTCGTTGTCAGCCACAAGGCACTCATCGAAGCCGAGCTTGAACAGCAGAAGCGCGAGATCATCGCCAAGCTCGAAAAGGGTCAGGTGCTCGAAGGTACTGTCAAGAACATCACAAGCTACGGTGTATTCATCGACCTGGGCGGCGTGGACGGTCTCATCCACATCACCGACCTCTCATGGGGCCGCGTAAACCACCCCGAAGAAGTGGTTGCCCTCGATCAGAAGCTCAACGTGGTTATCCTTAACTTCGACGACGAGAAGAAGCGTATCGCCCTCGGCCTCAAGCAGCTCCAGCCCCATCCCTGGGATGCTCTCGACAGCGAGCTCAAGGTCGGCGACAAGGTCAAGGGCCGCGTAGTGGTTATGGCCGACTACGGTGCGTTTGTTGAAATCGCCCCCGGCGTGGAAGGTCTCATCCACGTCAGCGAAATGTCCTGGTCACAGCACCTCCGCTCCGCTCAGGACTTCCTCAAGGTAGGCGACGAGGTTGAAGCCGTGATCCTTACCCTCGACCGCGAGGACCGCAAGATGTCGCTCGGCATCAAGCAGCTCAAGAACGATCCCTGGGAAGACATCGAAGTGAAGTATCCCGTAGGCAGCAAGCACACCGCCCGCGTGCGCAACTTCACCAACTTCGGCGTATTCGTTGAAATCGAAGAAGGCGTTGACGGTCTCATCCACATCAGCGACCTCTCCTGGACCAAGAAAGTTAAGCACCCCAGCGAATTTACCGAGATCGGTGCCGACATCGACGTTCAGGTACTTGAAATCGACAAGGAAAACCGCCGCCTCTCGCTCGGTCACAAGCAGCTCGAAGAAAATCCCTGGGATGTATTCGAGACCATCTTCACCGTGGGTTCGGTTCACGAAGGCACCATCATCGACATGGTTGAGAAGGGCGCCGTGGTTGCTCTCCCCTATGGCGTGGAAGGCTTCGCCACTCCCAAGCACCTCGTTAAGGAAGACGGCACCAAGGCCGGCGTTGACGAGAAGCTCAACTTCAAGGTGATCGAATTCAACAAGGATTCCAAGCGCATCATCCTCTCCCACAGCCGCATCTTTGAAGATGAAGCAAAGGGTGAGCGCGCAGCAGCCGAGCCCCGCAAGGCTCGCCGCAGCGGTGGCAACAACCGTCGCGCCGAGGAGCAGCCCCTGCTCAACACTCCGCTCGAAAAGACCACTCTCGGTGACCTCGAAGCTCTTGCCGAACTCAAGGAAAAGCTCTCTAAGAAGTAACTTTTCATAATTTTGCATATTTTTAGTCGGAAAGACTGCGGCCTTCATTGCCGCAGTCTTTCTCATTTATCATTATATTGGGAGATTTTCACTAACTTTGCATCCTGAAAAAATTATCGGCCAATGAAATTTGAAGACCTCGACCTTAACTATGACGTGCTCGACGCTCTCGACGCGATGAATTTCGACGAATGTACGCCCATCCAGGAGCAGGCCATCCCGCTTGCCCTCGAAGGACGCGACCTCATAGCGGTGGCCCAGACCGGTACCGGCAAGACAGCCGCATATCTGCTGCCGGTGATCAGCCGCCTGAGCGACGGCGACTATCCCGCCGACGCCGTCAACTGCATCGTCATGGCTCCCACTCGCGAGCTCGCCCAGCAGATCGACCGCCAGATGGAGGGCTTCGCCTACTTCCTGCCCATTTCCAGCCTGCCAATCTACGGCGGCACCGACGGTAAGGAATTCGCCCGGCAGCAGCGAGGCCTGAAGATGGGTGCCGACGTGGTCATAGCCACTCCCGGACGATTGCTCGCCCACCTGAGCATGGGCTACGTAGACCTGAGCCGCGTATCATGCTTCATACTCGACGAGGCCGACAGGATGCTCGACATGGGCTTCTACGACGATATCATGCAGATAGTCAAGCAGCTGCCCGAGGACCGGCAGACGCTCATGTTCTCAGCCACGATGCCCCCTAAGATACAGCAGCTCGCCTCGACGATACTCCACAATCCGGCCGAAGTGAAGATCGCCGTTTCACGACCCACTGACAAGATCGACCAGTCGGCATTCGTGTGCCACGAGCCACAGAAAACCGGCATCCTGAAACATATCTTCCGCAACGGCCACAACAAGAGGGTGATAATATTCGCCGCCTCCAAGCTCAAGGTAAAGGAACTCGCGCGCGAGCTGCGCAAAGCCCGCTACTCCACCGGCGAAATGCACTCTGACCTCGACCAGACCGACCGCGACACCGTGATGCACGATTTCCGCTCGGGCAAGATCGACATACTCGTGGCCACCGACATAGTGGCACGCGGCATCGACATCGACGACATTGCAATGGTGGTGAATTACGACGTACCCCGCGAGGCCGAGGACTACGTCCACCGCATAGGCCGCACCGCCCGTGCCGGAACTGAAGGAAAAGCCGTGACTCTCGTCAGCGACCGCGACATGAGCCGCTTCGGATTCATCGAGCGGTTCTTAGGTTACGAAGTGAAAAAAGAAGCCGTTCCCGAATCACTCGGTCAGGCACCGGAATATATGCCCGGTCGCTCCGATCGTGGCCGTCGTCCGACTGGCTCGGGCAACAAACCGTCAGGCAATCGCAAACCAAAAAACAACAGCCGCCATCGGAATCCCAAAAGTGCCGCTGACCGCTCAGGTGACAGTAAACCCGCCATGCCCGCAGACGCTTCACCGGCAACAGAGACAACGGCTGCTAAGCAACCACGCAAGTCGCGCCACTACCACCGCCGTCGTCGCCGTCCATCCGCCGCCACCTCTTCACCCAAGGAAGGTGAATGACCTGCCAGTACTTCTGTGTCATCGTTAACTCACTGGTATTCAGTACTGTGCCTAAATATCCAAAATTTTATTTGAAAAAATACGTTAAAATGTTTGCGCAATTGAATTAAATGCTCTAACTTTGCAACGCTTTAAGGGACAAAGCGCTCCTGAAAAGCGGTAGAGTACATAAATTTAATGCCTCTTTAGCTCAGTTGGCCAGAGCACGTGATTTGTAATCTCGGG
>CAZJKU010000061.1:0-11872 GCA_964546905.1 uncultured Staphylococcus sp.
GGTTCGGGACGCTTCGGCAAGTGGCTTGAGAACCTTCAGGACTGGAATCTCTCGCGCAGCCGCTACTGGGGTACTCCCCTGCCCATCTGGCGCACCGACGACGGCTCGGAGGAAATCTGCATCACTTCGGTTGAACAGCTCTACAATGAAATGGACCGAGCCGTCGAGGCAGGCTTCATGACCGAAAACCCCTACCGCAAGGCCGGTTTCATTCCCGGAGATTACTCCAAGGAAAACTATGAGAAGATCGACCTTCACCGCCCCTACGTCGACGACATTTTCCTCGTGTCGCCCTCGGGAAAGAAAATGACGAGGGAAAAGGACCTGATCGACGTGTGGTTTGACAGCGGTTCGATGCCCTACGCCCAGATTCATTATCCGTTTGAGAACAAAGAGGCATTTGAAAAACGCGAGGTATTCCCCGCCGACTTCATTGCCGAAGGTGTGGACCAGACACGCGGATGGTTCTTCACCCTCCATGCCATCGCCGGAATGGTATTCGATACCAATTCTTATAAAGCTGTGGTTTCCAACGGTCTCGTGCTTGACAAGCACGGCAACAAGATGTCAAAACGTCTCGGTAATGCCGTAGATCCCTTCGGCCAGATCGAAAACTACGGTGCCGACCCCGTGCGCTGGTACATGATCTCCAATTCGTCGCCCTGGGATAACCTGAAATATGACGAAAAAGGAGTGCAGGACACGGCCCGCAAGCTGTTCTCGACGCTCTACAACACCTACTCGTTCTTCGCCCTTTATGCCAACGTAGATAACTTCGACCCCGACGCACCTCAGATTCCGGTGGAAAAGCGTCCGGAAATCGACCGCTGGATCCTGTCACTGCTCAACACTCTCGTGAAGGAAGTTATCACCGACCTTGAGGATTATGAACCGACCCGCGCAGCCCGCGCAATATCTGACTTCGTTGGCGACAATCTTTCCAACTGGTACGTGCGCCTCAACCGTAAGCGTTTCTGGGGTGGAGAAATGAACGACGACAAGCTCGCCGCCTACCAGACTCTCTACACCTGCCTCCGCACCGTGGCCGTGCTCATGGCTCCTTTCGCTCCGTTCTATGCCGACCGTCTATATCTCGACCTTACCGGCGGAAAAGAGAAGGAGTCAGTGCATCTCGCGTCATATCCCGTGGCCGATGAATCACTCATCGACTCCGCCCTCGAAAGCCGCATGAAACTCGCTCAGGACATCACCTCAATGGTACTCGCCCTGCGCCGCAAGGTCAATATCAAGGTGCGCCAGCCGCTCACCTCAATCATGGTCCCCGTGACCGACGAGGCTCAGAAAGAGGCACTGCTTGCTATCGACGATCTTGTCAAGACTGAAACCAACGTAAAGGAAATCAAGATCGTGGGCAATGAAGAAGGTGTACTGGTAAAGACCGTGAAACCCGATTTCAAGAAGTTAGGGCCGAAGCACGGCAAGAACATGAAGGCAGTAGCCGAAGCCATCAAGTCGCTCGATGCCAAGTCGATTGCCACTCTTGAGCGCGACGGCAGCATCACGCTCGACATCGCCGGAACCCCTGCCACCGTCGACCTGGCCGACGTCGAGATCATCTCCGAAGATATTCCCGGCTGGCTCGTGGCCAACGAGGGCGCGCTTACCGTGGCGCTCGATATCACCGTTACTCCCGAACTGCGCAACGAAGGTATCGCCCGCGAGATCGTCAACCGCATCCAGAATATCCGCAAGAGCCGCGATTACAACATCACTGACCGCGTTACCCTCGTGTTCGCCCCCAACGATGCCACCGATGCCGCAATCCGCGAGTTTGGCGACTATATCTCCCGTCAGGTACTTGCCCGCGACATCCGCATCGAGCCTGTCGCTGCCGATGCCCCGGGAGCCGAGTCACTGAATATCGATGACATCGACCTCACCGTAGCCATCAACAAAGCTGAATAACAATCCTTTTACTCTCCATAACGATCATGAGCGATAAGACAAGATACTCTGACGAGGAACTACAGGAATTCAAGGAGATCATCCTTGAAAAACTCGCCAAGGCGCAATATGAATATGAGTTGCTGCGCGGTACTGTCAATAATACCGACGGCAACGACATAGCCGACACGTCGCCTACCTTCAAGGTGCTTCAGGAAGGTGCCAACACCCTCTCCAAAGAGGAAGCCGGGCAGCTCGCCCAGCGCCAGATGAAGTTTATCCAGCATCTTCAGAACGCACTGATACGCATCGAGAACAAGACCTACGGCATTTGCTGCGAAACAGGCGAACTTATCCCCAAGGAGCGTCTTCGCGCCGTGCCTCATGCCACCCGTAGCGTGGAAGGTAAAAACCAGCAGAATAAAAGATGAAGTTTTCTCACGCAAAACTCACCGTAATCATCTTCACGGCCATCGTCATCATCGACCAGGCCGTGAAGATTTGGATTAAGACTCATTTTTATCTCGGGGAGGACCTGAGGATCCTGCCTTGGTTCCACCTCCTGTTTGTGGAAAACAACGGTATGGCATTCGGCATGGAGCTCGGAAGCAAGCTGTTCCTTACCATTTTCCGCATCATGCTCGTGGCATGGCTTATATGGTATGTCGTGAAAATCAACCGCATCAGCCACGTCGCAACCGGATATTTCGTCAGTCTCGCCCTTATCATAGCCGGGGCGGCAGGCAATATATTTGACTGCATGTTTTACGGCGTGATATTCAATGATCCATATCCCCCCGAAGTGGCAGTGATGTTTCCCCCCGGAGGCGGCTACGCACCGTTGTTTTTCGGTAAGGTGGTCGACATGCTCTATTTTCCGCTGTTCACCTTCACATGGCCTGAATGGATTCCCGGCGTGGGCGGCTCGGAATTCCTGTTTTTCCAGCCGGTGTTCAACATCGCCGATTCCGCGATATGCGTCGGCGTGGGAATGTTGATATTCTTCTATTCAAAATACATTCTCTCACCTGCGGCACTGGAGAAAAGAGCTGCGGAAATCGACAACCCCCAACCCGAACAATGAAGCGGTTACCACTGTTATTGTCAGTCGCCATAACGCTGGTTCTTGTCGTGGTATCATGTGGCAAGACTCCGCGCGGTATCATCTCGCCCGACGATATGGCTGAACTCATGGCCGACATTCACACGGGTGAGGCCGTAGCCGACAATTCGGGATCATTCAGGTCTGACTCGCTCCGTCAGCTCCTCAAGCAGTCGATTCTTGCCCGGCACGGGGTCACTACCGAACAGTTTGACACATCCCTCTACTGGTATGGAGCCCATACCGACGTATACATGGAGGTCAACGAAAAAACGATTGCAATACTCCAGCAACGTCTCGCCGATGCCGAAAAACTCGGGGCTACCGAAGCTACCGTAAGACAGACCTACACTGATGCCGACTCGGCTGTGGTATGGAATTCTCCGTCGTCGCTCCGACTGACGCCCACTTCTCCCCTCTTTACCGCCACTTTCGACCTCAGGAGCGACCGCGGTTGGGAACGTGGCGACGTATACACCCTTTCGGCCCGTCAGGTCAAGTCAACCGTACCCGTCAAGGCAACCTTAGCGGTGAACTACGACGACGGCACGGTGGAATATGTCGAGTCAACTTTCCCCGCCGAACCTCAGCTGACAAGAAGCGTAAGACTATATCTTGATTCAGCTAAGGTAGCCCGCCACATCTACGGTGCTGTCACGGTATTGCCAGTCAAGGAAGGCGTGGTATATCTCGACTCGATTTCACTCGTGCGTACCCGCTCGCTTTCACGCGCGCCCTACGACGCCAACTCCGCTTCACAGTATAAAGTCAGCACCCTGAGATGACAACCGACCGGAAGCGAATCCTGTGTCATGCCTTCGTGGCTCCCGGTGAAGTGATTGTCAATGCGATAGTAACCTACTGTCCCGATGAAATGCTGCTGATCGATGCGGTCGCCTTTGAACGTGAAACAGCATCGACAACCCGTTTCGACGGAATTGTCGTGAACGGATTGCCGATTAATGACTTTGAATTAAAGATTTCAGCCGACGGATTCAGGGAGCAACTTGCTCGTATAGCCGACAACCTTCACCCGGCCGACAGTATCATTCTTCTGCCGCTGTCTCATTGACCGCAGGCTTGGTGCCGGCGTCCTGCTCCTCCTTGCGGTCGGCACTCTCGTAAGCCTCGACGATGCGCTGCACGAGCGGATGGCGGACTATATCTTTCTTGCCGAACTCTATCCTCCCGATTCCCGGTACCCCTTTAAGCACCCGAAGGGCCTGAACGAGTCCGGAACCTACTGACCGCGGGAGATCGATCTGCGTGACGTCGCCGGTTATTATCATCTTGCCGTTCATGCCCAGGCGGGTAAGGAACATCTTTATCTGGTGGGTGGTGGTATTCTGGGCCTCGTCAAGCACGATGACCGCATCGTTGAGCGTGCGTCCTCTCATGAAAGCAAGCGGCGCGATCTGTATCACCTTGCTTTCGAGATACTCCTTGAGTTTTACAGCAGGAATCATATCTTCGAGAGCATCATAGAGAGGCTGAAGATATGGATCTATCTTGTCCTTCATGTCGCCGGGGAGGAAACCGAGTTTCTCGCCCGCCTCCACAGCCGGACGTGACAGGATGATTTTCTTCACTTCCTTATTTTTCAGAGCCTTGACAGCAAGGGCTATCGCGATATAAGTCTTACCCGTACCGGCCGGCCCGAGCGCAAAAGTCAGGTCATTGTCACGGAACGACTTGACCATCTTCACCTGATTGGCATTGCGGCCCGATATAGGCTTTCCATTGATGCCGTAGATGATCACGTCGTCAAGTTTGGGCTCCTCGGGAGTCTTGCCCTTGACAATATCGAGTATCACGTCTTCAGTCAGCTTATTGAATTTTGAGCAATACTCTTCGAGTTCCTTGAGCTTTTTCTCAAACTCGGCAGTCTCGGCATCGTCGCCAATCACCTTTATCACCGATCCGCGTGCCGTGACACGCAGCTTCGGGAAAAGGTTGCGGATGAGCTGCATATTGGAATTATTGACTCCGTAGAAGCTCACCGGATCCACCGAGTCGATTATTACTATACGTTCTATCATTTTCTGAGTTGTGTAAATTTAATTTTCAAGCCCTACGTCCATGCGGGTCCATAGGCTTCCGGGAATAAGTCGCCAAAGTGACGTCACTATCCTCCATCGCCAGTCGACCGTGGCAACATGCTTTCGTTTCAGGATGGCGGCTTCAATGAGACGCGAGGCATATTCCACATCCATTTCCATTATATAGCCGGTAGCACCGTCGAGCAGCGGGGTGCGGATAAATCCGGGCCTGATGTCGGTGATGTCGACATCTACCTCCTGCCGGCGCGACAGTTGCCGCAAGGCTTCCAGATAATTCTGCTGGAAACGCTTCGACGCGCTGTAAGCCGCGGCCACGCCTATACCCTTAGTCCCGGCCACCGACGTGATAGCGGCAATCTGTCCGGGCGACGGCGCGCCGGGACAATCGCGGTAATAGCGGTAGGCGGCAGCGATAATGCGGGCAAAACCTACCACATTGGTTTCCAGCATCTTCATCTCGCGGCCTAATTCAAGGGCAGGATTCTGAAATCCCACGCCAGATGCAAGGAGCAGCGTGTCCATACCTCCCAGGCGCTTGATGAGCGACAGCAATCTTACCGAAGCATCGCTGCGGGTCACGTCGATAATTTCATATTCCACCCGGTCGGGGGCAAGTTCCTTTAGGGCTTTGAGAGGTTCCTCGCTGCGGGCTGCCACACCCACAGTGAAACCCATTTCGATAAAGTCGCGCGCCACGCAATTGCCTATGCCTGATGATGCGCCTACTATTATAATGCGTCGTTCAGTATTCATTCCTCGGTAGTTGATAAATAGTCGTTTTCTATATCAACCGACTCAACGCGCTTTTTGTTTAACGGCAACGTGTATGTTATGTTAAGGCATCCGGTCAGACTGCTGCCGCGGGTTCCGAACCCGGGTACATACATCGGCTTGCCATAAGGAGACTTCGACTCGTGGATGATCCTGTGAAAGCCTACCGCCCATCCTACGGACACGTTTCCGGCTATCTTCACGTTGAGACCTATGAGCAGTTCAAAATATCCTGCTGTCGCGCTTCGCCGTGGAAATGTTACAGGAGTGGATGTACCCCAGTAGGAATCCTCGATCACGGCATTCTCTATCGAGTAGCTGTAAGGAGTGAAACCATATCTCAACCCGGCATATAGCTGATAGGCCGACGCCGAGTTATATAGGAAATTATAGTTGGCTCCGATCTTGAAATAGGGAGCCATAGGTGACTTGAACGTGAAATTGGCCGTTGAGGGTGTGATGTCGGCCATGCCGATACCTGCCTCAAAGTAAGGGAAATACCTGTTGTGGAGCGACAGGGCGACCCATAAGCCTCCCAATCCGTAGTCCTGTCCGAAAAGACGCATCGCGGCATCCCATAGGTTGACACCAGCCTGAAGACCGTTGATGAGCGGATATATCATTTTCGGCGGAGCCTTTATGGCGGTGGAGTCGACGTATTCGCGACCGGTGATTGTATCTACAAGGATCGTATTGCCACGGGCATCCAGTTGCTCGACAACTCCGGCCGGACGCACCGAATCAGTCTTTTCCCTGAACGATGTTCCGCTCGAAGGCACGCCCACCGGCGAGATGCGACGCTGGGCTGCCGCCGGCAGTGCAAGAGCGAGCACCATGAACACAATTATATATATGTGGCTGAGCCGGCGCATCATTCCTCCTCCCCTTCCTGCGGCGAATCGTCGCGTAAATAAATATGAATGGTCTCGATATCTAAGTTCGTAACGAGCGAATCAGTCACTTCGACACGCTCAATCACTCGGGTGGTATATTCCACCTTGTCGATATGGTAGCGGTACATCACGCCGCAGTCTTCCGAGGCAAACCAAGGATAGGCCGAATATTCAAGCGTAAGGGCATCGACGGCAACGGCAATATTCTCTCCGCTGCCCGAAGCAAATGTGAACTCATAGGTGGTAACGCCGTCATTGGCCCGCAACGGCAGGTAAAACTGCGATACAGGTTGAGTAGACGGATAGAGGACCGAATCACCCGGTGCTCCGAGTCCCGCTATCTCCACTCCGCTGACCGATACAGCCTTGTCGGTTGCAGCTGAATAGAAGCCGGCCAGAGGGATTGAGTTGCGGTTCTGGAGGCAACCAGTCACGTCGCATCCCGCAAGTATACGGCCTAACGAGGTGACAAGGAATAACGCTCCCGCGCGGGTCAGAATTTTCCCCATTTCACGATTTCGGTTAGCGGTTTGCGCTTCTTGGCAGGAGCCACAGTCCCCTCAGCCGGGTAGCCTAACGGAATGAGGGCGACCGGCTCCACATCGGCAGGCATGTTGAACGCCTCGGCCACTGCCTTGGCATCGAAATTGCACACCCAGCATGTGCCCAGTCCGAGCGAGGAGGCGGCAAGACACAGGTGCTCCACCACAATGGCCACATCAACGTCAGTATGATCCTTGCCGTCGTGAGGGCGGTGCCATGCGTCGGAATGGAGTCCGCACGCCACTATGTAGACCGGAGCGGCAGCAAACCAGTCACGGTCATAGCTCGCGGCTACGGCACTACGCAACTCGTCGGTATCGGCGATGACGAAAAGCCAAGGCTGGCGATTGCAGGCCGACGGAGCAAGACGCGCCGCATCGATCACCGAAAGTACAAGCGATTCCTCCACGGCATCGCTCCGGTAACTCCGGCACGAAAAGCGGTCTTCACTCAAGGCATAGAAGCGGGGATAGGAGGAAAGTATATTTTTCTGATTCATTTGATTTCTTCTTTGATTTCATACTTGTTTCGGTCAGTGGAGTTTCTGACCACTAATTCACCGACAAACCCACTCAGAAACAACTGAGTGCCGAGTATCATCATCGTAAGCGACAGGTAGAAATAAGGGGAATCGGTCACGAGGATATAGGGTAGACCGTGGTGCATGTTGTAGAGTTTCATGGCCCCCACGATTATTATGGCGATGAAACCTATTATGAACATCAGCGATCCGAGCAATCCGAAGAAGTGCATAGGCTTGGCGCCGAACTTGCCGGTGAACCACAGTGTCGCCAGATCGAGATATCCGTTGACAAACCGGTCAAGGCCGAATTTCGTCGAGCCATACTTGCGCGCCTGGTGGTGCACCACCTTTTCGCCTATGCGGGTGAATCCTGCATTCTTGGCCAGATAAGGGATATACCGGTGCATGTCGCCGTAGACCTCGATGTGCTTCACCACTTCGTTGCGGTAGGCCTTCAGGCCACAGTTGAAGTCGTGGAGATTCTTGATTCCCGATACCTTGCGGGCGGTAGCGTTGAACAGTTTGGTGGGGATGGTCTTTGACAGCGGGTCATATCTTTTCTGCTTCCAGCCCGAAACGAGGTCATATCCCTCGGCCGTGATCATGCGGTAAAGTTCGGGGATTTCATCGGGACTGTCCTGCAAGTCGGCATCCATGGTGATCACCACGTCGCCCTGTGCCCGCGTGAAGCCGGTGTGAAGGGCCGGCGACTTGCCGTAGTTGCGCCTGAACCTCACGCCCTTCATGGCCGGATTGCGCTGGGAGAGTCCGGTGATCACATCCCACGACCGGTCGGTCGACCCGTCGTCGATGAACAGCACTTCATAGCTGAAACCGTTTTCAGCCATTACGCGCTCAATCCATGCCGCCAGTTCGGGCAGCGATTCATCTTCGTTATATAGCGGAACTATTACTGAGATATCCATTTTTCTCCAAGACTTGATTGTTAACTGTTAGCCATGTTCTTGCGACGCTGCACCGCGCTGACGATTGCGCCTATGACAAGCGAAAGCAATGACCCGCTGACGATGCCGAGCAGGATGAGCTGTATCACCACATCGATAGCCCGAGGCACAGCTCCCGAGTCGAGTATCTGGCGGGCAAGATCCTTTGACTGTATCATCCACTCGTTGCCCGGGGCGATTTCCATGTCGGCGAGCAAGCGGAGCTGGTCAGCGAAGAAGTCAGGCTCTATCCACCGCAGGTAGATCAGGAGCATAGCCCCGCCTATGGCGCACCCGCAGGCAAATATCACGAGCCCCTGCATCCAAAGCGCCGACACCGATACGGCACGCCCGAGAGCCGACGCATAGCGGCGCATCATCAGGAATATCACCACCGGCACTCCCGCCATCATGGCAAGGGCCGGAAGTGACAGCAGGGCGACATACTGGGACAGCATCACCGAGTAAAACAGCACTGTCAGATAGATGCCAAACACAAGGCCGTCCTCAGCTCCGCGGCGGTAAGGTGACTGTATCATTGAATCGGGTGGTTATGATCAGGTTTTATTATAAAAGATGTGCAAAGGTAATGATTTTTTGCCTCAGGAGCAAAATTTTTATCCTGCAGCCGCTCCAAAAGGTCATAATGTTTTGAAATTGACGAAATTTTATGTATCTTTGCACGCTGAAAATAACAGGGTCATCCGTAAGACCCGAAAAAAGTAATTGAAACTTGTCAACCATGATCAAAATCACTTTCCCCGACGGCAGTGTGCGTGAGTATGAAAAAGGCGTCACTCCGTTACAGATTGCCGAAAGCCTGAGCTCACAACTCGCCCGCGATGTCCTTGCAGCCAAGGTCAACGACCTTGAATGGGACGTCACCCGACCCATTGAAGAAGATGCCGAAGTGCGTCTCTACAAGTGGGACGACCCCGAAGGCAAGCACGCTTTCTGGCACTCAAGCGCCCACCTCCTTGCCGAAGCGCTTCAGGAGCTCTTCCCCGGCGTGAAATTCGGCATCGGGCCCGCCATCGAAAACGGTTTTTACTATGACATAGACCCCGGAGAGCATCAGATCACAGCGGCCGATTTCCCCCGCATCGAAAAGAAAATGCTCGAACTGGCTCAGAAGAAAAACGACATCGTGCGCCGCGACATCTCCAAGGATGATGCCTTGAAACTTTTCGGCGACCGCGATGAAGAATATAAATGTGAACTTATCTCGGAGCTTGAGGACGGTCACATCACCACCTACACCCAGGGCGGTTTCACCGACCTCTGCCGCGGTCCCCACATCGCCAATACCGCGCCCATCAAGGCCGTCAAGATCACATCGCTCGCCGGAGCGTTCTGGCGCGGCGACGAAAAGCGCAAGCAGCTCGTCAGGGTCTACGGCATTACCTTCCCTAAGAAAAAGATGCTCGACGAGTATCTCGTCCTTCTTGAGGAAGCCAAGAAGCGCGACCACCGCAAGCTCGGCAAGGAAATGGAACTCTTCGCCTTCTCCCAGAATGTAGGCGCAGGTCTCCCCTTATGGCTTCCTAAAGGCACCGCCCTTCGCGACCGCCTGGAGCAGTTCCTCCGCAAGATTCAGAAACAATACGGCTACCAGCAGGTAATCACACCCCATATCGGCAACAAGAATCTCTACGTGACCTCGGGCCACTACGCCAAGTATGGCAAGGATTCTTTCCAGCCCATCCACACCCCCGAGGAAGGCGAGGAATACCTGCTCAAACCCATGAACTGCCCTCACCACTGCGAGATCTTCCGTGCCCTCCCCCGCAGCTACCGCGACCTGCCCCTGCGACTTGCAGAGTTTGGCACCGTATACCGCTACGAGCAGTCGGGCGAACTTCACGGTCTAACCCGAGTGCGCGGTTTCACGCAGGACGATGCCCACATCTACTGCGCCCCCGATCAGATCAAAGGCGAGTTCCTCAAGGTGATGGACATTATCTTCTACATCTTCAAGGCCCTCAAATTTGACAACTTCGAGGCCCAGATCTCACTCCGCGATCCGGCCCACAAGGAGAAATACATCGGCAGCGACGAAAACTGGCATCTCGCCGAGCAGGCCATCATCGAGGCATGTCAGGAAAAAGGGCTCAACGCCCGCACCGAACTCGGCGAAGCAGCCTTCTACGGCCCCAAGCTCGACTTCATGGTAAAGGATGCCCTTGGCCGCCGCTGGCAGCTCGGAACCATTCAGGTTGACTACAACCTCCCCGAGCGCTTCCAGCTCGAATACACCGGCAGCGACAATGCCAAGCACCGTCCCGTCATGATCCATCGCGCCCCCTTCGGCTCAATGGAGCGTTTCGTGGCCGTTCTTCTTGAACACACCGCCGGCCGCTTCCCCCTCTGGCTCGCCCCTGATCAGGTTGCCGTGCTTCCCATCTCGGAGAAGTACAATGACTACGCAGCCACCGTCGCAGCCGAGCTCGCCAAGAGCGACATCCGCGCCGTGGTCGACGACCGCAACGAGAAAATCGGCAAGAAAATCCGCGACAATGAGCTGAAACGAATCCCCTACATGCTCATCGTAGGTGAAAAAGAAGCAGAAAATGGTGAAATTTCTGTAAGAAAGCAGGGCGAAGGTGATAAAGGTTCAATGAAAATTGCTACCTTTGCCGAAGAATTGAATCGAGAAATCGAGCAAATGATAAACTAATATCCCCGCTGAATGGAGAAAAAACCCTACATGCCACCCAGGCCCCGCCCCGCAGGCAACCCCGGCAACGCCCCTCGCCGAGGCAACGCCCCCTCGCGTCCCAACGACAAAGACCCCTACGCTATCAACGAGCAGATCCGTGCCCGCGAGGTGCGTCTTGTAGGCGATAACGTCGAGACAGGCATCTACACCATCCAGCAGGCACGGGCCATCGCCGAAGAGCAAGGCCTCGACCTGATCGAGATCTCGCCCAACGCCGCTCCCCCCGTGTGCAAGATTCTCGATTACCAGAAATTCCTCTACCAGCAGAAGAAGCGCGCCAAAGAGCAGAAAGCCAAGGCCACCAAGGTCGTGGTCAAGGAGATACGTTTCGGACCGCAGACTGACGATCATGACTACAACTTCAAGCTCAAGCACGCCATCGGCTTCCTCCAGGAGGGTGCCAAGGTCAAGG
>CAZJKU010000062.1:0-11738 GCA_964546905.1 uncultured Staphylococcus sp.
GGACTATGCCCTGCGGGCCGATATACATGTAGGAGCCGGCTGTCATCTGGCCGTATTGCGATACTCCCATGGCATTGAAGCGTTCCCAATCGTCGGGCTTGGAATAGTTGGGTATAACCATTCCGTTGGTGACCACCACGCGAGGAGCCCGCTTGCTCGACGGGAAGAGGCCGAGCGGATGACCCGAGTACATCACGAGGGTCTGCTCGTCGGTCATCTCGCTCAGGTAGCGCATGGTGAGCAGATACTGCGCCCAGTTCTGGAACACGGCCCCGTTGCCGCCATAGGTGATGAGTTCGTGGGGATGCTGCGCCACGGCGGGGTCGAGGTTATTCTGAATCATCATCATTATGGCCGCGGCCTGACGCGAGCGGGCCGGATACTCGTCGATGGGACGGGCATACATGTCGTAGGCGGGACGGAAGCGATACATATATATTCGGCCATAGTCGCGCAGCTCGCAGGCAAATTCCGGCGCAAGCTCGGCGTGAAGATGCTCGGGAAAATATCGCAGCGCATTCTTCAGCGCGAGCCGCTCCTGAGCGGGGGTAAGGATCTTCTTGCGCCTTGGAGCATGATTCACGGTCGTGTCATAGGGGCGCGGAGCGGGAAGCTCGTCGGGAATACCGGCGGCCACCGCTGCCTTGAATTTTTCTTTATTATCCATGATGGGTGTGAGTTTTCAGGATTTAAGGATGTTATCTTCAACGGTTTTCAGCACCGAGGCCGAGAGCTGCCGGGCTTCCGATTCGAGACTGTCGGCTTTAGCGATGATTTCGGCTGCGCGGTCGCGGTCGGTCAGCTGAGTGGCGTTGATAAGCACGTTGAGACGCGCGCCGCCTGCGGCTGCCGCTGCTGCGAGAGCCCCTACTCCGGCATCGCTTGCCGAGGCCGGATTGCCGTGGAGGGCCACATACTCAAGTAAGGGGAACACTTCAACGGTTGTTTCCATCGTGCGGAGCGGGACGAGGGCGGCGTTGAGGGTCGCCTCCTCGATGGCGGAGTTACGCGCGGCGCGCTCGGCCTCGCTCGACTTGGGCATCCCGAAAGCGGCCATGACGCGGTCAAATGCCGCTGTGTCTTCGTCCACGAGAGCAAGGAGCCGGTTCAGCAGGGCCTGGCCCTTCTCGGCCTGATCAGAAAACTCCCGCCAGCGGTCGTCCCAGCCGGCCTTGTGGGCCGAAAGGTTGGCAACCATCGTACCGAGGGCGGCTGCGAGAGCTCCCAGATAGGCAGCTACCGAGCCGCCGCCTGGAGCGGGCGACTCGCTTGCGGTCTCGCGGGCAAATCCGGTCAGGGTCAGGTCGGTAAGTTTCTTCTTACCGGATGTATCGTCGAGCATGTCTTCTATCACCTTCTCGGCGGGATCAAAGGGTTTAAGCTGATCGAGTCCCATGCTGCGAATAGCCATGGTGATGATCTCATCGTCGGGAATACCGGTTGACCGCTGCTGCTTGTGGAGGTAATATCGGCCTGCTTCAAGAAGCGTGCGGCGCGGTATCAGTCCCACGATTTCGGCCCCCGTCACCCTGATGCCGCGGGCAGCCGCTGCACGTGTCACCTCGTCAAAGGCTACGTGGAGAGGAGTGGTGTTGATATCGGTAATGTTCATCGACACCTGAGCGATACCATACTCATCAATATACCAGCCGATTGCCTTTGTCCCTTTCAGCGTGCCGGGTATCATGACGGGATTTCCGGATTCGTCCTTAAGGGGCTTGCCTGTCAATACGCCTCCCTCGCGCGCCGGACGTCCTTTTTCCCTGACGTCGAAGGCTATCGCGTTGGCGCGGCGCGTAGAGGTGGTGTTAAGGTTGAAATTCACCGCAATAAGGAAGTCGCGGGCACCCACGGCTGTGGCACCGGTGCGGGCTGTATGTTCTGTCATCGGGCCTCGGCCGAAATCGGGTCCTTCCACGGGGTCGTCAAGCCGCTGGGCAAGGCCTTCATATTCTCCTTTCCTGACTACGGCAAGATTTTTTCGCTCGGGGGTAGAAGCGGCCGCTTCATAACAGTAGATGGGCACGCCGAGTTCGTCAGTGATGCGCTCGGCGAGCCGGCGGGCCATTTCGGCGCACTCTTCAAGTGTGACACCTGCCACGGGGATAAGGGGCAACACGTCGGTTGCTCCCATGCGGGGATGGGCGCCATGGTGCTGGCGCATGTCAATCAGCTCCGCCGCACGCTTGACGGCGAGAAATGCGGCCTCGACCACAGCCTCGGGCTCTCCGGCAAATGTCACTACCGTGCGATTGGTGGCCTCGCCCGGGTCCACGTCAAGGAGCTTTATCCCCTCTACACTTTCTATCGTGTCGGTTATCGACTTGATTATCTCTTTATCGCGCCCCTCGCTGAAATTGGGGACGCACTCTATAATTCGCTTTTCCATGAAAAAAGTAGGTTATTTCGGGTTTTGATCATCGGCAAGCGCCTTGATGCGGGCTGCGATATAGGGTGTTGACAGTACTGAATATGCACGCTCCAGATAGCTCAGGGCAGCACTGCGGTCCCCCTTCGACTCATTATAGTAGGCAAGGGCCAGGAGCGCGTCGGCATTGTCAGGGTCTATCACGAGGATGCGGCGGTACACGTCCATAGCGGCCTCAAAGTCGCCTGTCAGCATGTAGCCGCGCGCCTTGTCGTGGAGAAAGGTGATGTTGTCGGGCAAGCCGCTGAGCATCCTGTCGGCATAGGCGATCATCCCCGGGCCGTCGCAACGGTACACATAGTACTTAAGCAGATAACTGTCGATGTTACGCGCCACCCACGGCTCGCGGCGTGCTATCATGAGCAGGAACTTCTCGTAGACATCGCTGCGCGCGAGCGAAAACGATTCAGTCTCGACTGCGTTAAACACTTTCTCAAACGGCTGCCGGTTCCTGACCGCCGTCTGAAACAGCCTAAGCTGCTCGGTTGAGTCACAGCGCAGCCCCGCCACGGCAATAGCCTTGCCGGTCACCGCCGGGTCATAGGGGCTCTCGTCGACCATGAGCTGGAGCATGGCCTGGGCCGATGCCCACTCCTTGAATTCAATAAAGCGCGAAGCCTTGACGGCCAGTTGTTCAAACGTGGGTTTTTCACCACGCGCGCCTGCCGCCACTGCCAGGGCGACGAGCGCGAGAAATAGTTTTTTCAGCATCTCCGGCTATAATTTAGGATGTTTTCTACAAGATAAAGCGAGCGGATGTCGCTGCGGAGCACCTCCATGTCGTCATACTCGGGATTGGCGCTGTGAAGTATCACCATAGACCGGTCAGGGTGCTTGCGCACGAATTTCACCATGCGATATTCTTCGAGGCCCACCACATATATCTGACCCCAGAAAATGTTTCGCATATCGTTGATGGGACGTATCGCCACATAGCCGCCGTCGCATATCGTGGGCGACATCGAGTCTCCGCTCACGGGAACTATGATCTGCTCCTGGCGCAATCCCGGCAACGAGACCGTGCCTATGGGCCGCTCGCTGCTGAACACCGCCGTCAGGTCGCGGCAACCTGCCGTCACGTCAATGTCATAGACCGGAGTGGCGTCTTCAAGGTTGACCTGCGGTGTCAGCGGGCCGTCGAGCAATATCTCCTCAGCCATCAGCGGCTTGGCAAATGGAGTGTCAATACCGTCACGGAGCCATGATTTTGACACCCCGGCATCGATCACGATACGGTTGATGAGGCTTTCCGACACGGGAGTCTTCCCCGTCAGCACCTTGGAGAGGTTGCTCGGGTCTATCCCTATGGAGCGGGCAAACCGCGCCTGCGACATATTGTTGAGGCGCATCAGGTAGTGGATGCGGTCAATTACTGTTTCAGGCTGACGGCCAGCCGCCGGGCCCCCTGCCTGAAGTGGTTGATAGGTTTTGGCCATAAACTGAACGTTGTTGTTATTCATTGCAAAAATACAACGCTCCGATCTTTTTTCCAAATTTATTTCTTATCCCGGTGAACATTTTTGAAGCATCTGTCGTTTAAACTTTCGGAAAATAAAAAAAATAATGATTATGAAAAAATCTATCTTCATGGGAGCAGCCGCTCTCGCACTCATTTCTCTTGCATCTTGTAACTCCAACTGTAAATCCGACACTTGCGAAAAAGCCAAGTGCGACAGCAAGGACGTAGTCTATACAGGTGTGCTTCCCGCAGCTGATGCCGACGGTGTACGCTACACTCTTTCACTCGATTATGACAGCAAGGACGCTGAAGGCGACTACCGTCTCGTCGAGACATATATCAAGGCCGACTCCGTCGCAGCTACCGGCTACAAGGATGCCGCAACTTTTGCCAGCGAAGGCGATTTCACTGTCGTAAAGCAGGATGGCAAGACTTATCTTAAGCTCGTCAAGGACAAGGACGATTCTTCGGCTCAGGCCGCTGCCTCGCTCAACTTCCTTGTCGACTCCGACTCTACCCTGACTCTGGTCAACGATCAGCTTCAGGTATCGGAAACTCCCGGACTGAATTATACACTCAGTATTGCTAAGTAATAAAAAATGAACTGACAAGCAAACTGTTAACACACATCTCAGTGCCTCCGGCCACCCCGATTAAGGGAAGAGCCGGGGGCGCATTGTTTTTCCCGTTTTGGCAACCGATTATTTTGTCAATCAAATATAATTGATTATCTTTGCGTTATGAACCGGTTGAACAATGAAATAAAATACCCCGTAGGTGTCCAGAGTTTCACGAAACTTCGTGAGGAGGGCTACTTATATGTCGACAAAACTGCCTGCATATACAATCTGATCCGCCAAGGAGGGTACTACTTCCTGTCCCGCCCTCGCCGGTTCGGGAAGAGCCTCCTGCTGTCGACTTTGGAGGCATATTACCGGGGGCGGCGTGACCTTTTCAAGGGGCTGGCCATCGACTCGCTGACCGATGAATGGGATCCCCATCCCGTGATACACATCGACCTCAACAACGGGCTGTATCAGGATGCCGGTTCGCTCGTCAACACGTTGGCCTACAAGCTATCGGAATATGAGAAGCTGTATGGTGTGGACGAGGTGGCGCTCACCGTCCACGAGCGGTTTGCAACCGTGATCCGCGCGGCCTTTGAGGCTACCGGAAAGAAGGTGGTCATACTCGTGGACGAGTATGACAAGCCCATGCTCAACGTCATCGCCAGCGAGGAGCTGGTCGACCTATACCGCGACCAGCTAAAGGCGTTTTATTCCAATCTCAAGACGATGGACCCCTATATCGAGATCGCGATGCTGACCGGAGTGGCGCGCTTCTCGAAAGTGTCCATCTTCTCCGACCTCAACAATCTCCGCGACATTTCCTTCTCCGAAACCTTCTCAGGCATCTGCGGCATTACCTCCGAAGAACTTGACTTGTATTTCAAGGATGGAATAGCTCACCTTGCCGAGGCCAACGACAGGTCATTCGAGGACACCCGTGCCGAGCTTAAAAGGCAATACGACGGGTACCATTTTTCAGAAAAATCACCCGACATCTACAATCCTTTCAGCATTGTAAATGTATTTGCAGATAACAGTTTCAGCAATTACTGGTTTGAGTCGGGTACCCCATCTTTCCTTGTAAAGATGATACTGCGCAAGGACTGGATATTAAACGATCTCGCACCTGTGGAAGTTAGTGCAAATCATCTCAAATCAGCTGGAATCATGTCACAGGATCCCGTTCCCATCCTTTATTTCACCGGCTATCTGACCATTAAGCACTTTGATCCATTACTTAAAGCCTATACACTTGACTATCCCAATGATGAAGTACGTCAAGGATTTCTGGATTTTCTGATTCCTTACTACGTTTATCCCCCGTCGCGTCCCGGTGAGTTTCTTATCGGACGCTTCCTGAAGGAAGTCAACAGCGGTGATGCCGAAGGCTTCATGAGCCGCCTTGAGACTATGATTGCCGGCGTGCCATATTCCGAGAAAGGATCAGCCGAAGCTCATTTTCAGAACGCGATGTATCTGCTGTTCAATCTCTTGGGATTCTACACCTCGATGGAATACCGAACATCGTCAGGCCGCATAGACCTCAAGGTGGAAACCGACAGATATATCTATATTTTTGAGTTCAAGGTCAATTCCACCTCCATGGCCGCAATGGAGCAGATTAAGGAAAAGAAGTATTGGCTCCCCTACTCAATGAGCGGAAAGGACATAATACTCATCGGCTCCAACTTCAACACTGAAACCCGCACCCTCGACAGCCCGGTCATCGTAAGAGTGAATCAATAGCATGACGGTTACAAAATCATGACCCGGTACTTCCTCCTCGCAGCTGTCGCCGTGATTGCGGTGATGACCGGTTGCTCGCGCAAACCGGTAGCCGCCGTATATCCTGACCGCGAGCGCTTTCCGGTGGCAGGTATCGACATAAGCGCCCACAATGGCGACATCGATTTCAAGGAGGTAAAGGACGCGGGCTATGATTTCGTCTTCATTAAGGCCACCGAGGGCGCTACGTTCAAGGACAGGCGGTTTCTCGATAATTATTCCCGGGCGGCTGAAGCGGGCCTGGCCGTCGGTGCCTACCACTTTTTCCGTTTTGAAACGAGCGGTTACATGCAGGGCCTCAACTTTGTCAACTCTCTCCGGGGCCGCGAGCTGAGACTTCCGGCAGTGATCGACGTGGAGGAATGGACCAATTCCGCCGCCCAACCCACTACCCACGTGCTCGACCGACTCAATGAGATGATCGAGCATCTTGAACGCCACGGCTACCGCGTAATGCTCTACACCAACAAGAACGGCTACGAGCGGTTTGTGCGCGGAAATTTTCCCGGCTATCCTGTGTGGATATGCTCGCTGAGCGAGGAACCCGCCGACTCATCACGCTGGACCTTCTGGCAATCAACACATTCCGGACGTGTCAACGGCGTGGAGGGTAACGTCGACGTAAATGCGTTCAACGGCTCCCGCGCCGAATGGGAGAAGTGGCTCATCCCTGCACAATATTAACACGCCCGGCGCGTTATATATTTGTATTAATACGTCTATTCACAATGAACCTGTCATACTCACTCCTTACACATTTATTCCGACTGGCTCTGTTTGCCGCAATGCTGATTGTCCCCGGTCGTTCACTTGCTTTCTCCACCGACACCTATGCAGCTACATCAGCCCTCGCCGAAGGCCGGTGGGTCAAGATAGCCGTGCCGCAGTCAGGATTGTATTGCATCACCGCTGCCGACCTCCGTTCATGGGGATTTTCCGATCCTTCGCGGGTTAAGATCCACGGTTACGGTGGAGCACGCATTTCCGATCACCTTTCAGCCGACAATTACATCGACGACCTGCCTGCGGTGCAATCGGTCGTGACTCCCCGCGGCATCGTGTTCTATGCCACCGGACCCGAGACATGGACCGGCGAGAAGAATACTTTCACCCACTCGCTCAATCCTTTCGCTACCGAAGGTTACTACTTCGTGACCGAAAGCGATCAAGCTCCCCGTGAGATTCCGGCTGAAGGACGCGATGTAAATTCGGCCTCGGACTTTGCCACGACTTTTACTGAGCATGTATTTCATGAAACGGAAAAGATTTCGCCTGCTACACTGGGACTTACACTCGTGGGCGAAGACTTCCGTCACTCGTCGGCACAGACTTTCCGCCTCGCTACACCCGGCTCCGTTCCCGGCTCAAAGGTGAAGATGACGATAAGTTTCCTTGCGGCATCGACCGGCACGTCACGCCTCACCGTCAGTGCCGGCTCCACGCCCGTGACCCTTACATCAGGAGCGAGCTTCTCACCATCATCTGAAGGCGTTTTCGTCGAGAGCAAGGGTGAATTTGAGGCTACTTCCGACTCTCCCTCGCTCACCCTCAAGTTCACATCGGGAGGTGTCGTGTCGATGGCCTACCTCGATTATATCGAACTTCTGTATGAACGCACGCTCGACCTTAACGGCGGCCGACTGCTGTTCTCCACATCATCGCCAGCCGTCAGCCTCGGCACTGCCGGAGCGGCAGATGTCACCGTGTGGGATGTCACCGACCCGCTGAAAATCAAGTCGATGACCGCGTCAGCCGCAGGGTCGTCAGTGAAATGGGTGTCGCCTTATTCAGGGCAACGCACCTATTGCGCCTGGAGCGCATCGGCGGTCCTCCCCTCCCCCACGCGCGTGGGAGTCATTGAAAATCAATCCATCCACTCTGCCGCGACACCCGACATGGTGATAGTCACCACTGCCGATAATCTCGCTCAGGCGCGCCGCGTGGCCTCGCTCCATGCCGACGGTCCCGATGCCATGGAAGTCCTCGTGGTGACTCAGGACCAGGTATACAACGAGTTTTCATCAGGCGCTGCCGACCCCGCCGGAATACGCAAGATGGCCAAAATGTTCTATGACCGGTCCGCAGCCGGCGACGAAAGCGGCAGGTCGTTCCGCTATCTCCTTCTTTTCGGTCGACCCACCTACGACAACCGTCATCTGACCGGCGACCTCTCAGGAGCCGGCTACGAAACCCTCCCCGCATGGACCACCGACACCTCTCTGAATGAGAACGTAGCCTATTGTACTGACGATTTCTTCGCCATGCTTGAGGACAATTCCGGATTGAGGTGGGGAAGCGAGACTCTCTGCATCGCCGTAGGGCGCATCCCCGCCACCTCAGTTCAGGACGCGCGCCTCTACGTCGACCGCCTCATAGACTACTCCACCAATCCCTCGGGTGGAGAATGGTCGCAGCGCGTAGTGCTGACTGCCGACGACGGCGACAACTCCGTTCACCTCAAGCAGACCGAGAAAATGTATGACTTCTACTCCGGATCCGACGGCGGCAATCTCCTCAACTTCAAGAAAGTATATTTCGGAGCCTACACGCTGGCCAATGGCGTATACGGCGAAGCCGTGTCGGCATTCCGCCGGGAAATCGAGGATGGAGTCCTGCTATGGAATTTCATCGGCCACGCCACCGTCGACAACCTCACCGGCGAGGGTCTCATGCCTCCCGGCGAAGTCTACAAGCTGTATCTGCGCAAGCCTCTGATATTCTACGGAGCAACATGCTCCTTCGCCCGATGGGACGGCAACCGCCTCTCGGGCGTGGAAGCCCTTTGCATGAAGCAGAGCGGAGGAGCCGTGGCTGCTATCTCGGCTGTTAGGCCCGTATATATCGCCCTCAACGAGCTCATGTCGTCGGCCCTGGCTCGCGAACTGTTCACACTCGACTCGTCGGGCCTTTACCCCACCCTGGGCGAAGCCGTCAGGAAAGCCAAGAACAGCATCGCGTCCGATACCAACAAGCGCCGCTACGTGCTTCTCGGCGACCCCGCCATGCGCCCCGCTATCCCGGTTAACCGCGTGGAAGTCCTCGCAGTCAACGGCATCGATGCCTCTGACCCCGACTCTCCTGCCACCCTCTCGGCCCTCCAGAAAGTAACAGTCAGCGGTCGCATCACTGACCATGCCGGCAACCTCATCCCCGATTTCAACGGCTCGCTCGCCTACACTTTCTTCGACGCGGAATACTCCACCGTCTCCAACGAAACCGACGAGAACGACAACGAGGTAGTATTTGAGCAGCAGGGCAGCCGCCTTGCCGCCGGGCGCGCCAATGTGGTCGACGGACTTTGGGAATTTACACTCACCATGCCCTCTGAGATCGCCGACAACTATCGTCCCGCAGCCCTGTCGCTCTACGCCATGACCTCCGACAAGAAAACCGATGCCGCCGACACTTTCCGCAATCTCTACATCCACGGTTACGACGATGCCTTGACCGCCGACATAACCGAGCCCAAGATTGAATACATGTATCTCAACCACGACTCGTTTCAGGACGGCTCTACCGTCAACTCCGCTCCCATGCTCATAGCCCGTGTTAGCGACGATGTCGGCATCAATCTCTCCACTGCCGGCGTAGGCCACCAGATGAGCATACGCATCGACCGCAAGGACTCTTACAGCGACGTGGCGTCATCTTTCTCACCCGACGAGGGCGGCCTCCCCGCCGGCACCGTCGCCTACCGTCTCCCCGAGCTGACCAAGGGCGAGCATACGATAGAATTCAAGGTGTGGGACGTCAACGGCAATTCTGCATCAAAGGCCCTGACGTTCAACGTCGACGGAGCCTCGGCACCCTCGATATTTGAAGTGTACTCCGATTCGAGCCCTGCCACCACCGAGGCCAACTTCTACGTAGTCCATGACCGACCCGACGAAATCCTCAACGTGACCATCGAAGTATTTGACTTCAACGGACGCCTGCAGTGGAGCAACACCTCCACCGGCCGCGCCGACATGTTCTCATCCTCCCCCGTCACCTGGAACCTCGTCAACAACAGCGGCCAGCGCGTGGGCCGCGGCATCTACATTTACCGGGCCCGCATCGCCACCGCCGACAACCCCGACGTAGAATCCGCTTCCGCCTCCCGTCGCCTCGCCGTCCGCTAACCGCCGCTCCATTATCAAGCCGGTTTGTCTTCGGGTGAAATTTTTCACCTGTGGATTGGTATTTGTTCGGTGAAAAACATTATCTTTGCAATCACAACGTTTCACCGAACAAATTACACTTACCGTAACCCTCTATGAGCTACAGCTTCTTGGATTTCCTGTGCCTTTTAGGCTCAGTCGGCCTCTTCCTCTACGGAATGAAGGTGATGAGCGAAGGATTGCAGAAAGCCGCCGGCGACCGCCTGCGCAACATTCTCTCGGCCATGACCCGCAACCGCTTCACCGGCCTGATTACCGGTATCTTGATCACGGCCTTAATCCAGAGTTCGTCGGCATCGACGGTAATGGTGGTCAGCTTCGTCAACGCCGGCCTCATGTCGCTGGCCCAGTCAATGGCCGTGATTTTCGGTGCCAATGTCGGAACGACGTTCACCGCTTGGGTCATCGCCCTTTTTGGTTTCAAGGTCAATATTTCGGCATTCGTGCTGCCGCTCATAGGTATTTCGGTTCCGCTGCTGTTCATGAGTTCGAGCAAGACCAAGTCGATAGGCGAGTTCTTCATCGGCTTCGCCTTCCTCTTCATGGGCCTCGACATGATTTCCACCTACGTGCCTGACCTGCAGAGCAATCCCGAGATGTTTGAGTTCCTGCAGCGATACACCTCGATGGGCTACTGGTCAGTGCTGATATTCCTCTTCGTGGGAATAGTGCTGACGATGGTCATCCAGTCTTCGGCCGCCACATTTGCCATCACCCTGATCATGTGCTCCAAGGGATGGATCGGTTTCGACCTGTCATGCGCCCTCGTCCTCGGCTCCAATATCGGAACTACCATCACCCCGCTCATGGCCTCGATGGGCGGTAACGTCGCAGCAAAGCGCACCGCCATGGGCCACCTCCTCTTCAACTGCCTCGGCACACTCTGGACCCTCGCAATATTCTATCCCTTTGTCGAACTCACCGAGTGGCTCACCGAAGCATTCGGGCAGGGCGACCCCGCCGCCCTTCAGGGCTACGTCAACTCCATTGAGCAGAGCGACCCCGAAATCTACAATCACCTCTTCGACAACTCCCTGCCCGTGGCTCACCCCGTGGTGGCCAAGGTCGCCGCTATGCAGCAGAGCGTGTCAATCGGCCTTTCGGTGTTCCACACCGTCTTCAATATCATCAACCTGCTCATAATGATATGGTTCACCAACCTGTATGTGAAAATCGTGGAGCGACTCGTACCTTCCAAGCACAAGGAGGACGAGGAATTCCAGCTCAAGTTTATACAGGGTGGTCTCATGAACGCCGCCGAGCTCAATATCTCCCAGGCTGAGAAAGAGATCGTGGTCTACGCCCAGCGCGTGCAGCGCATGGTGGGTATGGCCCAG
>CAZJKU010000063.1:0-11089 GCA_964546905.1 uncultured Staphylococcus sp.
ATGCGTAGTTCATGTCGCCGCGGAGCTGCTTGCACGACATCACGATGTGGCTGCCACCGTAGCTCTTGCGGAGTGTCACAGTCACCTTGGGCACGGTGGCTTCGCCGTAGGCATAGAGCAGCTTGGCACCGTGGAGGATCACGCCGTTGTATTCCTGACCGGTACCGGGAAGGAAGCCGGGGACGTCGACGAGTGTTACAAGGGGAATGTTGAACGCGTCGCAGAAGCGCACGAAGCGGGCGGCCTTGCGTGAAGCGTTGCTGTCGAGCACGCCGGCGAGGAACTTGGGCTGGTTGGCCACCACGCCCACCGACTGGCCGTTGAAGCGGGCGAAGCCGATGATGATGTTCTTGGCGTAATCGCGCTGAATTTCAAGGAACTCGCCGTTGTCGATGATGGCACCGATCACCTCATACATGTCGTAGGGGCGGTTGGCCGAATCAGGGATGATTTCGTTGAGTGAGTCTTCGAGGCGGTCGATGGGGTCGTTGCACTCCACCAGCGGCGGCTCTTCGAGATTGTTCTGGGGAATGTAGCTGAAGAGCTTGCGGATGATGCTGAGGGTCTCCTCGCCATCCTCGGCAGCGAAGTGGGCCACACCGCTCTTGGATGCGTGTACCGATGCACCACCGAGGGCTTCCTGTGTCACGTCTTCGCCGGTCACGGTCTTCACCACCTTCGGGCCGGTAAGGAACATGTAGGAGATACCCTTGGTCATGATGGTGAAGTCGGTCAGCGCGGGAGAGTAGACCGCACCGCCGGCGCAAGGACCGAGGATACCTGAAATCTGAGGAATGACACCCGACGCAAGGATATTGCGCTGGAAGATCTCAGAGTAGCCGGCAAGAGCGTTGATACCTTCCTGGATGCGGGCGCCGCCCGAGTCGTTGAGGCCGATGACGGGGGCACCCATCTTCATGGCCATATCCATGATCTTGCAGATTTTCTGAGCCATGGTCTCGCTGAGCGAGCCGCCAAACACGGTGAAGTCCTGAGCGAAAACATAGACGGGACGGCCGAAGATGGTTCCGAAGCCGGTCACAACGCCGTCGCCGAGATAGGACTTCTTTTCCTGACCGAAGTTGTGGCAGCGGTGGCGCACAAACATGTCGATTTCCTCAAACGAGCCCTCGTCGAGGAGCTGCGCTATGCGCTCGCGGGCAGTATATTTACCTTTTTCGTGCTGTTTCTGGATCGCCTTCTCGCCGCCGCCTAAGCGAGCTTCTTCGCGCAGGGCGATGAGTTCTTTTACTTTTTCAAGCTGATTGCTCATGGTGAAATGGTATGGTTGGTTTTATTTAGCCGTAAATCGGCTTTACGCTGATGCGTAAAAGCCGATTTTCAAGCCATGAAGTCATTAGGATTACTTATTGGGGTCTTCGCAGAGCTCCACCAGCGCGCCGCAGGTGCTCTTGGGGTGGAGGAACGCGATATTCAGGCCTTCAGCACCCTTGCGGGGAGCCTTGTCGATGAGCTGGCAACCCTTTTCCGAAGCCTCGGCCAGGGCATTGGCCACTCCGTCGGCCATGGCGAAAGCGATATGCTGGATGCCGCCGCGGCCACCGTTCTTTTCGATAAACTTGCAGATTGCGCTCTCGGGGGCGGTACCTTCGAGAAGCTCGATCTTGGTCTGGCCTACCTGAAAAAAGGCGGTGCGCACTTTCTGGTCGGCAACTTCTTCGATTGCGAAGCACTTGAGACCGAGTACATTTTCATAGAACGCAATAGCCTCTTTCAGATCAGGCACTGCGATACCTACGTGTTCAATGTGAGAAATATTCATAATAACGTTATAATGAGTAGTTTATTCATGATTTTTCGCAGCGGCGATACGCTCCCCCGCTACGGCAGTGCAAAAGTAGCGAAAAATCTTGAACTTTCGCCCGATGCTTACCGAAATTTTTTGCATCCTACCGTTATGATACTTTTCATCTCAAATTGTCTCCACAATAAATGGCGCGTTGAATGTATGGGCGGCTTGGTCCGAGCGCCGCGGAGGGGATTATGCCGTTTACCTAAAAAACAATAATTCGCAAATCATTGAGCCGTATAACGGCGATATTATTGCTACTGCATAATTATAGCCAGCGGATTAACACTCAACCTCATGACTTAGTGTTGCGGAGCTGTGATGTCGTCAGGATTGGATTATTGAATTGTGCGGCAAAATTGTTGCGCGGACGTCGCTTTGCGACGCTTCACCTGCTCCGCTACTGAAGGGTCACTCTCCCCTCCGCAGAAAGATACCTCATTACTCCGTGACGGTGAAACATGCCGAAGGCATGTCCGTACATCAGTAGCCGGTCTTTCAATTTCCATGTCTCTCCATATAATTATTGCTTAAGTCGTCGCGGAAAAACATCACTCAAAATGATCACAGATGCTACGGTAAACGAAAAACCAAACCGCATCAATCAAGACTCCTATCAGTATTTCCTCCCAGATTCCCTCTACGGTCAGACTGACAAACACTGACGCGATCTGAAGCACATAGGAAACGTAGGCAAAGGTGTTCAATCTTCTTGGTTGCTTGAAAAAACGTGGAGCTATCCCCGAAATCCTTACGAAGGACAACACAATTATCAGTGGCACCATCATAGCCACTACTGATATGAGCAACAGCATCCCTGCAAACCCGAATACTTCGAGACTGCCATTGATCAAAAAAAGGATCGTACCTGCCGGAATGGTCACAACCAGATAGAATATTAGAAAAGTCTTGACCGAGAAAGCAGTACATTTACCAATTGCTTTCAAGTAATACATCAATTTAGTTGCAACTGTCATATACTTAATAATTTAATATAGATTACTCAATAACTGTTATTATTAATACGGGCTCTATATAATTGATCATCTGTTAATTATATAAATTTATCATGAAATTATTGTCATTTTTACTTCAATGTATGAAATAATGAACAAGGAAATCAGCATAAAAACTCCGACGCAGACCTGAGCAATCAGCTTATGCCGAAAAAGCCAATCCTTTAATCCGGAAATACAAAATAACAAAAGGATGAAAACTGAATAAGGTATTAAAATCAGCCCATATCTTAAGAACAAAATCCCTGATTGAAATATTGCCGCCTTTAGATTTTCTAATGAATTATAAGTCATTGTTAATAATCCTGAAGCAGCAACAAATAAGACTATAAGGAAAAGCATTACGAAAAATGCTCGAAATGAAATCTTGAATAATCGTCTTATTGTAAAGAAATCACAGACACCTTTTTTTACCAAAGCTACTGATCCGATACTTAAGGGAGGTAAAAGAAAAAATGCAACACTCCATATTGAAACAGCTTTATGATCTAAGGATATTAATCCATTATGAAAATCATTATATATTTCAATATTTCTGTCACCGCCCCAGCTACTGGGACTTGTAAGGACATCGGCTTGTATATAAAATGGTGAGTTACCCAACAATATAGGAAGACCAATGATCATAATGACCAAAAGAATTACCTTCCAATCTTTTAGAATATGGGGCAAAGTGCTTCTTACAAAAAATGACAAAAGGATTGTGAAATTTAAAAGTACTATAAACTTGAATATCTTTAGATTCGGTACACATTCCGACAAGTATAACTCTTCTACAAAGCGAATCACATAACTCAAGCTGATACCGTGCATAAATATAGCAATTCCTCCGTACATACATATGACAAAAGTATATAGCGCGTAAGCTACATAAAATCCGGATATGGATAATATTGCCAGAATAATGATGTTGGATGCGTAGGACAAAACTCTATTCATAAAATTTAGCACGTCTTTCTTTATCGGTAACTTCATCATGGTCCAAAATGTATTGTAATAACTTTGGAGTCATTATGATTGCCCTGATCATTTCCTCCGACCTGAATGTGCAGATTTTATGCGGATCAATATTGGTTCCTACCCTATTGAGGTAATTCACTGCACCCGGCATGTCACCAGTTCCTGCCACTTTATCACCCTCATGATGAATTGCACTCGTTGGAACACCCTTCACAGCCTGTTGGGATTCAGGCTGAAATGGTGCTAAGTCCAATTCAAATTCAAATATTTTACTTTCTTCACCTTCCTTAATCATACCACAATCTATAGCCATCTTGACTAACTGATTAAGAAAGCCCTTGGCATAACGTGCTCCCATACTATGGGTGATTACTTTAATAGTTTCACCTTCCTTTAAAGAGTTAAGGAGATCTTTTCCCACTTCTTTAGCTTTCTTTGCTCCTTCAGAATCCCTATAATCTCCAACTATGTTTTTGCCAATAAAGCCGGGTGATCCATCTAAATATACGGCGTGATGATCATTAATAATGTCCATTATTAATTTATCTTTGCCCTCCCAATAACGGGATTTTGCTCCGGAAGTTAGTTCGTATCCATTAATGAAAAGGGCCAACTTACCATCAGGATCTACGTGATTAACCGGATCACCATTACAAAATGAATAAGGGGAAATCGAATAATTACTTTCAAGTTTATCATCCATTGTGCGGAAGGTGTTGAAAAGCTGGGGGAGGGTGTGGCGGGCGGTGTAGTCGTAGACGGGGAGGCCGCGGAAAAGGCTCAGTTCCTTGGCGGAGTATTTGAAGCGGTTGGCCGTGGCGTCGGTCGACACGTTCATCGGCAGGCCGTCGGCGTAGTAGAGGTTGGTCTGGTCGACTTTGTCGCCTGATACCACGACCATCACGTTTCCCTGATAGTCAAATACGTAGCTGTGAAACTCGCCGTCGCGCAGGTACCCGTAGGGGGTCTGCAACCGGTCGACGGTGTCGTTGACTATGATGTAGTCGCCAACATAGCGGGTCACGTCGCCCGTGAACGCGCCGAGCTTCTTAACGCCGTTCCTGACGATATGCTTCCGCCCCGACGCGTCATAGACCATCTCGCTCACGGGTCGGTTATTGGCAAGGCCCTCGTAGAGGACCTGTGTGGGGAGATTGAGCACATTGTAGGTGATGGCAGTAATTGCCGAGTGGCGGTCCTGCGTCATATTGCCGTTGGCATCGTAGTCGAAATCGGCAGTGTAATTGTAGGGATTAAGGGGATTGTATGGCTCGACGGGATTGGGGGTAAGACCATCGGGCGAATCCGAGGGTGACCCGAGCAGCGAGAACGGCGCTGCTACCGACGCACCGGGGATGGACGCTATCGGCGCGCGGGCGCGGAAGTCGAGCGACGCCTCGTAGGGGTAAGCCTCGGCGTCGTCGTAGACGAACTCCATCCGGTTGCCCTGATACTCGATTGTCAGGTCGTCGAGCAGCGCGCCCTCGCGGGCGTTGATAGCCCCGTAGCGGCGCATGGCAGTGACGTTGGCGTTCAGGTCATACTCCATCTCCTGGGTATAGTCCACGCCCGTGTTTTCGAGCTTCGCCTCGGCCCGCGTCAGTCTGCCCGCATGGTCGTAGAGATAGTCCGAAATCAGCCGCCGGCCCGTCACATTGAGGTCGTTGCGCGTGATGCGTCCCGACCGGGAGGAGTATTTGCCCGTGCCGCGGTAGAGCGACTGGGTGAAGTGGTTGGAGGTCAGCTTGTTCAGGGCTCCGCGCAGGTCGTAGTCGTAATATGTCTTAGCCTTGCCGGGCGCGCCGTTGCTGCGCAGTCGGCCAAGGGCGTCGTAGGTGTTGCTGACGAGCGTCAGCGCATCCCCGCCGTTATGGCTCAGCGTCACGGTGGTCGGGCGGTTGAGGCGGTCGTAGCCGTAGGCATACGTATCGGTCATCGTCTGACCCGCCGCAACGGTCGTCCGCCTGACTTTCACCGGATTACCCGCGAAGTCATACTCCGTATCGGTCTTTATCGTCGAGCCGTCGGCGGTGGTCGACGACGTGTAGATAAGCCGCTCGTGGGAGTCGTAGAAGTTGACCGTCTGCACCCTCGTGCGCCCGGCAGTGCCGAGCACGCGGTCAACCTGAGCCGTGACCACCGCCTCACTATACGGCACATCCTTCCCGGACGCAATCAGCGCCGGGAGAATGGAGAGCAATATGGTTAGGAAACGGAGCATGGGGCAAGTTTTTCACAAAGATAGTGTAATCTGGCTATGATACAAAGAGATAAAGACCGACTTTTTAGAATCTGTGGTGAAATTGATGTACGGACGTCGCTTTGCGACATGGCATAAGCGCAGCGACTTTCTCCGCAGCTGAAAAGTTACATCATTGCTCTGCGCCGGTGCAACAATCAGTTTCCTTGTTTAAATATTACCTTTCCTCATCCATGCAAAGTCATTTATGTCTGTCTTGATTGCTTTCGGTTGATTACCCATTAAATTCATTCCTTCATAATTTATTCTTGATTTATAGTATCGGAATACGTCATTTAGTTTCATTTCTTCCTTTCCTGAAGCAATATTGTATATTATCTCGAAAGGATTGAAATAGTTGTTCCTGTCGCTGAGAGGGCCGTGGCAAATCGGAATTACCATCATACCCGAGTCGGGCATCTTGCTGCTAAGGTCAAATTGCTCCCAGTGCAACCCGGTATTGAGTATGAAGGTCGTCCCAAAATACATTGCGATGTCAAAGACCAACGAATACTGCAATTCCGACATTTCTTTGCCGTTCTTATCCTGTCCAAAATAATCGCTCAACAAATCATCTAGCAAATAAAGCGAGTCAACTGCAAAACCGCCTTTCCAATCCTTGTATTTTCCCGATGAAATGATGAATTTTTTTAGCTGATAGTACCTGCATTCGATATGTGATTCAAACCATTCCCCGAATTTTCTCTTGATTCTTTTGCCATAATCCTTAAACATGATTGGATTATCAGGGTTGAAAATCTTTATTATACGGTAGTCCGCTCTGTCATGAAAGAACGTGTCGGGAAGATCTTCGTTATCAATCGCTGATTCTATTTGTTTGCCTCCTGTCTTATAATATTCAATATCCATATAACTTTTGACAAGTGAGTATGGTATATTATGTTTATAATCATATCGAAAATCAGAGAATACACGTGGAATAGGATTGATTTCATGCACAAAACCATGAACCTCATCAATACAAAACAAAACCATAGAACCACTGTTGAACCACCTGAAATTCTTTGGCTTATATAATTCCCAATTCATTCCATAAAGCATTGCGAATATTTCTCCGATATATATTCCTGCATCAAAAAATATCGATAGCGTCCTGTTTGTAACAACCGAATGATTCTCGCCCGTCCAATATTCAAAATGATAGGGAAGTCCTTCATTTATAAAATCTTCCTCAGAAACATGTCTATACTCGATATTTCGCGATAAAAAGTCAGATAGACTATATAATGAATTGACAGTAAAGTTATTATTCCAACTATGAAAATCATCGAAAGAATGTATCAGATTAAACAGTTGCCAAAGTCGATTCCATCGGTATTTAAGAAACCATTCTCGATAGGACTTTTTAAATTCTAACGAGCTATCGCACGTAATGAACGGTTCAAATACTAAAGGAGTAAAAATTGTCTGATTATTATAACGGTCCATGATAGGTAACTTTAAAATTAGGATTATCCTTCATCATTTTATTTATAAACTGTTGTGCTGGTGTAGTTAGTCCTCCTTGTCCTGTTACAGGACTATCATATAGATGCCACTCAACACCCTTAACTTGACCAGATGACAAAAGTTCTGCATCTTTTCTTACCTGTGTACGAAAGGTACTGGTATTAGAAACTCTGCCAACCTTAGATTCATGGGCAACTTCATTCTTAAAGACATCAACGCGTCGCTTTCCCATTGATGTATCGAATGACTTTTGAGGTGTACCACCTCCCAAATCTTTAAGGAGTCTTTTTTCACCTTCAGTTCCGATCTCATGTGGGGTAGGATTCTTTACATTCTTTGCTTTACCTACTCCTTTGGCGGTATCTGCGGCCTTTTGGCCGGCTTTTGTCGTACCGACGGCTTTAGTTGCTTTTATTGCCTTAGTGGCATCTACAGTTTTATCAACAGTTTTGACTGCTTTTGAGACTCCAGCAGGAACTCCAGGAATTATTACGGCCGTAACGTCAATAGCTGCATCTACCCAATGCTCTTTAGCTGATTTATGATCACCGGTAACATGGTCATATATTGCTGCGCCTACATCGAACAAAAGATTACCAATATCCCAAGCAGTTTCTAAATACTGCCCCGTCGGGTCGATGTAGTTGATTGGATCTCCGCCGCAGTAGGAGTAGGGGGAGATGGAGTAGAAGGATTCCGCGCAGGGGTCCATTGTGCGGAAGGTGTTGGAGAGCTGGGGGAGGGTGTGGCGGGCGGTGTAGTCGTAGACGGGGAGGCCGCGGAAAAGGCTCAGTTCCTTGGCGGAGTATTTGAAGCGGTTGGCCGTGGCGTCGGTCGACACGTTCATCGGCAGGCCGTCGGCGTAGTAGAGGTTGGTCTGGTCGACCTTGTCGCCTGATACCACGACCATCACGTTGCCCTGATAGTCAAATACGTAGCTATGGAACTCGCCGTCGCGCAGGTAGCCGTAGGGGGTCTGCAACCGGTCGACGGTGTCGTTGACGATGATGTAGTCACCCACATAGCGGGTCACGTCGCCCGTGAACGCGCCGAGCTTCTTAACGCCGTTCCTGACGATGTGCTTCCTCCCCGCTGCGTCGTAGACCATCTGACTGACAGGCCGATTTTCGAGGAGACCCTCGTAGAGGACTTCAGCGGGCAGGTTCAGTACGTTATATGATATGGAGGTTATTGCCGAGTGGCGGTCTTGAGTCATATTGCCGTTGGCGTCGTAGGCGAAATCGGCGGCGTAATTATAGGGATTGAGGGGATTGTATGGCTCGGCGGGATTGGGGGTAAGACCATCGGGCGACTCCGAGGGTGACCCGAGCAGCGAGAATGGCGCGGCGACCGATGCGCCGGGTGTGGACGCAATCGGAGCGCGGGCGCGGAAGTCGAGCGACGCCTCGTAGGGGTAAGCCTCGGCGTCGTCAGTGACGAACTCCATCCGGTTGCCCTGATACTCGATTGTCAGGTCATCGAGCAGCGCGCCCTCGCGGGCATTGATCGCCCCGTAGCGGCGCATGGCCGTGACGTTGGCGTTCAGGTCATACTCCATCTCCTGAGTGTAGTCCACGCCCGTGTTTTCGAGCTTCGCCTCGGCCCGCGTCAGTCTGCCCGCATGGTCGTAGAGATAGTCCGAAATCAGCCGCCGGCCCGTCACATTGAGGTCGTTGCGCGTGATGCGTCCCGACCGGGAGGAGTATTTGCCCGTGCCGCGGTAGAGCGACTGGGTGAAGTGGTTGGAGGTCAGCTTGTTCAGGGCTCCGCGCAGGTCGTAGTCGTAATATGTCTTAGCCTTGCCGGGCGCGCCGTTGCTGCGCAGTCGGCCAAGGGCGTCGTAGGTGTTGCTGACGAGCGTCAGCGCATCCCCGCCGTTATGGCTCAGCGTCACGGTGGTCGGGCGGTTGAGGCGGTCGTAGCCGTAGGCATACGTATCGGTCATCGTCTGACCCGCCGCAACGGTCGTCCGCCTGACTTTCACCGGATTACCCGCGAAGTCATACTCCGTATCGGTCTTTATCGTCGAGCCGTCGGCGGTGGTCGACGACGTGTAGATAAGCCGCTCGTGGGAGTCGTAGAAGTTGACCGTCTGCACCCTCGTGCGCCCGGCAGTGCCGAGCACGCGGTCAACCTGAGCCGTGACCACCGCCTCACTATACGGCACATCCTTCCCCGACGCAATCAGTGCTGGGAGAATGGAGAGCAATATGGTAAGGAGACGTTTCATTGATGTGCCATAAACCTTCCTTTAATGATTTCTAATGTATCTAAGTCTTGCCTATCTTCATATCGCTTTGTATCATCGTATCTATTTTCGGCAGGAGGGCAAAACTCGCTCCTGAATGATAATGATTCGGGATATATATAATATTGCCAATACATAAGAGCTTCATTTATTACTTGTAAATCATCTTTAGAAGAATATCGTGTGTATCTAATCCAATTGTAGTCATCGGTAAATTTGATATACGAACTGATATCGGTTAATAAAAGAATAAAGAAATTTTGGAATTCTGAAAATCCAATATTCCTATAGGACGAGATCGTTTCCTTAGAAATTTGGAAGTATCTTTTACGTTTACATGAAATTTGTAGGAAATTATTATTAACTATTTGTACCGTAAGAAAATTATATCGCGGAGAGGCGTTTATAGTCTTGAGATAAGGGATAATTGTATTATTTAATTCATTAATTATCAGCGTATCTGTAACTACGCATGAATCCAGTGCTACCCATTCTGTTCCATCAATCTTTTCTATTTCATAAGTATGTCCATATTTGTTAGTTGTTTTACTACAAGAAAGTATAAAGACTATACATATTAGTGAAAGGAAAGTTGTCATTAGATACTTTTTCATTTTGCTTATTATTTATCATATTTTTTGTCTTTTGGATCAAATTTTATATAAGTATCTTTTCCCGGTAGGTATATGCTTGTTTCAAAGTCATACCCTATATTTTTCATTAGATTTCTAAGAATGGGAATGTCTCCTGAAGGCTTATTGTTTTCTATAAAGTTAGAGGGATAAGGTGTATTATTAGGATGCGAATGAGTATGTTTTTGAATTGTATAATCTTTAGAGAGTGTTTTAAATATGTAATTTATCATTTTGCTTTCAGCATTACTTTGATGCGTTGTAGTAATAAAATTTTGTGATTTACTGTTATCAGTTGATTCTTGGCCATTATTGTTCGTAACACAAAATGAGTATTCTACTTTTGATTGAGCAAGTGTCTCAAATACCTTTTGAGCGTTATCTTCCCCTTCAATTTGATATTCAATTGTATTATGTTGATCAGCATGTTCTATTATATTTACGCTATTAAGAGGAACATTCACCGAAGACACTATGTCCCCTTTATTGTCAACAACTGTTACCGAGTCAAATGTGTCTGATTCATTATTAACATTTTTTAAAATATTACCATTTTGATCAACCTCTATTTCTCTCCTGCCAGTTGGATCAATGAAATTTATCGGATCGCCTCCGCAATATGAATATGGCGAGAGGTGAAAGAACGATTCACATTCCCTGTCCATTGTGCGGAAGGTGTTGGAGAGCTGGGGGAGGGTGTGGCGGGCGGTGTAG
>CAZJKU010000064.1:0-10923 GCA_964546905.1 uncultured Staphylococcus sp.
CGAGGGTGGGGACACGCATCGAGATACCGGTCAGCTTGCCGTTGAGCTCGGGGATTACTTTACCTACTGCCTTGGCGGCACCGGTGGAAGAGGGGATGATGTTGCCGGAAGCGGCACGGCCACCACGCCAGTCTTTCATTGAAGGACCGTCAACGGTCTTCTGAGTAGCGGTGGTAGAGTGAACGGTAGTCATGAGGCCTTCCTTGATGCCGAACTTGTCGTTGAGCACCTTGGCGATGGGGGCGAGGCAGTTGGTGGTGCAGGATGCGTTGGACACAAACTGCTGGCCGGCGTAAGTGTCGGCATTCACACCGCATACGAACATGGGGGTGTCGTCCTTAGAGGGAGCTGACATAACCACATATTTTGCACCGGCTTCGATGTGGGCCTGTGCTTTTTCTTTGGTAAGGAAGAGACCGGTAGATTCAACTACATATTCAGCACCGGCTTCGCCCCAGCCGATTTCGGCGGGATTCTTGCAAGCGGTGACACGGATGGGCTTGCCATTGACGATGAGGAGGCTCTTGTCCATGTCATAGTCAACGGTGCCGTCGAAGCGACCGTGCATTGTGTCATACTTGAGCATGTAGGCCATATAGTCTACAGGAAGGAGGTCGTTGATAGCGACTACTTCGATGTCATCACGCTTGGTGGCGGCACGGAACACGAAGCGTCCGATACGGCCAAATCCATTAATACCTATTTTAGTCATAATATTATATAATAAATAATGTATAAATAATCTCTAATAAACCGACGGGACGGCGGGTCCCGTTTCTTTTTACCTTGTTTTGACGTTGCAAAAGTACAAAAAAATTCTATTAATTACTTATTTTTTTCTTTAATTTTTCTTATCGATGCGTTTTGATTCAGAGAGGTGAAGAAAAATCCTTGCGTCAGCGCGCCCCCCGTTTTCAACCGCCGTCCCTGAGGCCCGGTTCATGCTGTTACAGTGAAACTCCTCTAAACAATATGAAACATCGCTAACGGCTTGCGTAATGTACAGTAATATAGCGGAATAGAATTGAAACAATCAATGGAAAAATCGATACAAAATTGTTACAATGACCGTTTTGTAACATTATTGCAACAATTTGAGTATGTTGTTAAAGCTGTGCAAATCAAGTGAATACGTGTCGATGTAATAGAAATGTAATATTGTTAACAGCCTTTAACACTAAAAACTTTTATAAGGTGTCGCAAGGCAGTAATTTTGAAATGTCAAACGACAATAACTCTTACGATTCAACAACAAAAAATACTACTACTGTTATGGCAACTTCAGCATTTCAAACCAAGCTCATGAGTCTTCAAAGCAATATGCTTAACTTCGCGCTCATGTTGACCTCCAACCGCGACAACGCTTACGATCTCCTTCAGGATACTACCCTCAAGGCTCTCGACAACGAAGACAAGTACACCGAGAATACCAATTTCAAGGGCTGGGTGTTCACAATCATGCGCAACATCTTCATCAACAATTACCGTCGCGTAGCTCGCTCGGCCACCGTCATCGACCAGACTGAAGATCTCTATCACCTCAACATATCTCAGGACTCGGGTTTTGAAACCCCCGAAGGTTCTTTCCAGGCAGGCGAAATCACCTCAGCCATCAACGCCATGACCGACGAATACCGCATCCCCTTCTCGATGCACGTGGCCGGCTACAAATACAACGAGATCGCCGATAAGATGAACCTCCCCCTCGGCACCGTCAAGAGCCGCATCTTCTTCGCCCGCAAGAAACTTCAGGAGCGCTTCGCCGACTACCGTTGATGCTCCTCTCACCTCCCCGATATCAATACAGAATAACGTTGCACAGTAGTTTTAACAAAATATAAGTGGATGTTTCTTGAATAATAGATAATCAAAAGTAGAGTTTACCCGACCGGGCATGACTTCTTAAAGTAAAAAAGATTTTTAGGTCAGAAAATATTTTGCAGTTACTAAGTTACTAAGGTTTTAAAGATAACGGCGGCGCCCCTGCAGTGAATGCACGGGCGCCGCCGAAGTGTTTTTACTGCTCAGTCTGCTTAGGCTTGGGATCACGGTGCAGGGCGATGTAGGACGCGCTGAAGATACCGAGAATCACGAGCATCAGTGCCTGGAAACTCCACATGACTACGGAGAAAGCCGTTCCGTCGACGTTGCTGATACCGTAGAGCGAGAGCGCAAACATCACGGCGAGATTCCACGGGCCGAGACCGCCGTTGGACGGAACAGCCATCGAATAGCTGCCAAACATGAAGATGACCAGTCCCGGAATCAGTCCGTAGCATGATCCCGGCTCGGTGATCAGCTCGCGGGTGAACGGAAAGGCGTAGAGGCACACGTAGGTCTCCATGAAATAGCAGCCCCATATCCCGAACGTCAGCAGCAGATACATCCAGGGCCGGTCAAGATGAAACAGAACCTTGAATCCGGTCCACATGTTGTCGAGCGTCCCGTCGATGTTCTTGACGATCTTGGAGTTGTGGTAATGCCTGTTGACGAAGTCAAATGCCGCGAGTACCACACCCACCGTGATCCACAGCCAGGGGCTACCCACGTAATGTTCCAGGTCGCGCCCCACGGCATAGTGGGAGAAGAACCTCGACAGCGGTCCGCCGGCCAAGGCCCACGTCAGCAGCGACAGCGCCACGATGGTCATGGCATCGCTCGACCTGTCGCCGAGGTCGGTGCCTATAACAGTGGATAGGCTCGCCTTCTCCCGCCGGGCCATGTAGACACATCGCCACCCTTCGCCAAGCCACGGGAAAACGAGATTGAGAGCGTAGGCCCCGAATATCGAGATACTTTCCACCACTACCGGCACGCGGGGCAGCCCCACCGAGCGCAGCTGTATGCCCCAGCGGATGCCTCGGATGATGTGGCTGAACATGGTGATGACCATCATCAGGAATATGTAGCGGAAATCACACCCGCTCCGTATCGTGGACATGACCTCGTGGAAGTCGACTTTCTTGAACAGCCACACGATCATTCCCGCCGACACGGCAAAGGGAATCAGATACTTAATGTAACGCATCACGCGCCCTGCGACGCTCTCAGCATGGGAGGTAGTGGAGGTACTCATATTAATGGGATTTATATAGGTTTATCGGCGGGCTTTGGAGGGGTAGAGGCGGCGGAGGAGGTCGGGACGGTGGAGGCGCTCAAGGGAGCGGGTGATGTCGACGCGGTAGGTGCGGTCCCACCAGAAGAAGTATTTCCGCTGGGCGAGTTTCTCGGCGGGTGTGGTGGCGGTGAATACTTTCTCGCCGGTGTAGGGGTTGAAGCCTGAGTAGTAGATTTCGGTGGAGAGGGTCATGGGGGTGGGGGTGAAGTCCTGTACCTGTTCGAGCTGCAGGCCGAGGTCCTTGGTCTCCACGGCGAGTTCGGCCATGTCGATTTCGCGGCATCCGGGATGGGAGGAGATGAAGTAGGGGACGAGCTGCTGGCGCAGGCCGGCCTTGCGGTTGATCTCGGTGAAGAGGGTGGCGAAGCGGTGGTAGAGGTCAAACGACGGCTTGCGCATCAGTTCGAGCACCCGGTCCTGAGTGTGCTCGGGGGCTACCTTGAGGCGCCCTGAGACGTGGCGGGTGATGAGCTGCTCGTTGTAGATGCGGTTGCGGCGGTCAACGTCGGGGTCACCGGTGACGTGGGTGGAGAGGTCGTAACGCACGCCCGAGCCCACGAATGATTTCTTGACCTCGGGCAAGGCGTCGACACGGCGGTAGAGCTCGGTCAGCGGGCTGTGGTCAGTGTTGAGGTTGGGGCACACGGCGGGATGGAGGCATGACGGGCGACGGCAGCGGCGGCAGGCTTCGATGTTCTTGCCGCGCATACCGTACATGTTGGCCGACGGTCCTCCGAGATCGGAGATGTAGCCCTTGAAATCGGGCATTCGGGTGATGGCTTTGGCTTCGCGCATGATTGACTCGGGCGAGCGCGAGGATATGAATTTGCCCTGATGGGCCGATATGGTGCAGAACGAGCATCCGCCGAAACAGCCGCGGTGCATAGTGATGGAATGGCGTATCATCTCGTAGGCCGGGATGCGCTTTCCATCGTAGCGGGGATGTGGGAGGCGGGTGTAGGGGAGATCGTAGGATGCGTCGAGCTGTTCAGGGGTAAGGGGCGGGAGCATGGGGTTGACCTTGATGGCGATGTCGCCGTGGGCCTGCCAGATGGTACGACCCTCCATAGCGTTGCTCTCGGTCTCGATAGCGCGGAAGTTGGCAGCCTGTTGACGCTTGTCGCGCTGACATCGGCTGAATGAGGCGAGCACTACGTTGCGGGCGTCGTCACCGGCGGGAATCTCGGACACCGGGCGGCGCACGACGGTCTGGGGCAGATCGGTTATATCGCCGATTTTCTCGCCGGCTTCAAGCCGCCGGGCGATTTCGACGTCGATGTTCTCGCCCATGCCGTAGACGATCATGTCGGCCTTGCAGTCCATGAGTATCGAGGGGCGCAGGCGGTCCTGCCAGTAATCGTAGTGACTGTTGCGGCGCATCGATGCCTCGATGCCTCCGGCTATTATGGGGGTGCCGGGGAAAAGGGTGCGTAGGATGTCGGAGTAGACGATGGTGGGATAGTCGGGGCGCGCGCCGTGGCGTCCGTTGGGGGTGTAGGCGTCGTCGCTGCGCAGCCGCCTTGCCGCGGTGTAGTGGTTGACCATCGAGTCCATAGCTCCTGCCGACACGCCGAAAAATAGCCGCGGGGCGCCGAATTTCCTGAAGTCGCGCAGGTCGTCCTGCCAGTTGGGCTGGGGCACGATGGCAACCCGGTAGCCGGCTGCCTGGAGGGTGCGCCCCACTACGGCCGCCCCAAACGACGGATGGTCAACGTAGGCGTCGCCCGTGAAAAGCACCACGTCGACATAGTCCCAGCCGAGGGCTTTCATTTCTTTGACCGACGTGGGCAGGTAGGCTGATGTATCTCTCATGACTGATGGCTCGGGTGATAAAATTAGTTAAAAATTAGGTGGACGGTGTAACTATCGAGATTTTTCCGCGTCTATTGTAGTAGAAATATCTAATTGAATTGGACAAGAGAATTATACTGTGACGGGCGGAGTCTGCGAAGATGCCGCCCGCGCCATTTTGCCGGGGCTACAAGGCCGGGAGGCTCATTATTTCCTGAAGTATGGCCACGGCTGTCTCCACATTGGGGACATCGGCGATCACGAATGAATTCCTGCCGTTGCGCTCCCTGAGGTTGCATCGGCGGGGGTTGAGCTGGAGGTAGTTGAGGATGCGACCGAAGGCTGGTGACTGGTAGTAGGCGGCGTTGGTCTTGTCGACGAAATAAAGGTACATCAATCCCTGCTTGAGCGACACCTTCTCGATGCCGAGCCGCCGGGCGAGGTTTCTCAGGCGCGGGATGCGCATAAGCTCGCGCGTCACCTCGGGGATGGTGCCGAACCGGTCTTCGAGCTTTGAGGCGAAGGCTTTCAGGTCGAGTTCACGCTCGATGCCGTCGAGTTCCTGGTAGAGGGCTATGCGCTCGCTCTCGGTGGGGACATAGTCGGCGGGCAGGAGAAGTTCCATGTCAGATTCTATGACGCAATCGGCCACATATTCCGTTTCCTGCTGCTGATCCTGCTCGACGTCGGCAAACTCCTCGGTGCGGAGCTCGGTGACTGCTTCGCGCAGGATTTTCTGATAGGTCTCATATCCGAGGTCGGCTATGAATCCGCTCTGCTCGGCGCCCAGAAGGTTGCCGGCGCCGCGTATGTCGAGGTCCTGCATGGCGATGTGGATGCAGCTGCCGAGTTCCGAGAAGCTCTCGATGGCCTGGAGCCGGCGGCGTGCCACCGGCGAGAGAGGGATGTGGGGCGGGACGAGGAGATAGCAGAAGGCCTTGCGGGCGCTGCGGCCCACGCGGCCGCGGAGCTGGTGCAGCTCGCTGAGGCCGAAGTTCTGGGCATTGTTGACTATGATGGTGTTGACGTTGGGCATGTCGATGCCGCTTTCAAGTATTGTGGTGGCTATGAGCACGTCATAGTCGTGGTTGGCGAAGTCGATGATGGTCTTTTCGAGAGCTTCGGGGGGCATCTGGCCGTGGGCTATGACCACGCGGGCATCAGGCACGAGACGCCTGATGCGGGCTTCGAGCTCGTGGAGGCCCTCGATGCGGTTGTTGATCATAAACACCTGTCCGTTGCGCGACAGCTCGAAGTTGACGGCCTCGGCTATCACATCGTCATCGTCGCCGTTGACCGACGTGATGATGGGGTAGCGGTTGGCCGGGGGAGTGGTGAGCGACGACAGGTCGCGGGCACCCATGAGGGAGAACTGCAGGGTGCGGGGAATCGGGGTGGCGGTAAGGGTCAGGGTGTCGACATTGGTCTTCAGCTGCTTGAGCTTTTCCTTGACGGCGACGCCGAATTTCTGCTCCTCGTCGATTATAAGCAATCCCAGGTCCTTGAATTTAACGTCTTTCCCCACTATGCGGTGAGTGCCGATGAGGATGTCGATCTTTCCGGCCTCAAGGTCGGCGAGAATCTGCCGCACCTGCTTGGCCGAGCGGGCGCGCGACAGGTATTCCACCCTGACGGGAAAATCCTTCAGCCGCTTTGTGAACGTAGTGAAGTGCTGGAAGGCGAGGACGGTCGTGGGCACGAGAAGGGCCACCTGCTTGCCGTCGGTCGCGGCCTTGAAGGCGGCGCGCACTGCTATCTCGGTCTTGCCGAATCCCACGTCGCCACACACCAGGCGGTCCATGGGCCGGTCGCTCTCCATATCGGCCTTCACGGCCTTGGTCACGGTAAGCTGGTCGGGGGTGTCCTCGTAGATGAACGAAGCCTCAAGCTCCTGCTGCAGGTAGCTGTCGGGGGAGAACCGGAAGCCCTTCTCATTCTTGCGGGCGGCATATAGCTTGATGAGGTCGCGGGCTATGTCCTTGAGCTTGGACTTGGTGCGTTCCTTGATGCGGTTCCACGCGCCGGTGCCGAGCTTGTTGATTTTAGGCGGCTCGCCCTCCTTGCCACGGTACTTGGCGAGCTTGTGGAGGGCATGGATCGACACGAATATGATGTCGTCGTTGGCATAGACGAGTTTTATCATCTCCTGGGTGTGGCCGTTGACATTGGTGCGCAGCAGTCCGGCAAATTTTCCCACTCCGTGGTCCACGTGGACTATATAGTCGCCGGGCTCTATGGCGCTCAGTTCCTTTAGCGAGAGGGCGAGCTTGCCCGAGCGGGCCCTCTCGCTGCGGAGGGTGTATTTATGGAAACGGTCAAATATCTGGTGGTCAGTGAACACGCAGGTTTTTGTCGCGTCGTCGACAAATCCCTCGTGCAACGTGGCCATTACGGGGGTGAAGTCGATCTTGTCGCCACGGTCGGCGAAAATCACTTTCAGTCGCTCGATCTGCTTTTCGCTGTCGGAGAGGATGCAGATCCTGAACCCGCGCTGCAGAAACGACGTGAACGACTCGCTGATCAGGTCGAAATTCTTGTGGTATATGGCCTGGGGCGTGCACTTGAAGTTGATCGACACGGCGGCTCCCTTTTCAGGATTGGCGGCAGCCGTGAACGCAACCTGACGGAAGCGGGCGAAAGCGGCGGCAAATGCGTCGCCATCGACGAGCTGACGGGTGGCCGAGGAGTCGATCACATTGTCGGGCGTATCGGCAAGGAGCGCGCTTTCCGACATCTGCTCCTGCGACACAGCCACCACGCGCGCCACCGTGTAGTGAGGGTCGCGCGAGCATATCACCGTGTCGGGGTCGATATATTCAAGCAGCGACTCGCCGGTTGACTGCGAGGCCGTTCCTGCAGTCAGGGCGAGGTCGTTGAGATTGCGCTCCGAGAGCTGGGTCTCGGTGTTGAAGAGGCGTATCGAGTCGATCTCGTCGCCGAAAAAGTCGATTCTCACAGGCAGCTCGTTGCTGTAACCGTAGATGTCGACTATGGAGCCGCGCATGGCCCACTGCCCAGGTTCATATACATAATCGCGCTTGACGAAACCGTTGTCTATCAGCCATTTTACAAGCTCGTCGGGAGGAATCTCCTGCCCTTTGCTCAGTCTTATGGTGGTGGACTCGATCAGGTTGCGCGAGGCCACTTTCTCAGCCAGAGCCTCGGGATAGGTCACGGCAAAAGCCGGAGCCGAGTCGGGCGAGTACCAGCGGTTGAGGGCCTCGGTGCGGAGGATCTGCGACGGAGGGTCGACCTGACCGTACTTTATGTCGCGCTTGTAGCCCGAGGGAAACATCACTACCTTATCCTCGCCTGCGATCCTTGAAAGGTCGTGGTAGAGATACCCTGCATCGTCGGCCGAGTCGCCCACCACTATCACCGGTTTCCCCTCAGTCCTGATGGCCGAGAGGGCCATGGCCGCGGCTGAGCCGGCAAGACCGTAGAGCGACACGAGCCCGGTGGAGTCGCTCCGCATGGCCGCGTCAAGGCTCTTGCGGCGGGCGGCGGTCATGAACCGCCTGCTTATATCGTCGAGCGTCATCGCGCTTTCCCGGGATGGAGGATTCGTTCATATTCGTCGGTTCCCAGTATCTCCACGGCGCGCTTCACCTGCGGGCTGTGGTGTACGTCATATTCCACCTCACCCTTGCCATAGTAGTAGCGCGAGAGGATTTCGGGCGCGAGATATGTCACTATGTCGGCGCGGTGGGTGTCGAGGTCGCGGTTGAGGTCGTGGCGGAGCATCCCTTCGAGGACGTCAAACTGGGCCGCGGTGGAGTCGTTCATGTACCCTTCGGTCTTGGCAAGCTCGCGCATCTGCTTCATGGCTGTCTCCAGCACCTTGTCATACTGGAATCTCGACGGGTCGATCGAGGCCTTGAACTGCTCGTAGATCGAGTCGGTGACTTCAAATTCAGCCGGAGGGGCCACCGAGGTGTGCTCGGCGGCATATTTCGTGGCGAAATCATAGCTCCAGTTGTCGCGGACGATGTTGAATGTAATGCGGCTTACGTCAGGGTACTCGATCTTGACGTCGGGGGTGATGCCTCCACCGTCGCGCACTTCGCGTCCGCCGGCGGTGTGAAACACAGTCGTCAGCGAGTCGGGGATCCGCGCCACCGACCCGTCGGGGTTGCGGCGCGAGTAGTCGATGGCCTGAATCAACCGGCCCGAGGGAATGTAATACTTGGCGGTGGTGACTTTCAGCAGTCCGTCGTAGGGGAGCTGACGGGTACCCTGCACGAGTCCCTTGCCGAATGAGCGGTTGCCCACCACCACGGCGCGGTCGAGATCCTGAAGGGCTCCGGTCACTATCTCGCTCGACGATGCCGTGCCGCCGTCGATGAGCACCACGATGGGCATCTTGGTGTCGACGGGCTTGACCGAAGTCTTGTAGGTGCGCTCGTTGAGCAGTCCCTTGCCGCGGGTGGTCAGCACCTCGGTGTTTTTCGGCAGGAAGAGTCCAAGTATCTTCACGGCGCTTTCGAGCAGGCCGCCGCCGTTGCCGCGGAGATCGAGGATGAGGCTCTTGGCTCCACGGTTATCCTTGAGGTCGATCAGGGCGTCGCGCACCTCGTCATAGCTCTTGTCGGTAAACTGGTTGAGGGCGATGTAGCCCACGCCGTCGGCCGCAAGACCGTAATAAGGCACCGAAGGTATCTGTATCTTGCGGCGGGTGATCTCCACCGTCAGGATTGAATCCTCCACGTGCGGGCGGTTGACCGTCACCATCACCTTGGTGCCGGCCGGACCCTTCAGGTGGTCGCTGACCTTCACGCGGTCCCATCCGGCCACTGAGTCGCCGTCGATAGCCACGATGAGGTCGCCCGGGCGCAGTCCGGCCTCAGCAGCCGGCGAGCCCTCGTAAGGCTCGGAGATGATTACCTTGCCTCCCTGTCGCTCCTGGATGAGCGAACCTATGCCGGCATATTCTCCCGTGGTCATCGAGCGGAAGTCGCCCTGATCCTTAGCCGAGATATATTCGGTGTAGGGGTCGATATCGTCGAGCATCGCGGCGATGGCCACGTTGATGCTCCGCTCGGCGTCGATGGAATCGACATAGAAAGTCTGCAGCTCCTTGTAGAGCGAATTGAAAATGTCGAGATTGCGCGAGATCTCGTTTTTGCGGCTGCGGGTGGCTCCGGTTACGGCAGCCGTCACGGCGGCAAAACACAGCGCTATTAAGAAAAATTTTTTCATCCTTGATTGTATAGGTGTAATTAAGCGTCAAAGTTACTCATATTTTACAACACTTCAAGAGGGATTGTTGACAAAAAAATTAAAAAAATATTTCAAATCCCTTTTCCCGGTCACCCCGGTATAAGTTCAGTCATGAACCGCTGCCGGCCTGATGATTAAGGACACAACCGGCGGTAGGCCTCAACTGCATGATAACCGGTGATGCACTCAGCATATTCCGCAACCGTCGACCACCATTTCCATGTCCGGTGAAGCCCGAGCAGGTCATAATGTATACCGTTAGCCTTCAGCCATTTTTTTAATCTTGACATGTCCATGGCGACCTTGGACACGGGAGTAGACTCAGTGACATCCACGGCAGCTGATGAACAGGCAAGTATCTCGCTTATAATCAATGGCCTGACCCGCTGCCGCTCGTCAAGCAGGAACTTCGCCCGCCTACTGCGGCCCGACGTGGCGAGCATCATGAGCTTCTCATCATTATAGTCATCATCGTTTCCCCCTGAAAATAAATCTCTTGCAACCTGAATACCATCTATGACATTATTGGTTGCCTTCTGATGATCCACCAATAGGAATTTGAGCATCTCAAATATCATAAGCTGAACGGATTATTTCTGCAAAATTACTCATAATTCATAACACATCGAGACAGATTGTTGACAAAAAAAATAAAAAAATGGTGATTTTTCCGAAAAATGCTTGCACAGTTCAGAAAAAGCCATTAACTTTGCAACGCATTTGTGAGAGACAGTATGCACTTGCTTCAGTAGCTCAGTTGGTTAGAGCACCTGACTGTTAATCAGGGGGTCGTT
>CAZJKU010000065.1:0-10497 GCA_964546905.1 uncultured Staphylococcus sp.
TTAAGCGCTTTTTCATGAATGTTACCTAAATTTGCATTTGCTGTTGGACTCTACAGCGCGGAGTTGAATAGGTGGCGGCGGTAAAAATCTATGAATTCGGTTGCATGAATTTGAAACTTTTGTCGTAACTTCACCACGGCAAATTTTCATTATCCGTAAAAATCATGAGCTCAACCCTCCAAGTATATTGCTTAAACACCCGGTCGTATATCCCTTTCGAGGGTGGCGACACGCTGAGCGACGTATATCTCCGTGTTAAGGATCAGATCCCGTTTGTGCCCATCTGCGCGCGGGTCAACAATAAATCGCAGGAACTTCAATATCCCCTCTTCGCTCCCAAGCAGGTGGAATTTCTCTCGGCGGCGTCGGCATCAGGCCGGAGGTGCTACATCAGGTCGCTGTGCATGATGCTTTACAGGGCTGTCGACAAGCTCTATCCCGGCCACCGGCTCGACATCGAGCACGCCGTCAGCCGCGGATATTTCTGCCGAGTCGGTGACCTCGGCCTTCCTCTTGACGAGGTTGCCGCAGCGGTCAAGGCTGAGATGAAGCGGCTTGTGGAGCAGGACATTCCTTTCGTGCGCCACGAGCAACCCACCGCCGCCGTGATCGAGATCTTCCGCCGCCAGGGGCTTCACGACAAGGTCAAGCTCATCTCCACGTTGCATGAACTCTACACGGTTTATTACCGTCTCGACGGGCTTGCCGACAGTTATTACGGCCCGCTTGCGCCGTCGACAGGCGTGCTGGCGACGTTTGACCTCGTGGCGTGGCAGGACGGATTGCTTCTGCTCGGTCCCGACCCCGCCGACCTCTCGCGACCGATGGATCCGCAGCCGCAGCCGCGTCTCTTTGACGCCTTCAAGCGACACCTGACGTTTAATTCCATCATCGGCACCCGCGATGCCGGCGACGTAAACCGCCTCGTGGAGCGCAAGGAGACATCCATGATGATAAATGTGGCCGAGGCTCTCCACACCAAGTATATAGCCGAGATCGCCGATGAAATCACCCGCCGCTATCACGACGGCGGGTCGAGGATCGTGCTTGTGGCCGGCCCGTCATCGTCGGGCAAGACTACATTTACCAAGCGGCTCTCGGTGCAGCTGCTGACGTGTCTGGTCAAGCCCGTCATGATTTCGCTTGACGACTATTTCGTTGACCGCGACAAGACGCCAGTCGACGAAGGCGGAGAACTTGACTATGAATCACTCTACGCCCTCGACCTCAAGCTCTTCAACGAGCATCTGACTGCCCTGCTCGCCGGAGAGGAAGTGGAACTGCCGTCCTACAACTTCGAGACCGGGATGCGCGAATACCATGGCAACCGCATAAGCCTCAACAATGACACTGTCCTGCTCATCGAAGGCATCCACGGACTGAATCCCGAGCTGACCTCAGCCATTCCGCGCGACCAGCTTTATAAAATATATGTGTCGGCCCTGACAACCCTCTCAATCGACGACCATAACTGGGTATCCACTACCGACAACCGCCTGCTACGCCGCATAATCCGCGACTATAAGTACCGCGGCACCTCGCCACTCGACACGATACGCCGCTGGGCAAGCGTGCGCCGTGGCGAGGAAAGGTGGATTTTCCCGTATCAGGAAAATGCCGACTCGATGTTCAACTCCTCGCTCCTGTTTGAGATGGGAGTGATGCGCGACGAGGCAGAGAGGGTGTTGCGCGATGTGCCTCGCGATCTCCCCGAGTATGGCGAGGCATGGCGCCTGCGCCGTTTCCTGAGCTACTTCCTGCCCATCCCCTCCACCATGATACCGCCTACGAGCCTGCTGCGCGAATTTCTTGGCGGAAGCTCGTTCCATTACTGATTCACCTCGCCATCTACCCCGGCCGTGACAAAATCGACAAAAATTCCGCGACATTTCCTACAATGAAATCGCGACAATTTCGACAATGGAATCGCGACAATTTCGACAATAAAATCGCGATATTTTCTACATTCGGAATATTTTTATTAACTTTGTGCCTTGATCAGCAACCGATAACATACTTATGACCAAAAGAGAATATCGCCCCCGTATTGCCGATGCCATTCTTGCAAAAAAACTGCGTGGAATGGGAGCCGTGCTGATAGAAGGCCCCAAATGGTGTGGTAAAACCACAACGGCTGAACAGCAAGCCAAGAGTATAATATATATGGATGATCCTGCAATGAAGGCTGCCAATATCGAGGCAGCCACTCTTGCTCCGAAGATCGTTTTGCAGGGAGAATCGCCCAGGCTCATAGACGAGTGGCAGATTGCTCCTGAACTGTGGGATGCTGTCAGGTATGAAGTGGATCATCGTGGTGAGGACGGCCAGTTTATCCTCACGGGATCGGCTGTGCCCCCGCTTGATGACGAAGCGGCGAAGATTACCCATACCGGAACCGGACGAATAGGCAGGATCAGGATGCGCACGATGAGCCTGTGGGAGTCGGGTGATTCGTCAGGGGACGTGAGCCTTAAGGCTCTTTTTGCAGGTGAGCCGCCTGCATGTGCGTGTCAGGGAGATCTTGAGGAAATAGCAAGGTTGTGCTGCCGCGGTGGTTGGCCGCGGGCGTTGTTCCAGGATCCTGACACGGCACTGGAAAGGGCTACAGATTATGTTGAGGCCGTGATGAACTACGACCTTCAGCGTGTCGACGGCAGCATTAAGAATCCGGAAAGGGTAGCCCGGTTGCTTCGGTCATATTCCCGTCATATAGGATCTCAGGCCCCTCTCTCGGTGATTGCGGCTGATCTGGTGAGCAACGAGAACAGCTCATTTGACGTCAGGACCGTACAATCCTATCTCAATGCCTTAAAGTTGATCTTTGTGGTGGAAGAAATGCCGGCCTGGAATCCCAATCTCAGGAGCAAGGCGGCTATCCGCACAAGTGATACCCGTTATTTCGTGGACCCGTCAATCGGAGTGGCCTCTTTAGGTATAGGTCCATCAGATTTAATGACTGATCTGAACACATTCGGGTTTGTTTTTGAAAATCTTTGTGTCAGGGATCTTCGGGTATATGCCGAGGCTCTTAACGGAAAAGTGTACCACTACCGCGACAGCCGCGGGCTTGAGTGTGATGCCGTAGTGCACCTCCGCAACGGGCAATACGGACTGATCGAGATCAAGCTCGGTGGCGATAAGGCAATAGAAGAAGGTGCTGCTAACCTGCTGAAACTTAAGGGGATTATAGATACTGCGAAAATGCCGGAACCCGCATTCATGATGGTGCTGACGGCGGTGGGAAAATTTGCATATCAGCGTCGCGACGGAGTTCTGACCGTCCCCGTCAGATGCCTTAAGGACTGACAGAAAACGGTCAGGACTGCGATGCCAGGGCCTTCGTCAGCGGGTGGAGTCGGGGCTGAATAGGATGCGGTGGAGCCAGTCGGCTACGAGTATGGAGGTCTCTTTCTGGGTCTGAGAAAACACGTGATTCTCGTCGGGAATCAGTTTAAGCTCGCTGCGGGGTATCTTTTCGTTATATCGCTCGGCATAAGTATAAGGAACAATCTGGTCATGAGTTCCCTGCACTATCAGAGCCGGACCGTTATAGTTGGCTGCCGTCTCGTAGATGGGGAGCCGTATCGCCGTCTCCACATAATTCTTGCCAAGAAGGAGTGCGCCGGCTTCGGGAGAATGAGGCAGTTCGATGTAGTCGCCCTTGAAGTTCCACGGGTCGTAGAGCGCGCCCATGGTGTTGCCTCGGAGGGCATCGTCGCGCAACACTGCCGCTGCCGCAAGCAGCACTTCGGCCTTGATTTCCTTGTCGCCGAGTTCGCCGCTCACCATGCTGACGACCACTCCACCCTGAGAGTGGCCCACGAGACTGATATCCTTGACCCAAGGCTGCTTGCGTGCCCACGCGATTACGCATTTCAGGTCGTCGATCTCGTTAAGCACGGTCATGTCCTTGAATTGGCCGTCGCTGCGGCCATGTCCGTTGAAATCAAAGCGCAGCGCCGCCATGCCCTGATCCACGATGCTGTGGGCGAGGTCGGTGATGAAAGGCCGCTGACAGTTGCCGCTGAATCCGTGGCAGATTATCACGAGAGGCACCTTGCCGCTCGCGGATGGTCGCTCAACAATGGTGTACAACTTGCCCACCGCTCCGTCGATGCGCAGTGTGTCAGATGTCGGGGCCTGAGCCTGAGCCGAAAAGATGCCTGTAATGGCCATGATCGCAAAAATCAATAATTGTTTCATAAATAGTGAAGGATTATCAAGCGATGGCAGGACTCCTGCGGTTGCCTGCGTGGAGTCTTGCCATGGTTGCGGTTACGCTTCGATGGGGGTTGTATCAGTCGGTGAAACTCAGTTTTCCGCTCACGATATCGTCGACCATACCCTCGTAAGGATCCTGCGAGATAACTTTCTCGTTGTTGACACCTTCATTCTTGGAGTAGAAAATCTTGCCGAACTCAGGCACCACATATTTAGGAAATGTGGCATATTTCTCGCGGCTTTCCTCCATCAAGGGAATATGCTCGTTCTGGTAACATACGGTAATCTCAGGGTGTTCCTGCACCCATTTGGGGAAGAATATCACGCCGTGCAGGCGGTTCTGCGAGGGCATGAAGTTAAGGCTGACGTCGGTGCCGGTCGGTTCGGTCCATGAAATCTTGTACACATCATCGGCGAGTTTCACGATGTCGGCCTTCTGGTCCCTTACCCATCGGCCTCCGACCATTCCGCTGTGAATACGGTAGTCGACCGTGTTTTCGTTCTTAACATAGAGTTCGTACATCCACCCGTTGTCGTAGGTGTAAATGAAATGAGAGCCAATAAATTTATCCATAATAGTATTTGATTTAATCCGTTTGCCTCTTTCCTTCGGGGTGGTGATCGGGATGGATTGAGTCCGTTGTGCCGGCTACGGGGTTAAGGTCTGATGCCGCGGCGGGGGGAAGCAGGTTTGTTTTATCTTTTTAACATCTCCGGGCGCAGGAAAGTTCATTGCGCCGATGCAACATATCTTAACTACCGCGCGGCAATAATCGGGCCGCGGCGACGTTTATGTAGATAACATGAAGACAATTATCTGCAATATCATATCTCTCCTCGTGATGCTCGCGGTTACAGCCTCGTGCATCGAGGACTCGGTGGCTACTTCGCCGCAGGTCCAGCCTGTGTTTTCGGTCGACACCCTAAAATTAGGGTCGGTCATCACCGGCCAGGGCACTCCCACCTACCGTTTCACCGTCCGTAACCGCCACGACAAGATTCTGAACATCGACCGCATCGCCCTGCGAAGCGGCTCGACGACCTTCCGCATGAATGTCGACGGCTTTTCAGGACGCGAGTTCGCCAACATTCAGGTGCGCCCCAACGACTCGATATTCGTATTTGTCGAGGCCACGCTCGACGGCAATGACGCTCCCGGCCTTTCGGTGGTGGAGGATCATGTTGATTTCGTGACCCGCGGCGTGACCCGCACTGTGGTGTTGCGGGCCGACGGCTTCGATGTCAAGCGTCACCGCGCCGAGGTCATAACCTCCGATACACGCCTCACCGCTGAGTATCCTCACCAGATTTTTGACTCCCTCGTGGTGGCTCCGGGCGTGACGCTTACCGTCGATGCCGGCACGCGACTGATGTTTCACGACGGAGCGCGGATGAAGGTCTACGGTACCCTGCGCAGCCTCGGCACAGTCGAGAATCCGGTCCATTTCATGGGCGACAGGACCGACAACGTCGTGGGATCGATTTCATTTGATCTTATGGCCTCGCAGTGGCACGGACTGACATTTGCCCCCGAGAGCCGCGGCAACCTGCTGAGCCACACCGAGGTGCGCAATACCGAGACCGGTGTACTCGCCGACTCCCTCTCGCAGGTGACGATTGTCAACAGCCGCTTGCGCAACTCAGCCGGACGGTCGCTCACGGCCTGGCATGCCGATGTCACCGCCATGGGTGCCGAGATCGCCGAGGCAGCCTACGGCACACTGCTGCTCCACGGCGGCAGCGCGCGTTTCGACCACTGCACGATTGCCAACTACTACCTCTTCTCGGTGCTTTACGGCGAGGCTGTTCAGCTGAGTCATGTCGACGATGACACCGACGACGGCAGCGGATTGCCGCGCCTCAGGGCTGAGTTCACCAATTCGATCATCTACGGCAACGGCACCGACCTTTCCCATGGCGACCTGTCGGGGACCGACGTGACTTTTACCCGCTGCCTGTTCAAGAGTGGCGGCGAGGATGACGCTAATTTCGTTGAGTGTCTCTGGGACTCTGATCCGCTCTACTACACCGAGCGATCGAAATACATCTTCGACTACCGGGTTAAGCCCGAGTCGCCCGCAATAGGATATGACTCTCCCGCCTTGTCGCTTGACCTCGCTCCGGCCGACCTCTACGGTGTGACACGCGCAGGCACTATCGGTGCCTACGAATACGTCGCCCCCGAGGTAGATGAGTGAAATATACGTACTGATTTTGTGGCCGCGGATTGAAAACCAGTTTTTCGTCGTCAATGAAGTTACATAAAATGGCTTTTATGACAGGGATAGTGGGAATTTTTGCGTAATTTTGCGGCATGAAACAGAATGAAAAAGGTATTGTGGTCTACGGGGCTTCATCGTCCGGTATCGACACGAAATACAGGGTGCTTGCCCGCGAGCTTGGCCGGCTGCTCGGCCAAAACGGTTTCTACCTCATCAACGGTGGTGGCCGCGGCGGGCTGATGCAGGAATCTATCGACGGAATCCTCGAAGCCGGCGGCCGTGCCGTGGGTGTGCTGCCGCAGTTCATGATGGAGCAGGATTGGAATCATCCCGGGCTGACCGAGACTATCGTGACCGACGGGATGCACCCCCGCAAGGCTACTATGGCCGCTATGTCGTCAGGGGCTGTCGCGCTCCCCGGTGGAATAGGTACGCTCGACGAACTCTGCGAGATAATGACCTGGTTTCAGCTCGGATTATATAATGGCAAGGTCATAATACTTAATTATGAAGGTTTCTATGACCCGCTCATAGAAATGTTTGAAAAAATGCACCGGCTCCATTTCATGCGCGACAACCGGCAGCTGTGTCACGTGGTGACCACTGCCGCCGAAGCCGTCAAGCTGCTTCTTGACTGATGCGGACAGGAATTTTACAGCCGTTTGCCACGCCGGCGACCGACAGCCTTTCGGTTGCTCCTGCGGCTACGTCGCGCCTCGAAGACGCCCCGCGGCTCACTGGCCGCGAACTTCAGGGCCTGTCGACCGGAACCGTGCCGTTCACCCGCGGCATAGCCCCCGCTGAGCGTGCCATGCTTCCGGGATATGACTCGGGTATAGCGTGCCTGCTGATCGGCGCGTTTCTGCTTATAGCGTTCAATCTCCGCCATTACACCACGATGCTTAAGAATCTGCCGAGGGACCTCTTTTCGGTGCGCCGCCGTGACAACCTCTTTGAGGAGCACACCATGAACGAGACGCGGCTGCTGCTGTCGATGGTGATACTGCTGTGTCTCAACGTGGCCATAATCGTCACGGCCTGCGTCACTTCGGCCTCGGTGGCGCCTCCGGTGTCACACTTCGCCGCCATCATGGTGTTCATGCTCGCCATGGGGGTATACTATGTTGCTCAGTTGTGTGCCTACACGTCGGTGGGATGGGTGTTTGGCGACGCCGTCATCTCGCGCCTGTGGCTGCGCGGATTCAATGCCTCGCAGAGCATCCTGGGGCTCGCGCTGGTGGTCCCGGCGCTTATAGTCGTCTTTGATCCTGCCGCCGTGATGCCCGTGGCCATAGCGGGTGCGGTGCTTTATCTGATAGCGAGGATACTGTTCATCTACAAGGGTTTTAGACTTTTTTACCATAAAATTGGCTCTATTATCTATTTTATTTTGTATCTTTGCACCCTCGAAGTGGCGCCTCTCTGCCTGATAGTGCGCGCTTACCGCTTCATTGCATTGTAAAACTATTACTAACTCACTAACTTCCAAGCCCCTGAAACAGTCGTGAAAGTTAAGAAAGTATTGGTATCCCAGCCTCAGCCCACTCAGGGAAAATCGCCCTACTTTGACATTGCCGAGAAATATGGAGTGGAGATAGTGTTCCGTCCCTTCATCAAGGTCGAGGGGCTGTCGTCAAAAGAATTCCGTCAGCAGAAAATCAATATACCCGATTTTACAGCCGTGATTTTCACGGCCCGCACTGCCATTGACCATTTCTTCCGTCTCTGCGACGAATTGCGTATCACGATTCCCGATACGATGAAATATTTCTGCACCACCGAGTCCATAGCCCTGTATCTGCAGAAATACATCATCTACCGCAAGCGCAAGATATTCCACGGCAATACCGGCAAGCTCGACGACCTGCTCCCGGCGCTGCTCAAGCACAAGAAGGAGAAGTTTCTCTACGCCGTCAGCGACGTCCATAAGGATGATACCAATATCCTTGACACCAACGGGATCAATTATACAAAGGCTGTGATGTACCGCACCGTCAGCAATGACTTCGGTCCCGATGAGGTGTTTGACTACGACATGCTTATTTTCTTCAGCCCCTCGGGTATTGATTCCCTGCTGAAAAACTTCCCCGATTTCAATCAGGGCGACATCCGTATAGGCTGTCTCGGAGCTACTACCGCCAAGGCCGTGCGCGATGCCGGGCTGCGTCTCGACATCGAGGCCCCGTCGCCCCAGGCTCCTTCTATGACTGCGGCTCTCGACAACTTCCTTGCCGCTCAGAGCGAGGACTGACGGGCCGTAACCTCGTCAACCTGACTTTTCCCTCCCCCCACCTCAACATGTCGTCGCCGGCCCATCCTCTGCGCCTCTACAAGAAGGAGAAACTATGTAGCGAGATAGCCATTGCCAAGGTGTTCAACCGCAGCGATCCGGCTACATCGTCGGTTTCGGCATATCCGCTCGTGGCGTCGTGGCGTCTGAATGATACCCGGCAGGTGACATGTCCACGGTTTCTTGTCTCGATACCCAAGAAGAAGGTGCGTCACGCTGTCGACAGGGTCTGGTTGCGCCGCAGGGTGCGCGAGGCCTATCGGCTTCACCGCGGACTTATTCCGGCCGACAGTCCGCTCGACATAGCCTTTATATATGTGGGGAAAACTATCCTACCTTATGCAGTGATCGAAAAGGCCATGACCAGGCTGCTCGACCGCATCAACCGGTCAGTAAATCCCGGGTCATGACGATGGAGAATGTCAGGTACTTCGTCAGGCAGATTTTCGTCATGCCCATCAAGTTTTACAAAGCGTGCATTTCTCCCATGCTACCCGCCTCGTGCCGGTTCACCCCGTCGTGTAGCACCTACGCCCTCCAGGCCATCATGAAGCACGGAATATTCCACGGGACGTGGCTCGCCGTCAAGCGCATAATGCGATGCCACCCGTGGGGCGGGAGCGGCTATGATCCGGTGCCATGACGACACTTCCCGATACCCACACTCACCGCCCCGACGCGCCCGACGGAGTGATAAACTACGACCCCGCGACTGATTCCCGTCCCCTTGATCCGTCGCTCGCATATTCAGTGGGCGTGCACCCCTGGAACGCCGGCAAGGCTACCACCGAGGTCATGGACCGCGTGGCCGCTCTCGCCGCCGATCCATGCGTTGTAGCGATAGGGGAGACCGGCCTCGACTCCCTGCGCGGCCCCGCGCAGGAGACGCAGCGCGAGATTTTCCTTGGCCATATCGACATTGCCCTTGCGGCAGGGAAGCCGCTTATCATCCATGCCGTCAGGGCGTGGCCCGAACTGCTGCGCATCGCGGCTATGTATCCCTGCAAGCCCGAGCCGTGGATTATCCACGGTTTCCGGGGCAAGCCGGGCCTGGCGCGGCAGCTCCTTGCAGCCGGATTCAGTCTTTCGTTTGGCCGACGTTTTAATCCGGAATCGTTTGAACTCACTCCGCCTTCCCGCCGATATGCCGAGAGCGACGAAGACTCCCTGCCCGCATTGCCCGGAGAGGTGAATATGCTCAGGCGCCCCGGCATTGTTTAAAAATTATTAATAAGGAAAAATTTCTTTAATAATATGCCGATTTCACGTAAAAAGTGCTTATCTTTGCACTTGAAAAAGTGGGTCGCGCCACTGCCGCGTGCCTCCTCTTTTTAGAAACTTTATGAAATTATAATCGTCTTTATCAAGGGAATAAACGTTATAATCAGCGAAGTAGAACAAATACATTAACCCCAATAAATACAAATTTCACAATGAGTACAATTGATCTTTCACAGTATGGTATCAAAGGCGCCAAGGTGATCCACAACCCCTCCTACGAGCAGCTCTACAAGGATGAGACCAATCCTGAGCTGACCGGCTACGAAAAGGGTCAGGAAACCGAGCTCGGCGCAGTCAACGTGATGACCGGTATCTACACCGGCCGCTCGCCTAAGGATAAATTTTTCGTAAAGGACGACACCAGCGCCAACTCCATCTGGTGGACAACTGAAGAATACAAGAACGACAACAAGCCCATCACTCCCGCTACCTGGGATGCCCTCAAGGCTATCGCCGACAAGGAGCTCAGCGACAAGACCCTCT
>CAZJKU010000066.1:0-9952 GCA_964546905.1 uncultured Staphylococcus sp.
CCCGAGACCGTGTCGACCGACTATGATATATGCGACCGCCTCTATTTCGACGAGCTGACCTTCGAGCGCGTCATGGATATCCTCGACCTTGAGCAGCCCCACGGCACCATCCTCTCGGTGGGCGGCCAGATACCCAACAATCTCGCCACGCGCCTTGACCAGCAGGGTGTCAACATACTCGGCACCTCGGCGCGCGACATCGACAATGCCGAGGACCGCAACAAGTTTTCGGCCATGCTCGACCGCCTGGGCATCGATCAGCCCCGGTGGAGCGAGCTGACATCGATGGACGACATCCACCGCTTCATCGACGAAGTGGGCTATCCGGTGCTCGTCAGGCCGAGCTACGTGCTGTCGGGCGCGGCCATGAACGTGTGTCACAACGACGAGCAGCTCACCCGCTTCCTGCGTCTCGCCGCCAATGTGTCCAAGAAGCATCCCGTAGTAGTGTCGCAGTTCATCTCCCAGGCCAAGGAAATAGAGATGGACGCCGTGGCAAGCGACGGCGAGATCATCGCCTATGCCATCTCTGAGCATATCGAATATGCCGGCGTGCACTCCGGCGACGCCACCATCCAGTTCCCGCCTCAGAAACTGTATGTCGAGACCATGCGCCGCATCCGCAAGATCTCGCGGCGCATCGCCGAGGCTCTGCACATCTCGGGGCCGTTCAATATCCAGTTCCTCGCCAAGAACAACGATATCAAGGTTATCGAATGTAATCTCCGAGCCTCGCGCAGTTTCCCGTTTGTATCGAAAGTACTGAAAATCAACTTCATCGACCTGGCCACCCGCATCATGCTCGGCCTGCCGGTGGAGAAGCCCGGCAAGAGCGCGTTTGACCTCGACTATGTGGGCATCAAGGCCTCGCAGTTCTCCTTCTCGCGCCTCCAGGGTGCCGACCCGGTGCTCGGCGTCGACATGGCGTCGACCGGCGAAGTGGGCTGTCTGGGCGTAGACTCGGCCGAGGCACTGATGAAGGCGATGATATCGGTAGGACAGCGCATACCCCGCCGCAACGTCCTGCTCTCGACCGGAGGCCCGAAATCCAAGTCGGCCATGCTCGACGCCGCCCATCTGCTCAACAACAAGGGCTACACAATCTACGCCACCGGCGGCACGTGCAACTATCTGAACGAGAACGGCATCCCGGCCATCCGCGCCTACTGGCCGTCGGAAACCGACCGCCACCCCCAGGCCGAAGACCTGCTGCGCGACCACAAGGTAGATCTCGTGGTCAACATTCCCAAGAACTATTCATCGTCGGAACTTAGCAACGGCTACAAGATACGCCGCGCCGCCACCGACCTCAATATCCCCCTGCTGACCAATGCCCGCCTTGCATCGGCATTCATCGAAGCCTTCACCACCCACCCCCTCGATGAAATCGAAATCAAGGCATGGGATGAGTATTAAAATTTGTTAATACTTTTGCAGGTAGCTGAAATAGCAGTACCTTTGCATTGCTTTAGGCCGTCTCCCCTTTGACGTGCTTGAGCGACATAGGATTGTCTTATGGTGTAATGGTAGCACTGCAGTTTTTGGTTCTGCCTGTCTTGGTTCGAATCCAGGTAAGACAACTCAACAGATCCGCAAGTAATTGATCCCTCAATTCTTGCGGTTTTTGTCATTCAGCAAGCTGTCAAAGGCAGGTCAGCACATTTTTTCTGCTCCGGAAGCACTGCGACCGGGTGAAAAACTATTTGGAAAAAAGGGGATTTGTCAGTAACTTTGCGGCGGTGTTCGCGCGGGTATCAATGCCTCGCGCGGATGACGTGGACATTGACTATTACTGTTGACAGCGCGCGGGCGCTTTTCAAATATTATTCTATGACTGAATTAATGCAACACTTTGAGATGGTGGCCAAGACACTCAAAGGGCTTGAAGATGTATTGGCCGAGGAGCTGCGTGGACTCGGAGCTGAAAATGTGAAGCCCGGGCGCCGCATGGTGTCGTTTGAAGGCGACAAGGCGATGATGTATCGCGCCAATATCGGTTGCCGCACTGCGCTGAGCATCCTGAAGCCGATCTACAAGTTCACTGCTGCCGATCCCGACTCGCTCTACGAGATGGTAAAGGAATATGACTGGTCGTCGGTGATGAGCCTTGACAAGACTTTTTCGATCGACACCGTGGCCCATTCGAGCGATTTCACCCACTCCCGCTTCGTGACCTACCGCGTGAAAGACGCCATAGTGGATTATTTCAAGGATAAATACGGGCCCGACAAGCGACCCGGCGTGCGCCTGCGCGATGCCGACGTGATGATCAACGTCCACATCGACGGCGACCGCGTCACCCTGTCGCTCAACTCGTCAGGTGAGTCGCTCCACAAGCGCGGCTGGCGCGTTGCCACCACCGAAGCCCCTATCAACGAGGTGCTTGCCGCCGGCATCATCCTCAAGAGCGGCTGGAAAGGTCAGGCCCCGTTTGTCGACCCGATGTGTGGTTCGGGCACATTCCTTGTCGAGGCGGCCATGATAGCAGCAGGCATAAAACCGGGCAAGTTCCGCCGGAATTTTGCCTTCGAGAACTGGACTGACTTTGATCCTGACCTGTTTGAGGAGATACTCAACGAAGGCCCCGCGCCCCGCGAGATTCCTTTCAAGATCTACGGCAGCGACATATCGCCGCGCGCCGTCTCTATCGCCGAGCAGAACGTGCTCGCGGCGGGAGTGGACGAGTATGTCGTGCTCCGCATCAAGCCGCTTGCCAAGTGGGACGAGGCTCCTGCTGACGGCACTCCCGGCACGCTCATCACCAATCCTCCCTACGGCGAGCGCATCAATGTCGACGACATGGAGAAGCTCTACGAGACACTTGGCTCGAAACTCAAGCACGTGTTCCGCGGCTATCACGCATGGGTCATATCCTCCAACGAGGATTACCTCGCCCGCATCGGCCTGACCCCGTCGCTGAAAGAAGAGATGCAGAACGGCGGTCTTGACTGTCAGCTGCGCGAATACATAATATTTGAAGGCGACAAGGCATCGTTCCGCCGCGAAGGAGGCTCACTGAAGGGTGACCGCCCCGAGCGCCGCAGCAACGACAGGCCACGCAGGCTCACCGACAGCGAGTGGCGTGCCGACGCCCGCCGACGGGGCATGGGCGGAAAGGAGAGCGAGCGCCGCGCTCAGGGACAGCAGCACAGGAACAGACCTGAGCACAGCCGCCCCGGTCGCCCCGCTCCGCGCCACGACCGTCCCGAAGGATCAGATGAAGCACGCCGCCTGATAGGACGCAAGCGCAATCCCGATGCCCTGCTGAGCCTCGACACTCCGCGCACCCCGTCGATACCCGCACCCGAAGGACCGTTCATGCGTGCCCGCCGCCGCGGATGGCGCAAGCTCGACAAGGACAGCAACGATAACAACGGCAACAATTCCTCCAACGAATAATCATCACCCCAATCCCCCCTGACTGATATGGCACTTCAATACCGCGTCAATCCGGCCGGCTTCGTCAGCGAGACTCCCGGCGAAAACCCCTTTGCACCCGACACCGCCGTGTTCCCGGCGAAAATCAACGTATTGCTCCTCGGCTCAGGCGGTCGCGAAGCCGCCCTGGCATGGAAAATCAGCAGCAGCCCGCTCTGCAGCCGGCTCTACATTGCGCCCGGCAACGGAGGTACACCGGCCTTCGGCACCAACGTAGCCCTGTCGCCGCTCGATTTCCCCGCTGTCGAGGCCTGGGCCCGACAGCATGAGATAGGCCTGATCGTGGTGGGCAACGAGGATCCACTCGTGGCCGGAATATGGGATTACTTCCATGAACACTGCCCGTCGATTCCCGTAGTGGGACCCTCAAAGGCAGGTGCCGCTCTTGAAGGGAGCAAGGACTTCGCCAAGCAGTTCATGACCCGCCACGGCATCCCCACCGCCCGCTTCCGCTCTTTCTCGGCTGAAACGGTCGAGGATGGCTGCCGATTCCTTGAGGAACTCAAAGCCCCCTACGTGCTGAAAGCCGACGGCCTCGCCGCCGGCAAGGGAGTGCTGATCATCGATGACCTCGACGAAGCCAAGCAGTCGCTGCGCGACATGCTCGGAGGCATGTTTGGCGCGTCGTCGGCCACGGTGGTGATCGAAGAATTCCTAAGCGGAATAGAGTGCTCGGTATTCGTGCTGACCGACGGTAACGGCGGCTACCGCATCCTCCCCGTGGCCAAGGACTACAAGCGCATCGGCGAGGGAGACACCGGCCTCAACACCGGCGGCATGGGCGCGGTAAGTCCCGTGGCGTTTGCCGACGAGGCCTTCATGGCTCAGGTGGAGAAAGACATAGTGGTCCCCACCATCAAGGGCCTGATCGACGAGGGCATCACTTACAGGGGCTTCATCTTCTTAGGCCTGATCGATGTCGAGGGCAAGCCCATGGTGATAGAATACAACGTCAGGATGGGCGACCCTGAGACCGAAGTGGTGATGCTCCGCATCGAGAGCGACCTGCTTCAGCTCATGCAGGCCGCCGCTACCGGCTCGCTCGGCTCGATTCCGCTGGTGCAGCGTCCCGGCTACGCCACCACCGTGATGATAGTATCGGGCGGCTACCCCGGCAGCTATCCCAAGGGACTCCCCATCACCGTCCCCCCGATGGGATCTGAGGAGATCATCCTGTTTCATGCCGGAACCGTCCGCGACACCCCCGAAGACCTGCTCGTGACCGCCGGCGGACGCGTGATAGCCTGCTCGGCCACCGGAGCGACACTCGACGAAGCTCTTGAGCGCAGCTATGCCGCAGCCGAGGCTGTGGAATTTGAAGGCAAGTATTTCCGCCGCGACATCGGTGCTGACCTGCGCCGCATCGAGCAAGAAAGAAACTGACACGACCGATAATGCACGCCGGCGAACAACGATACGCAGCGTTCCTGCGCTCCCGATTCGCCACCCTGCTGATGATTGCCGGCGGGTTGGCGATGATAGCCGGTGCGCCCTTGTTGCGCCCCGTCGCGCCGTTTGATGCCGCCGGAGGCTCGCTGGTCAGGCTACCGTTCAGCATCGACGTGCCCGAGTGGGGCGCGGCGGTGCTCATGCTCGCGGTGGTCGTGATGATGTACTATATCAACCGCCGCTTCAACATCCTGCGCACTACCCGCATCATGTATGCCGGGATTTTCATGCTCATGGCTGCCGCGGCCCCGCTGCCTCCGTCCACCGCCGTCATGTCGGCGCTGCTGGCCCTGGTGATACTGCTCTCCATGTCGATGCTCTACGGCCTCTACAACCGCCCGCGCCACCGGCGCAGGGTATTCCTGATAGGGGCCATGCTCGGAACTGCGGTGATACTTGAGCGGGCATCGATCCTGTATCTGCCGGTGCTGATCGCCGGCCTGGTGCAGATGCGCCTGCTCCACGCCCGCTCGCTGGCCGCCCTGCTGATAGGCGTGCTTACACCCGCCTGGATACTTTGGGCGGTATTTGACGCCGACTTTGTATTCACGCTTCCGCTGTGGACAGAGAGTCCCGTGGAATTTGCCTCCACGCCGGCGATGTGGAAGCCGCTCGCGGCCACCGCCATCACCCTCATTGCCGGTTTCTTCATGGGAAGCATGGTGATAATCAAGGTCATGACCCTCAATGCGCGCTCACGTGCCCTCAACGGCTACCTTGCCCTGCTTGGCATATCCACCGCCGTGTTCACGCTCGTCAACTACGAGAACATCTATTTCTACATGACGCTCCTCAATGCCACGGTGGCATTTCAGGTAGCCCACTTCTTCCGCCTGATCCGCGTCAGGACCGGCTACATCTCGGTTACGCTGCTGATCCTGGCCTACATCGCTGTATATATATGCCTCTGAATATCATAGTCGAAGACAAGATTCCCTACATAAAGGGAGTGATGGAGCGGGCCGGCAACGTGACCTACCTTGCCGCCGGAGAAATCACCCCCGGGGTAATGCGCCACGCCGACGCGCTCATCACCCGCACCCGCACCCGCTGCGATGCCTCGCTCCTTGACGGCAGCAGCTGCCGGTTCATAGCCACCGCCACCATAGGCACTGACCATATCGACACCGGGTATTGCCGGCGCCGCGGCATCGTGGTGGCCAACGCTCCGGGCTGCAATGCACCCGCCGTGGCGCAGTATGTCATGGCCGCCATCATCGCCGCCCGTCCCGCTGGCGTGGAAGGCCTGACGATAGGAATCGTAGGAGTAGGCAACGTGGGGCGCATCGTCGAGAGCTGGGCGCGGTCGCTGGGCATGAAAGTGATGCGCTGTGACCCTCCGCGCGCCGCTGCCGGTGACCCGGGCCCGTGGTATTCGCTCGAAGAAATTGCCGCCGAAGCCGACGTTATCACATTCCACACTCCTCTCACCACCTCCGGCCCCTACCCTACCTATCATTTAGCCGACAGCCGGTTTATCTCCATGCTTCGGCGCGATCCGCTGATCATCAATGCCGCCCGCGGTCCAGTGACCGACACGCGGGCCCTGCTTGAGGCTCCGGTTGAATGTAAGTTAGCGATCGACTGCTGGGAAGGCGAGCCTGAGATTGACCCGGAGCTGCTCGACCGCGCCTTCATCGCCACGCCCCACATCGCCGGCTACTCCCGGGAGGGCAAAATCAGAGCTACGGCAATGGCCGTGGATGCCTTCAGCCGCCATTTCGGCGTGGGAGTCAACCCTCTTCCCGTGGAAATTCCCCGGGCCGCCCCTGAGGGTGTGACGGTGGAGAAAATCGTCGGGTCCTACGACATTCTCGCCGACGACCGGGCGCTCCGCAGCAGCCCTGGCAGTTTCGAGACTCTGCGCGACAGATATGACCTGCGGCCCGAGCCTTGATTCGTCGGGGCAATCGGCGTGATTGTCGATTATATCCACTGTCGTGTTAAACCTATCGCTATCTTTGCAGTCAAAGTTTCAGTTATCAACCCATTCTCACCCTCATTTTTCACAAACCCTTCCAAATGATGAAATCCACAGGGAAATTCCTCCTGCTTTTCTTCCTCCTCGCAGTGCTTCCTATGGCAGCACGCGCCGTCACGTTGACCGGAACGGTGATCGACGATGCCACTTCCGAGCCGCTCATCGATGCCGCCGTCAGGTTGCTCGCTCCGCGCGACAGCTCATTTGTGGCCGGAGTCGTGACCGATGCCGACGGCCGCTTCAATATCACCGACGTAAAGTCAGGCAAATACGTGCTCCAGATCGCCTACACGGGCTACAACGACCTTGAGAAACCCGTCACCGTAGGGTCTCGCGCCCTCAACCTCGGCCAACTCCGGCTTAAGGAATCGTCGCTGCTGCTCAACGAAGTTCAGGTAGTGGCCGTCAAGACACCCATCAAGGTGATGGAGGACACGGTGGAATACAACGCCGACTCCTACCGCACCCAGCCCAACGCCGTGGTCGAGGACCTGCTCAAGCGACTCCCGGGCGTGGAAGTGGGCAGCGACGGCTCCATCACAGCCAACGGCAAGACCATCACCAAGATACTCGTAGACGGCAAGGAATTCTTTGCCGACGATCCCAAGGTCGCCTCCAAGAATCTCCCCGCCGCCATGGTCGACAAGCTCCAGGTGGTTGACCGCAAGAGCGACGAGGCGCGACTGACGGGTGTGGACGACGGTGAGGACGAGACCGTCATCAACCTCTCAGTAAAGAAGGGTATGAACAAGGGATGGTTTGGCACCGTCACGGGCGGTTACGGTACCGACGACCGCTATGCCGGGTCATTCAACATCAACCGCTTCTGGAACGGCAACCAGATTACCTTCCTCGGCAACCTCAACAACATCAATGAGATAGGCTTCACCGACTCCAACGGCTCCCGCTTCCGCCGCTTCGGCGGCGACAACGGCATCACCGTGTCGCGCGCCGCCGGCTTCAACTTCAACGTGGGCAACGACGAGATCTTCCGCGTGGGCGGTAACGTGCTGTTCTCCAACACCGACAATATTTCCGACACGCGCCAGAACCGTCAGGAGCTCTTCGACGACTACTCGACGTTCACCAACTCCACCAAGTATTCCCGTAACCGCGGCAACAACGTCAGCGGCCAGTTCAGGCTCCTGTGGAAACCCAATGACTACAACACCCTCGAATTCCGGCCCAATTTCTCGTTCAACCACAACAACTCCTTCAACGACGAGTGGTCGCAATACCTCGACCGCACCATGCAGGAGGTGTATACCGCCGACAATACCGACCGCTCCCGGGGCAACTCATGGGAAGCATCGGGCCGGTTGATCTACTCCCACTCATTCAGGCAGCGCAAAGGCCGCTCGTTCTCGGTGAGCGGAGAGTACTCGATGAACAACGTCCGCGAGACTGAAAACTCCCTCTCCAACACACTCTACAACGAGTTTTACGTCCCCACCGACGAAGACCTCATGAACGGCAACGCCGACATAATCCTCAACCAGTATGCCAACAACCACACGTGGAGCAACCGCGTCAACGCCCGCGTGACCTACACCGAGCCGCTCGGCGACCCTGAGAAAGGCCACTCGCTCGTCTTCGCCTACCGCATGAACTACCGGTGGAACAATGCCGACAAGCTCACCTACAACATCCCCGACGGATATGACGGCCCGCTCCCCCCCTCGGGAATCGACCCCGACCCTGACTACTCCAACTCGTTCCGCAACGAGTCATTCAACCAGAATATCCAGATCGGCTACAAAAAGTCAGGCCGCAAGCTCAACTTCGAAGGCGGACTCCAGTTCGTGCCACAGATGTCGAAAAGCGAAAACCTCATCGACGACGCCAAGGACATACCCACGCGCTGGGTGTGGAACTACGCCCCCTACCTGCGCCTGCGCTACAAGATCGACAAGCAGTCGTCATTTCAGGTCTTCTACCGCGGCCGCTCCTCACAGCCGTCCATGACCCAGTTGCAACCCGTGGCCGACATCTCCGACCCCATGAACATCAAGCAAGGTAACCCCGACCTCGACCCGTCGTTCACCCACAACTTCAACCTCCGCTTCCAGGACTACAACACCGAGAGCCAGCGCTCGATAATGCTGATGCTCAACGGCTCGTTCACCCAGAACTCCATCGTGTCGCTCACCACAGTCGACCCCGTGACAGCCGTGCGCACCACCACCTACACCAACGTCAACGGAGTGTGGAACGCCCGCCTGATGAACATGTTCAACCAGCCCCTGCGCAACAAGAAGTGGAACATCTCCAACCACATCTTCGCCAACGTCAACCACAACGTCGGCTTCAACAACGGCGCCCGCAACAACTCCCTCTCATTCTCAGTAATGGAAAGCCCCGGCATAAAATTCATGCCCGACCACTTCGAGCTTGAACTGCGCCCCGAGTACCGCCTGCAGCTCACCAACAACTCCCTGCAGCGCCAGCCCAACCAGACAGTCCACTCCTACGGAGGACGCTTTGACGGCACATACTACACCTCATGGGGCCTCAACATCCAGACCGACCTCCGCTACTCAGCCACCTCAGGTATGGCCGCAGGTTACGACACCAAGACCCTCATGTGGAACGCCTCCATATCCCAGTCAGTGCTCCGCGACAAGTCACTCACCATCGCCCTCAAGGTCCACGACCTCCTCAACCAGACCTCCAACATCCGCCGCAACGTGACAGCCAACTATATCGACGACATCGAATACAACTCGCTGACACGCTACTTTATGGTCACCCTCTCCTACAAGTTCAACTCCTTCGGAGCCGGCAAGACCCCCTCGCCCGACGGAGGCGAGATGATGATGCACGGCCCGGGCGGCCCCGGTGGACCCGGACGACCCGGCGGCCCCGGCCGTCCCCCGAGATAACCCCCTCCCCTTTACCCCTGCACCCCCCGGCGCAGGGGTTCACTTTGTTTCTGACTTTAGGGAGCACATCAGTCAGTATGGATTCAAAGGTATAGTGATTGGTTTTCAGAATAATTATCGGGGGGCGGGGGTGAAAATCTGAAAAATTATTATTGCTGTCCGATAAAACTTTTTTGAGGCAGTGAAAAAATTAGGCTGATTC
>CAZJKU010000067.1:0-9591 GCA_964546905.1 uncultured Staphylococcus sp.
TCCGCAGTTTTAACTATTATTTAACACTTGACAACGACGAGCCTAAATGACATAAACACGCTACTGCCTGCACCTCAACTAATTAACCAAAATCAGCCTCCACCTCGCGACTAACCGCTCTCGCCCCACCACACCACACAACTACCCATAGACAAACGAATACCACAATCAAATATACAGTCATATCGATATAGAAAGCGCCCTGTAAAGACCATAAAATACAAGCCGAAGTTACAATTTAGTTAAATTAACGCTAAATATTTGTAATCAACTTGCGTTTCCGACTGATTTTTCGTAACTTTGTAGCTGTGGACGGGAGTCCGCCGAAATATCATTTTTTTGACCAACATCAATTCTTGGCCGATTTATTCGGCAGACTTATCTTTCACCTTGAAATAAATTTAGTAACTAATGAAACATTATATATACATCTTCGCTCTTTTAATGTCGGCTGTCGCGCTGCGGGCTGCCGAGCCTACAATGCGCAACGCTGATGAAGATTCTTTTCCCACCGAGGCCGCTAATGAAGCCGGAGGCGAGGGGATGGAATTTTTCAGCACCGACCATATTTACGGCGTAGATTCAACCGGCGACGTGCTCGCCCTTACGCCTTGGGAAATGCTTGGCGAAGACGACGGTCTCGGTGACGAGTTCACCGCAATTTCAGCACTTCAGTCAGAACTCGTAGATTTTGCTTCATCATTCATCGGCACCCGTTACCGTCACGGAGCAAAAGGGCCGAAGGCATTTGACTGCTCGGGCTTCACGAGCTACGTGTTCAAGAACTTCGGTATGAATCTTTCCTCGTCGTCGAGCGCTCAGGGCGTTCAGGGACGTAAGATAAACAAAGAGGAAGTGATGGTAGGCGACCTGATGTTCTTCTCCGGCCGTAGAGGCGGCAAGAATATCGGACACGTGGGAATGGTGGTTGACGTTGACGAGCTCACGGGCAAAATCAAGTTCATCCACGCAGCCACAAGTCAGGGTGTAGTGATACAGTCATTCCCTGACAACGGATACTATTCCCAGCGTTTCCTCCAATTCCGACGGGTGCTTGACGACGACGAAGTAATGTCGCTCGAAGCCCGTCAGGCCCGCAACAGTGGCGAAAGCCAGGCCGTGCTTTAACAACCACCTATATTATTATAGGAATCCATCCACTGCCCGCAGAGGGCAGACTTTAGTTTTCATGCTTTCTTTTAGAATATTACACATCAATGAAACTCCGATATTTATATAATATACTTTCATTCGCCGTGCTTGCCATGCTGACGGCAGCCTGTGGCGATTCCAATCACGGCGACGAGCCTCAGGCCATCACCCACCGCACTGTGCTTGTCTACATGGTGGCCGACAATTCACTTGGCTCATACGGCAACGACCGTGCCGATTTTGAAGAAATGGAGACTGCCGCAAAGGCAGGTGCTCTCAACGGTGGCCGCCTGCTGGTATATTACAACCGCCCCGGCACTGAAAAAGGCAACGCACCGCAACTGATCGAAGTCACTGCCAAAGGCCTCGAAGTGATCAAAACCTACGCCGACGACCCCTCGATCTACTCGGTCGATGCCTCACGCATGGCCGAAGCCTTCGCCGATATGAAACGTTACGCGCCGGCACTCGACTATGGTCTCGTACTATGGAGTCACGCCAACGGCTGGATGGAGACTTCATCATCGCGCTCATTCGGTCAGGACCGCAAGGCGACAATGAAAATTTCATCGCTCGACGAAGCTCTCAAAGGTACCGACTTCTCTTTCATCTATTTCGATTGCTGCAGCATGGCCACGATTGAAGTGGTGTGGGAACTCCGCAACCACGCTCCCGTCATAGTGGCGTCAGGCACCGAGCTTCCTGCCGACGGAATGCCCTACGATGTCACCCTACCCCATTTCTTTGCAAAGGGTAAAGCCGACATGGAGGCAGCAGCCCGGGCAACTTTCGAGCATTACAATGCCCTTTCATCTTGGCGCAGGACATGCACAATCTCCGTGATCAACACCAGTGCCCTCGACGCACTGGCCGACGCGACCGCCGAAATATTTGCCGGCGTCACCGAATTTCAGGACGACCTCGACTTGATACAGCCCTACTTCCGCAATGAAGTGATCACCTATATGTATGATTTCGAGGACTATATCGAGCGGCTCAATCCTACGTCAGAACAGCTCGACAGATGGCGGGCAGCGCTTGCCGACGTAATCGTGTACCGCAACGCCACCCCCTACCTGTTCATGGACATAAGCCTTGACCGCTACTGCGGCCTCGGATGCTACGTGATCCGCGACCAGCGCGAAATCAAGGCTTTCAACTATAACGCCCGAGCCTGGTATCGCGACGTAGTGTCACGCTCCCCATTGCTCCAGATCAATCAATAACCCCATAATCCACAGTATCAACCGATGATTCCTACCGAAGAATTACCTGACAGCACTGTCACCGATGCCGCTGCCGAAGCACCACTGACCCTGGCCGACCTGAAGTCGTTAAGCCTGAGCGACCTGTTCGACAAAGTAGTATCTGACCTTGTCCATTTCGCAATCTCCCTGGCAGTAGCGATAGCCATATTCTATGCCGGACGCTTCATCATCAACAAGCTGTATAACTTCGTGCAGAATATCTGCACCAAGCGCAACATCGAAGCCTCGCTATCGACGTTCATCCTCAGCTTTGTGCGCATCGTCCTGTATTTCATCCTGATTGTCACGGTAATAGGCATCCTCGGTATTCCCACCAGCTCGTTCCTGGCACTCTTTGCCTCGGCCGGCGTCGCGATAGGTATGGCCCTGAGCGGCACACTTCAGAACTTTGCCGGCGGAGTACTCATCCTGCTTCTGAAGCCCTTCAAGGTGGGCGACACCATCGAAGCCCAGGGATTCACGGGTACCGTGAGGAAAATCGAGATTTTCAACACGATGCTCACCACCCCCGACAACAAGTCGATCATAATCCCCAACGGAGGACTGTCGACCGGCGCCGTCAACAACTATTCCACCCAATCCTACCGACGGGTTGACTGGACCGTATCGATCTCCTACGGCGACAACTTCGACTCGGCCCGCGACACCCTGCTGCAGATGCTTGACGAGGATCCGCGCGTGATCAAGGAAGCGAAAGAAGGCATCACCGCCGCCCCGATGGTCAGGATATCCAATCTCGCCGAGTCAAGCGTAGACCTGACAGTGCGTGCCTGGGTTGCATCGGCCGATTACTGGAATGTATTTTTTGACTTCAACGAAAAAGTCTACGCCACCCTACCCTCCCGGGCCGGAGTCTCGTTCCCGTTCCCGCAACTCGATGTCCACGTCACCAAGTAATCACTTTCCCCTTCACCTATATCGGCGTCAGGGCCACAGGGCCCCGGCGCCGTCTCACTTTATTTGGAGAGAAGATTTTTTTTGCTTACCTTTGCGAAAGAATCAAAAACTTCATGACCGCTCCTGAGGCGGCAAAAATATACAATCATCCATCACCATGAGTCGCTCCACTTCCGCAGGAAAGAACAGCACATTAATATGGTATCACCTCGGCGCCTTGCTAATAGTCGTGGCCTGGGGAGTTTCGTTTATCTCTACCCGCGTATTACTCGACAGCGGACTCCATCCTATCGAAATCTATATATATCGCTTCCTGATTGCCTACGTTTTCCTACTGATGATCAGCCACAAGCAATTCCGCAGTCACTCGTGGCGCGACGAAGGACTGTTTCTCATGTGCGGTCTATGCGGAGGGTCGATATATTACATAAGTGAAAATGTGGCACTTGAATACACCCTCGTGTCAAACGTATCACTGATCACATCCCTGTCACCCATTCTTACCGCCATACTCCTGGGTATACTGTATAAATCCGAGCGACCGGGGCGCGGCCTCTACGTAGGGTCGACAGTTGCGTTCATCGGGGTGGGATTCGTGATCTTCAACAGCAGTTTCATGCTCGACATCAAGCCGTTGGGCGACATGCTCGCCCTGCTGGCCGCCATGACATGGGCCATCTACTCGATAGTACTGCGGCGGCTCAACGTGCAGTATGACGCGCTTTTCATCACCCGAAAGACATTCTTCTACGGAGTCATCACGGCCATCCCGTTTCTCGTAATCGAGCCGGAGATCGCTCCGCTGTCACTCCTGCTCGACTGGACGGTACTTGCCAACATACTGTTTCTGGCCCTGTTTGCCTCGCTTCTCGCCTTCCTGCTGTGGACGATGGTCGTAGGCAAACTCGGAGCCGTCACCGCCAACAACTATATCTACTTCCAGCCCGTGGTGACGCTCGTGTTCTCAGCCATAATCCTCGGCGACCCCATTTCAGCCGTGGGTATCACCGGATGCGCGCTGATATTGATAGGAGTGTGGCTCAGCGACTGGCTTCCCCGTCAAAACATGAAGCACCTCAACAAGTAAGCACATTATATAATAGAAACAACGAAATGAATAAAATTCTGACCGCTGTCGCAGCAGTTGCCGCCGGGTTCTCGGCAATGGCCGCAACCCAGGCCCCCTTATGGCTGCGCGACGTCAAGATTTCCCCCGACGGAAAAGAGATAGCCTTCACCTACAAAGGCGATATATATATAGTTCCGACCGGAGGAGGCACGGCCCTGCGCCTGACCCACTCATCTTCCCTCGACTCCTACCCCGTATGGTCGCCCGACAGCAAAAAGATCGCCTTCGCATCAACAAGGGAGGGCGGTCAGGACATATACGTGATGAACGCCGACGGATCCGACACCCGCCGCCTGACTTATAACTCGGCCATGGAAACACCCGAATCCTTCTCGCCCGACGGCAAGGCAATCATCTTTTCGGCCGCCATACAGGATGCGCCTGCGAGCGTGATGTTTCCTTCCGGTCGCCTCACCGAGCTGTACTCAGTAGACATCACCGGCGGAAAACCGCGGCAGATTTTATCCACTCCGGCCCAGAGAATCTCATATCTCCCCGATGGAAAGAGCTTCGTATATCAGGATCAGAAAGGGATGGAAAACGAGTGGCGCAAACATCACACCTCGTCGGTAACGCGCGACCTGTGGAAATATGATGCCGCGACCGGACGCCACACCAATCTGACCGACCATGCCGGCGAGGACCGCGATCCCGTAGTAAGCCCCGACGGAAAGACTCTTTACTTCCTGAGCGAGCGCGACGGTGGCTCTTTCAACGTCTACTCGGCACCGGTGTCATCGCCGGCCGACATCAAGCGCCTCACGTCATTCGCCACCCACCCCGTGCGCTTCCTATCGGGAGCCGCCAACGGTACACTCGCCATGACCTATGACGGCGAAATCTACACCCTCAACCCCGGCGGCAAACCTGCCAAAGTCAACATCACCATTCCATCAGCCGACGAAACTCCCGACGAGCGCACTATAACTTTCACGTCAGGAGCCGAGAGTAGCGCAGTGTCGCCCGACGGAAAGCAGATTGCATTCGTGTACCGGGGTGATATTTTTGTGACTTCGACCGACTATTCCACCACACGCCGCGTGACTTCCACCCCGCAGGGAGAATTTTCGCCAACATGGGGCAAAGATAACCGTACACTCTACTACACCTCTGACCGCGACGGCTACAACACCATCTACAAAGCCACCATCGCCCGCGAGGAGGACATCAATTTCCCTAATGCCACCCTCATCACCGAGGAGCGCGTGACCGGCGACAAGACCGACCTCATGAACCCGCTCATGGCACCCGACGGAAAGCAACTCGCCGTGATAGCCGACCGTAACCGCATCGCCGTGCTTGACGTGGAGTCAGGAAAGCTCCGCCAGCTGACCGACGGCTCCACCTACACCGCCCGCGACGGAGAGATAATGCTCGACTGGTCGCCCGACAGCCGCTGGCTCGCAGCCACGGTCGACGTTCACCACCGCGATCCTTACTATGACATAGCCATCATCAACGCCAAGACCGGTGAACTGACCAACATCACCGACAATGCCTACATGTGCTTCAACCCGCGCTGGGTGATGGGAGGAAAAGCAATCATCTTCATGTCAGATCAATACGGTATGCGCAATCAGGCATCGTGGGGCTCGCTCAGCGACGTTATGATGGCGTTCACATCCAAGCAGGCCTACGACGACTACCTCCTCTCCAAAGAGGACTATGAGCTGATGAAGGAAGCCGAGAAAGAGGCCAAGAAGAAGGAAAAGGACGCTGATAAAAAAGACGACAAGAAAGACAAGAAAAAGGACAAGGATGATGCTGACGATGAAGAAGATACCGAAGCCATCACGATCGACTTCGACGGACTTCGCGACCGCGTCGTGCGCCTGACACCGTTCTCATCTGACATAGCCGACTACTACGTGACCGACGACGGCGACAAGCTCTATTTCCTGACATCCATAGACCAAGGCAACGACTTGTGGACCATTGACTTGCGCGAAGGCGACGTGGAGCAGCTCAAGCAGCTCGACGCCGGTAGCCTGTCGCTGCAGCCCGATGCCAAGGGCGACGCTCTCTACCTCCTGGGCCCGCGCATGATGAAGCGCATGAGTCTGCCCTCTGAGTCGATGAAAAACATATCCTACCGCGGCGAGATCACATTCTCGCCCGAGCAGGAGAGGGAATATATGTTTGACTACGTGATTAAGGAGGAAGATGCCCGCTTCTATGACCCCAAAATGCACGGTGTCAACTGGAAAGCTATGGCCAAGAACTACCGCAAGTTCCTCCCCCACATCAACAACAATCATGACTTCGCCGAAATGCTGTCAGAATTGCTCGGCGAGCTCAATGTGTCCCACACCGGCTCGGGAGCGTATACCTCAGCCTCCCGGAAGCCCACCGCGTCGTTCGGGCTCCTCTATGACCTCACCTACACGGGCAACGGGCTTAAAGTGGCTGAGATAGTAACCGGGTCGCCGTTTGACCGCGCCAAGACTGCCATGACTCCCGGCTCGATTATCACCGCCATCAACGGCGTGGAAATCTCCACTTCAAGCCCCGACGAGCTTCTCCTCAACAAGACTGCCGGCAAACCCACCCTCGTGGCGTTCACCACCCCTGCCGGCGAGAAAATTGAAGAAAAAATCAAGCCCATATCCTCGGGAATGATGAGCAACCTCCTCTACAAGCGATGGGTGAAACGCAACGAGCAGATCGTCGACTCCCTCTCGGGCGGCCGCCTCGGCTACGTTCACCTCAGCTCGATGTCCGACGGCCCGTTCCGCACTATCTATGCCGACGTCCTGGGCCGCTGGAACGAGCGCGACGGCATCGTGATCGACACCCGCTGGAACGGTGGCGGCCGTCTCCACGAAGATATCGAGGTCCTGTTCAGTGCCGACCAGTATCTCCGTCAGGAAATCAAGGGTACCTATTCAGGCGACATGCCCTCCCGTCGCTGGCTGAAACCGTCGATCATGGTGCAGGGCGAGGCAAATTATTCCAATGCCCACGGCACTCCATGGGTCTACAAGAAAAAAGGACTCGGCAAACTCGTCGGTATGCCTGTCCCCGGCACCATGACTTCGGTCAACTGGGTCACCCTGCAGGATCCCGACCTCTACTTCGGCATCCCTGTGGTGGGTTACCGCACTGCCGAGGGCACTTATCTTGAAAACGCTCAGCTTGAACCCGACATCAAGGTGGCCAACGACCCGGCCACAGTGGTGAAAGGTCAGGACCTTCAGCTTGAGGCCGCCGTCAAGGCTCTCCTTCAGGACGTGGAGCAATGGAAAAAGACGGCCCCCTTTGCAAAATAATTTCAAAAAATATCTTATCTTTGCGAGTATAAATCAAAACGCCCGAAAATATTCAATCATAACAATCCAACATAATCATGAAAAAAAGTGCATTGCAGACTGCCCGCGCAGCCTATCGCCCCAAACTCCCCGTGGTGTTGACCGGTGCCGTGAAAGTGGTGGAGGGAAAGCCCACCCAGTCGGTAGCTGACCAGGACGCCATCCGTCAACTCTTCCCCAATACCTACGGTCTTCCCGAAATCATTTTTGAGAAAAATCCGGCACCCGTGCCCGGCAAGCCCATCAATGTGGGTGTGATTCTTTCAGGCGGACAGGCTCCCGGCGGACACAATGTAATCTCCGGCCTTTTCGACGGATTGAAGAAAATCAACAAGAACAGCCGCCTCTACGGCTTCCTCATGGGCCCCGGCGGTCTCGTTGACCACAAATACATGGAACTCACCCCCGAGATCATCGACGAGTACCGCAACACCGGCGGCTTCGACATCATCGGCTCCGGACGCACCAAGCTCGAAACCAAGGAGCAGTTTGACAAGGGTCTTGAAATCCTTAAGGAGCTCGACATCAAGGCACTCGTGATCATTGGCGGCGACGACTCCAACACCAATGCCGCCGTGCTCGCCGAATACTACAAGAGCATCGGCGCCGGTGTTCAGGTGATCGGTTGTCCCAAGACTATCGACGGTGACCTCAAGAACGAAGTTATCGAGACATCATTCGGTTTCGACACCGCTACCAAAGTATATTCCGAAGTCATCGGCAATATCCAGCGCGACTGCAACTCGGCCAAGAAATACTGGCACTTCATCAAGCTCATGGGCCGATCCGCTTCCCACATCGCTCTCGAATGTGCCCTCCAGACCCAACCCAACATCTGCATCATCTCCGAGGAAGTCGAGGCCAAGAACATGACCCTCAACCAGGTTGTGGATGAAATCGCTCAGGTAGTGGCTGCCCGCGCCGAGCGTGGCGACAACTACGGCGTGATCCTCATCCCCGAGGGCCTCATCGAGTTCATTCCCGCCGTGAAAGCCCTCATAGGCCAGCTCAACGATCTCCTCGCCGCCAAGGCCGCTGAATTTGCAGCCCTACCCGACGCTGCCGCCCAGCGCGAATGGGTGCTCGCCAACCTCTCACCTGAAAATGCCGCTACCTACGCTTCGCTCCCCGAAGGCGTGGCCCGTCAGCTCACCCTCGACCGCGACCCCCACGGCAACGTGCAGGTTTCACTCATCGAGACTGAAAAGCTCCTTTCCGAAATGGTAGGAAAGCGTCTCGCCGAGATGAAGAAGGAAGGCAAGTACAACGGAAAGTACTCGGCCCAGCACCACTTCTTCGGCTACGAAGGCCGCTGCGCCGATCCCTCCAACTTCGATGCTGACTACTGCTATGCCCTCGGCTACAATGCCGCTTGCCTCATCGAGGCCGGCGTGACTGGCTACATGTCGTCGATCCGCAACCTGACCAAGCCCTCCGTTCAATGGGTGGCCGGCGGAATCCCCGTCACCATGATGATGAACATGGAGCGCCGCCACGGCGAAATGAAGCCCGTGATCCAGAAAGCCCTCGTGAAGCTCGACGGCGCACCCTTCCTCAAGTTTGCCTCCAAGCGCGACAAGTGGGCTCAGGAGACTTGCTACACCTATCCCGGCCCCATCCAGTATTTCGGTCCCACCGAGGTATGTGACCAGCCGGCCAAGACACTCATGTACGAGCATCCCGAAAAGAAATTCTAATCCTTCATTTACAGCTTGCTTATCCCGTCGCCGCAACGTCGCGGCGGCGGGATTTTCCCGACCCTTACTTAAAACTTCATAACTCTGACATAACAATTAAATTAATATGATTACCCAGGAACAATTAAAAGAGACTTTTG
>CAZJKU010000068.1:0-9214 GCA_964546905.1 uncultured Staphylococcus sp.
CCGTGGAGGGTGCCGAGGGCAAGGTGCTCTACGTGTGGTTTGACGCTCCCATCGGCTATATCTCCAACACCAAGGAGCTCCTTCCCGACTCGTGGGAGAAGTACTGGAAAGACCCCGAGACCCGCATCATCAACTTCATCGGTAAGGACAACATCGTGTTCCACTGCATCGTGTTCCCCGCCATGCTCATGGCCTACGGCGACGGATATCAGCTGCCCGAGAATGTCCCTGCCAACGAATTTCTCAATCTCGAAGGCGACAAGATTTCCACCTCGCGCAACTGGGCCGTGTGGCTCCACGAGTATCTCAAGGAATTTCCCGGAAAGCAGGACGTGCTCCGCTATGTCCTGACCGCCAACGCTCCCGAGACTAAGGATAACGACTTCACCTGGGCCGACTTCCAGGCGCGCAATAACAATGAACTCGTCGCCATCCTCGGCAACTTCGTCAACCGCGCCATGGTGCTGACCCACAAATATTTCGACGGTGTGGTACCCGCTCCCGCCGAGCCTCAGCCCGTCGACGGCGAACTCTGGGCCGAGGTAGCCCGCCTGAAGGAAGCCGTCACTGACAGCCTCGACCATTTCCGCTTCCGCGAGGCCCTCAAGGAGGCGATGGACATGGCCCGCGCCGGCAACCGCTATCTCCAGGAGACCGAGCCGTGGAAAGTGGCCAAGACCGATATGGCCCGCACCGCCACCATCCTCTACAACGCCATCAACCTCTGCGCCAACCTCTCGATAGTCTTCGAGCCGTTCCTGCCCTTCATGGCAGCCCGCCTGCTCAAGACCCTCGGCGGCGACCGCATAACCTGGGACATGCTCGGTTGCAGCGACCTCGTCCCCGCCGGAGCCACCCTGGCCAAGCCCGAGCTGCTCTTTGACAAGATCGAGGATGAAGCCGTGGCCGCCCAGCTTGAAAAACTCAACAGCGCCCGTGAGGCCAACCGCCTCGCCTCGTGGCGTCCCGAGCCCCAGGCCGCCGATGTCGACATCGACACCTTCGCCCTCTGCGACCTCCGCGTGGGCACCGTGGTGGAATGTGAGAAAGTCCCCAAGGCCGACAAGCTCCTCCGCTTCCTCATCGACGACGGCATGGAGCGTCGCACCATCGTGTCGGGAATCGCTAAGTTCTACGCCCCCGAAGAGCTCGTGGGCCGTCAGGTGTGCTTCATCGCCAACCTCCCGCCCCGCAAGCTCCGCGGTATCACGTCGCAGGGCATGATCCTCTCGGTGGTCAACTCCGACGGTTCTCTCGTCCTGCTTCAGCCTTCGGCCCCCGTAGCCCCCGGCGCCAAAATCGGATAAGGTACACAATCCCGCTTATATCTCTTCCTTCACCTCCCTTACAGTCATGAAGCCTCGTATCCTCATCATTTACACCGGTGGCACCATCGGGATGATCGAAAATCCCGAGACGAAAGCCCTCCAGCCCTTTGACTTCAGCCACCTGATCGACAATGTGCCCAAAATCAAGATGCTCGATTTCCATATCGACAACATCCAGTTCGTGCCCATCGACTCCAGCGACATGGACCAGCACGGTTGGGCCCAGATCGCCGAAGCCATCCGCGACAACTACGACGGCTACGACGGCTTTGTGGTGCTCCACGGTACCGATACCATGGCCTATACCGCCTCGGCACTGTCATTCATGCTCGGCAATCTCTCCAAGCCCGTGATCATCACCGGCTCGCAGCTGCCCATAGGCGAGGTCAGGACCGACGGTGAGGAAAACCTCATCACAGCCCTCCAGATCGCCGCCGCGCGCAATGCCGCCGGCGACCCCATGGTGCAGGAAGTGGCCATCCTCTTTGAAAACTACCTCTGGCGCGGCAACCGCTCCACCAAGATGAGCGCCGACAACTTCAACGCCTTCAAGAGCAACAATTACCCCCGCCTGGCCCGTATAGGTCTCGGCATCAACTACGAGGAAGACCATCTGCTGCGCCCCGACCGCTCGGCCCCCCTGAGCGTCAACACCTCCATGGACCCCTCGGTGATGTTCATCGAGCTCAACCCCGGCATGACACCCTCAACACTCAAGCACCTCCTCTCGACCCCGGGGATAAAAGGTGTCGTCCTCCGCACCTTCGGTGCCGGCAACGGACCGACCGCCGACTGGTTTCTCGACGAGATAAGGCGCGCCGCCGCCCGGGGCATCGTCATTGTCAACGTCACCCAGTGTGTCAACGGCGGCGTACACTCCAAGCGCTACGTGTCAGGCGACCGCCTCCTCTCGGCAGGCGTAATCTCCGGCCACGACATGACCTCCGAAGCCGCCATCACCAAGCTCATGTTCCTCTTCGGCCTCGGCCTCAGGCCCTCCGATGTAGCATGTCGCATGGAAGAAAACATCTGCGGCGAAATCACCTCCTGAGCCCTGCCACCCTTTCCGTGCCTCCCGTTTGTCTCCGGGGGGTTCCGGTCTTTCTGCGCCTCCCGTTTGTCTCCGGGTGGTTCCGGTCTTCCCGCGCCTCCCGTTTGTCTCCGGGTGGTTCCGGTCTTCCCGTGCCACCCGTTTGTCTCCGGGTGGTGGCAGCCCCTGCCGTCCCCGCGCCCGTTGTTAAAATGGTTAAAAATATAGTGTTATTTTCACATTAAGGTGATGATTCCTTCGTTTTTCGCCAAAAGTTTTATAACTTTGCAGCGAATTTTTGCTTTTTTCAAGGCATTTTTACACAGTAGCAAAACTTAGTAACAAGCAAACATAAACCATTTCATTATGAAGAAAAAACTCTTGACAGGAGCTGTCGTGGCCCTGAGCCTATTGCTCGGCGCGACTTCCTGCAGCGACGAATCTTCATCAATCGGCGCCGGGATGGGTCGCATCTCTCCCTCGATCGTGGTCGACGGCGACATTATCACTGCTTCAAGCAATCCTAAGAGCCGTGCCAACGAAGACGTCGTGGTCAACGTATCGGACCTCAAGCTGAAGCTGACTTCCGACGACGGCTCTTTCTCCCAGGAATGGGAGTCGGTGGATGATTTCGACGAAACCCAGGACTTCAAGGTCGGTGACTACACCCTCGAAGCCTACTACGGTAATGAAAACGATGCCGAGGGCTATGCCAAGCCTCATTTCCACGGCGAGCAGTCGCTTTCGGTGAAGTATGACAAGACCACTTCAGTGGCACTAAGCGCCGAGCTGAAGAACTCCCGAGTCTTCGTGCGCTACACTGATGCCTTCAAGGACTACATGACCGCCTACTCGGTCCAGATCCACACCCCCAAGGGCAAGTATGTCAACATGGCCGGCGACGAGACCAGCCCCGTCTACGTCACCTCCGGTACTGTCAATGTCAACCTGACATTCACCAAGCCCAACGGCAAGAACACCACTATCGAGGCCGCGCGTTTCGACGCCAAGGCCAAGACCGAGCATGTGGTGACCATAGACGTGGCCGGCGGTGATGCCGGTGCCGACGCCGTGCTTAAGGTGACTTTTGACGACACCATCGATACCGAGGACGTGGAGATCGACCTCAGCGACGACCTCATCGACGCTCCCGCCCCCGAGGTCACGACCGAGGGTTGGACCCCGGGACAGGTTTTCCCCCATATCGAGCATTCTCCCGCTCCCGGCCACGTGAAGGCCAACATCATCGCCCGCGGCAAGATAGCCTCGGTGATACTCAACACTACCTCGCCTTCACTCTACAATCAGGGCTGGCCAGAGCAGATTGACCTCACCACCGCTAACGAAGCCCAGATCGCCCTCCTGACGAGCCTCGGCCTCAAGGCCCGCGGAATCTGGAACCGCCCCGACGTGATGGGCGTGATCGACTTCACCGACGTGTTCCCTCAGCTGGGCGTGAGCAATGGACAGACCAAGTCCACCCACTCCTTCTCGCTCCAGGTTAAGGACAAGTATGGCAAGCTGTCAGAAGTATTTGAGTTCACGGTCGAGACCGGCCTCGGTCACGTCGAGATCCACTCCGCTACCGCCGAGATTGGCTACAAGACCATCAGTGCCGAGGTGGAATACAACGGCACCAACAATCTTGCCGACGTCCTCTTCCAGGTGCGCAATCTCCACGGAGCGTGGGACGATCTCACTCTCGTCTCTGCCAAGCCTGTCGCAGGCAAGGCCGGATATTATAATGTTACGCTTTCGTCGCCCTCGGTGATCCAGAGCACCCAGACTCTCCGCGCCACTTTCGGCTCTACCCACAGTGATCTCGATCTCGATGTCACCACACCGCCGTTTGAACTCATCCTGTCGGAAAACGATGTCTTCGCCCACAAGGCCATCATGACAGTCAACTGCGCCGAGGCCGACGATGCTGCCGTGGCCAAGCGACTCACCGTGAAGATCAACGACCGCGAGTATGATCACTACGACGTGGAAGATGCCGACATCATCATAACGGGCCTCAGGGCCGGAACTACCTATACCGTCGTGGCTGAGAGCGCCAATCACTCGGCATCGGTGCAGTTCACCACCGAGACCGAGGATCATCTGCCCGGCTGCGCTGAAAATGAATCGGGCGAGCACTACGTAGGCTTCGCCACCTCAAAATGGAACGGTACGAAAGCTAAAAAGAACAGCCGCTATCAATATCTCTGGACGATTGAAGGTTGGGAAACCGTCAACAAACTAACCACTTCCACTGCCGGAGGAACTGCCTTCACCGACTATGCCTATATCGCTACTTCCGGAACAATTCCCGCCAACAGCCGCAGTACCCATTCGTTTGAAAGCAGCGGCTCCGACGGTCACACATCCGGAAATGCTTCGCTCCACAACAACCGCCAGCACACCGGTACTAACGCCGCCCTTATCCGCACCGTAGGATGGGGTAGCGGTAACGCTGCGGCAGCAACAGGCGGCAACAATGCCGGTTTCAATGTTTGCCACAACAAGACTCCCGGTGAGCTTTTCCTCGGTACTTACACCGACGGTCCCAACTATGGTTACGGGTTCACCTCGCGCCCCTCGGCCCTGACTTTCTGGTATCATTACGATCCCGCCGTGGCCGGGAACGGTGATCACGGTACCGCCGAAATCCACCTCTACGATGCCGACGGCGTGGAAATCTCCAGGAGTACCACAGTGTCACTCACCGAGAACAACTCCGACCGCTGGATCGACACTTCCAAGAAGCTGCCCTATACTTTCGTCACCATCCCCATCGAGTATGACCGCGGTGCCGGGAAGGCTGCCTCAATAAGCATCATATTCCGCTCTACAGTGCCTGACCCGACCAACAATCCCGCTCTGAAGGATAACAACACCTATTATTGGCACACTCCCGGTGCCCGTAACCTCTATGGCGGTGAATATGTAGGCTCCGAGCTTTACATCGACGACGTTAGATTAACCTATTAATATCCCTTTTTTGACAGAATAATGAAAACCAAGATATTATCAATATTCCTCTCGGTCGTCGCCATGCTCGGGCTCGCCTCCTGCAGCGATGACAACTGGAATTCAGGCAACGCCGGCGCGTCGGAGGGCTCGCTGTCGCTCGGCTCGCTCAATGTGGATGTCGACATCGACGAGTCTCTGGTGTCACGCGCTCAGGTGTCGACCGACGCTTTCATCGTCGACCTTATCAACCGCTCCACCGGAGCCGTGCAGCGTTCCTACACCTACGGGTCCATGCCCGAGGTGATTTCGCTCCCCGTGGGCGACTACACCGTCAGCGTCCGCAGCCACAATGTGATTGCCGCTGACTGGGAAGCTCCCTATTATGCCGGTCAGGAAGACTTCTCGATCGAGGTGGGCAAGATCACCGAGATAGGCACCGTGGTGTGCAAGTTCAGCAATATAAAGGTGACTGTGAGGTTCACTAAGGAACTTATCTCTTCAGTGGGGTCCGATGCCAAGGTGACGGTGATAGCCAATGACCGCGGCTCGCTCGACTACGCTCTCTCCGAGACCCGACCCGGTTACTTCGCGGCTATCGAGGGCAGTTCCACTCTCGTAGCCGAGTTCAACGGCACCGTCGAGGGTAATGCCGTCCATGCCATCAAGACCTTCACCGACGTGGAAGCCGGCCAGCACCACATCATCACTTTCTCGGTAAAGAATGGCAACTCTCAGCTGCCCGACGAGCACGGTACCATCGATGCCGGCGGTATCACCGTCGATGCCGATATTGCTCATGAGTCTCTCAGTGGAGACGCTCCCACCGCCGACGAAAATCAGCAAGGTTCTAACCGGCGCCCCGGCGACGAGGAGTGGCCCGATGAACCCACACCTCCCGGTCCCGGTCCCGACGATCCCACTCCTCCGGGTCCCGTGACCGAACCGATCACCATCGCTCCCAATTCGGACTGCCCGGGTCTCGACCTCAATGGCGGTGAAAACGAGGTGGTCGACGGTGATCCCTATATCGTTGACATCCACGCCGACAGCGGTATAACCAAGCTCAACGTGACCATTCAATCGACCAACAATGACTTCCTCGCAAGCGCCGGCGAGTTTGTGCCGCTCGACTTCGATATGTGCAACCTCAGCGACTCGGAATATGAAGGCCTCGCGAGCATCGGTCTCGAAGGAAACGATGCCGTAAGGAACAAGACCGACGTGCCCTTTGACATCTCGGGTCTCGTGCCGCTGCTCGCCGCGTTCCCCGGACAACATTCCTTCATCATCACCGTCAATGACGCTGCCGGCAACTCCTTAACCAAGAAACTCATCTTCAAAGTCTGACAATCATGAAATCGACATTTAAATATATAGCCGCCTCCGCGCTCCTTGTCGCCGTCGTGACCGGTTGCCGCGAAGAGAATCTGATCTCTGACGGTGAAGGTACGCTCCGGCTGAGCACCACGGTCAATTCAGAAGTTGAAGTTGTCAGCCGTGCCCTTTCTCCCGAGCAGGAGCAAGCCCTGGCCGAGAGTGCCGTTATCTGGATCTCCAATTCCAATGGTCTCCTCTATGAATATCAGGGCGCTTCAAATGTGCCCTCCACCCTGCGGCTCCTCTCCGGCCACTATACGGCCGAGGCCTGGGTGGGCGACTCGGTGCCCGCATCATGGGACAAGACGTTCTATAAGAGCGGCTTCAACGGATTTGACATTGCCGCCGGGCGCAACACTGACCTGACGCTCAACTGCCGCGTAGCCAATACCCTCGCCTCGGTCACTTATACCGACGAGGCCCTTGAGATGCTCTCGCAGCCCGTCATGACCATTGGTCTCGACGACGGCATAACCGACGGCAGCCACTCGCTCGTATTCGATGAATCCAATCCCGGTGCCAAGGGTCGCTTCATGATCAACTCCCGCACCAAGGGCCTGGTATGGAGCATAACCGGCACTGAGGCCGACGGCTCGGAGTTCACCAAGTCAGGAACCATCGAAAACATCAAGCCCTCTACCGAGTATCGTCTCAACGTGAAGTTTGTGGGCCACGACCTGAGTGTGGGCGGTGCCTACTTCGATATCGAGGTTGAGGAAGAGCCCGTGGGCGACGAGTCGCAGATTGATGTGGTGCTTCCGCCTCACATCGTGGGTATGCTCGGTTTTGACCAGGACGGTAACTTCCGCGGCGAGCAGGGCAAGATCGACCGCAAGTCAATATTCATCAACGCTGCCGCCGCTCTCGAAGACGTTGAGATGAGCAGCAGTGTCATCGCTGACATTCTGGGCGGTGACGGCCGCTTCGACGTGCTCCACATCCAGGGCGCTCCCAAGACGACACTCAATCAGGCCGGTATCGACTGGCTGTATAACTACGAGGCTGATACCGACATGTCGGGCCTACGCATCAATCTGGAGGACGAGCTGACCAATTCGCTCCCCGAGGGTGTCCACACCTTCGATATCACCGCCGTTGATGCCTTAGGCAAGACTTCCAAGGCTACTTTCACCATCACCGTCACCAATGCCCCCGTGGCTACCTTGCCCGTCGACCAGTCGGGCGTATCCTACACCTCGGCCACGCTCGAAGGTGTCGTGATGAAGGATGCTTCGGAATATGGATTTGAGGTGCGTCAGGTGTCAGGCTCCCGCGCCTATGAGGACTGGACCCGCGTCAAGGGTACCGTCGCCGGAGGCCGTTTCTGGGCCACGGTGACCGGCCTGCTCCCCGGCGCGAAATATGAGGCGCGTCCGTATGCCGACGATTACGTATCTGACGAGACCGTTACCTTCAGCACCCCCTCCTATCCTCAGCTCCCCAACTGCGGCTTCGAGGAATGGAGCGGAACGTCGCCCCTGCTGCTCTGCTCAAGCGAGTCGTCCATGTTCTGGGACAGCGGTAACCACGGCTCCTCGACCATGAAGAAGAACGTAACCGAAAGAGACGAGTCATTCTTCCATTCAGGCAACTCCTCAGTCAAGCTCAAGTCGCAGTTTGTCGGAGTAGGCGCGCTTGGTAAGTTTGCAGCCGGAAACGCCTTTGTAGGTAAATACCTCAAGACCGACGGTACCGACGGTGTTCTCGGATGGGGTCGCCCCTGGAGCATTGAGCCCAAGGCCCTGAAAGTGTGGGCATGTTATCAGCCCGGCACCGTGCAGAAGAGCGTCTATGAGTATGCCGCCAACCCCTCCAAAGTAGGCGCGCCTCAGGAAGTCCTCGATGAGTTCCCCACCGGAAGCACCGACAAGGGTATAATCTACGTCGCCCTCGTCAACCACGAGAACCCCGACCCGGAATATCCCGACTTCCCCGTCATCATCAAGACCAAGCAATCAGCCCGCCAGCTCTTTGACAAGAACGGCGCCAACGTCAAGGCCTACGGTGAGCTCGTCTTCACCGAGAATACCACCGCCTTCAGGGAATACACCGTCACCCTCCATGACGTCAATCCCTCGGTGAAATTCACCCACATCGTCATCGTGGCATCGGCATCCAAGGCCGGCGACTACTTCCTCGGCGGCGAAGGCTCCACCCTCTGGCTCGACGACATTACACTCGAATACTAAATACACTTGTCATTCCTAATGCTGACGCCACCTCCGGATCGACTCCGGGGGTGGCGTTAAGTGTAATTGGAGGAAATTGGAGAAATTGGAGTAATTAGAGAAATTAGAGTAATTAGAGAAATTGGAGTGATTGGAAGAAATTGGAATTATTCCAATAATTCCAATAATTCTAATAATTCTAATAATTCTAATTACTCTAATTACTCCAATCCCCTCCAATCCCTCCAATTCCCTCCAATAAAAAACCCGGGTAAAGTCATTGACTTTACCCGGGTGGGGTAGTGGGCGCTGAGGGATTCGAACCCCCGACCCTCTGCTTGTAAGGCAGACGCTCT
>CAZJKU010000069.1:0-9029 GCA_964546905.1 uncultured Staphylococcus sp.
CGCAAGCTGCGGCGTGTAGGGTTACGATGGTTCGGCGTGCACCTGCACGCCCGTATATCAGGATACACCGGGTATGACTGCCGCTTCGGCTCCGCACGCCTATGTGAGGAAGGGGCATCAACCGGCAGGTTGATGCCCCTGAGAGGGATGTATGTGAATAAAGGCTTATTTCACAAGTACTTTGCCGCCGTTTTTCACGATGATCGCACCGTGGACGGAGGCGGGATCCACGCGGCGCCCCTGCAGGTCGTAATATACCTCAGGGCTGTCGCCTGACACGGCTTCGGTCTCGGTGATGCCGGTCACGGGATTGTTGACCATGAAGGTGTAAGTCACCGAGTCGTCGGCGGGCACGGTGGCGTCGCCGTTGCTCATGGCGAATTTCACGCCGGTGAGTTCGAGGGTATGCTCGCCCGATGTCAGGGTGGGCTCGGCTATGAGGCCCACCGTGAAGAGGTGGTCGAGCGGATTCCCTTCGAGGTCATCCTGAAAGAGGTCGGCGTTGACGGTCGAGTAGGCGATGATGCGCAGGTCCACGCCGTCAAGGAGGTTGCAGGCGATGGAGTGGGTCACATCGGCGCGCTCGGTCATCTTGATGTCGTTGACCTCGCTTCGGCCCTCCCTGACCTTGTTGACGCGGAAGCCCTCGGGGAGTATCAGCTCCATGTTGAAGCTGGTGTAGATCAGGTCCTGATCGTCGTGCTGATACACGTTGATGTAGTTGACGGTCACGCCGTCGGCCACGATTTCAGGAATCTCCACCCATACGTGCAGGTCGGGCGAGGTGGTTGTGGTGTAGGCCGCGGCGGTCATCGACACGAGCAGGGCGGCCATTGACAGGAATTTTTTCATTTTCGGTTATATTTGCGTTGAGGTTTATGCTGCGGGCGACCCGAGCCGTCAAGATATATGCGCGTGGTTCCGGTGGCGTCCTGGGTATCGATGACGCCGTCGCGGTTCACGTCGGCATTGGCGGCGTTGATCACCGTGGCGGGATTCATGTAGTAGCTGATGATGACCACGAGGTCGTTGGTGTCGACAGCGCCGTTGCCGTCGGCATCACCTGCCAGGGCGTTGAGTATGGCATCGCTGCCGCGGTTGGCGGCGCGGTCCATGGCCACGATGGCAAATTCGGCCGATGTCACCGTCTCGCCGGCACTCCACGTGAAGGTGTCGTCCTCGATTACGGTCATCACCGGAGTCCACTCGCCTGAGGCTGAGCTGCGGGCATAGAGGTCGTAATACCATATTCCTGAACCGGAGTCGGCGCCCTCCACCGTGATCTCAAACTCTACGTTGTCCTCCGTCGTTACCGATACCACCCTTGCCTCGGGGCGCTTGTAGTCGAGGATGTTCTCCCACACGGGGGTGTCGATCGGGTCGTTGTCGTCAAAGGTGATCGTGGCCATGTTGGCTATCACCGTGCCGTCGGCGAGGCCGTCGAGCAGATTGACCGAGTAGGTCAGGTAGCCCGTGCCGCGGCCCGAGTCGTCGTTGACCGGCAGGATGCCCGAATCCATGTAGGGGGTCTCGTCCATGGTCAGCGGGTCGAGGGAGCGGAGCGACCACCGCGACAGGCCGGTCGACGGCTCGTAGTCAAATGTCAGCTCGGCGATGGCACTGATTTCGGGGCGCATGTCGAGCGTCCTGACGAAGTGATGGGCCGCCGGGAGGTCGATCTCCTTGTTGCCCAGGCGCAGGCTGACGGGGGTGAGCGACGCGGCGTCGTAGGCCGAGAGGTCGATAGTGTTTTCAACGTCGATGCGCGATGCCGGGGCATTGGCGATCTCCGGATCGTTTTCAAACTCGATCGTATACCTCACCTCCTTCACGTCGATACCCACGTAGTTGGAACCCGCCGGCGACTGATAGCCGTGCATATCGTTGGGGTCGCCCGACTGGTAGGAGGTGCCTTTCTTGGGCGTGCGTGACGGGCGTCTGGTCCTCGCGTGATAGCGATTGGCAATGGGGATTGTCTCGGCGACTTTGGCAGGAGAGATCGGTGCATTACCGATACCGTCGATACTGTTTTTTGCGGCGTTAATCAGAAGATCTCCGGCCACGTTAACTAATCCGGCTCTGATTGCATCCGGATTCAAAAGGCCTGATGATGTGTAAATGTCATCACCCATGGTAATTCCGCAGCTTTCAAGTACGCCCTGAGCTTGGAGAAGCCGTTGATCAATAGCCCACTTGCCTTTTTCGCCGGCAGCATATACTGAAGTCCTGGCGGTGCTGAGGGCGGCTTTCACGGCAGAAGACAGCAGGTTATCGGTTGCCCCGGTTTCCGACATCACTTCGGAGTAGATTTTGATTATGTCATAGACACTGAACCAGTTCCGATCTGTTTTATCGGCGATGACATCGGCGGTGAGATCCTTTATGTCCATTGCCTCGATCTCCTTGATTTCCTCGCTCCAGGGGGTTCCGGCATAGGTGTAGAGCGTGTAAATCTCATGTGGTTTTGAAGTCAGGCCGATTGTGTAGGTAATCGATTCCTTAGGCGCGAGATAGGGGATGATCAGGGGCATGTAGATTCCGCTCTCGCCCGAGCCGAGGAGGTCGTCGACATGATAGAACGGCGAGGGAGCGTCGTCGCTGCTGCGGGCCAGGACGAAGTTGAGGGTCTCGAACTTCGTGCCGGCGCTCATGTCCTTGGCCGCGATGTTGAGCGGGATGCCGAAGTAAGGCACGTTGGAGCGGTTTTCCACGATGATGTTGATGTGGTAGGGAGTCTGCGCGATAAAGGGCGCGTAGACCGATACGGCTATGCCGTTGTCGTCGGCCTCGGCAAGTGAGAGAGTCTTGGCCGAGATGACTTCCACCTCACCCTTTTCCTCGTCGTCAAACTTCGATACTATCCTGTAGTCGCTGAGGGCATTGCGCTTCTCGGCAAGGTCGAATATCGCGTGGATGCGGTAATTGTCGGTGATCGAGAGGTCGCTCGGCTTGATGTCGCCTTCAAGACTGCGCAGGTATAAGTCTTTAAGCGTCGAGAAGCCGTTGCCGTGGATGTTGACGATGAGCAGGTTGTCGTCGGCGCTCTCGTCGGGGGTGAAGTCGATGATGGCGTGGCGCGCTATGTGGTCGAAGATTACGTTGACCGAGTTGCGGTAGCGGGCCGCGATGTCGTGGACGGCGAGATAATACAGGCCGTTGTCGGTGAGCGTCATCGACGAGTATTTCTCGGCCTCGGCACCGCTGCGCTCCATCAGTGTCGCGCCGTCGGGACCGTAGAGCTCCCACATCGCGCCTCCGTCGAGCCTGATGCCTATCGAGTCGCCCGTCTGACCCGAGAAGGTATAGAACCTTAACTCGTTGTCGGCGAGATTCTTCACCTCGGTGCGGTCGTTGTCCATCAGCACCCCGGCGATTTCAGCCTCCTGCCTTACGCGGACGTCGGTATAGCTTCCGCTGCCGATGGCGAAACGCCCGTCAAGGTCGCGGAAACGTATCTGGTAGTCGTTGCGGGCGTAAGTCACCGGCACCCCTTTCTCGATGGCGAAAGCATAGCGGCTGCTGCAGAAGGGTGCCACGGGCATGTCGAGAAGCGTGACCACTTCGAGGGGGTCGGTGACGCGGTCGAGCTCCACGGTGCGGAGCGTGGTCATGTCGTCGTTGAGCCAGTATTCATAGCTCTTCACTCCCTCGCCGCCCACGGGGATCTTCAGAAACCATGCAGTCTCCATCGAGGTCGAGAAACCGTCGGCCCCCGCCAGAAACGACGAGATGGAGTGCAGTCCCGACGGCAGCGACGCCAGGTCGAGGTTGAGCGAATAGATGTCGCCCTGACGGGTGGGCGACATGTCGCCGGCTGGGACGCCGTCGATGAGGTAGTAGAGCCTGAGGCGGTCGAGCTGCAGGGCCGAGGGTACGCGCAGGAATGCCGCCTGACTGAGCGACGTAGGCACTCCCTCGGGCGTGAGCACCCGCGCCATGAGCAGATGCACGCCTATGGGCAGGTCGTTGAGGTCGACGCTGAAATTCATGCCGCCATTGCCGTCGGTTGAGGTGGCGGAGCTGGTGTGGAGTCGGCCGTCGATGAATAATTCGGTGGTATAGGTCTGCCCGGGGAGGAGATTGAAGGTCTTGACAAACCAGGCGGTCTCGATCCACGAGGGGACACCGTTGCCGGTCACCATGGCGTGAAACGAGTGGAAGCCGGGTTCCACGTCGGCGGTGCTGACCATGATGTTGCCGGGAGTGAACGGGTGGCGCTCCTGCCGGTCGTCAAACCAGTAGTAAGTCGCCACCGAGGGCTGCTCAGCCGTTGAGCGAGCCGGGGCAAAGGCGGGTGAAACGTTGGCAGTGAGTCCTGATGATTCCGCAGCCGCTCCGGCCAGGGCCGTGAGCGCGGGCAGCAATGACAATGCACCACCTATTGCCAGGCGATGAAATGTGTTCATAATCGTTGCCGTGGGGGAATTAGTTGGACTTCACTTCGATTTCCACCGACAGCTTGCCGTCGGCTGTGGTCTTGGGAGCTACGTTGAACTTGGTGATGCGGGGATTGGAGGGAACGGGATTGAAGGGTAGCGTGCCGCCGTATATTCCCACCTGAGTGCCGTCATTTCCGAGCCATGTTGATGCTAATTCATCGGTCAGCTCATAGGTAGTGCTATCTTTAAATACTTCAATGGAAGGATCAATAATGCTATTGGTGGAATTGGGAGTATACTTGAAAAAATTTAAATTCGGGCCTATGGAATAGCAATAAGAGGCTGTACAGCTTGAGCTTAGGTAAGCATTTATCGACTTAGAATAAAAGATACAGTTAATAAATGCCGAGTTCTCAACAGAATAATTGGTAACAATATAGCAATTGTTAAAAACTGCAGAAGTCGGTCCGCAAGAAGATAATTTTTCAATAATACAATTTATAAAAGATGCTGTAGTTCTAAACTGACCGTATATTTCTAATTCGTCAAATATGCAGTTAACGAAAACACCATTATTTAGGTAGGAATAGTTGCCTTCCCGGGATTCAAATTTTTTAAAATGACATTTAATAAAAGACCAATTATCGGTTGTAGTTTCTTTTGATTTGTATGGATAGACGCATCCGTTAACGTAAATGCCTTCTAACGAGACATTAGAGTTTTGTGTAGGATCGGATGAACTCGCAATTTGGAGATTGCCATTAATTATTGTTGCGTTGTCATTTATATCCATTCCAGCCCCTCGAACTATAATATTTTTACTTATATCGACAGGCACGAATGAACCGGGGGAGAGGGTGATGATGTCGCCGTCGACAGCGGCGGCGTAGGCGTCCTTGAGGCCGTTGGCGGAGCAGAATGTAGTGACATTGCCGTCGTGACTGAGGGTGGCTACGAGAGAAGTCTGAGCCTTGACACCGGTTGAGAGCGCGAAAATCATCGCGAGGAGAAGCACTAATTTTTTCATAGTGTTAATGGTATTGAGGTTGCGCTGCCTCATCCCCTTGCCGCGCGTGGATATTTACAGTTTGGTTAAAATACAAAGACGTGGGAATCTGTATCGTTGCTTATTCCAGTACTACAGGCTCTCGCATTGCCCATCAAAGAAGAATAAGCAACTTAAGAGCCCACGCCGATATATCAGCGGCCACGCTGCCCGACGCCGATTGCACTTCTCCCTGAGGAAGAAGCGGTGACGGAACCGGGGCATGGAAATATACTGTATATATCCATGGGCATCTATCGTTGCATCTGTCCTGTCTTTGACTGGAATTTGCGAGATTCGTAGTACTCGGGAACAGAAGCGTCGGATAAACGCCTTTTCAAATATGTTGTTTGTCGCATCCTCCCCGCGCCCCTACCGGTCCGTTGGTCGTCGCTCCCCGATGGGAAGTGAGCCGACAGGACTGCAATCGGCGTGGAAAGTCTTTGACATGGCAAATATAAGCGTTTTTCCGCTCGCCGACAAATTTTCAGCGGCGTAACGGGCGTATTTTTAATTTTTTAATCGCTGCGGCGCACATTTTTAACATTTCGGGCGTTATATATAATGCAGGATGAATTTTTCTCTGCATAAACTTCGGGACATCACTGTACGGACGTGCCTTTGGCACGTATCGGAGGGTATCAATAGGTAGCTTTCTATCTTACAAAAGAATACCTTGCGTCGCCCCGGGACACGTGCCAAAGGCACGTCCGTACATTTTTGCACTTCCGAATAATTTCGTAAATTAAAAATTTCAGATATATGAATAAGTTATCAATCTTTACGGCGGTGGTTGCCGTGGCTGCGCTGAGTTCATGCTCTACTATCAATTCCATCATCAAGGGTGGCAAGAGCGACAAGCCGGCGGCTGCCGCTCCGGTGGCTCCGGTGAGCGAGACTACGATCACGTCGTCAAATCAGGCGGTGAAGTCGATCTCGGGCGAGTGGGCGGTAGTTGAGATCAATGGCCGCGAGCTGACGGTGAACGGCGACAACCGCCCGACGTTTACATTCACGGCTGCGCCCGACGTGGCAGGGGCCGTCAGTCTGATCGTGTTCAACGGATGCAACTATCTCAACGGTACTTTTCTCGTGGGCGAGAAGAAGCTCGTGCCGCAGAGCGAGCTGATCTCGTCGCTCATGGCGTGTCACGACGCGCCCTACGAATATGAGATCAACCAGGCCCTGGCGCGGGTGACTGATTACAGCGTGGAGCGCACCGGGGGCATATCGACCCTGCGGCTGATGGACGACACGGGCCGGGCAGTGCTCGTGCTCCGCAACCACACCTTGGGCTACCTCAACGGCGCGTGGAAGGTGCTGAGAATCGATAACAGAACCGTGCCGTCGACGGCGAGCGTAGACGTGGTGATCGACATCCAGTCGCGCACCATCCACGGCAACGCGGGCTGCAACCTGCTCAACGGCGAGATACTTCTCAACCTCGACGTGCCGGCGGGAATAGAATTCGGCAAGCTGCGCACCACGCGCATGACCTGTCCCGACATCGAGACCGAGCAGCACTTCCTCGTGGCGCTCGAACAGGTCAAGGCCGCGGCCAATGTGGATGCCGACCACGCCTCGCTTCTCAACGACAAGGGCGAGGTGATAGTGTCGCTTGAGCGCATCGACCCCGCCACTTTATGATGAGCGCGAGTTAATAAGATAAAGTAATTGATATTCAGTAGGGGCGCGATACATCGCGCCCTCAACCGGAGTGCCACTGCGGGATAATAGCCTGATGAGTTAACAAGATAAAGCAATTGATATTCAGTAGGGGCGCGATATATCGCGCCCTCAACCGGAGTGCCACTGTGAGTTAATAGTTTAATGAGTTAACAAGATAAAGTAATTGATATTCAGTAGGGCGCGATACATCGCGCCCCCAACCGCAGGGACGGCACAATTCTATATCCTTCAGTCTGAATCTTATGTACCTCTGAAACTTCATCTCAATAAATTTGCATTATTACAGGACTTCTCACTAATAAAAGAAACGAAATCTCAATGTACAGTAGACATTCTTTTCGTGCGGATTGGTGTAATTATAACGAAGGAGTATTTTTTGTGACAATCTGTTGTGCCAACTTCCTTCATCTATTTGGACAAATCCGCAATAATGAGATGAAATATACTGAATTGGGACTGATTGCTCAGAAATTTTTAGAGAATATCCCCCACCATTATCCCGGTGTCATAATATTGAATAAGGTAATAATGCCGAATCATCTTCACGTAGTACTCGGTCTTCCTCCCCAAACCCTTTCACGGGAAAACATGAATATAGGCTGCTTAAAGCCTCCTATGCACGGCGAGTTGTGTTCAGATTTTCACCACAATTCCATGTTAGCGAGAATTATCGGTACTTATAAAGCTGCCGTAACGAGAGAATATCGGGGAAGGGCATTGTCAAGAGGAGCTACTCCTATCCCTCGTGTCTGGCAACGATTATACCACGAGCATATTATTCGGTCTCAGCAGGCGTTTGAAAACATTATGAATTATATAGACAACAACGTGGCTAATTGGAAAAGCGATTGTTTTGGTACAATACATTGATTGTCGAGCAATTGATATTCAACAAATTGAAGTAGGGGCGCGATACATCGCGCCCACAGCCGGAGGGGGCACAAATTTGTAACATTCTGAAATCATTTACATTGAAGCCATTTATAAGGAATCGCTGCTTGACGTGACTGATTCATCAATTTGCTTCACCCCTCCGGCAGAGGGCGCGATGTATCGCGCCCCTACTGCTGCGATTCGTTGAATATCAATTGCTTGATGTGGCTAATATTTACTTCATCCCTCCGGCAGAGGGCGCGATGTATCGCGCCCCTACTGCTGTGATTTGTTGAATGTCGATTGCTTGATGTGGCTAATATTTGCTTCGTTCCCTCCGGCTGAGGGCGCGATGTATCGCGCCCCTACTGCTGCGATTCGTTGAATATCGATTGCTTGATGTGGCTAATATTTGCTTCACCCCTCCGGCAGAGGGCGCGATGTATCGCGCCCCTACTGCTGTGATTCGTTGAATATCAATAGCTTGATGTGACTAATATTTGCTTCGTTCCCTCCGGTTGAGGGCGCGATGTATCGCGCCCCTACTGCTGCGATTCGTTGAATGTCGATTGCTTGATGTGGCTAATATTTGCTTCGTTCCCTCCGGCTGAGGGCGCGATGTATCGCGCCCCTACTGTGATTTATTTTCAATACAATAAGCTGAAAAGAGGAATCCGGCGCGGCGGATTCCTCTTTTTCAGTCGATGATGTAATATGTTTCAGTCGATTTCTTCGTCGGCCTTATAGCCACCCATCTCGCGGATGGCGTTTTTCAGCATGGTGTACTGCTGATAGAGGTTGTTGACGGGAACTTCGTTCTGCGTATAGTCGTGCATGGGGCTCTTGAGATAGAAGCTGAGCCAACGCTGGATTCCGTAGCGGCCTGCACGGGCGGCGAGGTCGCTCAGCAGCACGAGGTCAAGGCAGAGGGGAGCGGCGAGGATGGAGTCGCGGCAGAGGAAGTTGATCTTGATCTGCATGGGGTAGCCCATCCAGCCGAAGATGTCGATGTTGTCCCAGCCCTCCTTGTTGTCGTTGCGCGG
>CAZJKU010000070.1:0-8305 GCA_964546905.1 uncultured Staphylococcus sp.
CCATCATGAAGGCAATCTGCGAGATGGTCGAGAAGGCGAGCACGCGCTTGATGTCAATCTGCGTGCAGGCTACGACCGCAGCATAGAACGCAGTCACACAGCCCACGACCGTCACTATCATCAGGGCCGCTTCCTCAAGCAGATAGAGCGGGAAGAGTCGGGCCACGAGATACACACCTGCCACAACCATCGTGGCGGCATGGATGAGGGCCGAGACAGGGGTGGGACCTTCCATAGCGTCGGGGAGCCAGATATGGAGCGGCATCATGGCCGACTTACCCATACCACCGATGAAGATGAGCACGAGAGCCCAGGTCATCACCGATGCACCCATGAAAGTAGCGCCCGCCATGCTCGAAAGCACTGCTGAGGGATTCTGGGTCATGGCAAGGAAGTCGAATGTCTCGGAGTAGAACGAGAGGACGAGAATACCGATGAGGAAGAAAAGGTCAGCGAAGCGGGTCACGATAAACGCCTTCTTACAAGCGGCCACGGCCGACGGAAGGGTATAGAAGAATCCGATGAGCAGGAATGACGAGGCACCCACGAGCTCCCAGAAGATATACATCTGGAAAATGTTGGTGGCCACTACAAGGCCGAGCATCGAGAAGCTGAAAAGCGACAGGAACGCATAATAGCGCTGGAATCCTTTCTCGCCGTGCATGTAGCCGAGCGAGTAGAGGTGAACCATGAATGAAATCGTGGGGATGACGATAAGCATCATGGCCGAGATGGGATCGAGGAGGAATCCGAGCTTAATTACAAGATGATCGGTAAACTGCAGCCAGGTAGTATTGAACACGATGAGCTGCAGGCGGTCAGTCCCGTCGATAAAGAGCGGATTGCCTGAGAAAAAGTAGTTAAACGCTGTGTAATATGACAACACAAGCACAGTGCCCATGCCGAGGGTGCCGAGTATACCGGCGGTCAGGGGCTTCATCTTCACTCCGCCAAGTCCCAGCAGCAGGAACATGAACAGCGGAATGGCGAGAATCAATACGGGGATTGTTGCGTCCATATATAGTGTCAGAATTTCATTTCGGTTACGGCGCGTACATCAATATTCTTGCTTACGCGGAACAGGTTGATGATGATGGCGATGGCCAAGGCGGTCTCGGCTGCAGCGATTGCGATACCGAAGAGCGTGAACATCATGCCTTCCATCGAGCCGGGAAACAGGTAGCGGTTAAACACCACAAAGTTGATATCAACAGCGTTGAGCATGAGCTCAAGCGATATAAGCATCGCGATCATGTTGCGGCGCGTCAGGAAGCCGTAGATTCCGCAGCAGAACATCACCAGCGAAGGTACCAGATAATATATCAGTGTAATATCCATAGCTAAAAACGGGATTTTCAGTTATTCACTCATTATTCCTTACGTGCCACTACCACGCCGCCGATTATGCAGGCGAGCAACAGCACCGAGATAGCCTCAAAGGGAAGCAGATACTCACCGCGGGCGGTTCCGAGCATCACCTCGCCTATGCGGTGCATCGACGGATTGGACGACGCGGGCAACGAAGTAAACAGGTCGGCACAGCGGCTGAGAAGAGCCCAGCCTACCACTACCGCCGTAGCGACAGCTCCCAACAGTCCCAGGACACGCTTGCGCGAGGTCAGTTCCTCGGAATTGTTGCCCGGGTGGGTCGTCAGCAGGATGGAGAATACAAACAGCACCACGATACCGCCGGCATATACAGCGATCTGCACCGTGCCGAGAAACTCATAGTCGAGCTTGAAGTAAAGGGCTGCGGTGGCAAAGAGGGTGAAAAGCAGGTAGGTGGCCGCACGCAGAATCTTGCGCGTGGTGACGGTCAGCACTGAGAAAACCACTATCGCCAGTGCAATGATGAAATAGACAATGGTACTTCCTAATGATTCCATTATAAAGAAGAATTGTACATTATGGGGATGTTACTTATTTTCAGTTGCGTTACCGGCGGCCTTGGCAGCTTCACGCTCGGCCTTGAGCTTGGCAGCCTTTTCGAGAGCGGCCCTTATCTTGGCCTCCTTCTCGGGATCACCTGCGGCAGCCGCGAGAGCCTTGGCTGCTGGATCATCGGCAGCGGGCTTAGCCGGAGCAGCGGTGGCAGGAGCGGCGGGAGCGCCGGCAGCAGCTTTCTTTGCGGCAGCGGCAGCCTTGGCGGCAGCTATCTTAGCCTCTTTCTCGGCAAGGATGCGTGCCTTTTCCTCCTCAGAGGGCTCGGGTTCGGGCTTATCGGGGAGATAATTGAGCTGCTTGACGAGTTTTGAGCGGGTGAAAACTGCCTGCTCGAAGTCGTTGGAGAAACGCAGCGCATCGGTGGGACACTTGTCGACACACAGGTTGCAGAACGTGCAGCTTCCCAGGTCGTAGATATACTTGTCGAGATGCTTTTTCTTCTTGCCGTCCCAGGTCTCGCGGGTGGAAATGTCGAGCGAGATGGTATTGTTGGGACACACACGCTCGCATGTGCCGCAGGCGATGCAGCGGTGACGGCCCTCAGAATCGTAGATAAGCTCAAGCACGGCGCGGAAACGTGGTGCCACGGGGAGCGCATCGCGATTGTCGGGATACGTTTCAGTGATCTTAGGGGTAACAAATTCTTTACCGGTCACCGAGAGTCCCTTGAGGAGGCTCATGATGCCGCTTCCGAGATTTGAAAAGTATTCTTTTACACTACCCATATTGGAAATCTGATAAATATATTGTAACTAAAAAATCTTTTTCGTGTTGATGAAATGGAGAGAAGGTTAATTGACCTGACCGCCGAGGATATCGAGGAGCTCCATGGTGATGCCTTGCTGGCGCAGCTTGTTGAACTCAAGCCGGAGCTCTTCGAGGAGCTTCTTGGCATTGTCGTTGGCACTCTGCATTGCCATTACGCGGGCGGCCTGTTCCGAGGCGCGGTTTTCGGTAAATATCTCCTGCATCGTGGCGAGCAGGAACATGGGAAGCACGGAACTGAATATGTCCTGAGCCGAGGGCTCAAAAATGTAGGGGCGGCATGTAGCCTTGAATCCGGCACCGAGTATGTTGCCGGGATCGAGCGGTAGCAGCCTGTCGCAGCGGAGGCGCTGGCGCGAAACGCTCTGGAAGTTCATGTACATCACGTCGACCACGTCGGCCTGACGGGATATGAAACTGTCGCGCAGGGAGTCGGTGAAGTCCTTGACCGTATCGCCTGTCGACTTGGAATTGACACCGGCAGGTTCGCTGACCTTCAAGCCGGTCACGGCAAGTTTGCGGCAAGCCTTGGCCATCTTCTTGCCGATAGGTACAATAGTGATCTCCACTCCGGCACCGTATTCTTCACGGTAAGACGAAATGCGCGCTACGACTTCCTTGAAGATATTTATATTGTAGGCTCCGCAGAGACCGTCGTCGGTACCCAACACCACGAGACTTACCGTCTTGACTTCCCGCTGCTCGGTGAGCGGCGAGGTGAACTGAGCGTCGGCCGAAAGAAGGTTTCCGAGGATATGCTCAAGCTGGCTTCGGAAAGGGAGCAGGCGGCGGAGGTCGCCCTCGGCGCGGTGCATCTTAGCCGAGGAAATCATCTTCATGGCTCCGGTGATTTTTTCGGAGGAGCCTACTGAGCCGATACGTCCTTTAAGTTCTCGTAGGGTAGCCATTGGTGGAAATCAGATATTGAATGATTGTTTCGAGATTCCCGCCCGGGGAGGACGCTGCCGCGGGCGACGGTGTCCTCCCGACGGGTTATCTCGTTGATGAAATGATTATAAAGAATAATGATTTTGGCAGGGATTATTTGTAGCGGGCCGTGATTTCAGCGGCAGCCTGAGTCAGGGCGTCGGTGACATCATCGGTGAGCTTTCCTTCACGTATCAGGGTCATCTTTTCGGGATACTTGGCGTGCATCAGCTGGAGGAAGAGTTTCTCGAACTCCGCCACCTTGTCGGAGGGCACGTTTTCAAGCAATCCCTTGGTTCCGCAGAATATCACGGCGACTTCATCCTCCACAGCCATGGGAGAGTACTGGGGCTGGATGAGCAGCCGCTCGTTCTTGCGGCCCTTGTCGATGACGCGGGCGGTCACGGGGTCGATATCACCACCGAACTTGGTGAATGATTCGAGCTCGCGGAACTGTGCCTGGTCAATCTTAAGTGTACCGGCCACCTTCTTCATTGACTTGATCTGAGCGTTACCACCCACACGCGAAACAGAGATACCCACGTTGATGGCAGGACGGATACCGCGGTTGAAGAGCGCGGTTTCAAGGAATATCTGGCCGTCGGTAATAGAGATCACGTTGGTAGGAATGTAGGCTGACACGTCACCGGCCTGAGTCTCGATGATGGGGAGAGCAGTCAATGAGCCACCACCCTTCACGCGATCCTTGAGCGACTCGGGAAGGTCGTTCATGTTCTTGGCCACTTCCTGATTGTCGATGATCTTGGCAGCGCGCTCAAGCAAGCGGGAATGGAGGTAGAAAATATCACCGGGATATGCTTCACGACCTGAAGGACGCTTAAGGATCAGTGAGATTTCACGATAGGCCACGGCCTGCTTCGACAGGTCATCATAGATGATGAGGGCGTCGCGGCCGGTGTCGCGGATGAACTCGCCGATTGCCACACCGGCAAATGGAGCGTAATAACGCATGGTAGCCGAGTCAGATGCAGTAGCCGACACAACCACCGTATAATCGAGCGCACCGTATTCGCGCAGTGTCTCGACAGTTGCGGCAACCGATGACGCCTTCTGACCGATGGCCACGTAGATGCAATACACGGGTTTGCCTTCCTCGAAGTTCTTGCGCTGGTTGATGATGGTATCGATAGCGATGGCAGTCTTACCGATCTGACGGTCGCCGATGATAAGCTCGCGCTGACCGCGACCGATAGGCACCATGGAGTCCACAGCCTTAAGACCGGTCTGGAGAGGCTGATTAACGGGCTGACGGAAGATTACGCCGGGAGCCTTGCGTTCAAGCGGCATGGGAAGGAGTTCGCCCTGAATGGGACCCTTGCCGTCGACAGGCTGACCGAGCACGTTGATGACGCGGCCGAAAAGACCGTCGCCCACGTGGATCGAAGCGATCTCACCCGTGCGTTTCACGGTCATGTTCTCAGTAACGGAATTCACGTTGTTGAGGAGGATGACACCTACGTTGCTTTCCTCCAGGTTCAGCGCTACGCCCTTGACACCGTTTTCAAATTCTACGAGTTCGTTGGCGCAGACGTTATCGAGGCCGTAGACGTGAGCCACGCCATCGCCCACGTTGAGGACGATACCGGTCTCTTCAAACGACACTTTGGAATTGACGTTATCGAGTTGCTGCTTTAATACTTGAGATATCTCTGATGGATTGATCATTTGTCAGTAGATAGGGAGGTGAAAGGGAATTATTTGCTTAAGAGGTTAAGACGCAGGTGCTTCAGCTCGTTGGAGACCGATGCGTCGAGGACTTCATTGTTGATTTTGACTACAAAACCACCTATGAGGTCAGGATCGACAGTCATCGAGTACTCCATCTGGGCACCGTTGAGATGACGTTCAATGAGCGACTTGAGTCGGTTCTCGTCGGCAGGAGCCATAGGGGCCGCGGAGATTACGCTGACCTTATAGATATCATGAGCCTTACGGTAAAGCTCAAGATATGCTAATGCGATTTCGCGGGTCAGCGAGATGCGGTTGTTGCTGACAAGTATACCGAGGAAGCGGGTGAAGAGCGGATAAGCATCAGCATCGGCTTCCGATATACCTGCCGCCGTCTCGATGAGCTTCACCTTGTCGGTACTGTCGACAAAAGGATTGTCGAGAACCTTGACAAGACCCGGCTGGTCGACAAACGAGTCAGAGAGCTGGCGCATCAGGTCAAAGATGCGCTTCTCGGCCTGAGATTCGGCTGCTGACTGGAGGAGCGCCTTGGCATAGCGTCCGGGAATAAGACCTTCGTTCATTGCGTGGGAGGGTTAGTTTTGTTTCTCCATTTCATCGAGCAGATTCCCTACAAGCTGCTTCTGGGCATCAGGTTGGGCAAGATTGTTGCGCACCACTTTCTGAGCAATCTGGAGGGCGAAGTCGCTGACTTCGTCGCGGAACTGGGCCTGGGCGGCCTTGCGTTCCTGCTCGATCGACACCTTGGCGGCGTCCATCACCTTCTTGGCCTCGGCCTGGGCGGCAGTGCGCGCTTCTTCGATGATCTGGGTTTTCATGCGGTCAGCTTCGCGAAGCATATCGGCCTGCTGCTGGCGCGCTTGGGCTATCTGTTTTTCCGCCTCTTCGCGGGCATGGTCAAGCTGTTCCTTGGCATTTTGAGCATACTCCACACCCTTGTCGATGAGGTCGGCACGGTCAGTAACTCCCTTCATGATCGCCGGCCAGCCCCACTTCCACAGAATGAAGAAGAGGATGGCAAACGAGACGAACATCCAGAAGACGAGACCGAAGTCAGGCGTGAAAAGTTCCATATAGTCCTATGATGGATTAAAGCGTGGAAACGGGTTGCTTAGACGAACATTGCGAGCAGGCACACAACGACTGCGAAGAGTGCCACACCTTCGATAAGGGCGGCGATCACGATCATGTTGCTTCGGATATCACCGGCCGATTCAGGCTGACGTGCAATAGCTTCCATGGCTGAGCCACCGATTTTACCGATACCGATACCTGCACCGATTGCAGCGATACCTGCACCAATACATACTCCGAGACCGAGCATTCCTTCAATTACTGCTAAAATCATTGCTAACATAATTCTTTAGATTTTAAGGGGTTATTTTTTGTTTTTTAATATTAATTGCGATTTAGTGTTTCTGAGTGGCAGGCTCCGCATCGTGGTGAGCGCCTTCAGCATCATGACCCTTGTCGGTCGAAAGCGAGATAAAGATCGTCGACAGCATCGTGAACACGTAAGCCTGAATGAAGCTGACGAGCACATCGATCAGCAGCATGAACACCGAGAAGATGATCGATACCACGGCTGTAACACCGGTCACGGCAGGTCCCATGGCTGCGAAGATGAAGATAAGGAGTGTCAGCACAATCACGATCATGTGGCCTCCCATCATGTTGGCAAACAGTCGGACGGTAAGTGCCGCCGGCTTGGTGAAGGCACCGAAGAGCTCGATTACAGGCATGATAGGCAGCGGGAACTTAAGCCACCAGGGGACTTCGGGATTGAAGATTTCCTTCCAGTAATGCTTCGTTCCGCACACGTTGGTGATCACGAAAGTCAGCAACGCGAGCACCAGTGTCACGGCTATATTGCCGGTAAGGTTGGCTCCGCCGGGGAATACCACTATAAGGCCCAGGAGGTTCATCACGAGGATAAAGAAGAACACCGTCAGCAGATAGGGGGCAAACCGCGGAGCCCTTTCCTTGAGCGTAGGCTTGATCACGCCGTCGTAGATGAACATAATGAGCGACTCCACACCGCCTGTCAGCTTGCGCGGAGCCTTAAGGCCCTGATTCTTATGCCAACGGGCAACTTTCATTATGAGCCATATCACCACGAGAACCGAGATGAACAGGGCGCAGACGTTTTTGGTTATCGAGATATCGACAGGCTTGATTTCCTCGCCGTCCTTGATCTCGACCACTTTTCCCTTATACTTGCTGTCGGCTCCGGCTATCTTGAATTCGGCATCGCCGTCGCGATACACATATCCGTGTTCAAGCCTGCGCGACGAGAACACGTGGAGGCCGTCGGTACCCCATACGATGACAGGCAACGGAATCCTCACGTGGTGATTGAAGGGTACCTCCCAGCCATAGCCGTCGCCAAGGTGCTCGAAGATAGTCTCCTTCACTTTCAGTTCGCCACCTTTTTCTTGTTCGCCGGCGTCGGCAACAGCAGTCGCACCCGCAATCAAGGCAACACAAGCAAATAGCAGCGAGAGTATTATCTTTTTCATGACTGATCGCTTAGTAAATACACACTGAAACCACATTATTGTCAACGTCGACAATTCCGCCGCTGATTTCTTCACTTTTCTCGGAGCCGTCGGCTTCAAGAGTGAAACGCACGTTGCCCGCGGTCAGCGTGGAGATCAGTGCCGCGTGGCCGGGCAGGACGGTGAAAGCACCCATCGTACCGGGCAGATGCACTGCCTTGACGTCGCCCTGAAACAGGATGTCCTCGGCTGATATGATTTTCAATGTCATGGTTGGCAATAATTAAATGTTGATGGTTGTTACTTTACTTCAGCGAGAAGTTTCTTACCCTTGGCGATGGCATCGTCGATCGTACCCACGTTGAGGAACGCCTGCTCGGGATACTCGTCCATTTCGCCCGAAAGGATCATCTTGAAGCCGCGGATGGTCTCGCTCAGGGGCACCATCACGCCGGGGAGGC
>CAZJKU010000071.1:0-7386 GCA_964546905.1 uncultured Staphylococcus sp.
CCATGCTCGGCAACTTCCAGGACGGCTCGGTAGCCGGCAAGATCCAGTTTGGCTCGGGATGGTGGTTCCTCGATCAGAAGGACGGTATGGAGAAGCAGATGAACGCCCTCTCGCTTCTGGGCCTTCTCAGCCGCTTCGTGGGTATGCTGACCGACAGCCGCTCGTTCCTTTCCTATCCGCGTCATGAATACTTCCGCCGCACGCTCTGTAACCTCGTGGGCAACGATGTGGAAAACGGTCTCATTCCCTACACCGGCTATGAGGAGAAGCGCGTAAATCAGATGATTGAAGATATTTGCTACAACAACGCTAAAAACTACTTCAAGTTCTGATCATGGCAACTTACAGAGCAGCTACATTCCGTCAGGGCGGAACAGTGATGACCAACTTCCGCTGGGTCATCTGTCTCCTCCTTTTCCTCGCCACTACCGTCAACTACATGGACCGTCAGGTGCTGTCGTTGACGTGGAAGGAATTTATCGCACCTGAATTTCACTGGACTGATGCCGACTATGGTCTTATAACCGCCGTGTTCTCGATGGTCTATGCCGTGGCCAACCTTCTTGCAGGCCGCTTCATCGACTGGATGGGTACCAAGAAAGGTTACCTGTGGGCAATAGGCGTGTGGAGCGCCGGCGCGTGCCTCCATGCAGCCTGCGGCGTGGCTACCGAGCATGTGGTAGGTCTCCACAGCGCCGCCGAGCTCGTTGAAGCCGGCAGCGGACTTGCGCTGACCATCGCCACCGTGTCGGTATACTTCTTCATCGGTGCCCGCACGATCCTCGCTCTCGGTGAGGCCGGCAACTTCCCCGCCGCCATCAAGGTTACCGCCGAGTACTTCCCCAAGCGCGACCGTGCCTACGCTACGTCGATTTTCAATGCCGGTTCAGCCGTGGGTGCGCTCATCGCTCCCTTCTCCATCGGCCCGCTTGCCAAGTTCTTCCAGAGCATAGGCTGGGGCAACGGTTGGGAAATGGCCTTTATAATCATCGGTGCCCTCGGTTTCGTCTGGATGGGCTTCTGGGTGTTCCTCTATAAGGAGCCCGCTCAGAATCCCCGCGTCAACGATGCCGAGCTCGCCTATATCGAGCAGGACAATGATACCCCCGACGAAACTCCCCGCGAGAAAGCCGAGATCGAGGACAGCGAGACCGCTACTATTCCATTCCTGAAGTGCTTCAAGTATCCCCAGACGTGGGCCGTGTTCTTCGGAAAGTTGCTGACCGACGGCGTTTGGTGGTTCTTCCTCTTCTGGACTCCTGCCTATATCACCGATGTGTTCGGGCTGTCCACATCAAGCGGAACGGGTATGCTGATGATTTTCGTGCTTTATCTCATCACCATGCTCTCAATTTACGGCGGTAAGCTCCCGTCCATCATCATGGACCACGAGGCGCGCAAGGGTATTGATGTCAATCCCTATTCGGCCCGCATGAAGGCTATGTTCATCTTCGCCCTGTTCCCCATCCTTGCCGTCCTTGCCCAGCCCTTGAGCAGCTATTCAGCCTGGTTACCCATCATCATCATCGGTATAGCCGGTGCGGCCCACCAGTCGTGGAGCGCCAACATCTATTCCGTAGTAGGTGATATGTTCCCCAAGTCGACCATTGCTACCATTATCGGTATCGGCGGTATGGCCGGCGGTATCGGTTCATTCCTGATCAACTATTTCTCAGGTATCCTCTTTGACTACGCAGCTCAGACCAAAATGTCGCTCCTCAGCTTCGAGGGCAAGCCTTCGGGCTACTTCATCGTGTTCTGTATCTGCGGTGTGGCCTACCTCGTGGGATGGTGCATCATGAAGCTCCTGGTTCCGCGCTACAAGAAAATCGAGGTCTAATCTGCCTCTGATTGATCCATCATATTCTCCCCCTCAGTTGTAGCCCCCGTGCCTGCAACTGAAGGGGAGAATATTTTTTCAATGCTTGATAAGCCGATAATTATTATATTGAAGTTACGCGTATTTTCGTTATCTTTGCAAATAAATCATTATCAAATGTGTTCGCAAGATAAATACAATCAGTTGATTGAGGCGCTCCGCAATAAAGCTGCTGCAATCCTTCCGCCCGGTTCGACAATGGCCTTGTTTGGCTCTCGTGCAAGAGGTGACGCACGGCCTGACTCCGATTGGGATATTCTTATCCTTGTGTGCGGCGATGAAATCCTGTCATCAACGGCAATTAACAGTTACGCTTATCCACTGGAACAGGTAGGCTGGGAGTTTGGAGAATATGTAAGCGTAATGGTGTATTCATATAGTGGATGGGACAAGCGGAGTTTCCTCCCTTTTTATAAAAATGTCGAGCATGATAAAAAGATAATATTTAAAAATTGACAGCGATGACTTTATCTGATGAAGAACGTGAAGCAATAGTCAGCTACAGAATCGAGCGTGGGTTGACTTCCTTCAAAGAAGCTGAGTTTGTGGCGACCGGCAATTTTTGGAATCTGGTTGCGAATCGGTTGTATTATTCCGTATTCTATCTTTCTGAAGCGTTGTTGCTTAAGAACCGGATTTCAACCACCACTCATGCAGGAGTTATCAGAATGATGAATCTTCACTTTGTGAGAACCGGAATCCTATCAATGGAGCAGGGTATACTGTTAGGAGAATTATTCAGGATGAGACTGACGGGTGATTATGATGATTTGACTGACTGGACTTCCTCTCAACTTTTGCCCTTGATTCCGAAGGTGAAGGCTCTTCTTGATTTCCTGATTGAGTTGATCAGGAAGCAGTGATACAAAATTGCAACCGGCCCGCCGGGGTCGGTTGAGATAATGGATAAAATAAAAACCCCGCCTGAGCGGGGTTTTTTATTGTTCAGGATATTCAGTCGACTTCGAGGTCGATGTTGAATTTCTCGTGCCAGGGGAGGCCGTTGGCTGCGATTGCTTCGAGGAAGGGATCGGGGTCGAATTCCTCGACATTGTTCACGCCCGGTTTCACCCATTTGCCTGTGAGGAACATCATGGCGCCGCACATGGCAGGAACGCCGGTGGTGTAGCTTACGGCCTGCATTCCGGTTTCCTTGTAGGCAACCTCATGGGAGCAGTTGTTCCATATATAATAAGTCAGCGGCTTGCCCTCCTTGTCAAGGCCGGCTATGCGGCAACCTATCGAAGTCTCGCCGTGATAGTTGGCTCCAAGATCCTGAGGATTGGGGAGCACAGCCTTGAGGAACTGCAGCGGCACGATTTTGGTACCGTTGTAGTCCACCTCGTCGATGCGGGCCATGCCGATGTTCTGAATCACTCGCAGGTGGGTGAGGTATTCCTGACCGAATGTCATCCAGAAGCGGGCGCGCTTGATCGACGGGAAGTTCTTCACAATCGATTCGAGTTCCTCGTGATAGAGCAGGTAGCTTTCACGCTCGCCCACTGAGGGATATGTCAGTGTGCGATGGATTTCAAGGGGACCCGTTGTGATCCACTTTCCGTCCTGATAGTAGCGGCCGTTCTGAGTGATCTCGCGTATGTTGATCTCGGGGTTGAAATTGGTGGCGAAGGCCTTTCCGTGGTCGCCGCCGTTGCAGTCAACGATGTCGAGGGTCTCCATGTCGCTGAAATAATGCTTGGCTGCGTAGGCGGTGAACACACCCGACACTCCGGGGTCGAATCCGCAGCCGAGGATGGCGGTAAGTCCGGCTTCCTCGAAACGCTGCTTGTAGGCCCACTGCCAGGAGTATTCGAAATGAGCCTCGTCTTTAGGCTCATAATTAGCCGTATCGAGATAGTTGACTCCGCATATCAGGCAGGCGTCCATGATGGTGAGGTCCTGATAGGGGAGGGCGACGTTGATGACCATGGCGGGCTTGTGGCGGTTGAAGAGTTCAACGAGCTGGGGCACGCTGTCGGCATCGACGGTGTCGGAAGTCACGTGGGGCTTGCCGATGGCTTCCACCACGGCGTCGCACTTGGAGCGGGTGCGCGAGGCGATTACTATTTCGCTGAACACCTCGGGGTGCTCGGCACACTTGTGGGCCACGACTGTGCCCACTCCGCCGGCTCCGATGATTATTACTTTAGCCATTGATTTTTCGGTATTTTAGTGTTGATTGTCAGAGGTGAAAATATCAGTCGCTGCTGCGGCCGCCGAAGAAACGGAGCAGATACAGGAACAGGTTGATGAAGTCGAGATAGAGCGAGAGTGCACCTATGGTCGACAGCTTGGCGTGGAACTCGTCGGGAGTGTTCTGTATCGCATTCTTGATCCACTGGGTGTCCCATGCGGTCAGACCTATGAAGATAAGTACGCCGGCTCCCGAGATGATCCATTCGAGAGTAGTGGAATTAGTGAACAGATTGACGAGGCTGACGATAATTAGGCCAAAGAGTGCATAAACCAGATAGGTACCCCACTTGGTCAGGTCGTTGGAAGTGAAGTAGCCGTAGATGCTCATGGCACCGAAAGTGGCGGCGCAGATGAAGAATGTCTTGACGATGGATGTCGCGGTGTAGACAATGAATATGGGCGACAGCGCGGCACCGTTGACTATCGCGAAGATGTAGAACAGCAGCGAGGCTGTGCCCGACGACAGCTTGTTGATGGCCGAATTGATTACCATCACGAGGGCGAGCTCGACCAGCAGGAGGCCCCACATCGTCCATGAGTGGGTGAGGATAAAGTGCATGTAGCCTGCGCTCGTGGAGCAGTAGAGGGCAACGAGGGCGCTCACTATCATTGCGAGACACATCTTGAGATAAACTGTCTTCATTACGCCCGACGTCTGCATGGCAAGCGACTGGTCGTTATAATAACGGGGTGAATTGTTAAAGTCCATTTTCTAAATCAGTTTTAATTATTAGGGGAGTGAGTAAATGAATTAGTCGGGGTTACATCCTTTCGGGAACCTTGATGCCGAGGAGTTTCATGCCCGAAGCGATCACGCGGGCTGTCATCTCGCTGATAGCAAGGCGCAGCGAGCGGCGGGCGGCATCCTCTTCCTTGAGTATCGGGCAGTCGTGGTAGAACGAATTGTATTGTTTGGTCAGATTGTAGACATAGTTGGCGATCAGCGCGGGGCTATAAGTCTCTCCGGCAGCCTTGACCACGTCGGGATACTCGGTGAGTGCCTGAATCAGGTCGCTTTCCTTAGTGTCGGGCTTCACCATCGAGAAATCGGCCGAAGTAAGTCCGTCGGCTTTGGCGCGGCGCAGCAGCGAGCAGATGCGGGCGTGGGTATACTGGATGAAGGGGCCGGTGTTGCCATTGAAGTCGATCGATTCCTTGGGGTTGAAAGTGATGTTCTTGCGCGGATCCACCTTCAGGAGGAAATATTTCAGCGCGCCCAGTCCCACCATTTCCGAGATGTTGTCGATTTCCTTGGGAGTAAGTCCGTCGAGCTTGCCGAGTTCGGTAGAAACGGCACGGGCATTTTCTACCATCTCGTCCATGAGGTCATCGGCATCTACCACAGTGCCCTCGCGCGACTTCATCTTGCCTTCGGGCAGTTCTACCATGCCGTAGGAGAAATGCACCAGGTCCTTGCCCCACGAGAATCCGAGGCGGTCGAGTAATATCGACAGAACCTTGAAATGATAGTCCTGCTCGTTGCCCACAACGTAAATCATCTTGTCGATGGGATAATCCTGGAAGCGGAGCTTTGCGGTGCCTATGTCCTGGGTCATGTATACCGAGGTCCCGTCGGCGCGGAGCAGCAGCTTGTGGTCAAGGCCTTCGGGAGTAAGGTCGGCCCATACCGAGCCGTCATCCTTGCGGTACATCAGGCCCTTTTCAAGTCCTTCGAGCACCTTCTCCTTGCCTTCGAGATAGGTGTCGCTCTCATAGTAGATTTTGTCGAAGTCCACACCCATGCGCTTGTAGGTCTCGTCAAAGCCGGTGTAGACCCAATCGTTCATCTTCTTCCATAGGGCGCGCACCTCGGGGTCACCGGCCTCCCACTTGACCAGCATTGCGCGGGCCTCGTTCATCAGCGGTGAAGCGGCCTTGGCCTCATCCTCGGTCATGCCCTTGGCCATAAGCTCTTTCACTTCTTCCTTGAAGTGCTTGTCAAATTCCACGTAATACTTGCCGATGAGGTGGTCGCCTTTCATACCAGTCGACTCGGGTGTCTCGCCGTCGCCCCATTTGAGCCATGCAAGCATCGACTTGCAGATGTGGATGCCGCGGTCATTGACGATGTTGGTCTTGACAACACGGTTGCCACATGCCTTAAGGATTTCCGAGAGGCTGAATCCCAGCAGGTTGTTGCGGATATGGCCCAGGTGGAGAGGCTTGTTGGTGTTGGGCGACGAATACTCCACCATCACGAGCGGAGCATCCTTGGCAGCCTTCACAGTGCCGTAATGAGGCTCGGCAAGCATCTCGGCCAATATGTTGTTCCATATCTTGGGTTCGATCACGATATTGAGAAATCCCTTCACTACGTTGAAATCCTGCACGGCACTCTCGTTATCGAGAAGCCACTGGCCGATCTCGTCGGCAACCTTCTCGGGACTCTTGCGGGCAGCCTTGACCCATGGGAACACGACAACGGTGAGATTACCCTCAAACTCCTTGCGGGTAGCCTGGGGATTGACATCGGCGGGGCTGACGTCAAGGTCATAGAGCGCTTTGAGCGCACGGGCCACACCTTGCGATATAATCTGATCTATCGACATTTCGGATATACTTTAAGTTTTTTAATTTACAAAGATACAACAATTATTCATAACCTGATGTTTTCCCCGCCATTTTCCGCCAAAATTCCCCGCCGTCCCGGTGATAAAAAAGTCAGGCTGCAATGCGGTGAGCAATGCAGCCTGTTGCAGTCGGTGGACGACAATGGGGGAAATCTTAGGCCTGAGCGGGCTTGACGTTGATGAACTTGCGTCCTTCCTTGCCTTCGGTGAACACTACCACTCCGTCGATGAGGGCGAAGAGGGTGTGATCCTTACCCATGCCTACGTTGAGACCGGGATGGTGCTGTGTACCGCGCTGGCGCTTGATGATGTTGCCTGCCTTGCAGCGCTGACCACCGAAAATCTTCACTCCGAGTCGTTTGCTTTCTGATTCACGACCGTTCTTAGAACTACCTACACCTTTTTTATGTGCCATGATGTTGTCGATTTTAAAGGGGGTTAAGCAACTACTTCTTTAATTAACACTTTGGTGAAATACTGGCGATGGCCGTTTTTGCGGCGATAACCTTTGCGACGTTTTTTCTTGAAAACGATCACCTTGTCACCTTTTTCGAGGTTTTTGAGTACCTCGCACACTACTTTGGCGCCTTCAATCACGGGGGCACCTACTTTAACTGTGTTGTCGTCGGCCTGAGCGAGGAGAACACGATCGAATTCTACGGTGTCACCTTCTTTAGCAGCTTCGCCGAGATAGTGAACATACAAGAACTTGCCGGCCTCAGCCTTGAACTGCTGTCCTTG
>CAZJKU010000072.1:0-7358 GCA_964546905.1 uncultured Staphylococcus sp.
GATGGCAGTAATTGCCGAGTGGCGGTCCTGAGTCATGTTGCCGTTGGCGTCGTAGGCGAAATCGGCGGCGTAATTATATGGATTAAGGGGATTGTATGGCTCGACGGGATTGGGGGTAAGACCGTCAGGCGACTCCGAGAGTGACCCGAGCAGCGAGAACGGCGCGGCCACCGATGCGCCGGGTGTGGATGCTATCGGCGCGCGGGCGCGGAAGTCGAGCGACGCCTCGTAGGGGTAGGCCTCGGCGTCGTCAGTGACGAACTCCATCCGGTTGCCCTGATACTCGATTGTCAGGTCATCGAGCAGCGCGCCCTCGCGGGCATTGATCGCCCCGTAGCGGCGCATGGCCGTGACATTGGCGTTCAGGTCATACTCCATCTCCTGGGTATAGTCCACGCCCGTGTTTTCGAGCTTCGCCTCGGCCCGCGTCAGTCTGCCCGCATGGTCGTAGAGATAATATTGTACGGACGTCGCTTTGCGACGTTTCACCTGCTCCGCTACTGACGTGTCACTCTCCTCTCCGCAGAAAGATACCTCATTGCTCCGCACCGGGGAAACATGCCGAAGGCATGTCCGTACATCATTTGCGTCAACAATCTCAATTGCAGTTACAGCCTTCCCTGACACAATCAGCGCCGGAAGAATGCTCAGCAATATGATCAGCAGGCGGGGCATAAGGTAAATTGTTACAAAGATTGAGTTAATTACTTATGGAATGAACTAAAGACCGTTTTTTGAGACAACAACTTTATTCAGGAAAAATTGCGCCGCTTTACAAATTGTATTATTAAGACGGGAAATAGCAGCACTAATGAATTAATAATCATTCCAATCCATCCATAGTTTACTTCAGGAATTATAGTAGTATCAAGCAGTGATGTCCCAATTGCCACGGAAAATGACACCATGAAAAAAGCATTTTGTCGTTGATTGAGGATAGTAATTATATAGCTCATATTTGTCAAATATACAATTGACAGTAATACAGCCAGTGGTATAAGTATTAACACTACATAATAGGGTATAAGAGCCAATGCCGTCATAATCAAATTATGTTCTTGCGTTATAATCGATATGGTAGTCAATAGTAATATAAATATCGGTATTGATTTTATTAACAATAGTCTCAACGACTTTAGATATTTAGTCAATTGAATATCGCTGAAATGAAATCCGATTGACTTTCTAAATAAAAATATATCAATCACATACAACATGATTAACTCAACTATTGACAATACTTCGTAATGTAACAGGCTCAATTTCTTGAAATGAGAAATAATGGCGATTGAAGATAACGCCACAATGTAAAAAAATATTACAAATGATTTTGAATTAGAATATCCGCCTTTCGTGAAAAAGAATTTTTGAATAAGTAAGAAGAGTGTTATAAGGGGAATAATCAGTGTAGAAATATAAAAAACCGGCATGGTTGCTCCGCCGATTTTAAAAATATCGTAAGGTAAAACTGTCTCTAATCCGGTAAACATCGATATAGAACCTACCAATATCACAAATATAAGATAGGTAGGAATAAAAGTTTGCAATACAAATATCAAGATACTTTGTATCGAAATCAGTATGTCCCAAAATTTATTCATGTAGTTCTATTAAGCACTTATTCAATAACAGGCTGTTGAACTTCTATGGCTTTCTTAATTTCATCCATATTAAAAGTCACAATCCCATGAGAAAATGTTTCGGGTTGATGATAAAAAGTCATATTGTGAGCTCCAGGAATCGGATCAGTTCCGGCCACAAAATCATTAGAATGGTGAACGGCGGTTGTAGGTACACCTTCTACAGCTTTTTGCTTCAAAGGCTGATAAGGAGCTAAATCAACTTCTACTTCAACGATATTTTGAGATTCCTTGCTCTCGATTGTCCCGTTTTGAATAGCTTGATTAAGAAGTTCATCAACAAAACCTTTGCCAAACACTGCACCCATGCTGTGTGTAATCACTTTGATAGTTTCACCTTCACCAAGATCGGAAAGCAAATCCTGCCCTATTTCCATAGCCATTTCCCTACCGGCATTTTCTCGATAACTGTGACTCATATTAGTAAACAGACCAAATATTCCTTCTGCAGGTGAGCCATCTAAATATTTAGCTTTCGATTCATTAAAATAATTCATAATTGAAGTATCTACACCACCCCAATATTCTGACTTTCCCCCGCTACCTGAGTCCATTCCATTTATAAATATGCTCAATTTCCCCGTTGGATCGATCCAATTGATCGGATCTCCACCACAATAGGAGTAAGGGGAGAGCCAATAGAATTTTTCCGCGCAGGGGTCCATTGTGCGGAAGGTGTTGGAGAGCTGGGGGAGGGTGTGGCGGGCGGTGTAGTCGTAGACGGGGAGGCCGCGGAAAAGGCTCAGTTCCTTGGCGGAGTATTTGAAGCGGTTGGCCGTGGCGTCGGTCGACACGTTCATCGGCAGGCCGTCGGCGTAGTAGAGGTTGGTCTGGTCGACTTTGTCGCCTGATACCACGACCATCACGTTGCCCTGATAGTCAAATACGTAGCTATGGAACTCGCCGTCGCGCAGGTAGCCGTAGGGGGTCTGCAACCGGTCGACGGTGTCGTTGACGATGATGTAGTCACCCACATAGCGGGTCACGTCGCCCGTGAACGCGCCGAGCTTCTTAACGCCGTTTCTGACGATGTGCTTCCGCCCCGCTGCGTCGTAGACCATCTGACTGACAGGCCGATTTTCGAGGAGACCCTCGTAGAGGACTTCAGCGGGCAGGTTCAGTACGTTATATGATATGGAGGTTATTGCCGAGTGGCGGTCTTGAGTCATATTGCCGTTGGCGTCGTAGGCGAAATCGGCGGCGTAATTATAGGGATTGAGGGGATTGTATGGCTCGGCGGGATTGGGGGTAAGACCATCGGGCGACTCCGAGGGTGACCCGAGCAGCGAGAACGGCGCGGCCACCGATGCGCCGGGTGTGGATGCTATCGGCGCGCGGGCGCGGAAGTCGAGCGACGCCTCGTAGGGGTAGGCCTCGGCGTCGTCAGTGACGAACTCCATCCGGTTGCCCTGATACTCGATTGTCAGGTCATCGAGCAGCGCGCCCTCGCGGGCATTGATCGCCCCGTAGCGGCGCATGGCCGTGACATTGGCATTCAGGTCATACTCCATCTCCTGGGTATAGTCCACGCCCGTGTTTTCGAGCTTCGCCTCGGCCCGCGTCAGTCTGCCCGCATGGTCGTAGAGATAGTCCGAAATCAGCCGCCGGCCCGTCACATTGAGGTCGTTGCGCGTGATGCGTCCCGACCGGGAGGAGTATTTGCCCGTGCCGCGGTAGAGCGACTGGGTGAAGTGGTTGGAGGTCAGCTTGTTCAGGGCTCCGCGCAGGTCGTAGTCGTAATATGTCTTAGCCTTGCCGGGCGCGCCGTTGCTGCGCAGTCGGCCAAGGGCGTCGTAGGTGTTGCTGACGAGCGTCAGCGCATCCCCGCCGTTATGGCTCAGCGTCACGGTGGTCGGGCGGTTGAGGCGGTCGTAGCCGTAGGCATACGTATCGGTCATCGTCTGACCCGCCGCAACGGTCGTCCGCCTGACTTTCACCGGATTACCCGCGAAGTCATACTCCGTATCGGTCTTTATCGTCGAGCCGTCGGCGGTGGTCGACGACGTGTAGATAAGCCGCTCGTGGGAGTCGTAGAAGTTGACCGTCTGCACCCTCGTGCGCCCGGCAGTGCCGAGCACGCGGTCAACCTGAGCCGTGACAAGCCCCATAGGCTTGGCGAGGACTCCGGTGGCCGTATACTGCACCCCGAGGAATGCCGGCACGGCATCGTAGTAGGTCGCAGTCAGCATCTCCGCCCCGGGCAGCGAGGCCGACGTGACGTAGTGAGTGGAGTCCACCCCGAGGGCCGACGGCGAGAAGGTGGCGCGCATCCTCAGCGTGGCGCACGCATCCATGGCCGACGACGAGCATAGGCCCGTGACGGCCACGCGCCCGGCAGCGTCGTAGAGCGTGAACATCGCCTTGCCGTCGCGCCGCATGTTGCCGTCCTGGGTGAACGCCGGCAGCCCGTCGGCATCGTAGCCGTAGGTGATCTTCTCCGCCCCGGGCAGTTTCTTCGAGACCATGCGGTTGGTCTTGTCGTAGACATAGTGGTAGGCGTAGTCCTTCATCGAGGAGCTGGTGGTGACGTTGCCGGAGACAGGGGTGGCCATCGGGGGAAGCACGAGCACGAGGTTGCCCCACGGGTCGTAGACGAAATAAGTGTCGAGCTGAGTGCCGTCGGCCAGCAGCCGCCGCGAGAGCAGCTTCCGGCCACGGAAGTCGGTGAACTCCAGGCTTACAGCCCCGTCGGCATCGGTCACCTCGGTCACGTCGAGCGCTCCCGCCGGCCAATAGCCCTGGACGCGGAGCGTGACATCGTCGGTCATCGACAGCCTCCGGCACCGCAGCCGGGGCACCGAGGCCGAGTTGCACTTCTCGTCAAGCCGGGTCTTCCACTCCCGGTGATCGCTGCCCGCATCGATGGTGATGACAGGAGTGGCCGAAGCCGATCCCGCCCTGAACACCGCCTCGCTATACGGCACGGCATCCTGCGTGGAGGCCTGCGCTATCGAGTCGCCGAACAGCGCGAGTTCCAGATAGGAGAGCCCGGCCTGAGCGGTGAACGGCAGGTATTGCCGGCGCTGCCGCCCTAAAGCGTCGAGCGCGCTGAGGCTGATGATGTCGACCCCGGGGGCCGAGGCGTCGGCCGCCACGGTGGCATACTGCTCGCCGTAGCTGTCGAAAAGGCTCGTGGTCGTCACCGATGCAGTCCCGGCGGCGTTGAGGTATATCCGCTCGCGGATATGGCCGTGGATGAAGTCGACAGGATTGTAGAGATGGTATTCATATCCTTTCACGAGCTTTCCGTCGCGGTCGAGCACCGAGGTGAGGCGCGAGCCGGTGTAGCGGTACTGGGTCTTGTTGCCCGACGGAGTGGTGACGGAGGTATAGCCCACCAGCGGGATGGAGGTGTAGCTGTTGACAAGCCCGGTGCCCTCGATGCCCGACGACTTGAGATCCATACTGTCGGCCTGATACGTATACACCATCGCCGGGCGCCCGTGGCGCAGGATGCGCAGCGGCCGGCGGCACGTGTTGTAGCCGGTCACGGCCATGGAGTCGATTACCGTCGAGCCGTCGTCGCCCACGGTGATCATGCGGCTCGGCAGCAGGTTATGGTCGAAATTTTTGTAATAGTTACGGGTCGTGAACACCCGTCCGTCAACCTTCACGCGGCTTATCACCGGGAGGGCCCGGATTGTATGGCCGCTGAAGTTGCCGAAATACCTTCCGGGCATGATGATGTTCTCTCCCAAAAGGTCATATTTCTCTATCTTCGTTCCTGCACATTCCACTACCGTACCCCAGGGACGGTGGAGCGAGCCGGGGCCCACGGCTGCTTCATCAGGAAAGACGTCCGAAGTGGCGTGATCCCTTCCATGGTATATGTAATGCGTGCTTATCGACCGCGACGAGCCGTCGGGATAATACTTGGTCACCACTGTAGAGTCAAGATAAGTGCGACCTGTCTCGACCTTGATTACACCGACGTTGAAGTCGTTTTTTTTCTCAATTCCGTAGGAATATATTTTGTCGTTATCCTCAAGCCTTCTGAGACGCTCGCAGTAGATACCAGTCTCAATGTACCGGCTGTCGGTATAGCTGTAACTGTTGACAGTCTCCTCAACCTTACGGTAGCCTCCATCGGAGTCCGATTCATACTTGACAGTCCTCCGCAACGGTGCTTTCTGGTAGAATCTTTCAAGGAAATACAATGAGACATCACAACTGCTTCCAAAGACTACCGGATAAGGGAATGAACTTATGCCACATCCGTGATAGACGTAATTTCCAAATTCACTTTTTCGTGTATCAATATCTTTTCTTGGAATAATGCTTCTTGTGGCGTTTATTGAATGAGAAAGATCAAATTCATAGACAGTCTTCAAGGGATTGACAATGTCAGTGCCCGTAACGGTTTCCTCCACCTGACCGTAGAGTATCGATGCATTCTCGGCATTCATTCCGGGCACACGGCATGACGAGGTGAATGTCATTGTCTGGTAAGGGAACACCTGCGGAGGGAATTCTGTTATGTGATATATTCCTGAAGGCGAAAGGAAGTCGGAAACATTCAGTCCGGAAAGAGGGATTGTGACGGAGGCATCTCTGTAACTGAAAGCGCGTGTCCTTTTCCGCCCGCTGACGGGGTCATCCGTCTCTATCGATGCCACACGGATGCCGATGCTGGCATTCATTATTGTATCTGACGACCCCCTGATTATCGGCGCGACATTCGGCTCGTAGGTAATGGTCGTGATCAAACCGTTGGCATCCTGCATCATGCTGAGCGATGCACTGCAGGCGTGTTTAAAATCATAGGCGCGGTGAGGGTTCAGGTAATCTTCAATACTATTGTAGCTGTCGTAATCCTTGTGGTCGATAACGCTTTCGTTGACATCAACCTCACACGGGACATCGCGGTAAAAGCCTTTCCCGTTAGGCCCGTTCTCATCATAATAGGTATCAAAATTATCCGAAACTCCGCCGGGTGTCAGCTGCGGCACCCACTCTTTCTTAATATATGTATATTTCGGCTTATTCCTGTTGGAGTATCCGAAAAAGTCCTTACAGGCCGAGGGCTTCTCGCTCGAATAGCTGTCGGCGTGATATTCAAATATCCTTCGGTCAAGAATCTCGTCACCGCTGTATATCGTAATCCCTTCAAGTTTCCTGCGTTCCGGGATTGTCGTGTCGAATTCCAGTACGATGCGCCTAACTACGTTTCCATCCTCATCCTTGGCAAGGCCGGTGATCTTTCCTGACTTGTCCATTGCCCCGAATGTCAGGCTTGCTTTCTTTCCGGTGACACCCGAGATCCCTGCGAAACCTGAGTGCGTAACCGTTACGTGGTCCTTCACCCGGTCAAGCCCTTCCGATGTACTGTTAACAGATCCTTTTTTATCGAATGTCAGCGAGTAAAGCTGTGGCTCTTCATCGCTTTCATATATGAGGGACCGGGGTGTGGCTGTCAATTTTGAGACCCCGTCGGGAAGTTCTACCTCCTCCAGCGCCCATGTGGTCGTCGCTGAATAATCCGAACTGAAGGTGAACACCGACAGGCCATAAAACCTGGTCTGCTTGGATGATATGCCTTCGCTCTTGAACCGGTAGACCCATCCTTCGGGAGTAGATACAGAGAAACGCATCGGCTCCCTGTCCTCCCATTTCTCAACCTTGATTGTGACATCGTTCCCGCTTAGCTCAACAATGTCCTTATCCTTTATTATGAAGCAGCCGGAATATCCTGTTATAGAGTAATAGTACTTATCAAGG
>CAZJKU010000073.1:0-7159 GCA_964546905.1 uncultured Staphylococcus sp.
TGGTCTTTTTTTAGTCTTATTTCGGTCCTGAAACGAAAGGATGAGACATAAAAAACCTCGGAACTACTTGATAGTCCGAGGTTTGTATTCTTGAGTCCGAAGAAGTTCGGTAGTACATAGTGGAGCTGGAGGGATTCGAACCCTCGTCCAGACGCGGAACTAATGAGCTTTCTACATGCTTATTCTTTGCTTGGTTTTCGTGTACCGACAGGCCAAAGACAACCAATCGTTACCTTATCCTCTGAAAGTTTAGGGCGCTTGTCGAGGCTTTCGGCGCCCGATTCCCGATTTAACTGCACCACCTTGTCGATCCGTCTCGGGACTTGGACAATCGGGTGATGTCTCGTTTCTGCAACTGTTGCAGAAATAAAGCTAATCTACTGTACTTCAATTAGGCAGCGAGAGCGTAGTTGTTTTCGCCATTTGAATTTTCGATGTCCCAGATTAAAGAGCGTAGCCATCATTGCTCTGCATGCTTACTCACCACCTCTACACGCTGTCAAAACCGGTCAACCCCATGTATGATCATAGGTGGCTATAATCTTTGCAAAGATACGGAGTAGGGGTGAAATATGCAATAGCTGCAGTGTTAATTAATGATAATCGGGAGTGGAGGGGCAGGGGTCATTTGGTGCGCTCCATGTCGGTCAGGGCCGGGAGACGGTAGGCTTTCCAGGCCAGAAGGAGGGCGATGGCGGTGACTGATACATAGGCTATTGCGGCGGAGTGGAACATGTTGCCGAGGCCGACCAGTGGCGAGACTACGGCTGCGAAGACGTATTTGATCACGCTGAGTATGGCCGATGCGGTGCCGGCTTCTTGGCGGCCTACTTCCATCGAGAGGGTGTTGGCGCTTGAGAAGATCATACCGGAGAAGAGCAACATGGGCACGGCGAATAGTTCATAGAGCCAGAATGGTGACTGGTGCCACATCACGAGGGCATCGGCGACGGCAAAAGCGAACATGCCGATGCAGCCGACGACCATTCCTTGCTTCATCACCTTGAATTTCAATGCGAGGGTGGAGCCGATGCTCATGGCGATGGCGTTGCCGCCGAATATGAGTCCGAATGTCATGGCGCTGAATCCGTAGTGGGTCTGGATGATGAAGGGGGCCGAGGAGATGTAGGCGTAGAGGAGGCCGATTGCCACGGCTTTGATTGTGACGTAGATCATGAAGCGGCCGTTGGTGAACAGTGAGCGGTAGGCCTTGATATAATCGCTCAGGCTGCGGGCCTGAAGACGTCGCTGCGGGGGAAGGGTCTCGTTGTAGCGGGTTGTCCAGAATGTCATTATGAGTCCTATCACGAGTAGTACTACGAAGATTCCGTGCCAGCCTACCCAATCGGCCATCATGCCTCCGAGCACGGGCCCGAGGGCGGGGGCGATTCCGTTGATCGCTCCTACGATTGCCATGAGTTTGGCGAGCTGCCGGCCCATGTAGACGTCGGCGGGAATGGAGGTGGAGAGCACCATGGCTCCTCCGGCTCCGAGCCCCTGAAAAAGGCGGCAGATTATGAAGAACGTGATGCTCTCTGAGAAGAGCGATACTGCCGTGGAGACCACGAAGATGATGAGCGATATGATGAGGACGGGTTTACGTCCGTACCGGTCGCTTGCCGATCCCCATATCACTGATCCTATACCCATGCCTATCATGGCCATGGATATACCCATCTGGGTCATGGATGGAGTGGTGTGGAATTCCTTCATCATTGAAGGAATCGTGGGGAGATACATGTCGTTGACAAGCGAGGAGAATGCGCCTATTATGGCGATGAATACCACGAACAGGCCGTAGTTTCGCGGAGCCGGCGAGGTGCCGGCAGTAACTTGTGGGGTTGATGATTCTGAAGCCATGTGCTTATTTTTTATTTATTAACACATGGGTCAGGCCGTTGGTTCAGCTCAGGGTATCGTTGAGGAGGCGTGGAGCGACTGACTGGAGCACGCGCCGAGCTTCACGGGTTGAGAGCCAGGAGCGGATCGAGTCGACGTGGCGCTGATTGTGGATGTCGGTGCCTATGAAGTCGACCATGTTGTTTTCAATCAGGTGGAGGGCGGTGGCTTTCTCGGCCTTTCCGTAATGGCCGGCGAGACTGAGCAGGTTGATCTGAAAGCGGTTGCCCTGTCGGTGAAGGGCTTCGTAGCGATCGCGCTGGTTGCGGTAATATGCGTAACGCTCGGGGTGGGCTATGATTATGTCGTAGCCTTCACACTTGAGGTCAAAGAGTATCGTGTCGAGCTGAAATATTTCCTGAAACCACGGAAACTCCACGAGGAGATTGTTGCCGGGCAGCGGGGTGATGTTTCCGGCGTGGAGCTGCTCGGTAAAGAAGTCGTCGAGACGGTTTTCGCTTGACCGTGACAGCTTTACCGACGAGCCGGCCCCTTCGAGAGCCTTGCGCAATGTTTCGAGGGCAGGGTCGAGTTTGTCGGGTGTGTTTTCAAATGATCCTGCGGTGATGTGCGGGGTGGTAATGATATTGTCAAGGCCCCACTCCTGCATCTGCCCGATCAGGGCAACCGATGTCGCGGCATCGGGTGAGCCGTCGTCCACTCCGGGGACGAGATGGCAGTGCATGTCGGTGGAGTAGGGGAGGGTGCATGGCTCGGACGAGCGGGTGAAGAAATCGAATATTGACATATTATGTATAACCGGTGGTTGAGATAATGATGCAAAGTTAATCACTTTTTTCGGGAGAACAGGGTGGTTTAACATTAATTATTGCTGACGGTGAGGATGAAATAATGCCTTCAAGGCTGAATTTGTGTCAGGAAATGACGTATATTTCCGATTAATGATTATATTTGCAAATAGAAAACAAAGGAAAATGACTCACAAGTAAAATATAATTATATGGAACCACGTAAGTTAAAGATCCGCGACCTTACGCTGCGCGACGGTCAGCAGTCGCTGTTTGCCACCCGTATGCCTCAGTCGACCATCGACCGGCTGTTGCCTTACTACGAGAATGCGGGATTTTATATCATGGAAGTGTGGGGCGGCGCGGTACCCGACTCGGTGATGCGTTACCTCAACGAGTCGCCCTGGGACAGGCTCCGCATCGTCTCCAAGGCCATGAAGGGGAAATCGCTGCTGTCGGCGCTGTCGCGCGGCCGCAACCTTTTCGGATATGTGCCTTATCCCGATACAGTGCTGAAAGGTTTTTATGAAGAGGCAATCAAGAATGGCCTCAACGTGATGAGAATCTTCGATGCCCTCAATGATATAGACAATGTCAAGGAGTCGATCAAGCTGATCAACGAGCTCGGCGGGATAGCCGACGGAGCCGTGTGCTACACCGTCGATCCCAAGCCTGAGAAGCCCGAGGGCGGCCTTATGTCGAAGCTCAAGGGCCTCTTCGCCTCCGAGCCCGAGAAGATTTTCACCGACCGCTATTTCGTTGACAAAGCCAAGGCGATGGAAGCCCTCGGCACCAAGATAATTACCCTTAAGGACATGGCCGGACTCGTGAATCCTCTCCGCGCCGCTTCCATCATCTCGGCCATGAAGAGGGAACTGAGCGTGCCTGTCGATTTCCACACCCATTGCACGCCGGGCTACGGACTCGCATCGTCGCTCATGGCCATCATCAATGGTGTAGATATTCTTGACACGAATATATGGTGGTTTGGCGGTGGTTCGGCAGCTCCCGCTATCGAACTCGTGTGGGTATTCTGCCAGAGGATGGGAATAGAGGTAGAGTGCAACATGGAAGCCGTCATGGAAATCCAGCATCATCTTTACGACGCCCGAAAGGAACTCGCAGCCTACGACCTCAATAAGGACAATTTCCCCCGACCTTTCAACCCGCTCAAGGATGAGTTGCCCGCCGATGTGCTCGCCCTGTTTGACCAGGCTATCGTCATGGCCAAGGCCGGCGACGAAGCCGGACTCCTTGAAGCCTGCCACAAGATAGAGGCATACTTTAATTTCCCCAAACCCAACTTGCTGGTGAAGGAGGCCGAAGTCCCCGGCGGAATGTATTCAAATATGGTGGCTCAGCTCCGCTCTCTCGGCAGCGAAGACCTGCTTGAGGATGCCATGAAGCTGATTCCGAAGGTGCGCCGCGATGCCGGTCTTGTTCCGCTCGTTACGCCGACGAGCCAGATCGTAGGCAGCCAGGCCGTATCGCTCGCCCTTGACCGCAAGAAAGGGAAACCTGACTACTCCAATCCGTCCAATCAGTTCATCTCGCTCATCAAGGGAGAGTATGGCCACACTCCGGTGCCTGTTGATCCTGAATTCCGCGCCAAGATTGCCGGCCACCCCGACGAGCGCCCCTACGACGTAACATCCTACAAGAAACCCGAGAATCCCGTTATAGCCGAGCTGGGCGACCGTCAGCTTGCAGCGAATGTCGAAGAAATGCTTCTGCTCGAACTGCTTCCCTCGGTGGCCAACGGATTCCTGCGCAAAAAGCGCGAGGGTGAATATGCCGCCGAAGAGGCTGCCAAGCCCAAGCCCGAGCCTACCGAAGAGGAACTGCTCATGGCCGAGCCTATCACCGGCGACGTAGTAACCGCTCCCATGGGCGGACGCATCGTTGCCCTCAACGTCAAGAACGGGCAACCGGTGAAGAAAGGCGAGATTCTGCTTGTCTATGAAGCTATGAAGATGGAAAACGACGTGGTGGCCGAACACGACGGCACCGTGAAGCGTGTTTTCGTGAAACTTGGTGATGTGGTGGGCAACGACGAGCCCATGATAGAATTTGCCGAGACGGCCGCGTCCCGCGCCCCGAAAATCAAGTCGATAGTATAATATCGGCCCGTCAAGCAATTACTCCCTCCGTTTCCCGGTCACCCCACGGAAACGGAGGGAGCGTTTTTTGGAGTCAGTGGATTCTCCCGGTTTTCTTGATGACATGCGTGCGGAGCCGAAACGGTGGTTATGCCGATAGCATAATTTCAGTTTTCACAATCCCCATACCGATATTTAAAGACCACTTTTGCCGAAATGAGTAAGGCCTTGAGTTGGCTGATGCCGTAACTTTGCGGTGTAAATAATGAATACCGCTATGGAGAGTGAATTAGTACCAATACACTACTTTTCGCGTTGGGCCAGGATAATGCCCAAATATGCGAAGATCATGCAACTCATCGAACGCACCATAAGAGTCGAAAACGAGGCAGTTGGCATTATACCAATAACAAACGACATTTGGGTGAAGGACTTCATGCCCTTCAAGAGCAAGGATGGACGTTTTGTATTCTATCGCTATAAACCGGACTATCTCCGAGGCAATAAAGAAAAATACATTACCGACGGCAGGGAGGCCTTTAATTCGTTGTTTGGTGAAATTAGAGATTTGTCGATGTTTTTCGTTGAGACAAATCTCAAAATTGACGGTGGAAATATCATCTCTTGTGTCGACAAGGATGGCAAAGATTGTATTATTATGACTGACAAGGTATTTAAGGAAAATGCCCGGTGGAATAAGGACGAGGTTATTTGTGAACTTAATCGCACATTCATGACTGATATAATATTCATCCCATGGGACACAGAGGAGGAATATGGCCATGCCGACGGGATGGTTCGCAGCTTGGGCGACGGCAGACTGCTTGTGAACTGCTACGGAGATATCGACGAGCTACTCAATGCGAAAATAATCGGCGCCTTATCAGACAGATTTGACATCAGCCAACTAAGTTATGGAAAGCACTACAGCACGCTTAGCTGGAGTCATCTCAACTATTTGGAATTGAAAAATTCTATAATAGTTCCCACCGTAGGAGTTAAATCTGACGAATTAGCGCTAAAGCAAATCAGAGAGTTTACGGGCAAACGCTGTATTCCGCTGAAGATGCGTGAGATAGTCAAGGAAGGTGGCGCTTTGCACTGTATCTCCTGGACATTGGACGGAAACTGCCAAAAAGTAATAGACGTATTAAGAGACCAATCAATTTAAACTTTTATAATTAAATAATATGGATAAAATAACCGAATCACTTCAGAAAATGCTCCTGGAAAAAGAGATGAATTTCCAGACTTTGTTCAATGGCTTGACAAAAGATGGTACAAACACCATGACCTCGACAAGCATTCAATTCAGTTCCGATCCCGAGCAGGGAGACAGTAATGGAATGTCAGTAGTCATAGATATTGACCCGACTACCTCTCAATTCTACGTTGCTGCATACCCCTATATTGCATTTACAAAATGTCGCAAAGATGATGTGGAGGAACTAATTACGAAATGGAACAACTGTGGTTCTTCCACATCAATCGTCTTTGAGGTTGACAAAGGAATTCCTGTGCCCGGTAATTACTGCATTTCTGTTCATATTACAGGATTTTCTCCGACAAACGGACTTGATACAGAGACATGGAGCAAGTATATCGGCCTCGTAAGAGAGAATACGTCATACGTATTAGAAATGCTGAATGAGTCCTTAGAAGAAAAACTTTATCAAGCAGGAATTTCACTTTCGTAGTGGAATCCACAATTCAGTGATAAGTTCCCCGGCGGAGGTGTCAGTCGGGGAATTTAGGTAATTCTCAAAAATCGGAGAGGCCATATCAACGTCAATGTCCGATGAATGTTGGATGGTTGCAAACACTGAATTGTAAAATTCCGGTAAGAAAGAGTAGGGGCCTGTGTGAGTAAATACGGCATAAGCGCCCTTACGCATTATTCTTGTTCCAAATTCATTAGAAATCTTCATGGTATCGCGGTAAAGAATACCGGCCATGAATGCCCCGGAATTGATATCATCGTCAAGGTAGTTGTCGATTGCAATCCCAATGTAAGCCACCGGATTCGCATCAGGAAACGCAACCTCAATGGCTTGCCAATTATCAACCTCGAATGCGACAGTGTTGCAATCATCAAACTGGCCGTGACGAAGTTTGAAAACCATGTAACACGTGTCGAGTACTTCCACGCGATAATGCTGCAGGGAATCGGTCGTCATGGTCTTGCGCAAATCCGACGGTTTACCAACTCCATATTTCTTAAGAAACGAGTAGAGTGCCGGAGGATTAAAAAAGCCATTTAGACGCGAGACCTCAGCACTTGATACACCCGGGAACAGCCGAAACAAACGCGCGGCATATTCCGCCCGTCGTGAGGCGATATATTTGCCGAGAGACTCCCCGGTATATAGTTTGAAGTATGATGTCAAACTGCGCACCGACATATTCATCCTC
>CAZJKU010000074.1:0-7109 GCA_964546905.1 uncultured Staphylococcus sp.
TAAACCGTAGACCACGTGAAAAACTAAACTTTGATTCGCCTCTTAAGCGCTTTTTCATGAATGTTACCTAAATTTGCATTTGCTGTTGGACTCTACATTCGGCAGATTTATCAGCTTTCAAGCACTTTTTTGGCTATTATATTTTCACTTTCGAAAAAAATGCGGTATCTTTACAATCAATTTTAAGAGGCATCGGAGTGCGATGGCCTCGCCCGGAAATATTAATGAATTTTGTGTACCTGTAAATCTCTTATTACCAAATACCTATGCAAATCAAGTTGAAAATTTTCATGGCCGCTGCACTGGCCTCGACGCTTTGGGCATCGGCTCAATCCACCTCTGAGGTTTGGCAGCCTGACCTGGGCAACGGCAAGTATCAGAATCCCGTGATCAATGCCGATTATTCCGATCCTGACCCGATACGTGTGGGCGATGATTACTATATGACCGCATCGAGCTTCTGTGACATTCCCGGTCTTCCCATCCTTCACTCCAAGGATCTTGTGAACTGGACTATCATAGGTCATGCCATCACCGAAATGCCCGAATACGCTCAGTTTCAGCCTGACCCGAGCCATGGCAATGCCGTGTGGGCTCCTTCTATACGCTATCACGACGGTGAATTTTATATCTATTACGGCGATCCTGACCTGGGCATCTTCATGACCAAGACCAAGGATCCCGCCGGACCGTGGGAGCCGCTTGTGCTCGTCCATGCGGCCAAGGGTATTATCGACACCTGTCCGCTGTGGGATGACGATGGTAAGGCTTATATCGCCCACGGTTATGCCGGCAGCCGCGCCGGAGTTAAGAGTATTCTCGGAATGATCGAGATGACTCCCGACGGCACCAAGTCAATAGGCCAGGACCGCATGATCTATGACGGTCACATCGAGAACGAAACCATCGAGGGCGCCAAGATCTACAAGCGCGACGGATGGTATTACATCTTCTCTCCCGCCGGCGGCGTGGCTACCGGATGGCAGGAAGTGCTCCGCTCGCGCAGCCCGTGGGGACCCTATGAGGTGCGCAACGTCATGGAGCAGGGCGATACTGACATAAACGGCCCCCATCAGGGCGGCTGGGTCGACACCCCCGACGGCAAGGAGGACTGGTTCCTGCACTTCCAGGACAAAGGCCCGTATGGCCGCGTGGTTCATCTTCAGCCAATGAAGTGGAACGAGGACGGATGGCCCGTGATAGGCGTTGACCCCGACGGCGACGGCCGCGGAGTACCCGTGACGACCTATAAGAAGCCCGCCGTAGGCAAAACATATCCGGCTGTCAATCCGGCGGAAAGCGATGAGTTTGACAGCGTAGAACTCGGAAAGCAGTGGCAGTGGAAGGGCAATCCCTCAGCCCTCTGGTATATGGCCGACGCCAATGCCTCGCAGCTCCGCCTCTTCTCCCATAATACACCCGGAGCCGAACGCATCTACGATATGCCCAACCTCCTTCTCCAGAAATTCCCCGCTGAAAACTTCACCGCCACAGCTAAGGTGCAGTTCTGCCCCCGCAAGAAGGACGGAAAGGCCATGACCGGCGAGAAGGCCGGACTCGTGGTGATGGGTTACAGCTATGCCGGAGCGGTGATCGAAAGCCGTGCCGACGGACTTTATCTCGTGGAGGTGACCTGCACCCGCGCCAATAAGGGCGGCAAGGAGCAGAATGTGGCTGAAGTCAAGATTCCTGACGACGGCAATCTCTACCTGCGTGCAGTGGTCAAGAATGTCGGCGCGAAGAAACCCAAGGCTAAGCCTGACTATAAATGTGAAGTGACCCTGCAGTATAGCTTCGACGGCAAGAAGTTCACTACTCTCGGCACTCCGGCCCCCATCACCGAGGGCCACTGGATCGGATCCAAGATAGGACTCTTCTGCTCCCGCGACTGGCAGAGCAATGACTCGGGCTGGCTCAACGTTGACTGGTTCAAGATAACCAAGAAATGAGAAAGACGCTGATTTCACTGCTCTTAGCGATTATGCTTGCGCTCCCCGGACGTTCCGGGGCAGCGCAATACATGCGTGAAATCACCGTGGCTCAGGACGGCTCAGGCGATTTCACCACCATCACCGAGGCCATCGAGGCTATACGCGCCTTCATGGACTACCGGGTCACCGTCAATATACGCAACGGTGTGTACCGCGAGAAAGTAGTCGTGCCGGCCTGGATCCATAATGTCGATTTCATAGGTCAGAGCACTGATTCCACGATCATCACCTGGGCCGACCATGCCAATATCGACAAGATGGGTACGTTTCGCACCTATACTTTAAAGGTGGACGGCTGCGGACTGACTTTCGCCAACCTGACGGTGGAAAACAATGCCCCGCGTCTTGGCCAGGCCGTCGCGCTCCACACCGAGGGTGACCGCCTCATCTTTGTCAACTGCCGGTTTCTCGGCAATCAGGACACCATCTACACAGCCGGCAACCGCTCGCGTCTCCTCTTTGACAACTGCTATATAGAAGGCACGACCGACTTTATCTTCGGTCCCGCCACGGCGCTTTTCACCGGTTGCGAGATTCACTCCAAGTCCAACTCCTACATAACCGCGGCCTCAACTCCGGCCGATGTGGAAGTAGGGTATGTGTTCAGCCGTTGCCGCCTGACAGCCGACGAGGGTGTGGACAAGGTATATCTCGGCCGCCCCTGGCGCCCTTATTCCTCCACCACGTTTATCGACTGCGAGATGGGTTCCCATATCACTCCGGCAGGATGGCACAACTGGAAGGATCCTGAAAATGAAAAGACCGCCCGCTATGGCGAGTATGGGTCAAAAGGTCCCGGTGCCTCAGCCGGGCGCGTGGAATGGGCGCGGACAATCGATGCCGCCACAGCCTCGCGACTTGTCGATCCGGCCTATATATATAATAATGTGGCCGACTGGAATCCCGACACATCCAAATTCAAGAAAACAAATACAACGAAATAATCTATCTAAACTCTATTAATCATCATGAAAGCATTAAACAAAGTGACAGCTCCCAAGGCAGCTGCCCCCGAAAGAATCATTCAGTTTGGTGAAGGTAACTTCATGCGCGCGTTTGTAGACTGGATCATCAAGAATATGAACGACAAGACCGATTTCAACTCGCAGGTAGTTGTCCTCCAGGGTATCCGTCAGTCCTTTGTGCAAGATATGCTCGCCAGCCAGGACTTCCTCTATCATGTCAATCTTCAGGGACGTCTCGACGGCGAGGTTATCAACTCCTACGACCGTATCGATGTGATTTCCCGCGGTATCAATCCCTTCGAGCACTTCGACAGCTATCTGGCCCTCGCCGAGCAGCCCCTGATGCGCTTCATCATTTCCAACACTACCGAGGCCGGTATCGCTTATGATCCCAACTGCCATCTCGCCGACCGTCCCGCCGAGTCTTATCCCGGCAAGCTGACCCAGCTTCTCTATCACCGCTTCAAGACCTTCAACGGTGCTCCCGACAAGGGCTTCATCATCATGCCCTGCGAGCTTATTTTCCAGAACGGACACCACCTGAAGGAAATCGTCAACAAGTATATCGACCTGTGGAAAGACGAGTTTGAGGCCGGCGACTACGAAGCCTTCAAGAACTGGTTCAATACCTATAACTATGTGTGCGCTACGCTTGTAGACCGCATCGTACCCGGATTCCCCCGCAACGAGATCGCCGCTATCCAGGAGAAGATCTGCTACCGCGACAATGTGGTGGTACAGGGTGAGGCATTCCACCTCTGGGTGATCGAAAAGCCCACCAACATGACCCTCGAAGAACTCCGCGCCGAGTTCCCCGCCGACAAGGCCGGTCTCAACGTGATCATCACCGACGACGAAGCTCCCTACCACGAGCGTAAGGTGACACTTCTCAACGGTCCTCACACTGTCCTCTCGCCCGTGACCTACCTCAGCGGTGTCAACATAGTGCGCGATGCCTGCAATCACCCCGTTCTCGGCAAGTTTATCCGCAAGGTGCAGTTTGACGAACTCATGCACACCCTCAACCTCCCCATGGAAGAACTCCAGAAATATGGCGAGAGCGTGCTTGAGCGCTTCAACAACCCCTACGTTGACCATCAGGTCACTTCCATCATGCTCAACTCGTTCCCCAAATACCAGACCCGCGACCTGCCCGGCCTCAAGACTTATCTTGAGCGCAAGGGTGAGCTTCCCAAGGGCCTCGTGCTCGGTCTCGCAGCGATCATCACTTACTATAAGGGTGGCAAGCGCGAGGACGGTGCCGAAATCGTGCCCAACGACGACGCTCAGATCATGCAGCTCCTCACCGACCTCTGGGCTACCGGCGACACACGCAAGGTGGCTGAAGGCGTGCTCGCTGCCGATTCGCTCATCTGGAAGGATCATGGAAACCTCAACGAAATCCCCGGCTTGACCGACATGGTTGTCGAATACCTCGACAAGATCCAGCAGAAGGGTATGCTCGAAACCGTTAAGGAAGTAATCGAATGAAAGAATTTATCAAGATAAATCCTGCCGACAACGTGGCCGTGGCCATCAGTGAACTCAAGAAGGGCACCGTGATCGACGTTGACGGCGACAGTATCACTCTCGTAACCGATGTTCCCGCAGGCCACAAAGTGGCCCTGCGCGACATCGCCGAGGGCGAGAACGTGATCAAATACGGGTTCCCCATCGGCCATACCCGTCATGCAGTGGCACGCGGCGCGTTTCTTGACCACAACGACATCAAGACCAACCTTGCCGGCCAGCTCGACTATTCCGACGTGCACATCAAGCCTCAGCCCGCTTATACCGGCGACAAGACCGAGCTGACTTTCCGCGGTTACGAGCGTCCCGACGGTCAGGTGGGTATACGCAACGAGATATGGGTAATTCCCACTGTAGGATGTGTCAACGGTATCGTTAAGCAGATCGTAGACCGCCTCAACGCCGAGACCGGCGCCGAAGGTGTGGACGGTATTTTCGGATTCCCTCACAACTACGGTTGCTCGCAGCTTGGCGACGATCACGAGAACACCAAGAAAATCCTCCGCGACATGGTGCTCCATCCCAACGCCGGCGGCGTGCTCGTGGTGGGTCTCGGATGCGAGAACAACCAGCCCCGCGTGTTTGAGGAATTTTGCGGTGACTATGACCGTGAGCGCGTTAAGTTCATGGTGTGTCAGGAAGTGCAGGGCGACGAAGTGGAGGAAGGCCTCCGCATCGCCCGCGAGCTCTATGAGAAGGCCCGCAAATGTGAGCGCACCGAGCAGCCCGCCTCTAAGCTCCGCATCGGTCTCAAGTGTGGCGGCTCCGACGGTTTTTCAGGCATTACTGCCAATCCGTTGCTCGGAGCGTTTTCCGACTTCCTCTGCGAGTCACAGAACGGTACTACGGTGCTCACCGAAGTTCCCGAGATGTTTGGAGCCGAGACTATCCTTATGGAGCGGTGTGCCGACGATAACCTCCTTGCACAGACCGTGTCGCTGATCAACAACTTCAAGGAATACTTCCTCAGTCACGGCGAGCCCGTAGGCGAGAATCCATCGCCCGGCAACAAGGCCGGAGGTATCTCCACCCTTGAAGAGAAAGCCCTCGGCTGCACCCAGAAGTCGGGCAAGAGCCCCGTATACGGAGTGATGGAATACGGCGAGCGTATTCACAACCATGGCCTTAACCTCCTCTCGGCTCCCGGCAACGACCTCGTGGCCTCGACCGCCCTCGGCGCCGCCGGGTGCCAGATGGTACTCTTCACAACCGGCCGCGGCACTCCCTTCGGTACATTCGTGCCCACGATGAAGATTTCCACCAACACTTCACTCGCCGAGCGCAAGCCCGCGTGGATCGACTTCAATGCCGGTGTTCTTGTCGAAGACAAGACGATGGACGAGGTCCTTCCGCGATTTGTCGACTATGTTCTCAAGGTAGCCTCGGGCGAAGAAGTCAACTCCGAGAAAGCCGGTATACACGAAATCGCCATCTTCAAGAACGGCGTGACACTCTAACCTTCATTATCAATAACCTCTAACCTAAAACCAAATGAAACCATTCATGGACGAAAACTTCCTGCTGCAGACCGAAACCGCGCAGAAGTTATACCACGAACATGCGGCCAAGATGCCCATCATCGACTATCACTGCCACCTCATCCCCAAGATGGTGGCCGACGATCATAAGTTTAAGTCAATCACTGAAATATGGCTCGGTGGCGACCACTACAAGTGGCGTGCCATGCGCTCCAACGGTGTAGACGAGCGCTATTGCACCGGAACCGACACCACCGACTGGGAAAAATTCCAGAAGTGGGCCGAGACCGTGCCTTACACTTTCCGCAACCCCCTCTACCACTGGACCCACCTCGAACTCAAGACAGCCTTCGGCATCGACAAGCTCCTCAATCCCGAGACTGCCCGCGAGATATTTGACGAGTGTAACGACAAGCTCCTCAACGACCCCAACATGACCGCCCGCGGACTCATGCGCCGCTACAACGTGGAGACCGTCTGCACCACCGATGATCCCGTCGATTCCCTCGAATATCACAAGCAGGTGAAGGACAGCGGATTTGAAGTGAAGATGCTCCCTACCTGGCGCCCCGACAAGGCTATGGCTGTGGAGAATCCCGCCGAGTTCCGTGCCTATGTAGAGAAGCTCGCCGAGGTTTCGGGCGTAGAGATCAATAAGTTCTCCGACATGATCGACGCCCTCCAGAAGCGTCACGACTTCTTCGAGGAAATGGGTTGCCGCCTGAGCGACCACGGCATCGAGGAATTCTATGCCTCCGACTATACCGACGAGGAAATCAACGATATCTTCAACAAGGTGTACAGCGGCAAGGAACTCACCCACGACGAGATCCACAAGTTCAAGAGCGCGATGATGATTATCTTCGGCGAGATGGACTATGAAAGCGGCTGGACCCAGCAGTTCCACTACGGCGCTATCCGCAACAACAACACCAAGATGTTCAAGCTCCTCGGGCCCGATACCGGTTTCGACTCGATAGGCGAGTTCACCACCGCCAAGTCCATGGCCAAATATCTCGATAAGCTCAATACCCGCGGCAAGCTCGCCAAGACCATCCTCTACAACCTCAATCCTTCGGCCAATGAAGTCATCGCCACCATGCTCGGCAACTTCCAGGACGGCTCGGTAGCCGGCAAGATCCAGT
>CAZJKU010000075.1:0-6295 GCA_964546905.1 uncultured Staphylococcus sp.
TCCACCCCCTCGCATGTACGGCATTCAACGCCGACTTCGACGGTGACCAGATGGCAGTCCACCTTCCTCTCGGCAACGAGGCCGTGCTCGAAGCTCAGCTCCTCATGCTCGGATCCCACAACATCCTCAACCCCGCCAACGGCGCGCCTATCACCGTGCCCTCCCAGGACATGGTGCTCGGCCTCTACTACATAACCAAGCTCCGCAAGGGCGATAAGGGCGAAGGCCTCAAGTTCTACGGACCCGAAGAAGCCCAGATCGCTTATAACGAAGGCCGCGTGACACTCCACGCCCCCATCTCGGTGGTGGTCGACGACATCGACGAAAACGGCAACCCCGTCAAGCACCTTGTCGAGAACACCTCGGTAGGCCGCGTGCTCGTCAACCAGTATGTCCCCAAGGAAATCGGCTACGTCAACGAGATTCTCTCCAAGAAATCGCTCCGTACCATCATCTCCAAGGTAATCAAATACTGCGGTATACCCCGCTCGGCCCAGTTCCTCGACGACATCAAGAACCTCGGCTACTACATGGCATTCAAGGGAGGCCTGTCGTTCAACCTCGGCGACGTCCTCATCCCCGCCGAAAAGGAGCAGTACGTGCGTGAAGGCTACGAGCAGGTACAGGAAGTCCTCAACAACTATGCGATGGGCTTCATCACCAACAACGAGCGCTACAACCAGATCATCGACATCTGGACACACGTCAACTCCCGCCTGGCCGACACCCTCATGAAGCAGATCTCGGCCGACCAGCAGGGATTCAACCCCGTCTACATGATGCTCGACTCCGGTGCCCGTGGTTCACGCGACCAGATCCGTCAGCTCTCCGGTATGCGCGGTCTTATGGCCAAGCCCCAGAAATCAGGTGCCGAAGGTGGTCAGATCATCGAGAACCCGATTCTCGCCAACTTCAAGGAAGGCCTCTCGGTGCTCGAATACTTCATCTCCACCCACGGTGCTCGTAAAGGTCTCGCCGATACCGCACTCAAGACTGCCGACGCCGGTTACCTCACCCGCCGTCTCGTCGACGTGGCCCATGACGTGATCATCAACGAAGAAGACTGCGGCACACTCCGCGGCCTCATCTGCACCGAGATCAAGAACAACGACGAGGTAGTGGCATCGCTCGGCGAGCGCATCCTCGGCCGCGTATCGGTCCACGACATCGTCGACCCCTCCACCGGTGAACTCATCGTGGCCGCCGGCGAGGAAATCAACGACATCGCCGCCGACCGCATCAACGAGTCACCCATCGAAAGCGTCGAAATCCGCTCCGTCCTCACCTGCGAGGCCAAGAAAGGCGTATGCGCCAAGTGCTACGGCCGCAACCTCGCCACCCACCGCATGGTGCAGCGAGGCGAGGCCGTCGGCGTGATCGCTGCCCAGTCGATCGGCGAGCCCGGTACGCAGCTCACCCTCCGTACATTCCACGTCGGTGGTGTGGCATCCAACATCGCTGCCGTTTCATCCATCACCTCGCGCTACGATGGCCGTCTCGAAATCGACGAGCTCCGCACCGTCGACACCGATGAGGTTGTCAACGACCGCAAGGTCAAGGTAGTCATCGGTCGTCTGGCCGAAATGCGTATCATGGACACCAAGACAGGCATGATGCTCACCACCGCCAACATCCCCTACGGCGCCAAGCTCTACTTCGACAATGGCGACGACATCAAGAAAGGCGATGTGATATGCGAATGGGACCCCTTCAACGCCGTTATCGTATCGGAAGTAGGCGGTCGCGTCCAGTATGTCAACCTTGAAGAAAACATCACCTACCGCGTCGACTCCGACGAGCAGACCGGTCTCCGCGAAAAGATCATCATCGAGTCCAAGGACCGCGGCCGCGTGCCCGAAGCCAACATCCTCGACGAAAACGGTCAGGTGCTCAAGACCTACGCCCTCCCCGTGGGTGCCCACCTCATGGTCGACGAGGACGCCACCCTCAAGCCCGGTGAGATATTCGTCAAGATCCCCCGCGCAGCCGGCAACGCCGGTGACATCACCGGTGGTCTCCCCCGCGTCACCGAGCTCTTCGAGGCCCGCAACCCGTCCAACCCCGCCATCGTGTCGGAAATCGACGGCGAAGTCAAGTTTGGAAAAGTCAAGCGAGGCAACCGCGAAATCTCCGTCACCTCCAAGCTCGGAGAAGTCAAGAAATACCTCGTCCCCCTCTCCAAGCAGATCCTCGTCCAGGAAAACGACTACGTCCGCGCCGGTACACCCCTCTCCGACGGTGCCATCACTCCCGCCGACATCCTCAACATCATGGGACCCACAGCCGTGCAGGAATACATCGTCAACGAAGTGCAGGACGTATACCGTATGCAGGGCGTGAAGATCAACGACAAGCACTTCGAGGTAATCGTCCGCCAGATGATGCGCAAGGTACGCATCCTCGATCCCGGCGACACCGGATTCCTCGAAGAGCAGATCGTAGACAAGCGCGCCTTCATGGATGAAAACGACCGCATCTGGGGCAAGAAAGTTGTCATCGACGCCGGCGACAGCGAAAACGTCCAGAAAGGCCAGATCATCACCGCCCGCAAGCTCCGCGATGAAAACTCGGCCCTCAAGCGCCGCGACCTCCGTCCCGTCCAGGTGCGCGAGGCTGTACCCGCCACCTCCGAGCAGACTCTCCAGGGTATCACCCGTGCCGCCCTCCAGACAGGCTCGTTCATGTCGGCCGCATCATTCCAGGAAACCACCAAGGTGCTCAACGAAGCCGCAATCAACGGCAAGACCGACACCCTTGAGGGCATGAAGGAAAACGTGATCTGCGGTCACCTCATCCCCGCCGGTACCGGACTCCGCGTCTACGAGCGCATCGTGGTCGGCGGCAAGGACGACATCCTCTCCTCGCCCTCCGACGAAGAACCCATCGACGTTATCGCCACCGAAGCATAACACAGTTAACCCTATAAACACCCGGGGCGGCCTGCTGATGCGGGCCGCCCCGGGTCATTTTTCAGCAGCAGCTGAAGCCGCCCTGACCGTAAGTCCTCACGATCCTCAGCCGGCACCCCTCGTCGAGCAGACACTCCGTTATCTCCTTGAAGCAATCCCTCACCTGATTGAAATCGGAATTGACTATCGAGTGCCACCCCTCCATACATTCAGCTATGAACAGCGGCAGATAATAGAAAGCCACCTTGTGGCGGCGCGCCATGGCCCGGGCATCGTCACTGTTCACCACCGCAGCCGTCGAGCAACAGTTACCTGACACTTCATAATCGTGAAAGTCAACCGTCACCGTAAGCTCATCACGCGAGTTGAAACCCGCCACGATACTCATCACGATAGGCTGGTCGTCGTCAGAACACATCACTTCGCGACAACCATAAAGTCCTTGACTGATAATTTTTCCCATAGTTTTACAGTTTTTGCGGGAAGACCGTCAGGCCCTCCCTGATTATACTTCCAGAAATGATTCAACAAGTCAATGTACACAACGCCCATCCCGGCCGGGTACAAACGTGACGGCTTACCGTCACGACACACCATTGGCCGTCAGAGACGCTGAAAGCAAGAAATGAACATGTCGGGGAGCTATGCACACCTATTCCCCGCCCGGAGGAGCGGGAGAAGCAGAAACCTTGTAGGCAGGCACGTGCACCATAGCAATGAAGTATAAAAAACTGTAATTAAGATTCAGGGCACTACACCCTGATCCCGCAAAATTAATCACAATACCCCGAAAATCCAAAAAAATTTCTCAATCCCCAAAAAACTCAATCAATTCTTTAATCGGCGGTAGAAAAACTATGCCTGAGTAAATGAGTACCCATGTTCGCTGACCATCCCCCACCTGATCCTACATGAAAGTCCCGGCCTTCGACAAGTGAAAGCCGGGACACGATTACCGGGCCACTTCAGGACCCTTGTACACTTATCACTTCTTATACTCGATCTTGCCCACGATCTTGCGGCTCTTAACAGCCTCCCCCTCAGCCTTGACCGACGGCTGGTGCATCTCCTTCGGGAAATAAAGGAAGAACACGTCGGGCGTAGCCTTAGCATACTCGATAGGATTGCACAACGCATAGAAATTACGATCCTTCACCGGATCATAATCAGTCATGATACCGGCAAGACCCATAAGCTCGTTGCCCTCGTATGTATACTGCAGGTCTATGAAATTGCGGTGAGTCTCGATCTTGGTATCGGCAGCCTCCTTGGGCACATACTCAAGCACGTTGATCCACAGCCGTCCAGGCACGAGATCCACCTTACCGGGCTGGAGCGACTTAAGGTCGGTCGTAGCAAGGAAACTGAACAGCTTATCCCAAAGCTCCTTGTTGGCCTCATACTGCTCCTTGAACTCCACAGCATCCACCGAAGCATCGGCATTGACAGTCCAACCGTTGGCCCATTCGCGGCCATTGACCCACTCGCGGGCCGATTCAGCATTTACATTACTCATTTCTTTACTAATTTATAAGGTTAACTAATAAAATCCTTGGTCACCGGTAGCCCGTCAGCGGCGGGAAAAACGCATCAGGGAAATGCTCCACCTCATACCCGCCACTCTCCGACCCAACCACCGTAATGATGTCAAACTGCGGCTCATGCCTGATGCGGCGCGAGCGGATATACTCGTCGGCAGCCCTGACCAGTCGCCGCCGCTTCCGCTCGTCGACAGCATCAAGCGGGTCATAGCCATGCCTGGAGCGGGTCTTGACCTCCACAAACACGATCCGGTCACCCTTACGCGCTATGAAGTCAATCTCATAATTACCCACCTTAAGATTCTGCTCACCGATGGCATACCCCTGGGCAAGCAGAAAATCGCGGGCGACACCCTCGCCCCACGCTCCGGTTTCATTATGTCGAGCCATAACGCAAAAATAAGCAAAACCATCCAAAAAAACACAAAACACCCATCACTTTCACCCGAAAAATTGTTTATCAAAGGAAAATCACTACCTTTGCCACTCAAATAACAAAAATACAATAACAAACCACCAAAAAACAACTATACTCACCATGTACTGGACACTTGAACTGGCGTCGAAACTCGAAGACGCACCCTGGCCCGCCACCAAGGACGAACTCATAGACTACGCGATGCGCTCCGGCGCCCCCCTCGAAGTAATCGAAAACCTCCAGGAAATCGAAGACGAAGGCGACACCTACGAATGTATCGAAGACATCTGGCCCGACTACCCCTCCAAAGAAGACTTCTTCTTCAACGAGGAGGAGTATTGATTGCAAGGTTGTACACAATAAAAAATCAATCGGATAAACAATTTTTATTGACTGTCCGATTGATTTTTGTGTTTTATTGAAACAACCATTACTCTCCAATAGGGAATTATTAGGGAAAGATAGGGAATTTGTAAAAAATTTCCCTATATTTGTAGTCTCAAATAGATAACAAATGATAGAGCCTACACCGAAACTTTCGAATGATAAATTTCCGGAAGTTCTCATGCTTCTTAATAATCCGGAATATGTCACTTTATTCAGGAAGATAGAACAAAAATATCTTTATTGGGATAAAGTAAAATATCTTGCCCCAAGAAATACTACGCCTTCGATATTATGGCATGCCGTTAAACTGAGTCGTACATTACAAATGAAGACATTGAAATTTGGTAATTATACATTCAGATTCTCAATTACCGAAAGGATGCTGTCGTTACTTCACCAATTTGATCTCAACTTTGGCGGCAGTCTTAGTTCCGAAGGATTAGTTTCGCCTAATGATAAAAAATATATCCTTAACAGTTCCATAATGGAGGAAGCTATCGCTTCAAGCCAAATGGAAGGCGCGAATACGACAAGAAAGGTTGCAAAAGAAATGCTCAGAAAACAATCGGCTCCAAAGAATAAAAGCGAGCGCATGATTGTAAATAATTTCAATACAATAAAATTCATTTCTGAAATTACCGGAGAGGATTTTTCCATAGATCTCATACTGAGAATTCACAAGATGATTTCCAATGCTACATTGGATGAAATAGATAACGAAGGTAAAATACGAAACAATAATGACATTTTGGTAATGAATGCCATAACAGGGGAAGTGGCTCATACTCCTCCCTCATTCACAGAAATAAATGGTATGTTGGATGATTTGTGTCATTTTGCTAATAACAATGACCCGGATATATTTGTCCATCCTATTATCCGTGGTATAATAATCCACTTTATACTATCTTTCATCCATCCTTTTTGTGATGGAAATGGGCGCACTGCAAGATCATTGGTCTATTGGTATTTGCTAAAAAACAAATTATTGCTGTCCGATAAAATACAATTAAAGGAACATCAGAAGGCTCGGCTGCTGA
>CAZJKU010000076.1:0-6143 GCA_964546905.1 uncultured Staphylococcus sp.
CATCGTAACCCTACACGCCGCAGCTTGCGGAGGCGTGTGGGGCCACGACCACTCCACCTCAAAAAAGGCGTGCGGCAGTACGCCGAAACACCAGTCATGCCCACTGCATCCTCGTGTACGGGCGTGCAGGTGCACGCCGAACCATCGTAACCCTACACGCCGCAGCTTGCGGAGGCGTGTGGGGCCACGACCACTCCTCTCTAAAAAAAGGCGTGCGGCAGTACGCCGAAGCACCAGTCATGCCCGGTGCATCCTGATGTACGGGCGTGCAGGTGCACGCCGAACCATCGTAACCCTACACGCCGCAGCTTGCGGAGGCGTGTGGGGCCACGACCACTCCACCTCAAAAAAGGCGTGCGGAAGCCGAAGCACCTGTCATGCCCTATGCATCCTGATGTACGGACGTGCCTTTGGCACGTGTCACTCAGCTACTTACCCATTCTTCCCCCACTGGCGATGTGATAACACTCTCCGAAGCCCGTCCCGGGCTTTCAGTAGCAATCATGTCAGCCGTTTCGGCGTGCTCCGCACGCCATTTGAGAGGGGGTGGCCACTTGGAGCACCAATCGCCTCCGCAAGCTACGGCGAATGGTGTTACGATGACTCGGCGTGCGCTGCACGCCCCAACATCCCTGCCGGTCAATACGCCTCCTGCGGCCACGTACCCGCACGCCCCCACATCCCTGCCGGTCAATACGCCCCCTGCGGCCACGTACCCGCACGCCCCCACATCCCTGCCGGTCAATACGCCCCCTGCGGCCACGTACCCGCACGCCCCAACACCCCTGCCGGTCAATACGCCCCCTGCGGCCATGGCCCTACGATTACTCCATCCCGGGCAGAGGCCGACAGGCATCTCACCTATAAAGTTGCATGGGGCGGCAGGTGCACCCCCTGTACTTACCAACCTTGCCTGTCCGCTGACCCGGAACTTGCGGGGCGGTATTTTCTTCATTACACCGCGGGGTGGGTCAAAATATTCGGCAATTATGATTGAAAATAGGGGAAAATGATTAATTTTGCGGCAATATTTCATTACTATGGATAAACGTGAGGTACTCGACCGCCGTTACCTGCGCATGGCGCGCATCTGGGCGGAGAATTCCTACTGCGAGCGGCGCAAGGTGGGCGCGCTCCTTGTCAAGGACAGGGCGATAATCTCTGACGGTTTCAACGGCACTCCGGCAGGGTTTGAGAACGTGTGTGAGGACGAGAACGGCGCCACCAAGAGCTACGTGCTCCACGCCGAGGCCAACGCCATCACCAAGGTGGCCCGGAGCAACAATTCCAGCGACGGTGCCACGCTCTACATCACGGCCTCGCCATGCGTGGACTGCGCCAAGCTGATAATCCAGGCGGGCATCAAGCGGGTGGTGTTTAACGAGCTTTACCGCATCACCGACGGCATCGAGCTGCTGACGCGCGCCGGAGTGGAGTGTCACCACATCGCCGAGATCGAATGACCTCCCGCCTCTCATTGACCTTAACATCAAAAAGCTATCATATTCAATCGGATAAATGAATCAAAATTTTCGAAAGACGGCCGTGTGGCTGCCGCTGGTGGCCGCGATTGCTCTGGCCGGGGGAGTATGGCTGGGCAAATACCTTTTTTCTGACCGGTATGAGTCGGAAGGCAGGGCTAAGATCGAGTCGATACTGCGGCTCGTTGACGAGAACTATGTCGACGCCGTCGACATCGACAGCCTGCTTGAGGTGACGGTGCCGGAGCTGCTGGCTCATCTCGATCCCCACTCCACTTATATCCCGGCGGCTGACCTGCAGCAGGTCAATGACGAGCTGGGCGGCTCGTTCTCGGGCATAGGAATACAGTTCAACATGATGGGCGACACCATCAACGTGCTTGAGGTGATACCCGGCGGCCCGTCGGAGAAAGTGGGTATCATGGCCGGCGACCGCATAGTAGCCATCGACGACTCCATAGCCGCCGGGCGCGACTGGCCCCAGTCGAGGGTGCTGAAGACCCTGCGCGGCGACCGCGGAACGGTGGTGAAACTTGAGGTCGTAAGGCCGGGAGTGAAGGCGCCGCTGACATTTGAAGTGACGCGCGGCGACATTCCCGTCAACACCGTCGATGCCGCCTATCTCATCAACGACACTACGGCCTACATCCACATCAACAAGTTCGGTGCCAATACTTTCGCCGAGTTCCTGACCGGGGCCATCAACCTTGCCGCCGACGGGGCGCGCTCATTTGTGATAGACCTGCGCGGCAACACGGGCGGCTACATGGAGCCGGCGGTGCTGATAGCCAACGAGTTTCTCAGCTCGGGTCAGGCCATAGTGTCGACGCGCGGACGCAAGAGTTCGGTCAGCTCGGCCACGGTGGCCGACGGCACAGGCGCGCTGCGCAAGTTTCCGCTCGTGGTGCTCATCGACGAGATGAGCGCGAGCGCGAGCGAAATCCTCGCGGGAGCCATCCAGGACAATGACCGCGGCCTCGTAATAGGCCGCCGCTCATTCGGCAAGGGACTCGTGCAGCACCAGCACGAGCTGCCCGACAGCAGCGCGATACGCCTGACGGTGGCCCGCTACTATACTCCCTCGGGCCGCTGCATCCAGAAGACCTACGCGCCGGGCGTGGACTACGAAAACGAGCTCAACGAGCGTTACACCCACGGCGAGCTGTACTCAGCCGACAGCGTCAAGCTCGACAAGTCGCTGATATTCACCACGCTCACGGGCCGCGAAGTGTATGGCGGCGGGGGCATTATGCCTGATATTTTCGTGCCCAACGACACGAGCGGCATCACAACCTGGTATCTTGACGTGGTCAACCGCGGACTGTTTCACAAGTTTACCTTCGCCTACGCCGACGCCAACCGCGCCCGCCTCTCCAAGGCATCATCGGCGGGCGAACTGCTCGAAATGCTCCCCTATGACGGCGCGCTGCTGAGCGAGTTCGTGCAATACACCATGCGCGAGGGCGTACCCGTCAGGATGGGTTACATAAACCAATCCCGCGACTTGATTGTTGACAATCTGAAAGCCCTCATCACCCGCAACATCCTCGGCACCGAGGCCTACTACGAGGTCTACAACCTCACTGACCCGACCGTAGGCGAGGCCCTCGACGCCATCAGCCGCGGGGAGGCTGTGTTTCCCGTCACGGTAGGTTCCGGACCTGCCGACGGGGACTGATCCTAACCGTATAACCCCAACCCTCTCAACTCAAATGACCGCATGAACAAAGATGACATCCGCCGCCACGTCAAGGCGCGCAAGACACTGCTGACCGACACTGACCGGCGCGAAGCCGCCCGCCGCGTGTTTGCCCTGCTTGAGAAATCGGCCGAGTTTATCCTCGCCGGCAACATCCTGATGTATCACTCACTCCCCGACGAGCTTTCGACCCTGGAATTCATCGCCAAGTGGAACGGCCGCAAGCGCTTCTTCCTGCCCAGGGTCAACGGCGTCAACCTTGAGATACTGCCCTACGACAGCCAGCGCCTCGCCCTCGGATCATTTCACATCGAGGAACCCACCGGCGACGACGTCACTTCCATCGACGAGATTGAGCTCGTGGTGACTCCGGGCGTGGCTTTCGACCGCCGGGGAGGCCGCTTGGGACGCGGTCGCGGATACTACGACCGCCTGCTCGCCTCGACGCGCGCCGTGAAAGTGGGCGTGGGCTATGACTTCCAGCTCGTTGACGAGGTTCCGGTGGAACCACACGACGTAACGATGGATGCCGTCATCACCGAGAGCGGCTACATCCTCGTGCGCCGCTCCCGATAATCCTGCCGGCAATGAAAATCATCTCCACCGACACTCCGCTGAGCGAGGCCATACTCGCCGATCCGTCGATTATCCCCGTCATCAACCGCCTTGGCATCTCCCTGGGGATGCGCGACGCGAGCGTGGCCGAGGTTGCCGCCGCCCATAACCTTTCGGCGGAGTTCCTGGCCACGATCATCAACACCTTTGCGTGCAGCGACTATTTCCCCGCCACCGCGCTCAGCAACGTCGACCTGCCCACGATCGTGAGCTACCTTGAGCAGACTGACCGGTATTACCTCCACTTCCAGATACCCAACATCGAGCGGCATTTCAACGCCCTCGTGGCCTCGGGACCCGACAACTCGGGCCTGACGCTGCTGCGCCGCCTCTTCGACAAGACCAAGGCCGACCTGATGGCGCTTATCGACCATGACTTCAAGGTGCTTTTCCCGGCACTGCACGACAAGGACCGCACCCCCGGGGCCATCGACACCACGGCCTCAACCACCGTTGAGGAGATGCTCGCCGACCTGCTGAGCATGACGGTGAAGAACATCTCGGGCGAATATGACCGTAACCTCTGCTACGCCACCATCGTGGCTGTGGACGGCCTGAGGGCCGACCTGAGCAAGAACACCCGCATCCGCCGGCTAATCCTATGACTCAGCCCGCGATAGCCCTGACGATCACCGACACGCTGCGGCGCGAGGGTCTGCACCGGCTGCTAAGCCTGGTGAGCGACTGCACCGTGGCCGAAGTGTCGCCCGCCGCCCCTCCCGAGGCGGAGCCGTCGCTATGGATCATCGACACCGACGCTCTGGTGACTTTCTCAACTTTCTTCAACATGCGCCGCAAGTCCACGGCCATCATCTCCCCCACCCCCTCCGACTCCTTCTTCCATCTCGACCCCACCCTGCCGGTCGACACGCTCGCAGCGTCGCTCCACGGCATTCTGGCCTCGCTCTCCCCTGCCGAGACGGCATCAGGCTCGCTGTCGCCCCGCGAGATCGACGTGCTGCGCCTCGTGGCCCGCGGATTCATCAACAAGGAGATAGCCGACCGCCTCTCTATCAGCATCAACACCGTGCTGACCCACCGCAAGAACATCACCGCCAAACTCGGCATCCGCTCGGCCTCAGGCCTGGGCATCTACGCCGTCATGAACGGCTACCTCGACGAGAGCGAGCTGTGACCGCACCTCAGGAAATATAAAACGGCAATCAGCCCCGTGAGCCATGAGCGCGCGGGGCTGATGATGATGATGTTTTCGTTGACGGGTCAGGAGCGTCAGACGGTCAGGATTTCCTTTTCCTTGGCGGCAAAGAGCTCGTCGATTTTCTTAAGATACTTGTCGTGAAGTTTCTGCACCTGCACTTCAGCATCCTTTTCGGCATCTTCGCTCAGGCCCTGCTTTACGGCTTTCTTCAGGCCGTCGATGGCATCGCGGCGGGCGTTGCGCACCGATACCTTTGCCTGCTCGGCCTCGGCCTTTGACTGCTTCACGAGAGCCTTGCGGCGCTCCTCGGTAAGCGGCGGGATGGCCAGGCGGATGATCTCACCATTGTTCTCGGGCGTGATGCCGAGCTCGGAATTGATGATGGCCTTTTCGATTTCCTTGAACATTGCCTTCTCCCAGGGGGTGATCACGATAGTGCGGGCATCGGGCACCGACACGTTGGCCACCTGAGCCACGGGCATGGCGCTGCCGTAATATTCCACGCGTATTCCGTCGAGGATCTTGGGATTGGCCTTACCGGCACGGATGTGGGCCAGAGCCTCGTCGAGATAGTCCACCGCCATCTGCATCTTTTCCTGAGCGGGGTCGAGATAGTCTTTTACTTCCATGAATATGATGGTTTAAGGGTTATAATTTACTTATCAGTATACCAGCGTGCCGATTTTCTCTCCGGCAAGCACCTTGGCGAGATTGCCGGGGGTATCCATGTCAAAGACGATGATGGGCATTGAGTTCTGCTTGCACAGCGCGGTGGCCGTCAGGTCCATCACCTTGAGATTGCGGTTGTAGACCTCGTCGTAGGAGATCTCGTCAAACTTCGTTGCCGCGGGATCCTTCTCGGGATCGGCGGTGTAGACACCGTCCACGCGCGTGCCCTTGAGCATCACGTCGGCCTGCACCTCGATGGCGCGGAGCGCCGAGCCGGTATCGGTGGTGAAGAAGGGGCAACCGGTGCCTCCGGCGAGGATCGCCACTTCGCCGCGGTCAAGAGCCTCGATGGCGGTGCGGTTGGAGTAATGCTGCCCGATGGGGAACATATTAATGGCCGTGAACACCCTTGCCGGCTGTCCGGCAGCTTCGAGAGCCGAGCTGAGCGCGAGCGAGTTGATGACCGTGGCGAGCATACCCATCTGGTCGCCCTTGACGCGGTCGAAACCCTTGGCGGCTC
>CAZJKU010000077.1:0-5502 GCA_964546905.1 uncultured Staphylococcus sp.
ACCTGACTGTTAATCAGGGGGTCGTTGGTTCAAGCCCATCCTGAAGCGCAAGAAAGCGTTGCTTGTGAAAGCAGCGCTTTTTTGCGTTTAGTTCGCCCGTCATGGGAATTGGAATAATTGGAGGAATTGGAATAATTAGACGAATTGGTATTTGGAGCGTGCGGCGCACGCTGAAGTATCGTAACACCATTCGCCGGAGCCTTCGGAGGCGATTGGTGCTCAACGTAGCGCTCCCGCCCCTACAATGGCGTGCAGCGCACGCCGAAACGATGGTCATGCCGAGAGCATAGTATCTACAGCCGCCGGCTGAGGGCTTTAAGATTAAAAGCTAAGACTCGATTTTTGTAGATTCGGCTTAAGTTATCTTATTGAATTATTGAAAAATTACCTCTTGCTACCCCCGCTACGTACCGAAGGCCCATCCTCACATCTTTTTTCGCAGGGATGGCTTATTATTCTTTGGGGACGGTGGAAATTTTCTTGTGACACAACTTTTGCGGGGGGAGGGGCGTATAGTATTATATGAACTATCTCGAAATCGCCGGGACGCTTGCGGGCGTGGTCTACCTGTGGCTTGAATATCGCGCGAGCGCGTGGCTGTGGGTGGCGAGTATCGTCATGCCCGCGATTTACCTGAAGGTGTATTACGATGCGGGCCTCTATGCCGACTTCGGTATCAGCGTTTATTACATCGTGGCGTCGGTCTACGGCCTTGTATACTGGCTGCGCCACCGTGACGATGAGCCGGGGAAAGAGGACAGTGCCGGCATTATACCTACCCCGCGCAATCGCTATCTGCCGATTCTTGCGGCGTTTACGGTGATATTCGTTGTGATAGGACTGATACTTAGCCGGCTGACCGACAGCACGGTGCCCTGGGCCGACGCGTTCACCACGGCCCTGAGCATAGTGGCGCTGTGGATGCTTGCCCGGAAGTATGTGGAGCAGTGGCTGGTGTGGATCGCCGCCGATGTGGCTATGGCCATCCTATATGCCTACAAGGGCCTGTGGCTCACGGGCGGGTTGTATCTGGCTTATGCGGTAGTGGCTGTGGCGGGATACCTGAAATGGAAATCAATGATGAATGAAGATGAAGTGTACCGTAAATGATTTTTCGCCTGAGGCGGTGATAATAGATGCCGGCAGTTTTCCATCGCGCAGCGAGGCGCTGCAATGGCTTGACAAGTGCCCGATGACAGTGTGCTGTGACGGAGCGGCCAACCGATTCATCGCGTCGGGCAGGGTGCCGTGGCGCATTGTGGGCGACGGCGACTCGATGTCGGAGGAGGTGCGCCGCGATTACGCGCCTATCATCAGGCGCAACCCTGACCAGGAGACCAATGACCAGACTAAATCGGTGGAGTATCTCGCAGCCCGGGGAGTGACCCGGATAGCCATACTCGGGGCCACAGGGCTGCGGGAGGATCACACGATAGGCAACATCAGCCTGCTCGTGGACTATCTCGCCCGGGGCATCGATGCAAGAGCCTATACTGACTACGGGGTGTTTATACCATGCGAGGGCGACAGGGAATTTTTCACCGCGCCCGGCACTCAGGTATCGGTATTCAATTGCGGGGCGACAGGCATCAGTGCCGACGGGCTGAAATATCCGCTGCGCGACTTCACTTCCTGGTGGCAGGGGACGCTAAACGAAGCGACCGCCGGCGCGTTTACGATCCACGCCGAAGGCCGCTACCTTGTGTTTCTCAATTATTAGACGTTTCATGTCCTTTTTTACGATATCTGATGTTAATTAATCATTGTTCTGGGTATCCAGTGCTTATAAATACAGTAGATGAACGACGTAATGGATTGCTATACGAAGGTTTATGAGACCTTAAAGTAGTACTTTAAAAAGTTTAAAGTTGCACTTTAAGTCAGGTTGCGACACAATAATGATAAATAACCGATTACCAAAAAATAGCACCTTACCGCACCCTGTAGCAACCTTTGTAATGCTTTTATTGTGGAAAGTTCCCATTAGCCTGGTTGATACGAGAAAATTACATCCATCCTATTATAAAAAAATCCCGGCCTTGCGGGGCCGGGATGAATGGGTTAGTGTCTCGGAACGACGGCGTAGTTACCAGATCACGATGCGCTCTTCTTCGGGACGGTACATTGCGTCGCCTTCCTTGATTGAGAAGGCTTCGAAGAAGGGAGCGAGGTTGCGCAGGGTCACGTTGACGCGGTTGCGGCCGAGTGAGTGAACGTCGCCGGTAGTGAGCGAGCGGATTTCGGCTTCACGTATATTGTTGGCCCAGAGGTTGGCGTAGTTCATGTAGAATACCTGCTCGGGGGTGTAGCCGTCGATCATGGCTTCGGGAGCCTTTACATCGACGCCTTTCTTTTTCTGGGAGTTGAGGAATGCTGTCATGGCCACGCGGAGACCACCCTGGTCAGCGATGTTTTCGCCGAGGGTGTACTGGCCGTTGGCGTGGAGGCCGGGGAGCACTTCCACTTCGTCAAACTGGGCGATGAGGCCTTTGGTCTTGGCCTCGAAGGCTTCGGCATCGGCGGGAGTCCACCAGTCGGTCATGTTGCCCTGGGCGTCGAAGTTGCGTCCCTGGTCGTCAAATCCGTGGGTCATCTCGTGGCCTATCACCACGCCGATACCGCCGTAGTTTTCGGCATCGCTGGCTTCGGGGTCAAAGAATGGAGCCTGAAGGATGGCGGCGGGGAACACGATCTCGTTGGCCATGGGGTTGTAATATGCGTTGACGGTCTGCGGAGTCATGCCCCACTCGGTCTTGTCGACCGGCTTGCCCCACTTGGAGTAGAGGTCGCGCTGGTGCCACATCGACACGTTGTGCATGTTTTCGTAGTAGCTCAGGGCGGGGTCGATTTCCATCGTGGTGTAATCTTTCCACTTGTCGGGGTAGCCGATCTTGACGGTGAACGAGTTGAGCTTGTTGAGGGCCTGGGCCTTGGTCTCGTCGGTCATCCAGTCGAGATTGTTGATGTGTTCGCCGAGGGCTTCGCGGAGGTTCTCTACGAGTCCGAGCATGTATTGCTTTGACGATTCGGGGAAGTATTTCTCAACGTAGAGCTGACCCACGGCCTCGCCCAGCGCGCTTTCGGTAGCGCCGAGGGCGCGTTTCCAGCGGGGACGCTGCTCCTGCACGCCGCTCATCACCTTGTTGAATTCAAACGATGCGTCGGCGAAGTCGTCAGATAGAGTCGGTGCGGCCTGGGCTACATATTTCCACAGGTAGTAGTCTTTGAGTTCACGGTCGGTCAGCGTGGCGAAGAGTTCGTTGGACTTGTTCATGCCTTTGAGCTCGGTGACGATCACGGTGTCGGGCGACTCGATGCCCATAGTCTCGATGAAGAAACGGTCCCAGGGGATGTTGGGATAGTCGGTCTTGAGCTGGGCGAAAGTGCGGGGATTGTTCATTGCCACGATGTCGCGCGACTCCTCGCGGGTGAGGGCCGAGTCGGCTATCGAGGTCTCGATCTTGAGCACGTTTTTCATCACGCGCTGGGCGTCGGCTTCGGCCAGACCGGCGTTTTTCATCTGGGTGACGATGAGTTTCTTGTAGGCTTCGCGCACCTCGGTGTTGCGCTCGTCGTTTTCAAGATAGTAGTCGCGGTCGCCCAGTCCCAGGCTACCGCCCGAGATATACATGGCATACTCGTTGGAATTGGAGAGGTTTTCCATCGGGCCGGCACCAAACAGGGGGCTTGCATAGTTGCCGTGCATCCACAGGAAGAGGTCGGTCATCTCCTCGTGGGGAGTGTTCTCGATTTTTTCGAGGTGGGCGCGGATGGGCGCTGCTCCCTCGGCGTTGCGGCGCGTGGAGTCCATGGCCTGGCTGTAGATGGTCCACACCTTGTGGTCGACGGTGCCGGGCTGGGGATTGCGCTCGCCCAGGTGGAGGATGAGGTCTTTCACGCGCTCTTCTGACGAGTCGTTGAGGATGTTGAACTGTCCGTAGCGGGCGTGCTCGGCAGTGAGGGGATGTGCCTTTTCCCAACCGGAGTTCACGAATGTGTAGAAGTCTTCCCCGGCGGTCACGTTGGGGTCGAAATAGTCCTGATTAAGGCTTTTCATGTGTTCGGTCTGGTGACCTTTGCATCCTGAAGCGACTGCGAGTGCGGCCGCGGCAAAGGCCATTGCGATGTGATAGGATTTCATTATTTGGTTAATTTTAATATGTTATTCACTGTTTTCACGCCGCAAAGGTAAGAAATTTTTTCGGTAGGTGGTGAATTATCGGCCATTTTGACGTTTTTTCTTGACGGAATGAGTTACCTTTGTGACATGGAAACTAACGATAAGTTGAAGCCGCTTCTCGGCATGGATCTTGAGCAGCTCAAGGCTGTGGCCGCCGGCGTGGGGTTGAAGCCGTTTGCCGCCGGTCAGATGGCTCGCTGGCTCTATCAGAAAGGCGTGACCGATATTGACATGATGACTGACCTGTCGCTCCACGCCCGTGAGCGATTGAAGCAGGAGTATTGCGTAGGCCGCGAGGCCCCCGTGGCCGAAGCCGTCAGTTCCGACGGCACCGCCAAGTATCTTTTCCCCGGTGCGGGAGGCCGCTATGTCGAGGCCGTGTTTATTCCTGACCGCGACCGCGCCACGCTCTGCGTGTCGTCACAGGCCGGTTGCCGCATGGGATGCCGCTTCTGCATGACCGGTCGGCAGGGCTTCCACGGGCAACTTACGGCGGGGCAGATCATCAATCAGGTGCTTTCGGTGCCCCGTAGCGGAGAACTTACCAATATAGTGTTCATGGGTATGGGTGAGCCGATGGATAATGTCGACGAAGTGCTCCGCGCCGTCGACATCCTCACGGCCAAGTGGGGGATGGCATGGAGTCCGCGCCGCATCACAGTCTCCTCTATCGGTAAGCTCGACGGACTGTTGCGCCTCCTACGCGAGACTCAGGTGCATGTGGCGCTGAGCATTCATTCCCCATTCCCGTCAGAGCGTGAGGGACTCATGCCGGTGCAGCGCGCCTGGCCGGCGGTGAAGGTGATCGACGCCATGAAAGACTTTGACTTCTCGGGCCAGCGGCGACTTTCGGCCGAATATATCATGTGGGACGGGGTCAACGACGATCTCCGCCATGCCGAGGCTCTTGCCCGCCTGCTGCGCGGAGTGAAATGCAGGGTCAATCTTATCCGCTACCACGCTATAGGTGGAGACTTCGATGGGCGCCCGGCCACCCGTGAGAAGATGGAGGCATTCCGCGACCGGTTGAATCAGCTCGGAGTCACGGCAACCATCCGCGCTTCGCGTGGCGAGGATATCGATGCCGCCTGCGGCATGTTGAGCGGGAAAAATATAAAATGATACCCTTCCACTCCTTTATATTATATAATCTTCCCCTCCCTTATTTAATATAATAATGTGTAGCGGCCGTTTGTCTACGGGTGTTGGTGGAGCAGGATGCAGGATTCGGGGACAAAGTGTTAAATTAGTGTTAAAGTTATAGGAAAAATTTGGAGGGTAATGAAAAAGTGTCTACCTTTGCACTCGCTTTTCGGAGGAAG
>CAZJKU010000078.1:0-5356 GCA_964546905.1 uncultured Staphylococcus sp.
AAAAAATCCCCAAATTATTTGGAATTTAACATAGAATACGTGAGAGTCTGTATCTGTTGCCGTCCTTCTGCTTGAGGCTTCTCGCATTGCCCATCGATAGGAGGACGGCAACGCAGAAGCCCACGCTCGTATATGCAACAAACGCAATCAACCTCGCCTTTCACAAGGCACAAGGTCAATTACCAAATATTACATATCCACGGGCATCTACCGTTGCTCAATCCTTGACTATCGATTAAAAGTTTGCGAGACATTTCAAGCAGTCAAGAATCAGCGCGGATAAACGCTTTTCAATATGTTAATGGGGCCGCAAAATGTCGCGACCCGACATTACATCCCGCCCGCTTTACCCCGACCGGGGCTTCTGCGAGGCGGCCAGTAATTGCAAAGATAATACTATTTTTTTTAATCAGAGGGTTTTAAACGCCAAAAATTTAGACTTTTTATATCTCGGAAGCAAAAAGGCCTGTTTTTGAGGATTTTTCAGCCTCACGACCGCCACACTCCACTCTTCAGCCGGGCAGAGATGTCGGGAAATTTCGCTATCTTTGCACTGTTATACTTAAAAATCCTTTCAGCCATGATCAATCCCCCTTATTACGCAGCCGACAGCCGCTATGACTGCGGCATGAAATATGAACGCTGCGGCCGCAGCGGAATCCTGCTGCCCCGCATCTCGCTCGGACTGTGGCATAACTTCGGCGACGTGAACACGCTGGCCGGCAGCCGCGCGATGCTTCACTTTGCGTTTGACCACGGTATCACGTGCTTTGATCTGGCCAATAATTACGGACCGTCATACGGCTCGGCCGAGGAGACATTCGGGCGTGTGATGCAATCGTCGTTCCGGCCCTATCGCGACGAAATGATCATCACCACCAAGGCGGGCTACGACATGTGGCCCGGGCCCTACGGCGACCGTGGGTCGCGAAAGTATCTTTTCGCGTCGCTTCACCAGAGCCTGCGGCGGATGAATCTGGAGTATGTCGACATATTTTACAGCCACCGCTATGACCCCGCTACTCCCGTCGAGGAGACACTTCAGGTGCTGGTAGACATTGTGCGCCAGGGCAAGGCGCTTTATGTGGGTATCTCGAAGTGGCCGCATGAGGCTTCGCAGGCGGCCTATGACTATCTCGCGGCGCGCGACGTGCCATGCCTCATCTATCAGGGCCGCTACAACATGATCGACCGCGAGGTGGAGACGTCGGGCATTCTCGGTCAGGCGGCTGAGAACGGGGTGGGATTCACGGCTTTCTCCCCGCTCGAACAGGGCATATTGACCGACCGCTATCTTGACGGAATCCCCTCAGGGTCAAGGGCCTCGATAGGAAAGTTCCTCAAGCCCGAGATGATCACCCCGGCCCTCGTCGGGAAGCTGAGAAGGCTCGACGACATGGCGCGTCGCCGGGGGCAGACACTGGCGGAGATGTCGCTCGCTTGGCTGCTGAGAGACAGCCGCGTGGCTTCGGTCATAGTGGGGAGCAGCTCGGTGGCTCAGCTTGCCGACACGGTGAAGTGTCTCGACAACCTGACGTTCACGCCCGAGGAACTGGCCGAAATCGACACCATCCTGAATGTGAGCTGAGCAGCAGCTCATCGAGAAGGAAGTAGCGTTTCAGCGGTTTCTTGAAAACCTTTGTGGCTCCTTGAAGAATGAGGTAACATCATTGGGCGGTAGAATGAAGTTGCCGAACTGAGTCCCCGCTGCCTTTGCATAGATTACTCCACGCAGAGAGCCGTAGGACAGGGAGGCAAACTGTGCAAGCAACCCCTGCGGAATAGTTGCATCGGTCGCGGTTTCAATTGCCGATGCACTTTCGGAATCAATCTTGAAGATGCAATCAAAGTCGGCTTTGAGCATAATCTTTTCTTGCTTCGATAGCTCAATAATGGTCTTGCATAGCACAAGGTGATCATCGAAATTATATGCAAATTGAAATCGGTTGAAGATTTCCATTTCTGCATCTTCCTCCATGAAGCTACCGGAAAAGGTGGCAAACTGAACCAAGTCCATCTTCACAAACTTAAAAAGTATCGGGGTCTCCATATCAGCTAAAAGCGGTTTGTGCGACAATATCAAATTCAGAGTATGCCGCCGAAGAGAGGTTTTTCTCTACCGGCTGACTCTTAATAAATACGGGGAAAGGAACATACGTGACCCTTTCACGTATCGTGACTTCGCGGGGCGCGTCAATATCCACGGAAAACAGCGGTTTTCCTAAAGCGAGTTCAACCTTGGCGATAGTCTTTAAGCCGAGGTTTTCCTGACCGCTAAGAATCTTGGTGACTTGGGCGGGTGTCACGCCCATACGACGCGCGAGTTCTGATTGGCTTATGCCGTCTGCTGCCATGAGGCTGCGGATTTTCAAAGCCAGTTTTACTGACAGGAGAAGCCAGTCTCGGTTCTCTATCTGATGCTCCATTTGCTGTCGCTCACTTTCAGGAAGCGGCTGCGCGAGTTGTTGCAGTTTTTCAAGATTGAACTTCATAGCTGTAAATATTACATTTATATATCATCACCTTCTAATATGCCGTTGGCTTTGAGGAAGGTTATTACATTGTCAATTCGGTTGAATACTTGTTCTTTTAACCCCGGAGAATTTTGGATAGTGCTTCCGAGTTTAATGCCTCCGAAAACAATTAGATAGACATTTCTTTCGAGCTTGATGGCATACAATCTAAGCAATGATGGATTGAATGTGCCGTAGGATTTATGCGGCTCCAGCTCGCGGACATAAGAATATTTGCCGCCCAGCGGATGAAAGAAATCCTCAAAGTCAGGAATTTTGCCATCCTTAGCGTTTTGAGCGAGTTGGCCTATACGGGCAGCCAATACGATTGCTTCGCCGGCGACGCGCTCCGCAGAAGCAATTGGCGTGTCAGGATTAAGACCGACTTCACGCCAGAATGGCTGGTCAACTTCTCTGGCATTTTCCTTGAAGAAGTCGACAAGATAATCGAGGTCTTTCCATAAAGCAATAACTCGGCTGTATTCATCTGTAACGGCTTCGTCAAATTTGATGCTGTATAGGCAACCTTTGTATATCTCGCGAATTTCCATTATTAACTACGGGTTAAAATTCAATACAAAAATACTCAAATCTTTTGAGAAACACAAATACAACCCAAAATAATTTAACCCACAGGTAAAAATTCCAATAAAGAAGCCTGACATGCCGAGGTTGGAGCGAGTCGTGGTCCGGGACTTTCAGCCCGGTGAACTGAGGCGCGGTCAGCGGCGGCGCAGGCGGTAGCGGAAGTTGGAGTTGCGGGTGATGGCGGGATTGTTGGACACGGCATAGCGCAGGGCGGCTTTCTCGCCCACGAGGACACATAGCCTCGTGGCGCGGCTCACGGCTGTATAGAGCAGGTTGCGGTACAGCATGGGCTTGTGGGTCATGGTGACGGGAAACACCATGTAGCGCGTTTCGGAGCCCTGGAGCTTGTGTACGGTCGTTGCGTAGGCAAGGGTCAGTTCGCCAAGTTCGCCCGGTCCGTAGGTCGACTCGCGGCCGTCGGTGAAAGTCACCGTCATGGATCGCGCCTCAGTGTCGACGGCAGTGATGCGCCCCGTCTCGCCATTATACAGGCCCCGGTCGCGCGAATTCTTGATCTGCATGACGGGGTCGCCGAGCCTGAAGGCCGTGGATCCGCGCATTATCTCAGGGGCATCGGGGTTGATGCGCTGCTGCAGGTCGACATTGAGCCGCCGCGCGCCCAAGGGGCCAACCTGCTGGGGCGTGACCACCAGAATATCGGTCGGGGAGATGCCGCGCTCGGCAGGTAATTCGACCGAAATCAGGCTGAGGATGCGGGAGTGGATGGCGCGGGGACCGTTTTCCTCGATTATCATGAAGTCGCGGGCCGGATCAGAAACGGGTATTTCGCCCGAGCGGATGGCCCGCGCCCCGGCGGCGATCAGGCTGCCGTCGGTCTGGCGGAAATTGCTGTCGAGACTCGCCACCGGTATCTCTCCCGAGGCAATGATGTCGCGCAACACGTCACCGGCTCCTATCGCCGGCAGCTGGTCAACGTCGCCCACGAGGATGATCTGCGTTCCGGGTGCCACGGCGTCGAGAAGATGATTGAGCATGACCTGCTCCATCATCGATCCCTCGTCGATGATCAGCGCGTCGGCCTCGATATGCCGACGGCGGTAGCCTTCGCCCTGACGGTAGCCGAGCAGGCGGTGGATCGTGGTGGCTTCGTGGCCGGTCAGCATGGTCATGCGCTTGGCGGCACGACCCGTGGGGGCCGCCAGCACCACGCGCTTGCCCTGCCTCTCCAGGGCCTCGATAATGCCGCTCAGCACGGTGGTCTTGCCTGTGCCCGGGCCACCGGTAAGCACCGCCACAGGCGAATTGAGCGAGAGACGTATCGCCTCGGACTGTTCAGGACTATACGGCTGTTCGGCGCGGGTGTGGGCCGGAATCGCGCCGGCATCAGTGACGGCGGCCGTATTGCTGCTGAGCGCGAGCAGCTTGCGCGCGCCATCCTTTTCAGCATGATAGAACACAGGAAGATACAGTCCGCCACGGCTCTCGATCAGCCGTCCCGATGCCACGGCAGCAGGTATCATGCGGCTCACCTCCGCGGGGTCTGCACCCGCCATATTGGCGGCGCGGTTCACGGCCTGCTCCACGGTGGCAAAGAGGCTACCCTGCTCGGCGAAATACTTCACCGCGCCCACGAGTGCGGCCTGCAGCCGCTGAGGATCGTCGGGCGCGATGCCGAGTGCCCGGCCTATTTTGTCGGCGGTGAAGAAAGAGAGCTGCCACACGTCTTCCACCATCGAGTAAGGGTCATCCATCACCACCTCGGCAGTCCGCTTCCGGTATCGGGCGAAAATGCGGTCGATCATGACATCGGAGATGCCACATGAATACAGGAACACCATCAGGTCGAGCGGACGGTCAATAGCGGCAAGAGCATCTGACGCCGCGCGCACCTTGGCCTCGCCCAGCCCCGGAATCTCCATAGCTCGCTCAGGCTCTGAGGCGAGCACATGAAGAGCATCGGCTCCAAACCGCTCCACGAGCCTGCGGGCGAAAGCCTGACCTATCCCCGGCACCATCCCGCCCGCCAGAAACCGCTCCACGCCCTCAGCCGACGGCACATATCCATATTTCCTCGCGTCAATATCCATGCCATTCTAACACCCCTGCGCCATCCCGGGTTCACCCGCCCAGAATATATGTGAAATAGATCAGAGAATTAATTCTATATACCTGAGAAGCACCCAGCCACTCTAATTATTCAAAGTTAAAGATGCGCAAAAAAAAGAGTTGAACCATCGCTGTATGCGAGGCTCAACTCTTTGATATTCTTGCAGTTGGGAGCCGTGGCCCTAATC
>CAZJKU010000079.1:0-3353 GCA_964546905.1 uncultured Staphylococcus sp.
CCGAAACTCCACTACTTCAGCGAATGGTGGAAGCAACTCTACGGCGAAAGCGAAGGCAAGGACCACAAAGGCATTTTCCCTGCCGCCGTGGACAATTCGACCGACCTTCACTCCATGGGACAATGGATTCAGGACGGCGAGCGTACCATATTTGAGACCGTGCTATCGGTGGAGACACCTCACCACGAAACTATCATACCCTCCGATACCGACAATCTCGACGGTCTAAACTTCCTTGCCGGCAAACGCGTGGACGAGGTCAACCACATGGCCGAGATAGGCACCCGCATAGCCCACGTGGACGGCGGCGTGCCCAACCTGCGCATAAGCATCCCCATGCTCACCGAGCTTTATCTGGGCCAGCTCATCTACTTCTTTGAAAAGGCTTGCGGTATAAGCGGATATATGCTTGGGGTCAACCCCTTCAACCAGCCCGGCGTAGAAGATTACAAGCGCAATATGTTTGCCCTGCTCGACAAGCCCGGCTACGAAGCTGAATCCGCCGCCATCAAATCGCGTTTATAATCACACCCTCCGCTGCCAGCAATTCCGGCCACAGCCGTAAACGATGCGTCCGATTTTTCTCATAGGATTTATGGGTAGCGGCAAGACCACTCTGGGACGTGCATTGAGCGCGGCCACCGGTCTGCAGTTTATCGACCTCGACTACTACATCGAGCGCCGTTTTCACGCCAATGTCCGCGACATTTTCGCCTCACGAGGTGAAGATGCATTTCGCGACATGGAGCGCCGTATGCTCCATGAAGTCAGCGAATTTCAGGACGTGGTCATCTCCTGTGGCGGTGGCACACCATGCTTCTTCGACAATATGGAGGTGATGAATGCCGCAGGCACCACCGTGCTCCTTGAGGCCGACCCACGGGTGCTCCACACGCGTCTTACCCGAGGCCGGCACATCCGACCGCTCATAGCAGCCATGTCCGATGATGAAATCCACGCCTACATCAGTCGCTCGCTCGAAAACCGCAATCCATTCTACCACAAAGCCATGCATCGGTTTCCCTCCGACGAGCTCGACAATATCGACCAGATAAACTCATCAGTAAGCAAATTTATCGGGTCATTCTTCCCCACTGATTTCCAACCCGTTAATCCTCCGACAAAATGATGATGTCTGATGCCGACCCCATTCCCATGCCCGAACTTTCGCCCGTGAAAACCTCGCGCCGCCGGTTGTCGATAGGCCTGCCCAAATCGGCCGACCCCGCCGAACGCCGTTTCCCTCTCACACCCGAAGGCGCAGCCATGCTCATCGACCGCGGATTTGAAGTCAATATGGAAACCGGCGCATCAGAAAGCATTCACTACACCGACACCCGCTATGCCGCCGCAGGCGTCAACATCGCCCCCCGCGTGACAGCATTGGGAAGCGACATAGTGATTTACCTCGCGGCACCATCGGTGAGTGACATCCGCACCATGCGACGCGGCGCCGTGCTGTTCACCATCTTCGACGCCACCCGGCTTACCGCCGAAGCCGCCCGCGCACTTATCGACCGCCATATCATAGTCATAGCCCTCGACCTCATTCGCGATGAAGCCGACCACACGCCCTTTGCCGACATCCTGGCTGAAATAGACGGACGCGCAGCCATGGCCTGCGCAGGCTCGCTGCTGGCCGACTCTTACCACGGCAAAGGCATACTGCTCGGCGGCATTGCAGGCATCGTGCCGTGTGAAGTCACCGTGATAGGCTCAGGCATTGGCGCCCAGGCAGCCGCACGTGCAGCCTCGGGAGCTGGCGCCACCGTAAGAATGTTTGACAACGACATCTACCGTCTGCGCGACGCCTCACGTCAGCTCGGCTCCTGGCTCATCACCTCGGCCCTGCACCCCCATGTGCTCCACAACGCCCTGCATTCGGCCGACGTGGTTATATACACCGGCACCTCCCCGGCGGAAATGCTGTTTGACGCCGACGCCGTAGCCGGCATGAAAGCCGGGGTAATAGTGTTTGACCTCACCACAGGCCGCGGTGCCGCATTCCCCTCGCTCTGCACCATCGACCTCTCCAAAGCCTCTCCCTCACTCTGCGACCCCTCGCGACTGGGGCGTATCTGCTTCATAAACGCCGGCAGCGCAGTGCCCCGCACCGCAGCCATGGCGCTGAGCAACACCCTCTTTACACTTCTAACCCGGGTTGTCGACTTTGAAAACATCGACAACGCCCTCAAGTTTATCCCCGGCCTGCAATGCGCCGCGCTGGCATTCCTCGGCAAAGCCGTCAATCCCACATTCGCCCGCATAGCCGATATGCGCGCAGTCGACATCAACATCTTCCTGTCACTATCATAAAGCCATGGCACACAGAAAATTCTACGTAGTATGGAACGGCCACCACACTGGCATCTTCGACTCATGGGAAGAATGCAAGCTCCAGATCAACAACTACCCCGGCGCCCGGTATAAAAGTTTTGACAATCAGGAAGATGCCATCAGGGCTTACCGTGGCCACCCCGATGAATACCTCAAAGTGTTCCGCGCCATGGCCGAATCACATACCCCGGTAGTCAACCACGCCGCCAACCCCGAGATTGTGCGCAACGCCATAGCCGTTGATGCTGCCTGCAGCGGCAATCCCGGCCCCGTGGAATATCGTGGTGTAGACATCGATTCCGGTATCGAACTCTTTCATGTAGGTCCGCTTCAGGGAGGAACAAACAATATGGGCGAATTTCTGGCTTTGGTCCACGCTCTGGCCATGCTCGACAAGCAAGGACGCACCGACGTAACCATCTACTCCGACTCCCGCACCGCACAAGCCTGGGTACGCAACCGCAAAGCCAAAACCACCATTACACCCAATCCACGCAACACCACCATCATGAACCTCATAGCGCGGGCCGAATCATGGCTGCAAACCCATCACTCCACCAACCCCATAAAAAAATGGGACACCGAGCGTTGGGGCGAAATTCCCGCCGATTTCGGACGAAAATAGTTGTTTAATGTGTTAATTAAGGTTAAATACAAGGAATTGTAATCTGTGTGACCATATCGTAACCGAGAAGACATAGCGTTGTGAAAAGTGCACACTACTTTTGTAGCGTAAAAAGTTAGTATTCATTCTCGCTTAGATAATAACCACCTAATAATACCAAAATACCTTATATCTGGTCTAATTAATACCTTAAACGAATTTTGCAATATTGTAATTAAGAGACAAAAGCCAATAAAAGTCACGCGGACGGTCGATGAGATAGCCCGCGTGATTCTTTTTTATCCCCTACCCCACACCACAAACCGCCCCAAATATTTCACTTATAAGTGAAATATTTGGGGTCAGTAGAAAATCAGTGGGGATAAAATTTTTGACTCTGCAAAGTTATTGT
>CAZJKU010000080.1:0-2956 GCA_964546905.1 uncultured Staphylococcus sp.
CGCACCCTATATTTCATGGCGGGCAGCAATATTCCGATAAAAAACACGTTATTTGAAGTGATACCCTCGATGCTCGTGCGCAGTGATTTCACGTTCACGACATTTGATGTCACCGCCCGCGTGAGGTACAACAAATTCCTCTCGGCCGGCGTCGGCTACCGCTACAACGATGCCGTCTCGGCCATGATAGGTGTCGACTTCAAGGGGTTCTTCTTAGGCTACAGCTTCGACTATCCCACCTCGGCCATCGCCAAGGCATCGTCAGGCAGCCATGAAATTTTCGCCGGGTACAGCCTCAAGCTCGATTTCTCGGAAAAAAATAAAAACAGACACAAGAGCATACGCCTGATGTGACGGCGTCAACATCCAGCACTCAACTCGACTTATGAAAAAAATATTTCATTTTCTCCTTACATCAATCGTGCTATCCACGGTAGCTTCATGCGCCTCAGGAGCACGCGGTTCAGCCGGCGGCGAAGTCACCGGCGTATCGGGTACGTCATGGGCCGAACCCACGCCCTACGGCATGGTCCTCGTATCGCGCGGCTCGGTAAAGATGGGGCCTTCAAAAGCCGACAGCCTGTGGAACCTCAGGCCCGATGCCCGCGGGGTGTCGGTCGACGCTTTCTGGATGGATGAAACCGAAATCACCAACTCCAAATACAAGCAATTCGTACACTGGGTGCGCGACTCGATTATCCGCGAGCGCCTCGCTGACCCTGCCTATGGCGGCAACGAGGACTTCAAGATCGAGGAGGACCGTGACGGCAATCCCGTCACCCCCCATCTCAACTGGAGCAAGCCTATCCCCTGGCGCAACGCCAATGAGGACGAACGCCGCGCCATCGAGAGCGTGTATCGCGTGAATCCCATCACCGGAGTGCATGAACTCGACCACGAGCAGCTCAACTACCGCTACGAAATCTACAATCACACCGAGGCCGCCCGACGCAAGAACCGCACCAACGCCGAGCGCCGCGAGTACAATACCGACAAGCCCACGCCTACCACCAATCCCGTCATCTCCAAGGACACTGCCTGGATCAACGACGAGGGCGAGATCATCCGCGAGACCATAACCCGCTCCCTCACCGGTCCCTACGACTTCCTGAATACCTACATCGTCAATGTCTACCCCGACACAACCGCGTGGATCAACGACTTTGACAATGCCTATAACGAGCCTTACACCCGCCTGTACTTCTCCCACGGAGGCTACAACGATTATCCCGTAGTAGGTGTCAGCTGGGAGCAGGCCAATGCTTTTGCCAACTGGCGCACCGACTTCCTCCGCCGGTCGCTCGGCCGCGAAGGGGTGTATGTGGAGCCTTACCGCCTCCCCACCGAGGCCGAATGGGAATATGCGGCCCGCGCCGGCAATTCCGACAATATCTATCCCTGGGAAGGAGATCTGCCCCTGACCGAGGACAAGGGCTGCTTCTATGCCAACTTCAAGCCTCAGGAAGGAAACTACGTGCAGGACGGCCAGCTCATAACCTCTAAGGTAGGAACCTATTCCCCCAACGACTTCGGCCTCTATGACATGGCCGGCAATGTCAGCGAATGGACCTCGACTGCCTACACCGAAAGCGTGTCGAAGCTCACCTCCGACCTCAATCCCGAGTACCGCTACGATGCCGCCAAGGAAGACCCCTACCGCATGAAGCGCAAGATCGTGCGCGGCGGTTCGTGGAAAGACGTGGCCCACAACATCCGTTCCGACATAAGGATGTGGGAATACCAGAACGAGCAGCGCTCCTACATCGGTTTCCGCTGCGTGCGCTCCCAGATAGGTTTTGCCAAAGGCACGAAAGCTAAATAACGATCATTCACTACCTCAACCACTCTCATCTCCGCAATGGATAAAGAAATCATCAAGTCAAAACTCAACCGCCTCTTCGCCTGGGAGGGCGGCCAGCGTCTCTTCAACTTCGCCTACAGTATAGGCGCCGCCATCGTGATCTGGGGCGCGCTCTTCAAGATTCTCCACCTCCCCGGCGGCAATGCCCTCCTGGGTATCGGTATGGGCACCGAGGTAATAATGTTCATCATCACCGCTTTCGACCGTCCCCCCAAGGAATACCACTGGGAAGACGTGTTTCCCGAGCTTGACCGCCGCAACATCGAGCTTGACGAAGACGGTAATCCCGTCATTCCCGCTCCGCTTGCCCGCGGCAACGTGCAGGGTGGCGGTGGTACCGTAATAGTGGGCGGCGACGGATCTGCGGCAGGCCAAGCCGTGGCCGGAAGCGCATCGCCGCTTAACCTCTCCGATGAAGACTCCAAGGCTATCTCCGACAGTATCTCGGCCATGACCGAGGCTGCCCGCCAGCTCTCCAAAATGGCCGAACTCTCCACCGCAACTACCGCCTATCTCGAACAGATGCAGTCTATCGCCGGCCAGATGCAGCAGCTCCACGCCACTACCGAGGCCCTCAACGCCGTCAGCGCAACCCTGCTCCAGAGCTACACGGCGATAACCGAACATTCGTCGGAACTCGCCGCAAACTCAAGCGGATACATCAGCCAGATGAACGATCTCAACCGCAACATCGGCGGTCTCAACACCATCTATGAGATCCAGCTCAAGAGCGTGGCATCGCAGCTCGACGCAATCGACCGCGTCAACCGCGGCATCAAGGATATACGCGACATGTATGAGAAATCGGCTGCCCAGAGCGCGCGTTACTGCGAGGAAACCGACAAGATGGCCCGCAACATGCAGCAGCTCAATCAGGTCTACGAGAAGATGATCTCGGCTATGACCGTCAACATGTACCGCCCCGGTGCCATGCCGGCCCAGAATGACTGATACGAATCCCCCTCTCCCTGACATCTTCCTTATTACTTAAACTCCACTCCCACAAATGGCAGAATCAATCGTAAGGCTCTCACCAAGGCAGAAGATGATAAACCTCATGTATATCGTCCTCACCGCCATGCTCGCCCTCAACGT
>CAZJKU010000081.1:0-2917 GCA_964546905.1 uncultured Staphylococcus sp.
CCTGACGCCATACGGTCTCAGACTGGGGCTCGACACCACCCACGGCGCAGAAAGTAGCCACGGCGCCGTCGAGCACGCGGAGCGAGCGCTCTACCTCGACGGTGAAGTCGACGTGTCCCGGAGTGTCGATGAGGTTGATCTTATATTTCTCGCCGTCATATTTCCAGAAAGTGGTGGTGGCGGCAGAGGTGATTGTGATACCACGCTCCTGTTCCTGCTCCATCCAGTCCATCGTAGCGGCACCGTCGTGCACTTCGCCGATCTTGTGGGTCAGACCGGTATAGAAGAGGATACGCTCGGAAGTGGTGGTCTTGCCGGCATCGATGTGGGCCATGATGCCGATGTTGCGGGTATATTTGAGTTGTTCGTCGGATTTAGCCATTATGTGCTTGTGTAATTAAATGTTGTAATGGTAAATTGTATCGGAATCTCTCAGGATTAGAAACGGAAGTGAGCAAATGCGCGGTTGGCCTCGGCCATCTTGTGCATGTCCTCCTTGCGCTTGAACGCGCCGCCCTGGTCATTGAAAGCGTCGACGATTTCAGCGGCGAGCTTTTCAGCCATGGTCTTACCACCGCGACGGCGGGCATAGAGGATGAGGTTTTTCATTGAGATCGATTCCTTGCGGTCAGGGCGGATTTCAGTGGGCACCTGGAAGGTGGCACCACCCACGCGACGTGACTTTACCTCCACCTGGGGAGTGACGTTTTCAAGGGCTTTTTTCCAGATTTCGAGGGCGGTTTCCTCGGCGTTGGGCATCTTGGCTTTCACAAGCTCCAGAGCTGTATAGAAGATAGTGTAGGAAGTGTTCTTCTTGCCGTCATACATCAGATGGTTGACAAACTTTGACACTCTTACATCGTGGAACACGGGATCGGGGAGAATGACCCGTTTTTTGGGCTTAGCCTTTCTCATTGTTTTGGAAATGTTTTGTTTTTGTTGCTTGGTTGCTGCATCTTCATCTTCAACCCTGTCCGGACCTTGTCGCGGTATTGCGGTCCTCTGACCGCGGTGAGGGTTTACTCAACCTTTTGATTTAGCCTGTCCAATCACAAAAACGAGGTTAATTTACTCTGTTTTTGAATTGATAGTTAAGAAAAGAAACGGTGTATCGCTTTTTCAGTGGATCGTCGCCTGAGCCTGATTACTTCTTGCCGGCCTTGGGACGCTTTGCACCATACTTGGAGCGACGCTGGGTGCGGTCTTTCACGCCCGAAGTATCGAGAGTACCGCGCACGATGTGGTAACGTACACCGGGGAGGTCCTTGACACGGCCGCCGCGCACGAGCACGATCGAGTGCTCCTGAAGGTTGTGACCTTCACCGGGGATGTAGCTGTTGACTTCCTTACCGTTGGTCAGGCGCACACGAGCTACCTTACGCATTGCCGAGTTAGGTTTCTTGGGGGTGGTGGTGTAGACGCGCACACATACGCCACGACGCTGCGGACAGCTGTCGAGAGCGGGAGACTTGCTCTTGTCTTCGAGGGCTACACGTCCTTTTCTTACTAATTGCTGAATAGTAGGCATCTTAGTTGTTTTAGTTATACTTTATATTGATTTTCGATTTACAGTTTCTTTTTCCATGCTCGCAAGTATCAGAGCCGCAAAAAGCCACCGGCCTGACAATCAGATTGTTACAGCCGGCAACCGAGCGCAATACTCTTAAAGCGTTGCAAAATTACAACTTATTTTCCTATCTACCAAACATTTCCGCAACTTTTTTCACCACCCCCGCGCCGGGCCCGGGTACCGAGCGCCCGGCCGAAGTCCCTCCCCCACCCCTGCCTGCCGGGCCGGTGAGCGGAAACACCTTGCCGCCGGGCGCTCGCCTACCTCCATTAATATTAATTAATATTATCGGGTCGAAATCGGCATTATTTAACATATTTTATTTATTTTGAGTGACTATTAAAATACTTTAGCAATTATGGCGAAATTATCAATATCAAAAATTTTACATTTAAAAAAATTAGCAGTATTTTTGACGGCAATTTCAGAAACTGCGCCCCGGCGCAGTCCCCACTGATGAATATACATTAATAATATAATAAGTTTCAACCTTAGAAAACATGAAGAAAACCGATGTTAAGCCCGCGACCGGCCGTCTCGGCGTGCTCGTAGTGGGACTCGGAGCAGTGTCCTCGACTTTTATGACAGGCGTGCTCATGACCCGCAAGGGCCTCACCAAGCCTGTCGGCTCAATGACTCAGTATGATAAAATGCGTGTGGGCGAAGGAGCAGAAAAGAAATATCTCCCCTACAACGAAATCGTGCCCATCGCTGACCTCAACGACATCGTGTTCGGCGCATGGGACGTATATCCCGCCAATGCGTTTGAAAGCGCAATGAACTGCGAGGTTCTCAAGGAAAAAGATATCCTCCCTGTCAAGGACGAGCTCGAAAAGATCGTCCCCATGAAGGCTGCCTTTGACAAAAACTACGCTTCCCGCCTCGACGGCGACAACGTGAAGGACTGCAAGACCCGCTGGGATATGGTAGAGCAGCTCCGCGAGGACATCCGCAACTTCAAGAAGGAAAACAACTGCGACCGCATCGTGGTGCTTTGGGCTGCCTCGACCGAGGTATACGTCCCCGTCAACCCCGCCGTGCACGGCACGCTCGCCGACCTTGAAGCCGCAATGAAGGCCAACGATACCGAAAACATCGCTCCCTCGATGTGCTATGCCTACGCCGCCCTGGCCGAAGGCGCTCCCTTCATCATGGGTGCCCCCAACACCACCGTCGACATCCCCGCCATGTGGGAAATGGCCGAAAAGACCAAGATGCCTATCGCCGGCAAGGACTTCAAGACCGGCCAGACCCTCGTCAAGTCAGGCTTCGCTCCCATCATCGGCACCCGTTGCCTGGGCCTGAGCGGATGGTTCTCGACCAACATCCTCGGCAACCGCGACGGCC
>CAZJKU010000082.1:0-2578 GCA_964546905.1 uncultured Staphylococcus sp.
ACGGGTCGTGAACACCCGTCCGTCAACCTTCACGCGGCTTATCACCGGGAGGGCCGGGGCGTAGATGCCTGCATTGTCACGCAGGTAAGGAGAGTTGGGAAGATGCTCCCCAAGTATGTCATATTTCTCTATCTTCGTTCCTGCACATTCCACTACCGAACCCCACGGACGGTGCAGTTTCCCCTGACGCAGGTTATCCTCATCACCGAACACACTGAACAGCCTCCCGGAATCGCGGTCGCTGTAGAGGTATCCGGTACTCACTCTCCGCGTGGACCCGTCCGGATAATACCTTATCACAACCGTGGAGTCAAGATATGTCCTTACCGCCTTGGTCGTCACTATTCCGGTAGCGAAATCTTTAATGTCATCCTCTGTATTACTGAGATGATTAGGATTCTTTGTCTTGGAAAGCCGACATAATGTCTCGCAGTATATTCCGATCTTATCTGACCGGGCATCGATATGAGTATAATGATTGACGGTCTCCTCTTTCACGGCGAAACCACCCGATTCGCCATATTCATACACGATCTTACGGGTCATGGGTGATTTCTGGCCGAACAACTCACAGAATCCGGAAGTTATATCATTATTTCCTGCCACTATGAAATCGTTGCCATACGTAAGCATTCCGTAGCCGAGGTATTTCAGGACTTCACCTTGTCTTCTGTTACCGTCTTCGTTGCTGATATCGACCGAAAAGGTCTCATTCACCGATCTGGAATTGTCAAACTCATAACGGGTCTTGACGGGCCGGCTGATTTCAGTACCTGTGACCGTTTCCTCGACGGCGCCGTAGAGGATCTGGGTCCCTTCCGCACTCAGTCCCGGAACGCGGCATGTAGATGTAAAGGTAGTTGTCTGATACGCATCTGAATCCAGCCCTTTGATTCCCGCATGAGATATGAAGTGATGTTTATAAAGGTTTCCGATAGGATTGGAAAAAACGGGATCAAAATATACGAAATCGCGGGTCCTCGTGTTGCCGGTAATCTGATCCACGGTCTCTATCTTGCGCACACGGATACCTATGTTCACTTCAGCCGTATAATTCCGGGTCCCGTGAAGAATGGCGATGTTGGGTTCATAGGTAATGGTCGTGACAAGGCCATTTGCATCGGTCATCTCCTTCAATGACGCGCTGCACGCATGTTCGAACTTGTACTGACGGTGAGGGTTAAGCTCTCCCCGGGTGGTGAGGATGCTTTCAATAACTATCTCAGGATACGGATAGCCGCCCTGGTGATCATCATAGTAGTCACCTAATTCAGTCTGGAATCCGTTTCCGCCCCCGGACCCTTCCGGTATAAGCTGTAAATCGTCGGGAGTATAAGTGGGAACCTTCCTGTTGGAATAGCCGAAGAAATCAGTGCACGCTTCGGGCCTTGTCCTTGAGTAGCTGTCATCGTGGTAGGTGAACGAGCGGCAATCGAGAAGTTCATCGCCGCTGTATATCGCTATCGATGCGAGTCGTTCCCGTCCGCCGATAGTTCCCTCAAGCTCCATTTCCACACGCCGCACCTCGTCGCCTGAACTGTTCCTGATAGTTCCGATAAGGGTTTTCCCCTCGCTGTTGAATGTAATAGATGCCTTTTTACCCGCTATTTTCAGGAAGCCGTAAAATGAGCACTGCGTTGTGGTTATCGTATTCTCCGGCAGGGGTAGCTTGGTTGATCCGCCCTGATTTGACCTGTTGCTGAATTGCGTGGAGTATAGTTTACTCTCTACTTTTTTGGAATGTGAATCGACTGACGGTGTGAATGATATGACTGAGGCTTTGTCGGGAAGTGTCAGTCTTTTCAGGGCCCACAACGTATAGCCCACATAATCGGAATTGAAATACTGTTCCGAGACAGCACGCACGCTGGTCTCCTTTGAAGACGTGCCTATTGCTTCAAGTTCATATTTCCAACATTCAGGAGTGGTGATGGTGATTGTCTTCGGGATCTCATTCTCCCATTTTCCCGCAGTTATCGTGACATCGTTGTCACTCAGCTGAATGACGCGACGGTTGTTGATGACGAAGCAGCCGGCATATCCGTTCACCGAATAATAGAACTTATCCATGTAAGCGTCTTTTCTGCCGCTCGCGAGATTTCTCAGATCACTCACACTTGCCGTGGAAAGATAATTGCTTATGTCGGAATCAAGTATATAGAAACTCTCCTTTTCATCCGGTCGTCCGATGATCTGGCGGGTGACCGTACCGGTGATGCCTCCGAGCGACCAGCCCAGGCCGAACATTCCGGCCTTGTCCTCAACTTTTACTCCGGGAGTGTAGTCCAGGGACAGTGAGAAAGGGAAACCACACTCATCCCAGCTGAACAGCGGCACTGACAGAGTGTAGGACCCCGTGGCGTAGCTCACCGGGCAGTCAATGTGGCGGTTGAAGGTGCCGGGGGCAGGTGCCGGTTCGGTCACAAGGTCCTTAAAACCGATCGGAAGGGGGTTATATAGATCGTCAGCTTGTGCATTTATGGATGCGAGCGACACAAGAAGCAGTAAAATCTGATAGAATATCCTCTTCATCGCAGCGGGAGTTTTTCAGTTATCGACTCGGTGCCGTTGTAGATGT
>CAZJKU010000083.1:0-2065 GCA_964546905.1 uncultured Staphylococcus sp.
GACCTCCACGTCCCGAACGTGGCGCGCTGCCAACTGTGCTACACCCCGAGGCCGATTGTTTTGCGGTGCAAATTTAATGATAATTTTGCAGTTGACAATGTAGCAGGGATATATTTTTTTGTCAATCGGATGATTTTTTTTGCCCGTCGGGCTGCCAGCGGGAGTTCTGGAGCGCCATAGCGCGCTGTTCGTTGGGGTTGTCGCAGGGTTGCCAGAGGGGACGGTGGCCGATGGTGTCGGGCATGAATTGCTGTATGACGAAGTTGCCGGGATAGTCGTGGGCATACTTGTAGTCGCGGCCGTAGCCCATGTCTTTCATCAGCGATGTCGGGGCGTTGCGCAGATGTAGCGGGACGGGGAGGTCGCCTGTTTCCTTCACAAGGGCGAGGGCGCGGTCGATTGCCATGTATGCGGAATTGCTTTTGGGGGATGTGGCGAGATAGATGACACACTCGGCGAGAGGTATGCGGCCTTCGGGCATTCCGATCTTGTGGATTACGTCGTAGGTGGCGTTGGCAAGGAGAAGGGCGTTAGGGTTGGCCAGGCCGATGTCTTCGCAGGCGAGGATTACGAGGCGGCGGGCGATGAACTCGGGGTCCTCGCCGCCGGCTATCATGCGGGCGAGCCAGTAGACGGCTGCGTCGGGGTCGGAGCCGCGGATTGACTTGATGAAGGCTGAGATGATATCGTAGTGCATCTCGCCGTTTTTGTCGTAGGCCGCGGGATTTTCCTGAAGCCGCTCGGTGACGTTCTTGTCGTTGATCACAACGGGTTGTCCGGCAGGGGTGGCCTGGAGCAGGAGATCGAGGATGTTGAGCAGCTTGCGGGCGTCGCCGCCTGCGAAGCGGAAGAGCGCGGTGGTTGACTCAACCTTAACGCCGCGCGAAGAGAGGATCTCGTCGCCGTCAATGGCGCGGTCAAGGAGTTGCTGCAGCTCGGGGGCTTCGAGGGGGCGCAGGGTGTAGACCTGAGCACGGGAGAGCAGCGGGCGGATGACCTCGAATGAGGGATTCTCGGTAGTAGCGCCGATCAGGGTGACGATACCGCTTTCGACGGCACCGAGCAGGCTGTCCTGCTGCGACTTGCTGAAACGATGGATTTCGTCAATGAAAAGCACTGGCCTGCCGGTGGAGAACATGCTGCTTGCTTGCCGGCGGCACTTCTCGATGACTTCGCGCACATCCTTGACTCCGGAATTGACAGCGGAGAGGGTGTAGAAGGGCACTTCGACGGTGTTGGCTATGATGCGCGCAAGGGTGGTCTTGCCCACTCCCGGTGGACCCCAAAGGATGAAAGAGGCAATGTTGCCCTGCTCGATCATGGAGCGGATAACGCCACCGGGCCCAACGAGATGGGTCTGGCCTATGTATTGGTCGAGGGAGCGGGGTCGGAGCCGCTCGGCAAGCGGAGCATTGGGATTCATAATAACAAAGTTACTAAGCCGCGGGAGGAAATCAAAACGATTTCACACTTTTAACACGAAATCAGCCCGACCGCAACGGCCGGGCTGACAGGGAAAAGGTATGTTAAATTTAGTCAAGTTTCTTAAACGAAAGACCAGTCAAGCGATCCCAAAGACCTTGATTGACTCCTTCGGAGTAAACTGCAAGTAAAAGGCCCTGCGAGAAAGTCACAACTGTGTGATCATCATTCCATGTACCAACATTTGAACCCTTAAGAGAACCATTGGTATCAGTAATGAGAACGTCACATACACCAAGACCAGTAAAATTAAGTCCTGAGGCGGCAGTTGTACCATAAGGAATCGACATTTTATACTCTCCAGAAGCGGGATCCTCACGTATATCGACGTTGAGCACAAGACCGCTGTAAAGTGCGGGATAAAAAGCTTCAAACTGACACCGACCGGTTTCCTCATTGACAACCTTCAATTCTGAGCGAGGTGTTACGATAGCAGCTCCATCGTAGTCCTTAAACGAAAGTTCCCACGCACCGGCAAGCGAATAAATCGGAGAGCTCATCTGGTCAACGATTGTAACGGTACAAGTATTTAAGGGCTCAATTGTAGCACCTTCGGCTCTCTCGATCACTACACGGAAATAGA